>CAZTJR010000002.1:0-225598 GCA_964613795.1 uncultured Alteromonadaceae bacterium | reverse complement strand
GCGCTGATCCCGTCGCGCAGCGGGCCATGATGGTGACGATAGCGGGTATTGCTGCTGGCATGCGTAATACAGGCTGACTGCAGGCGTACAGGTCGATGTACACGGTCGTTGCCTGTGACGCCCGCCCCGCGCACTGTCCTGTCAACAATCGTGGTTCAAGGCAAGCGGCACCCTGACCGCTACCCGGTGTCACCCATCAGGCGTGCAGGTTGGCCCCGCCGTTCACAAAAAACGTCTGACCGGTAATGTAGTCAGCCGCCGGGGAGGCCAGAAAGCGCATCAGCTCCGTGTAGTCCCGGCCTTGCACACCCCGCCCGCTGGGGTTGTTTTCACCCGCCTGGGCCACGATATTGCCTGCGTTCCTGCCAAACACCGCGCGCACGGCTTCTGTCTCCACGATGCCCGGGGCAATGCAGTTTATCCGGATGCCGCGCGGGGCCAACTCTACCGCGAGGTAACGCACCAGGCTTTCTGCAAGTGCCTTGCTGACGCCAATAGCGGCATAGTTTTCAACCACGGTGCGCCCGCCGCGGCTAGACAAATAAAAAATGCTGCTGCCGCGGCTCAGCAGGTGCAGGAACGCCTGGGTTATGTAAAGCAGTGAGAGTCCATTGACCGACACCGCCTTGTCGAAGCGGGCAGGTTCCGCGCCCAGGATACTGGTTGGGTAGGCCATGACGGCGCTATGCACAATCTGATCGACTCTGTCCGTTTTTTCACCTACTGCCTCTGCGACTGTTGTGCAACCCTCGGGGGTAGAGACGTCCGACTTGATCAACGTGCAGGTGCCCCCAAGGTCAGTGACCCGTTGCTGCGCAGCGGCGGCGCAGCCATCATCGCCAGCGTAATTAATGAAGATGTGATTGCCATCGCTTGCGAAAGCGCTAGCGATTTCTAGCCCGATTCCCCGGGAACCACCAAGAACAAGTGTCGACACAAGCACTCTCATCGTTTGTAAAATAATATGGTAGTACAATATTAGACGGGCGGCAGTCGGTCAACGCCGGAGAGAGTTTTCGCCTCTGCGCCATTGCGCGTAGGTCACTTGAAAACAGGGGGGTAGCATGGCAGAGACGCGATCGGGGGGTGTTGTCTCGGTTCATCCATTGGAAACAGCGCCGATTGGAATTCTCACGGCTGTACTCGAGCCACCACACAGGCTTGGCGCCACTCCCGCCGGAGAGCGCAAGTGTGTGCCCGTCTGTGGAGGAGGTATTGAAGGGGCCCGCCTGAGCGGGCGCATTCTGTCCGGTGGTAGCGACTGGGCGGTGACCAACGCCGCCGGGATCCTTGAACTGGATGTGCGATTGGTGATAGAGACCATCGACGGTGCGCTGATCAACTGCCGGTATACGGGCATGCGCCATGCATCCGCGGAAATCATGAGGAAGTTGGCAGTGGGAGAAGCCGTGAGTTGGCGCGATATGTACTTTCGTATTGCACCGCGCTTTGAGACATCCGATCCACGTTATGACTGGTTGAACCGGATACTGGCAATAGGGATCGGGGAGCGTCTACCAGATGGACCGCGATACCACATCCACGAGGTGCTGTGAGCCTCTGTTGAGGGCGATTTCCGTAGCCTGCAAGGAACCCCGTTTTGGGCTTGAGTATTTGATCAAAACGTGGTCGCAGATCTCATTCGCTCATGCGCAAGTCGGGAAAAACCTCGTCCGGTAACGCCGAGAGGCGCTTCTTCGCCGCCTGAACATGCTGTTTGCCAACCCGGGCGGCGCGTCCGGGATCACCACTGAGCACGGCATCGATAATTCGCGCGTATTCGTCGATCACCTGCTGGCGCTTCTCATTGTCCAGCCAGGGGAATGATTGCAAGCGCAACAAGTGCAGCAGCGCCGTCGGCATGATGTAGGGCAGTTCGACATTACCGCCAATTTCCATCAGGGTCTGGTAAAGATGCTGTCTTTTGCCGACAAATGTCACGTCGTTCACGCTGCCGCGCTGGAACTTGTCTATCCATTCCTGAATGCCCGCCAGCGGTTTCGTCGGCATGCCCGCAGCAACACCCTCGGCAGCAAGCTTGGCCATCAGTGATGTCATAGGCTCAAGAACGATTAGGAGGTCAGCAGCTTCTTTTCGGGAAAACGCTCGGATATGTGCTCCGCGATAAGGTATCTGTTTGACGACTCCTTTGCCGTGCAGGCGCTTCAGTGCTTCTCGTACGGGGCCACGCGAGATGTTCAGCGTGGCGATAAGGTCGGCTTCCACAAGCTTTTGTCCGGGCACAAAGCGCCCGTTGTAGAGTCCTTCCTGAATCCAATTGACCACGATGTCGGGTGAATTTCCCTGGCTCGGGTTTTTTCCGGATTTCTTAGACCCTGGTTTCTGCAGCCCGCTCATTTGATTGATTCCCCGCATCCTGTAGCCAGCGGATGCTGGCAACCGATTTACCTGTCGACATGAGTGTGTACTTAGCTCGCGAATGGTAGCAGGCGCTACTCGTCCTCGCAGTACTCTGCTGGCCGACAAATTAGCGGGGCGTCAGGAACGTGCTGGGGTCTCTTCCTGTCATTTCGTCGCGCAACTGCCGCTTCAGCACTTTTCCGCTAGCGTTTCGCGGCAGATCGTCGACAAAATAATAGAATTTCGGTCTTTTGAAACGCGCCAGGCGTTCAAGGCACAGGGCGTCCAGCGTAGCGATATCCGGCGCCTTCCCGGGCGATGCGACGACGATGGCAAGTACGTTCTCGCCCCATTCCGGATCCGGCAGGCCAATAACAGCGAGGTCGGCGATGCTCTCTACCTCATGCAGCACGTCTTCAACTTCTCGAGCATAGATATTCATGCCTCCCGAGATGATCACGTCCTTCTTCCTGTCGAGAAGTGTCAGGTAGCCTTCCTCGTCCAGTCGACCGATATCACCGGTGCGCAGCCAGCCTCCCACCAGCGCGTCCGCGGTGGCGTCGGGCCGGTGCAGGTAGCCCTGCATCACAGTGGGCCCTCTGACGGCGATCTCGCCTATCGCTCCGGGTGCCTGTGGCTGCCCCCCAGCGTCAATTACCGCAATCCGCAGGCCAGTGCGCACGATGCCGACCGATGCCAGGCGGTCATCGCGCCTCTCGCAAAGGCTTTTCGCGATCATCGACTGACTCATGGCGGTAATGGTGCAGGGGCTTTCCCCTTGTCCATAGCCATTCCAGAGTTTTGGCCCGAACATCGCGTGACCGGCACGCAGATCTGCGGGTGTGACCGGAGCAGCACCGAGCAGCACTGTCTTCACGTTGTCCAGATCGGCCTGCGCGAGTTCAGGGTAGCGATTGAGGCGCCGGAGAAGAGTGGGCGGTATGAAGAAGGTCAGTTTCGGGTAGTGATTGATCAGCGCCGCGAGTTCCTTGGGCTCGAATCCGCCGCTTTCCGGCAGGACGTTGTTGCCTGCCTTTGCAATAAAGGAGAGTCCAAATAGGCCGGATGCATGAGAGGTCGCCGCGAGGTGCAGTAGCGCGTCATGCTCGTCAAGCGGATCGATATCGGCATAGTATGACAGCATCATCGCCATCAGATTGCCGTGGGAGAGCATTGCCCCCTTGGGTTTGCCAGTGGTCCCGCTGGTATAGAAAATCCAGGCGAGCTCGTCTGCCGCCCGCTCCGTAATGCCCAGGGGCGCTGACGCCAGCGCGTTGCTGTAGCCTGCCGTGTCGGGAACCAGGATGATGACGTCCTGCAGCAGCGTCTGCAGCGCTTCCGCCTGTTCCGGGCTACTGAAGACCAGCCGGGCATCGCAGTCTCGCACCATGAACGCCAGCTCGTGGGCACTGAGTCGCGCGTTCATCGGCGCTGCAGCCAACCCACAGTGCCAGGTGGCAAAGAGCATTTCCAGATATTCCGGACAATTCGGGGTAGTGATTGCGACAACGCTGCTGTCGCCCGACAGGCGGTGGATCGCGGACGCGAGGCGGGCGACTCGCTCTCTGAGCTGTGCGTAGTTGAACAGCGTGCGGCAACCCAAAGAAACCGCGGGACGGCTCGAGTAGCTCAGGGCGGTATTTTCCAGCAACTGCGCCATGTTCATCTGCAGGACTCCAGAATGCTGACCACAACTGCCGCTTCTTCGATCCCGATGAGACCGCCTCCGTTTTCCTGCAGCGCCAGTCTCGCGCCCTCTACCTGTCGCTGGTCCGCCTCACCGCGCAGCTGAGTCACCAGTTCATGAATCTGACCGAGACCCGTTGCCCCGATCGGGTGGCCCTTCGATTCAAGGCCGCCGGAAGGGTTGAACGGTATGAGCCCCCCCAGGGCAGTATCGCCACGCTCCGCAGCCGGGCCGCCTTCGCCGAAGTCGAAAAAGCCGAGATTTTCGCTTTGCTGGATCTCGCCGAAGGCGGTGGCATCATGGCATTCCACTACATCAATATCTCCGGGAGACACTCCGGCAGTCTCGTAGGCATTCAGTGCCGCGCGCCGCGAGATATGCCTTTCGATCTCTGTGTGCTCCCTGCGTCCGCCGTTCATCAGACAGCAGGCCCGGATTCTGACGGCGCGAACCTTATGCTCAATACGCTTGAACGTAGAGGCGCTGCAGACTATGGCGGCGGCGGCGCCGTCGCTGATGGGCGAGCACATGGGCAGCGTAAAGGGCCAGGCGATCAGCCGACTGCTCAATACTTCGTCGATCGTGAAGGAGTTGCGGTATTGCGAGAGCGGATTCTCCACCGAGTGACGGTGATTCTTGGCGGCAACCGCAGCAATCTGACGCTGAGTGGTGCCGAATCTCCCCATGTGATATTTGGCGAAGGCAGCGTAGATGTCCATGAACACGGTTCGCGTACTCTCGCGGGAGGCGTCTTCGTCCGGCGTGGGCATGGCGGCAGACATCGCCTCCAGCCTGTCAATCGTGTTGCCGCTGTTCGCGCGGTCCCAGCTGCCCTGGAAGGCCGCCATGGAAAGGGTGGAGTCGGTGTGGCACATCTTCTCGGCGCCCACGGCCAGGGCGATATCAACCTGGCCCGCCTGGACCTGGGTCATGGCGATCTGCAGGGCTGTGGAAGCACTCGCGCAGGCGTTCTCCACATTGATGATGGGCACGCTGTCAAAAGGCAGACGCGATAGCGCAACCTGACCGCGTATACCGAACTGCCCCTCCATGGCGCCTTGCGTCGCGTTGGCGAAGGTGATCGCACCAATGTCTTTGTGTGACAGGCCTGCATCCCGAAGAGTGAGGTCGACGGCTTCTTCCGTCAGGTCGGTCAATGATCGGTTCAGGAAGCGCCCGAAGGGGGTCATTCCAACGCCGACTATGTATACATCGTCCATGCGGTTTTATCCTTCAAGTGACAATTTAATGTATGACAAAAAAGTAGTACTCTAGCATGCATGTGACGTTCAAAATAACTCTGTGCCCCTCGCGGGCATTGCCCTGTGGAGATTGCTATGACTAGACTGGCCGACCATCGTGTGTTGATCGTAAACGATGATGGCTTGCATGCACCGGGAATAAAGCTGCTGGAAAAAGTCGTTCGAGAGCATTGTCAGGACGTCTGGGTGGTCGCTCCGGATGAAGAAAAGTCGGGTGCTTCTCACTCTGTCTCCATGCATGTTCCCATACGGCTGAGGCAGCTGGCTGACAGGCATATCGCCATTAAGGGATCGCCCACCGACTGTGTTCTGATGGCACTCCAGGAAATCATGCAGGAGCGGCCGACGCTGGTTCTCGCTGGTATTAATCGTGGCGGCAACCTTGCAGATGAGATCCACTACTCCGGTACAATTGCGGTTGCCATGGAGGCGGCATTGATGGGAATTCCGTCCATCGCCCTTAGCCAGGTGTTCCTGCGCGGTGCCGACGTTCCCTGGGAGACAGCCGAGCGTTACGCCATCCCCATGATTGAGCAGATACTCGATCGGGGCATCGACAGCGGTGCCTTTGTCAATGTCAATTTTCCGCCGGTTACCGCTGATGCAGTCAGCGGTGTCGATGTGGTTTCCATGGGACGAAGACCGCCCGGTGCCTTCAAGACCGAGGGCAGGGTCGATAACCGGCAGATACCTTATTACTGGGTTCACCTTGAGCCAGAGGCCGGCGGTGACGAAACGGGAACCGATCTGCGCGCTATGGCGGATGCCGCGATATCGGTCTGCCCCCTGCAGGTGGATATGACGCACCGCGGCATGCTTTCATCCTTTGCCGGCCTGAAGCTGGATTTCGGCTAAGCGGCTTCCGGTTCGACGTGGGGAATACCTGCGATGTAATGTACATTGTACTACAAAAGGTGTTTACAAAAACTCAAAAGCCAGTAGAGTCAGCGGAATCTAACAATAATTGTAGGCGGCCGACAGCTCGCGATGTCCGGCCGGATTTGGAGGCAGACAATGATAAGGCCGCGAAAAATTCTGACCGGCGCCACGGCGTGCGTGTCTTTCTGCCTCGGTTCGACGATCGTGACGGCACAGGATGGCGTCCTTGAAGAGATCGTCATCACGGCGAATAAGCGCCAGCAAAGCATTAACGATGTTGGTCTTACGGTGACCGCTTTTTCCGGCGATGCTATACGGAATCGGCAGATCACGAACCCGGAAGAATTTGCCGCGATTGTTCCCGGCCTCGCACTGGCGCCCTCAAGTCATAATACGCCGGTATATACGCTTCGTGGCGTGGGCTACAACGCCGATGCACTCGCGGTCTATCCGGCAGTGAGTCTGTACCTCGACGAGGCGCCCCTGCCTTTTCCGGTGCTCGGTGGCAGGTCACTGTTTGATCTTGAGCGCGTCGAGGTCCTGAAGGGGCCACAGGGTACGCTGTTTGGCCAGAATTCTACCGGTGGCGCCATCAACTATATTGCCGCGAAACCTACCTTGGAGCGGGAGGGCAATGTTGAGGTTGGTTATGGACGCTTCAACGAATTCCTTGCGAATGGCTTTGTGAGTGGACCTGTCGGTGAGAGCATGGGCGCGCGCCTGGCTTTTGATTATCGCAAGCGGGATGACTGGCAACGCAGCTATACGCGGGATGACGAACTGGGTGCCCAGGATTACGTGGCGGCGCGATTCCTACTCGAGTCCAATCCGACGGAGCGGCTATCCCTGTCCCTGAACCTGAACGGTTCGATAGATACGTCAGACCCGCAGGCCAAGCAGACCATCACGATCATTCCGAGTGCTGAGGGTGCGCCGACGGATGCGGAAGCTAATTATCCGCTGATACCGTCGAACAATGCACGGCTGGCGGACTGGACCCCGGACCCGTATCCGGAAGGCGATCGCAGCATGATGCAGGCCTCTTTTCGGGTGGATTTTATAATTACGGACACCGTATCCCTGACCTCGTTGTCAACCTACAACCGTCTCGATCAAGATCCGGTAACCGACCTTGACGGAGGCGCTCCGCAGTTTGCGGACAACCCGAAGGATGAGGGTGAGATTCGTGCCTTCAATCAGGAGATACGACTCTCCAACGCCAATGCGCTGGGAGCAGCCGTGCGCTGGACACTGGGCGCGAACTACGACACAGCGGAGATCAAGGAAGACCAGCATATCGCCTATGCAGACAACTCTCTGAGCAATGCGGCGAACCTGTTCATCAACATCAGCGGCATCGATTCGACGTCTGATATCGATAACTACGCGGTATTCGGCAACGTTGAATATGACATCAGTGAGGATCTAACGCTGCGTGCCGGTGCCCGTTACACAGACACCACCAACGATACTGAGATCTGCGGTTACAGTCCGGGTGACGGACGGGTGGCGGAACTGTTCAGCCTGCTGGGCGAGTTGATCGGCGGTCAGCGCATAGAGCTGGGCCCCAGGGACTGCTACACGTTGAATGATCAGTTTCTGCCTGGCGACCCCTTTCTTTTCGAGCTGGAGGAGGACAACGTATCCTGGAAGGTCGGCGCAGATTATCGCCTGAATATGGACACGCTGCTCTATCTGAATGTATCCAAAGGCTACAAGGCTGGCAGCTTCCCAGCGATCACGGCCTCCGTGCAGTCGGCACTGATCCCGGCGACGCAGGAGTCTGTGGTTTCCTACGAATTGGGTACCAAGGCCACGCTGCTGGACGGCAGGATGCAGGCCAATGCCGCTGTTTTCTATCAGGAGTACGAAGACAAGCAGATCCAGGGCACGCTCAAGGACGACCTGTTCGGTCTGCTTCAGCAATTACAGAATGTTCCGGAATCCCGGATTATCGGTGCTGAGGCAGATGTTTCCTGGGTTCCGACGGATGGCCTGACGCTGACTGGTTCCCTGAGCTACCTCGATACTGAAGTGGAAAAATTCGCCAGTACCGATATCTACGGTGACGATCAGGATTTCTCCGGTGACCGACTTCCGTTTGCGCCGGAGTGGACGCTTGTCATGGACGTTGATTATCGGAGGCCGATGGGACAGCGTGGAGACCGCGAGTTTTTCATGGGCTTCACCTACAACTACAGAACAGATGCTGATGCCTATATTGGCGGCAGCCGCATACCGCTGCCTGACAGGCCCGACATACGTACACTTTACGACAGGCCCTTCATCATTGATGGCTACACCACGCTTGACGCCCGCCTGGGTCTGCAAATGCTCGAGAGTGGCCTGACCCTCACCGCATGGGGAAAAAATCTGTTCGATGAGTTCTACGCTACCAATCTGGTGTCAAACAATGATGTCGTCATGCGCATGGTGGGGCAGCCCAGGACTTACGGCGCGACCGTTTCCTACGACTTCTGAATTCTCTGAACGGGACGCGGCAAGGAAAGTCTCGCGGCGGAATGGCCCTCGCGCGGGCTTAGGCAGAAAGCGGTGCAAATGCCGGCCCCGGCTTCCACGGGAATGACAGATTAAGAACAATAACAGCGGATAAAGGGAGCTTACGTATGGCGATTGAAAAGCTCACACTGGGTGACTATCGATTCCAGGTTTTAGACGAGGGGTCGGGTGCGCCGGTGCTGATGCTGCATGGCTTCCCCGACTCAGCTCATCTCTGGCGCCACCAAATACCCTCTCTGCTCGCATGCGGTTACCGGGTTATTGCTCCCGATCAACGCGGCTTTGGCGGCTCGGACAAGCCGCAGGAAGTAGAGGCTTATGCCGTTTCCGAAGTCATCGGGGATGTCATCGCGCTGCTCGACCATTACGAGCTTGAGCGCGTACGGCTGGTCAGCCATGACTGGGGTGCTGCTGTGGGCTGGACGCTGTCAGCGCTGCATCCGGAGAGGGTGCAGCAACATGTCGCACTCTCGGTGGGGCACATTACATCCTTGTGGAAAGCGGGTATCGCGCAGCGTCGTCTTGCCTGGTACATGCTGGTATTCATGCGTCAGGGTCTGGCGGAGGACATTATTACCCGGCAAGACTGGCGTTTCTTCCGGGACCTCTGGTGTCATCATCCGGAAATGGACAAATGGATCTCCGATCTCTCTCGCCCCGGTGCACTCACAGCGGCCCTGAACTGGTACCGCGCCAATATGGATTTGGACACCTGGACTGAAGAAGGCTGGCAGATGCCGCGTATCAGCGTGCCGACGATGGGTGTGTGGAGCAGTGGCGACATCTACCTTACTGAAAGCCAGATGCTGGGTTCTGCGGAGTTCATGGATTCACAATGGCGCTATGAACGGCTGGAAGGTGCCTCGCACTGGCTGATGCTGGACAGACCCCAGGCGCTGAACGCGCTGATCCTGGATTTTTTCAGTGATACCTGTGGGGAGTGAGCGGCTTGCGTGTCATTTTTTAAGCAGCATTAAGGCGAGCAGTTGCAGCGCCATGGATTGAAACGCCCCAACCATAATAATCATGAGGCAAGTGATGAATATACGAGCAGAGTTTGGCAAGACGGCCTGCACACTGTTTTTTCTCGGCACGATAGCAGTCTCCGCCAATGCACAGACTGTTCTGGAGGAGGTGGTTGTCACGGCGACCAAGCGGTCCCAGAGCTTAAGCGACGTGGGTCTTACGGTCACCGCCATGAGTGGAGACAAGATGCGGAATCTCGGTATTGGCAATGTTGCGGATCTCGCCATGCATGTCCCCGGGCTTACGTATGCACCATCACTCTCAACATCGCCCGTCTATACCCTGCGCGGTATTGGCTTCTTCGAATCAACCCTCGCAGCTTATCCCTCAGTGAGTCTTTACCTGGATGAGGCACCGCTGCCGTTCCCCGTCATGGCTGATCTCGTAGCCTTTGACCTCGAGCGGGTCGAAGTTCTCAAGGGGCCTCAGGGAACGCTGTTCGGTAACAATGCCACGGGCGGTGCAATAAACTTCATAGCGGAGAAGCCCACCGACGAGCTGTCTGCAGGTATCAACATGTCTTATGGCCGCTTTCAGACCTTGGAGGCAGAGGGCTTTGTTAGTGGCTCACTGACCCCCACGCTGCGCGGCCGCCTAGCGGTAAAAACAGTGCGGGCGGATGACTGGCAGCGCAGTTACGACATACCGGGTGAAACCCTCGGCGAGCGGGATAACACTGCTGCGCGCATGCTGCTCAACTGGACGCCGAACGCAAACCTCGACGTCACATTGAACATCAATGGCTGGCGCAAGAAAGATGACCCTATCGGTGTGCAGATGATCGCTTTCAACCCCGAGTACCAGGTGGGCGACGCGGGATTCGGCGGAGTTCTTGAGGAAAACGAGATCCCAATCCAGAGCTATGAGCCGTTCACTGGCAACAGCGGCAGGGACGCGGGCTGGACCCCGGGCCTGCCTTACCTGGACAACGAATTCTGGCAGACCAGCCTGCGCGTCGACTACGGCTTCGGCGATAACCTTACGCTGACTTCCATCACGTCATTATCCGACGCGCAGATCGACGCTGGTATCGAGTCTGATGGTACTTACCTGATCCTGATCGATCTGTTACCCGACCAGGGCGACATAGAATCGTTCTCCCAGGAGCTGCGTCTGTCGAACGATCCCTCCAATGCCCTGCGCTGGCTGGTCGGATTGAACTACGAGGATTCGAGTGTCTCGCAGTCCGCTGGTTACTACTACCCGGACACCACGTCTACCATGGTCAACGGTATCAGTGTGAATATTTTTGAGTCTGATCAGGATATGGAGAACCGTGCTGTGTTCGCCAATCTCGAGTACGACATCAACGACGCTTTCACGCTGCGCGGCGGCGTGCGCTATACCGAGGCCGACCGTGACTCAGTATCCAGTAATGCAAATCATCCATTTCTTGAGCCACAGAACGGAGCCGAGTTCACAGTAACCGAATTCTTCAACCTGGCATGGCCGTTTCTATTTGGCGATATCGGCTACGAGGGCGTTCTCCAGCCAGGGGACAACATCGCTCTGGATACGCGCACCAATGCCGATGGCAGCCCGGTGAATCCAGAGACCTATCTGAAGCCGAACGTGAAGCCGGAATTTTCTCTCAGGGAGGACAATGTGTCCTGGTCACTCGGTGTGGACTATCGCCACGCCGACAACGTGCTTGTTTATCTCAATATAATGAAGGGCTACAAGGCGGGTAGCATGCCGACGCTGTCGGGCTCCATCTACGAAGCCTACGAACCCGTGGTACAGGAGTCGCTGCTGGACTATGAAGCGGGATTCAAGGTTGGCCTGTGGAACGGGCGCGCCTCGCTGAACGGCGCCGCTTTCTTCTACGATTATGAAAACAAGCAGCTGCGCGCAAAGTTTGTCGATCCTATCTTCAACCAGCTTGACAAGCTGCTCAACGTTCCTAAATCTGAAGTGCTCGGCGCAGAGCTGGAATTCAATGCCCGGGTGTCCGATGCTTTGGAAATCAGTCTGGCTGTAACCTGGCTTGACTCGGAAGTCACTGAATACGAAGGCGCTGTGGGCTCAACCATGGGGCCGATGGGTTTTGAGCCGATAACTGCTTCTTATGCGGGAGCCGATCTGCCCTACACTCCCGAGTGGTCCTATTCTGCTCGTGCCACCTACACCGTCGACGTGAGCAGTTCCCTGCAAGGCTTTGCCAGTGCGGGACTCACCGGCCAGTCGGACAGTGTCGGTGTTCTCACACCCGTTCCCAGGCTTCAGGAGCGTTACCGCATAGATGCCTACGCACTGCTGGACATGCAGCTTGGTGTACGGTCACTTTCCACGGGCTGGGAGCTGTCACTCTGGGGGCGAAATCTGGCAGACACGTATTACTGGCACAGTGCCGTGCCCGCTTTTGATACCGACGGACGTTATCCGGGTCGTCCGCGAGAGTACGGCATGCGCTTCGCGTATCGGTTTTGAGCAAGACATCCAATATCAGAGAGGAACAATACGATGATCGATTATCAAGGCAAGGTCGTGCTGGTCACCGGTGGGGCACGTGGTTTCGGCGCCGAATTCGCGCGTGGTTTCGTCGCCAGGGGCGCTACCGCCGTAATCGGTGATGTCGACAGGGAAGCTGGCGAGACGACAGCGAGGGAAATTTCCGGCGCAGGCTCCAGTTGTCATTTTATCCCGCTGGATGTCCGTAGTGACGATGACTGGGCAGCCGCGGTCGAATATTGCATTACAGAAGCGGGCGGCCTCGACGTGGTGATCAACAACGCGGGTGTCGAGATCTCTGAACTGTATTTAGACACTACCCCACAGGCCTGTCGCGATCTCTTCGATATCAACCTGATCGGTACCATGCTGGGTATCAAACATGCCTTTCGTGCCATGCAGCCAGACGGCGCCTGCGGCCGCGGTGGTGCGATACTGAACCTCGCCTCGGTGGCGGGGCTCACGTCCACGCCAGGACTCGCCGCCTACAGCGCCTCCAAGGCTGGCGTCATCAGTCTGACCAAGTTGGCTGCCACGGAAGCAGGTACTTTTGGCTACGGCGTGCGTGCGAACTGCCTCTGCCCCAGCCTCTTTAATACCGACATGGGTCGCAAGTTGTTGAATGATTTCCCGGGCCTCGGCCTTGGAGATAGCGTGGAGGCGGTGAAAGAGGGGTTGATCGCCAGAATACCCGTAGGGCGTTTCGGAGAGCTTTCGGACGTGGTCAATGCGGCGCTGTACCTGTGTTCCGAGGAAGCCTCCTTCATCAATGGCGTCGCCCTGCCGGTAGACGGAGGAATGTCCGGCGCGGGCTGAGCTTGTCTACGCGGACCCCAGGGGCGGATTGTGATTGGCGTCAGCTGCTGTCGTCTCGTCTCCAGCCCCGGCGGCCGCGACCGCCGCCAAGCCCTGCGCGGACGCGCTGCTTGAGCAGGGCAGGCGGTCGAAAACGCTCGCCATAGGCCTCCTGCATTATTTCCTGGGCCTCGACACATAGGTCCGCGGTTACCGCGTCCATCAATTCAAAAGGTCCCATCGCATGCCCGAGGCCCAGGCGGCAGGCCGTGTCAAGATCCTCCGGCGTGGCGACGCCTTCCTCCACCAGTTTCACGGCTTCGATCATAAAAGCGTGGAGCATGCGATTGACCGCGAAACCGGCAACATCCTTGATAAGGATGGGCGTCTTGCCCGCCTGGGAGCACATCTCCATCACGCCGGCAGTGGTCTCGTCCGATGTATCAAAAGCGGGAATCACCTCGACCAGCTTCATCCGAGATACTGGGGAGAAGTAATGTGTCCCGATGAACCGCCGGCGTCGCGATTCGGGCAGATAGCTGGCGAGCGTTGAGATCGGAATGGTTGAGGTGTTTGAGGCAAAAATGCAGCTGTCACTGCAGATCTCATTCAGTCGCTCGAGAACGTTGGCCTTGACAGATTCCTGCTCGAACACCGCTTCGACTACAAATTCGCAATCGTGCATGTCACCCAGCTCTGTCGACAGCTGAATTCGGCCCAGGGCGGCTTTCGCCGTCTCGTCTTCGTATAATCCACGCTTGAGCCCTTTGCCCACAAGGTCCGTGAGAATGCTCAGTGCCTGCTCCAGCTGAGCTTGGCTGCGGTCTACAAGCACCAGGTTCCATCCGGCCATGGCATAGACAAAGGCGATCTCCCGCCCCATCAGGCCGGCACCTACGACACCCATTTTCATGGCGTTATCTCCCGCATATCATTTTCCTTTCCACACCGGCGGCCGTTTTTCGATAAACGCTTTTGGCCCCTCGCTGAAATCGTCGGTCTGTGACAGCCGCGACTGTGCGTCGATGCTGGCCCTCGCCAATTCCCGGTCAGTCATGTCAAAGGCCTTGCGCGCAAGCGCTACACTCTCCTGTACCGCAAGCGGTGCATTGCGGCACACGCGCGCCGCCAATTGTGCCGCTGCGTCCAGCGCCGAGCCATCGGCGGTGACCTGGTTGATCAGTCCAAAAGCGTGCGCCCGCTGTGCCGACAACCGCTCTGTGGTGGCGATCAGCTCAATAGCCAGGTTTCGAGGCAATGCACGGGGCAGACGATATATGCCACCGGCCGCAGCTGCCAGACCTACCCCCACCTCTGGCAGGCCGAACTGTGCCGACTCGCCTGCCACCATCATGTCGCAGGCCAGCGCCAGTTCAAATCCACCGGCGAGGGCAAAACCCTCGATTGCCGCTATCCAGATCTTGCGCCGTTCGGCGAAAGTGAAGCCTGCAAAGCCGCCGCGCTCTGTGTAAAGACTGCCAAACCCACTTTCGGCGACCTCCTTAAGATCTGCTCCCGCGCTAAACACACGTCCACCGGCTCCCGTGAGAAGGACGGCCCAGATGTCATTATCGTCTTCGAGTCCATGAACAATGTCGTCCAGTCGTTGAGTGATTTCTGGGTTGACAGCATTGCGCGCAGCGGGACGGTTTAGCGTCACTACAACAATGTGATCTGCGTGACGGCTCAGAGTGACCGGTCCGTCCGCGTACCTCTGTAAGAGTTGATCGAGCATGATCTTGGCCTCGGGTTCAGCGGGACTCAGGAGGGAAAAGCCCGCCACGCGCTTTTTCATCCGCCTCTGCAAGAGTGAGGAAATCGCCGCTGTTGCCCATGCGGGTCGCATCCGTTTCGCCGATCCGCCGCAGCTCGAGTTTGCCGATCTGATTGCGGTGCACCTCGTCCGGTCCGTCCGCCAGGCGCAGCAGGCGTGCTGTAGCATAGGCAGAGGTGAGGTGATGGTCGCTGCTGGTGCCTCCGCCGCCAAAAGCCTGTATTGCCCAGTCGATGACCTGGCAGGCCATGTTGGGCGCAGCTACCTTGATCATGGCGATCTCGCGGCGTGCCTCTTTGTTGCCCACCTCATCCATCTTCCATGCAGCATGCAGTGTCAGCAGGCGTGCCTGCTCGATCATGATTCGGGATTCGGCAATGCGCTCGAGCGAGACTGACTGTTTCGACACCGAGCCACCGAAGGCCTCCCTGGCCTCCAGACGCCGGCACATGCGCTCGAGAATGCGCTCTGCCAGGCCGATCAGGCGCATGCAGTGGTGGATACGCCCGGGCCCGAGACGCCCCTGGGCAATCTCGAAACCGCGCCCCTCGCCCAGCAGCATGTTGCTTGCCGGTACTCGCACGTTCTCGAACAGTACCTCCGCTGCGCGATCGGGAACGCCATAGAAGCCAAACACTGGCAGTGAGCGCACAACCCTGACGCCGGGCGTATCCTTCGGTATAAGGATCATTGACTGCTGTTTGTAGCGACTCTCATGGTCCGGTGACGACTTACCCATGAAAATGATGATCTTGCAGCGCGGGTCTGTAGCGTTAGTGGTGTACCACTTTCGTCCGTTGATTACGTAATCGTCGCCATCACGTACGATGGAGCTTTCAATGTTGGTCGCGTCGCTGGATGCAACTTCTGGTTCTGTCATTGCAAAAGCACTGCGTATCTCGCCTCTCAGAAGCGGTTCGGCCCAGTCCCTGATCTGCTCCTGCGTGCCATACCGAATGATGGTTTCCATGTTGCCGGTATCTGGCGCCGAGCAATTAAAGACTTCGGGCGCCAAATGGGAGCGACCCATCAGTGCGCACAGGGGGGCGTACTCAAGGTTGCTGAGACCTGCTCCGTGCTCACTGTCCGGCAGAAAAAGGTTCCACAGACCCTCGCTGCGTGCAATTTTCTTGAGTTCTTCCACTACCGGATAGACTTTCCAGGGGCCAAGCGTTTCAGCTTCGCTGTAGAAGCGCGCTTCGTTCGGGTAAATATGCTCAGCCAGGAAGTCCTCGATTCGAGCCGAGTACGCTCTAACTTTCTCGTTGTAGGCAAATTCCATGATGTTTTCCTGTGTCAGGGAAGCGTTGTTTGTCTGGTGTGGCGTTCCCGCTATGCGACTACTGCCGTGCAGTGGTGCCGCCATCGATCACCAGAACAGTGCCGCTGC
Source organism: uncultured Alteromonadaceae bacterium (assembly GCA_964613795.1). GTDB lineage: Bacteria > Pseudomonadota > Gammaproteobacteria > Pseudomonadales > Halieaceae > Chromatocurvus. Next base: position 209,453 of record CAZTJR010000002.1, on the reverse strand, counting down.
AATAGGTCGACTCGTCGCTGGCCAGGTAGAGACAGCCGTAGGCCATTTCCTCGGGTGTGCCCGGTCGGCACATGGGGGTGAGTTGCTCGGCAGTGTCGGGGTCGTCGAACAGGTTGAGGACATCCTCGACCATCGGAGTGGCGATAAGGCCGGGCGCTATGCAATTTACCCGGATGTTGTGTTTGACGTAGCTTACACTCATGGATCGCGTGAGATTGATCATCGCCGCCTTCGCCGCTGTGTAGGCGTGCGCCACCGGCAATCCCTGGAAGCCGGAGATACTGGTGACGCCGACAATGGAACCGCCGCCCGCTGTCTTCATAATCGGCACGATGGCACGGCAAAGAAGATAATAGGCGTCGAGGTTGATACGCATGACCTCGCTCCATTTGTCGGGCGCTGCATCAACTACGTCGGCCATGGAACCCGGGCTTTGTTTTTCCCAGCTATAGCCGACACCCGCCGCATGCACCAGGATATCGATAGCGCCGAACGCCTCTTGCGCGGCCTCCACGGCGAGGTTGACGCCGGTCTCGGTGCTGATATCCGCCGCTATAATGCGGGCATTGCTGTCGTTGGCACCTCCGATGCTACCGAGGGTTTCTCGCAGGCGCGATTCGGTTCGCCCGACACCCACGACTTTTGCTCCCTTGGCCAGAAACAGATCCATGCAGGCGGCGCCTACGCCGCTTCCCGCGCCAGTGATCAGCGCTACCTTGCCACTCAGACGTGCCATTAATAATCTCCTTTTCTTACTACACTATCGTAGAACAATATTAATTAAAACTATTGACTGACTTTTGCTCTGGTCGTAACGTCAAGCCTGCTTACCGAAGACGACCCATAAACACCATAACGAGTCGGGAGACGAGCATGAAAACACCAACGCTAACCAGCGCAATCCGGGTATTGCTTGGGATATCCGCAACGACTTTTACAGTGGAAGCACTTGCCCAGAGCAGCACGCCGCCGGCACAACGGGCCAACGCACTTGAAGAAGTGGTGGTCACCGCCAATCGACGCGAGCAGAATCTGCAGGATGTCGGGATTTCGGTGTCGGCGCTGTCCGGTGACGAGCTTGAGGCACGGCCGCTGACCACGGCCGGCGACATCACTGCGTCTATCCCCAATTACCAGATTGTGCGGTCCTACGCGACGCCAGGTTACAACACCCAGGTCACGCTGCGCGGCGTCGGACAGCCGAACTTCGAGGACACGACGGAAGCGACGGCGACGTCTTATGTGGATGAGTTCTACATGATAGGCGCCGGCCAGGCTGACTTTTTGATGTTCGACCTCGAGCGCGTGGAAGTTGCACGCGGTCCGCAGGGCACTATACAGGGCCGCAACTCCACCGCGGGCACCGTCAACTTCTACACGCGCAAGCCGGACCTCGAAAGCGTCGCCGGTGCGGTCTCAGTCTCCGGTGGCAGTTACGGGCTGGTAAGGTCCGACGGATTCGTCAATGTGCCATTGAGTGACAAGGTGGCATTCCGCGGATCCTTTGCCACAGATCGCAACGAGGGCTATGTGCGGAATATCAATCCGCAGGCCCAGTTCGACAAAGGTGGCGAGAACAAATTCTGGGCGGGTCGCGCGCAACTGCTTATCGAAGCGAGTGACAGCGTATCGATCAATCTGAAAGCGGAAATCGGGGAAATGGGGCCGGCCGCAGGCTCCAACGAGATCCTCTACCCGGTCGCCGCGTCAGACGGTTTCGGCACGGTTGCCGTTGAGTCCGATGCCTTCGGCAACAGCCGGGCGAGCACGAACACTCAGGGCGTCGACCTGGTGAATGCCGATGGACCCATGAGCATCGGCAACAAGATAGAGCATTACATGGCCAACGTGAACTGGGACCTCTCCGACAAGCTATCAATCGTCGGCCTGGCCGGCTGGCTGAAGAGCGAAAAGTTCGAGGTCGAGGACTGCGACAACGGGCCGGACCCGCTTTGTCTGTTCAGCAACGACGGTGAATCAGAACACTGGACGGCGGAACTCCGTGCCACTTATGAGGAAAGTAACTGGCGCGTCACTGCGGGCGCAAATTATCTCGATCAGGACCTTTTTACGCGCTCGACCACACCGCTGTTTTTCAGTGAGGCAGTGACACCCGTACCTGGTGGGCTCCTGGCGGAGAGTTATTTTGACCAGCAGGCGCTTGAGAGCTGGGCCGTGTTCGCACAGGGTGAATACGACTTTTCGCAGAAGATGACGCTGATTGTCGGCGCCCGATACACACGGGATGACAAGGAAGTGAATGCCCTGGATGGCTTTGGCACCGTGCCTCTCGACACGCCCAAACCGACCAACCTCGCCCAATTCAACGCGATCGGCAGCACCATTCGCAACAGCCCGGGATCAGCGATCACCCGGCTCAACCGTGACCTGCACGGCGACCTGGCGGTCTTCGACAAGGGCCTCGTGAACACCAACCTGGAACTCAACTACCGACCCAACAGCGATCTGTTGATCTATGGCGCCTACCGCCGCGGCGTCAAGAGCGGCGGCTTCATCACCGGCAATGTCACCGGCCTGGCACCCGACGTGAGGAAATATGATGAAGAGACCAATAACGCGTATGAGATCGGTTTCAAGGCAACCCTGATGGACGGTATGGCGCGCCTCAACGGTGCGGTCTTCTACTACGACTACAAAGACATGCAGAACACCAGCTTCGTGAATATCACCAATCTGGTAACCAACAATGATGCAACTGTCGTCGGCGGTGAACTGGAGCTCACCGCCAACCCTATAGAAGGGCTGGTGATCTCCGGGGGGATCGGTATTCTCGACACCGAAGTCAAGGATATCTTCAATCCCACCGGCGCCGTACCGTTTACCGGCGACCTGGATCTGCCGCTGGCGCCGGACTTTACCGGTAACCTTATGGCCCGCTATAACTGGAATGCCTTTGGGGGCGAAATGCGCCTGCAGCAGACCAGTCATGGTCGCACATCAATGCACCGCGACTCGCTGAACAATCGCTCGACAGAGATGGGATCGCTGTTCCAGACCGATGTGTTGCTCGGCTATGCGCCCCTTAATCAGGAATGGTCGGTCAGCGCCTGGGTCAACAACGTGTTCGATAGCCGTCACGCGACCAACAAGTTCGATCTTGCCGGAGTCGGGAACTCGGGTGAGGTGACGCTACAGATGCCGCGCTGGTATGGCGTAACGATGCGGGTATCGTTCTAGTGCCTCTCGCAGGGTAAGCTCTGCCTGCCGCGGCATCCTCTGCCGCGGCAGTACGGATGAGATCAGTCGTCGATATCAACTATCAGCGTACCGGCATTACTGCCGTCGAACAGTGAATTGAAGATCGACGGGATGGAAGCAAAGCCTGAGCGGACATCTTCCCGATGTGCCAGTTGGCCGCTGCGCTCCCACTCTGTGAGGTGACGCAATGCTGCGTCAAACTGGTCAGCAAAGTGACCGACCAGAAAACCTTGCATGCGAATTCCGCCGTAAATAAGGCGCATCATGTTGCGGGGCCCTTCCGGAGCGATCTCGTCATTGTAGCTCGCAATCTGGCCGCAGAGCACGATGCGGCCAAACTCTGCCATGTTGTCCACGGCGGCCTGCAGGATGTCTCCGCCGACATTGTCAAAGAATACGTTAATGCCATCGGGGAACAATTCGCTGATGCGAGCGCGAACGTCCTCGGACTTGTAGTCGATCACCGCATCGAGACCACAATCCTGTCGCAACCAGCGGCATTTCTCCGTTCCACCCGCTATGCCAACCACACGACAGCCACCCAGCCTCGCCACCTGCGCCGCCACCGAGCCTGCCGAGCCAGCGGCGCCTGACACAAGCACCTGGTCGCCTGGCTGTATTGCGCCGATCTCGCGGATGCCAAAATAGCCTGTCAGCGAGTTGAGGCCAAATACCCCCACCGCCTCTATGAAGTCGTGCCCGTCAGGCAGGACACGGGTCATGCTCTCCTCGGGCCGGATTGTCGAGTAATCCTGCCAGGTGCTGATCGTTGCCACACGGTCGCCCCGGCAGAATGATGGATGTCCGGATGCCACCACAACGCCGGATGCGGGTCCCATGATCACCTCTCCCAGGTTAATTGAGGGGTAAAGGCAATTGCCGGGAGGATCCATCCAGTTGCGGATGGTTGGCGCGCAGAGGAATGCGCGGTTATTGACGACGATCTCACCGTCTCCCGGGGGCGCCATTGTATAGTTGGCTTCTACATACTCGAAATCTTGCGGTACTGCGTTGCCACTGGGGCGTCGAGCCAGTCGCCATTGACGGTTAACGTTTCTCATCGTCGATCTCCGGCGTTGATGAGTGTGGCTTCAGCCGATCTCGATCATGACTTTTACGGTTTCATCGGCCTTTAGCTGCTGTTGAAAGGCGCTGGCGATGTCGTCCAGCGGAAAGCGATGCGTGACCAGGGCGTCGGGGCGAATGCTGCCGGCGTTGAGTGCGTCTATCGCAGCGACAAAATCGCCGCCCAGGGAGCCGACAATGTAGGGCATCTTGTGTACGATCTTGGTGGTATCGAGTGGTACCTCGCCCTCGGGCAATCCGACAAAGCAGATGCGTCCTCCGGGGCGCACCATTTCGAATGCCTGCTTGATGGTCGTGGGATGCCCCGCAGCCTCCAGCACCACATCCGCATTACCGCCGACGTGGTAGTGATAGGGCGCTTCGCCAAACTTGTGCATGACCCACTGCAGGGCATCACCGGTCCTGGCGTCAAAGACATCGTCCGCGCCGCATTCCTTTGCCAGCCTGAGGCGGGTATCGGAGACCTCCACAACGATCACCTCGGCGGCACCGGCGGCCCTGGCCGCCTGCAAACAGGCGTTGCCGATCATGCCGGCACCCAGTACCACCACCCGATCTCCGGGACCGACCTTCGCCTGAGCCACGGCGCTGACGCCGATGGACACGGGCTCGATCATCGCGGCCGTGACATTATCCATTGTGTCATCGAGTTTGTGGATGGATTCGCCGAGCACTGCGTTCTCGATCTTGACGTATTCCGCAAACGCACCGGGGCGACCATAGCCCGTCGAATTCTGGAACAGCGCCGCGCATAGCAGCGGCTCGCCACGCTGGCAGGCGTCACACGCACCGCACACGCCGGCGGAAAATCCAGTTACCCTGTCGCCGGGCCGCAGGCCCTGGACGTCACCGCCTACCTCATGGACAACACCGGAGAACTCGTGCCCCATGATTTGTCCGGGCTCGACAAACATGCCGGTGGTGAAGCTGTGAATATCAGAACCGCAGATACCGCAAAGCCTGACTTTGATGAGCACGTCACCGCGACCGACCTCTGGCACGGGAACGTCCTCGATCGCTATATCGTTTGCTGCATGCAGGACAGCTGCTTTCATTGTAGGCATGGTGTAGCCCTCTTATTCGACTTTACCTTCATGCTAGGTCGCCGCGTTGCTCAGGTCAATGACCTACGATATTGCACTACCAAAATGATTGTCGATTACGGGAAAGCCGGATGCTACCCGGTTTTTGATCGCATGACGTCTGGACAAATTTATAAATATAGGACAGGATTGTCCTACTTTACGAAGGGCTCGACGTTGTAAAACGGTACTCGTCGATGTCTATAATAAATGCACAAAGGAGATGATATGGGACGTTTACAGGATAAAGTGGCAATCGTTACAGGTGCGGGTTCAGGCATAGGTCGCGCGTGTATGGAACTTTTCGCACGCGAGGGGGCGAAAGTTGTCGGTTGCTCCAGAACGCAGAGCAACCTTGATGAAACCCTTGCCAGCGTCACGCGAGAGCGTGGTGAGGGGATCGTGGTTGCGGCTGACCTGTCCACCCCCGAGGGGGCAAAAAAGCTGGTTGATGCGACGATCGCCAAGTACGGTCGGGTTGACGTCCTACTGAACGGTGCCGGAGTAGGCTATTCCTGGGAAACAGACAATAAAGGATCCATGGGCTCGGTGACCGATACTACCCCGGAACTGTGGCGGCAGGTCATGGCCATTGATCTCGATTCCGTCTTTTTCATGTGTAGACTCGTCATTCCGCACATGCAGGAGCAGGGCAGTGGCTCAATCATCAACATATCGTCGGTGCTGGGTGTCAAGGGCCATCCTGACGCCCACGCCTACACGACGGCCAAGGGCGCGATGGTCAACCTTACCCGCTCTCTATGCGCTGCTTATGCAATGTCTGGTATACGTGCTAATTGTGTCTGCCCGGGTTTCATAGACACGCCCATGATCGCGACGCATATCTCCATGTTTGATGACGAAGTCGTTGCCGACCGCTTCTGTCCGATGCGTCGCACGGGTACACCGGACGAGGTTGCCTACGGTTGTGTATATCTGGCGTCCGATGAATCAACTTACACCAACGGGTCCATCATGCTGATTGATGGAGGCACATCGGCACGTATATAGCCATGACGCCCGGCCTCGGTGCGGCTGTCCGAGGCCACTTTGGGCCTTGGATTGTCGCCAGGTCAGGCAGAGTGTGGTATATAGCAGCCGCTATCTGAAGACAGTCAATAATGGGCGCCAGCCTGCTGTCACGTGAGGCGGAAGCCATGGAGCCATTGACGTGCTAGACGACACGAGATCACGCAAGAACAGCGCCTCGGGCATGAAGAGAGAGACGGGGTCGGATACGGCAGCTTCTGTCAGCTCGCCGCGACGCGTCATGGAAGCGATACTCTCCGGTATTAAGAAAGGACGCTATGTGCCGGGCCAGCGATTGATAGAGGCTGACCTCACCCGCGAGTTGAAGGTGAGCAGAGGGCCCGTCCGCGAGGCCTTCAAACGGCTCGCCGGGGAAGGTGTTCTGGTACTGAACAAGCACCGGGGTGCCTTTGTCCGCGCCCAGTCCCGGGACGAAGTGCGTGACATGATGTGCGTTCTTGAGGTGCTTGCCGGTCTCGCGGCGAAGCTTGCGGCGCGTCACATCAACGAAAACGATAACCGTCAGCGATTTCACGAAGTATTCAGGTCGGCATTGCGGGAAGGAGAGGAGGGTGAAACCCTCGAGTTTCTCGATGAACGCCGACGCTTCTACGATACCCTCTATGATATCGGCGGCAACCGGGAACTGCACCACATGGTGCCCCGCATGCAGATCAGCCTCTTACGCCTGCAGTTTCAGGCGTTCGTATCGCGCAAGCAGCATGAGAGCCAGCTCAAGGAGTTGCGAGCGATCGCCGAGGCAGTGCTTGAGGCGGACCCCAAGAAAGCCGAGCGAACCGCAAGAGCTCATTTGCGCCGGCGCCGACTCAGCTTGACCACGTTGCCTGACGACGCTTACGCTGCAGCCACTCAGCACTGAGTAGCGGTTCTTCTGACGCCGATGACGAGCGCGGCTCGTCTACAACCGTCGATAAAGGGTTGCGTTGGCCATTCCCCCGGATTCACACATTGTTTGCAGACCGTAGCTGGCGTTTTTCTCCTCCAGTGTTCGCACGAGGTTACCCAGCAACCTGCCTCCGGAAGCGCCGACGGGGTGTCCGAGTGCAATTGCACCACCAAGCTGATTGATCCTCTCTTTGTCAACGCCGAAGTGTTTTTGCCAGGCGAGCACGACGGACGCGAATGCCTCGTTCACCTCGAAGGCATCAATATCGTCAATCGAGAGATGTGCGCGGCGCAACAGTTTTTCCGTGGCTGGGATGACGCCCGTCAGCATCATCAGTGGATCGTCACCGCTTACCGCAAAGGCCTCGACGCTCGCCCTGGGCACGAGACCGAGCCGTACTGCCGTCGCTTCCTCTGCGACAAGAACCGCACATGCCCCGTCCGTAACCTGGCTGGCGTTGCCAGCGCTGACGGACCAGTTGATCTCCGGGAACCTTTCCTGCATTGCCGCATCCTCAAATGCAGGCTTCAGCGCTGACAGCTTCTCGAGTGTCGTGTCTCTTCTGAGGCCCTCGTCGCGTTCCACGTTTGCCGATCCCTCGCGATCTGGCAACGATAGGATGTCCCGAGCCGTGCTGCCACTGTCTTCCGCCGCCGCCGCAAGCTGGTGCGATCGCAGTGCCAGACGGTCTTGTTCTTCGCGGCCGATATCCCATCTGGCAGCGATCAGCTCTGCCGAAATGCCCTGTCCCACGAGTCCCTTGGGGTAGCGCGCGTGATGCGCACTGCCCATGTTGTCCTTTCCCATGCGGTTTACACGCATGGGCACGCAGCTCATCATTTCCACACCGCCGGCGAGAGCGAGATCACAGGCTCCGGCGATGATTCCCTGGGCTGCAAAATCCACGGCCTGCTGTGCGGAGCCACACTTACGATCCAGGGTCACTGCGGGCACCGTTTCCGGAAAGCCTGCGGCGAGGACCGCCTGTCTGCCGATATTCCCCGACTGCTCAGCGACCTGTATGACGCAGCCGGTAATGACATCCTCTATCAAAGCCGGATCCAGCTGGTTGCGCTCGACAATACCTGCCAATACCCTCGCATACAGGTCTACGGGGTGCCAGTGCGCCAGCGAGCCGGACTCCCGCCCACGTCCGAATGGTGTTCGAAGAATATCCACGATAACAGCACGCCGGATAGCCACAGTGCTATTTCCTCAAGGTTACGCTGAGATTCTGAGATTCGATCTGCACCAGCGGCGCCTGCACTACCTTCATCAGTCGACCCACCTCTGCCAGCTCGGGGGAGGAGAGCATTGGGTAGTCGCGTCGCACAGGTCCCGCTGCGCGCATCTTCTTCAGGTCGGCTTCGGGCATAAGTGCGCGCAGGATCAGTTCGTCGGGATCGTTGGTGCCATATTCTTTGTACAGCTCCTTTTCGGTCGGCTGCTGTGGTGGCTGCGCGACAACTTTCTTGGCTCGCGGCGAACTCATGATCTTATCGTAAATATTCTCGTCGATCGGTGCTACCGGGTCGCCGTAGAAACCGGCAGCATACTGAATGACCTCGTCGGGAACGATCTTGTACCGTTCGCCGTTGACCATGTTGAGTACGGCCTGGATACCCACCAGTTGTGAGAAGGGGGTAGCCATGCCCGGGTAACCGAGTTCCGCTCGCACCTTCGCGGTTTCCATGAGTACATCATCCATGCGGTGGCTCAGGTTGTGCTTGGCCATCTGGGCGCGCAGCGTACCGATCATGCCGCCCGGTATCTGGTGGCTCGCCGAGAGGACATCGTACTCATGCGACTGGTTCACAAGAAATCCCGCAGTCTTGCCGACTTTCTCGAAATGCTCAGCCACCGGGGGCAGTAGAGATGTATCGATGTTGTGCGTGTGGCCGAGCAGTTCTACATTGCGGGTCATGATCTCGGTCGAGGGCACGGACGGACCATTGGCCATAGGACGGCTGGCTGTATGCAGGATGTTTACGCCGAGTTCTATCGCATCGCAGTAGGCCTTCCCGGACATGCCGAGGATGTTGTTAGAGTGAAACTCGATCGGCTTGCCGCGTGCGTTGGCCTGGATAGCGGGTATCAGGGTCTGCATCCGCTCCTTGTCCAGCACCCCTGCAGTGTCGTACAGCAGAATCGTGTCGATGTCCGGGCAGACTGATAGCCTGTCTGCCTTGTCCGCGTAGTATTCATCGGTGTGAACCGGACTTGAAGTAAACATGATGGAGCCCGCGACCTCGGACCCGAACTCCTTCGCCACTTTTGCCAGGCGGTGCATCTTGTCGATATTGAACAGGACGTCATAAATCCAGAACGAGCGACATCCGTGCACGTTAAGCTGGCGCATCCACATATCCATCATGGCATCCGGCGTAACGCCGAAAGTGACCGAAGCGTTCGCGCGCATGCCGCCGCGGATCGGCGTGTTCGGCATGGACGCTGTCAGCAGGTCCAGGCTCTCCCAAGGGTCTTCGCTGTTAACGCGAATCTGCACCTCGAACATCGAGGAGCCCGCCAGGTCGATGACCCGGAAGCCAGTTTGGTCCAGTGTCGGCGTTACAGGCAGTGCCATACCCGCGCGCATCTGCATGCCCCATAGGCTTTGCTGTCCGTCACGAAGGGTTTCATCCAGAAATTCAACATGCGCCATAGCGCCTTACTCCTCTCGATTGGCGAACGCTGGCAGGCCTGTCTGCTCAAGCCAGCGTGTGGTTATCCGGTTATTGCGAAAATCCGGGTGTCGGACGATAAAGTGCTGCAGTGGCATGTTGGTCATAACGCCGCGCAGGGAAAACCGGCGGATGGCGGCGTCCATGCGTTGCAGTGCTTCATCGCGGTCGTTGCCATAAACGATCAGCTTGCCGATCATGCTGTCATAGTAGGGCGGAATCAGCGTCCCCTCGCTACAGAAGGTGTCGAGACGCATGAAATCCATCTCCGGCGGCTGCCAGGTCGTGAGGCGCCCGGGGCTGGGGCGAAAGCCCTGATCCGGATCCTCGGCGTTGACACGGCATTCAATGGCGTGGCCATGCAGCACGATATCCGATTGTTGCAGTTCCAGGGGTTCGCCCCCAGCGAGCTGCAGCTGCATGGCGACCAGATCGCGGCGAGAAATCAGCTCGCTCACCGGGTGCTCTACCTGAATGCGGGCGTTTACCTCGATAAAGTAGAACTCCTCACGGTCGACATCGAACAGAAACTCCACGGTTCCTGCATTACGGTAGTTCAGGTCGGAGGTCAGCTTCACCGCCGCTGCGTGAAGTTTTGTACGCACTGCTTCCGGCATGACCGTGCAGGGAGCTTCCTCAATAAGCTTTTGATAGCGTCGCTGTACGGAACAGTCTCGCTCGCCGAAATGCAGGACGCGGCCCTTGCCGTCTCCGAACACCTGCACTTCAACGTGTCGGGCATTCTCGACGAAGCGCTCAATATATAGCGAGCCATCACCAAAGGCGGCACGAGCCTCTTCCGATGCCTTATTAAAGGAAGCCATGACGTCACCGGGTCCGCTCGCAAAGAACATGCCGCGACCGCCGCCCCCCGCGGTGGCCTTCATGACGACCGGGTAACCTATCCCATCTGCCGCTGCACAGGCATCTTCTGCAGATTTAAGAGCGGCCGTTCCCGGGACCAGTGGTACCCCTGAGGCCTCCGCGATACGCCGCGCGCTGAGCTTGTCTCCCAGCGCTTCGATGGTTTCCGGCCGCGGGCCAACAAAGGCGATCTCGTTTTCTTCGCATAGCCGCGCGAGTGCGGGGCGCTCCGAAAGAAACCCGTAGCCCGGATGCAGCGCGTCACAACCCGCGCCGAGCGCAGCCTGAACCATGATCTTTTCGTCCAGATAGCTACGCGCAGGCTCTGCCGGGCCGACAATGATTGTGCGATTTGCCATGCGTGCGGCGAGACCTTCCGCGTCAGCGGCGGAGCTGCCGAGGACGGTTTCAATACCCAGGGCGTGCGCCGCGCGAATGATGCGTACGGCAATCTCTCCGCGATTGGCAATGAACAGTCGTGAAATGGCCATGACGCAACTTATTCCGCAGGTTCAACGTAGAACAACGGCTGATCGTGCTCGACCATGTCCCCGTCTTCAACGCAGATGTGCCGGATAGTGCCGCGAATGCCGGCGTGAACCGGGGTAAACAGTTTCATGACCTCGATCAGGCAGATTTCAGTTTCCTCGTTGACTTCGGCGCCGAGTTCCACATAGGGAGGAGAGCCGGGCTTCGGGGAGCGATAGAAAATACCCAGGTTGGGCGCTTTTACCACAACACAGTTGTCCGGCACCGGAGTTGCGTCGGCTGAGGCCTGTGCGACTGGCGCGTCAGCTGCCTTCGCTGGGGCGCGCGACGCTGGCGCTGGCGGTGGCGAAACAGGTCCCGGTACCGCGGCGGGTGCCGGCGGGGTCTGCCAAGGGGCTCCGGCCGAGTCCGGATCGCGCGAGAGGAAAATTCTGAAATCTTCGACCTGGAGTGCCAGCTCGCGCCAGTCCGAGTCGTCGAAGATCTGGATCAAATTCTTGATCTCGTCTGCAGTCACATTTTTCATGTTAGTCATTCTCTCTTGATGGGCTTGATTCCTGCGTTCCCCCGGTATGGATTGCCGCCAGCAAGGCTGGCAGCGTGGGTTCGGCAACGATAAATTCCAGCCCCGCATCCAGCGCGGCCTTGACGCCCTGTTCACTGGCAATGGCGCCACCGCGCGCGCCGCGGGCACCCTGAATCAAGGCGGGCAGGTTGGCCGGATCTGCTGCATCATCATTCGCTTCCAGATCCAGTGTATCCTGCGGCGCTTCGTCGGGTCGGTAGACGGCAAGTGGGCTATGTTCCCTGGCCCATTCCAGCAGCTGCGCCAGCCGGCCGTCGTCTGTCTCACAGGGGGTGACAACCGCGAGAGCACCTCGATAGACCTTCCCATGCTCTCCATCAACGGTGACGACCTCGCCCTGCAGCCCGCTGATGCTGCCTTCGCCGCAGCCGACCACACTCGGCAGACCGAGGGCGCGGCCCACGACGGCGGCATGGGAGGTTGAGCCGCCCTGTTCGGTAATCACCGCCCGCGCCACGAGCATGCCATGAACGTCGTCGGGGCTGGTTGTCGCCGTTGCCAATACGACGTCCTCGCCGTCGTGGGCACGTCGCTCGGCCTCGTCCGCATCAGTGACAACCGTGCCAATGCCGACGCCGTGTGATACTCCAAGCCCGCTGGCAACAACCTGTGCTTTGTCGGCCGCTCCGTCGCCCAATCGCGGGCTGAGTATGCTGTGAACCTGATCAGGGTTTATTCGGCGTATGGCATCCTCAATGCCGATGACGCCCTCGCGGAACATGTCCACGGCGATGCGCACGGCGGCGGCCGGAGAGCGCTTTGCGGTGCGTGCCTGCAGTAGATAAAGTTTGCCGTGCTGCACGGTGAACTCGATATCCTGGACGTCGCGATTGGAGCTTTCCAGTTTTCCGGCCGCGTTGATCAGGGCCGTATAGGCATCGGGCACAGCGCTCTGCATGTCATCAAGGTGCTGGGGCGTAAACTTGCCGGAGACAACGTCTTCACCCTGAGCACAGCGCAGATATTCCCCATAGGGCACGGGCTCGCCGGTGAGCGGGTTGCGGCTGAACAGCACGCCTGTGCCACTGTTCTCGTCAAGATTGCCAAATACCATCGCCTGCACTGTGACTGCCGTGCCCAGATCGTCGGGGATACCGTGATGCTTGCGGTAGCGCTTGGCCCGTCGCGATGTCCAGGAGCGGAACACGGCCTCAATCGTTGCCTTGAGCTGGCCAAAGGGTGTTTCCGGGATAGTCTGTCCCGCAGCTTCTTCGATCCGGGTGCGCCACGCGGTCAGCGCTTCGCTGGCGCCGAGCTCCGGTATCGTGGCCTTGAGAACGATTTCCCCGTAAAGTTCATGAAAGCGGCGGTAGGTGTCGCAGGCAAATCGATCATCGCCACACTCGTCGGCAAACGCCTGCATGGTCTCCGCGTTGATCCCCAGATTCAGCACTGTATCCATCATGCCCGGCATGGAAATTGCCGCGCCCGAGCGCACCGAGACCAGCAGCGGTGATTCGCCGCGTCCGTAGGTTCTGCCTGTCTCTTCTTCCAGCCAATGCATGGCGGACAGTAATTCCTCGTCCAGTCCCTGCGGCAGTTCACCCGATTGCAGATAGGCCGCGCAGGCCTCGGTAGTAATCACGAAAGCCGGTGGCACTGGTAGTCCCTGGCGCAGCATGTGCGCGATCGACCAGCCCTTGCCTCCAATGAGCTTTTTCTCGGGAAGGTCGCGGCCGTCGAGGGCCAGTAGCCATCTGCCCTCAAATGGGGTGGAGGTCATACTCAGGATTCCTCCCGTTCGCGATCCATGATGCGGAGCAGGTCTTCGTGAAGCTCGAACCATACCGTGTGATAGCTCTCGATAGTGGCATCACTCACCCAGCGTATATCCCCGTCTTCCGCCTGCTCCAGCGCAGAGAGCAGTTTTTCACGGTAGCGAAGCAGTCGCGGCACATGTTGACCCAGGCGAGTGAGAACCCCCTCGACCCGCTCATCAATATCGCCAATGCGGTCAATGACAGCGGCGTCGTAGTCCGCGTCTGAATGATCGTTGGCGACCGTCTGTCCGCCCAGTTCAATGGTCTGCCAGTCGGTGATCGCCTGCTTCAGATCATTGTTCACACGCTCAAAGTCGGTGTAGGCTGCAATGAATTCGCCGTCGCTTCTCAGGGCGCCGTAAGCCTTGGTATAGGCTGACTTCAGCGTGATCTGGCCGGTCGGTGTAAGCAGATACTTGCCGTTCGCCTCGTTGGCGCGACCTTTTGTCACTGCCTCGACAACCAGGTCGCTGACCGATCTTTCCTTAAGTCCGGTGATGGAGCAGATATCCTCCACGGTGGCGTACTTCTTCACGGCAATGCCGTGCATGACGAGTTGTAAATCCTGCATTGTCTAAGACTCCGTGGTATCGGCTGCGTCGCGGTCCACGATCATCTCGCGGATCTTTCTTCGCAGGATCTTGTTGGCTGCGCTCTTTGGCAGTTCCTGCCAGATCTCCACGCCCTTGGGGCGCTTGTAGCCGGCCAGATGGTCTTTCGCCCAGGTCAGAATGGCATCGCTGTCCAGATCGGGTCGGCCAGCCACAACAGCGTGTACACGGTCGCCCCATTTTTCGTCGGGCAGGCCAACCACCGCCGCCTCAACGACGCCATCGCAAGACATCAGCACATCTTCGACTTCCCGCGGATAAACATTGAATCCGCCGGAAATCAGCATGTCGTTCTTTCGATCGAGGAGATAGAAAAAACCGTCCTCGTCCATCGTGCCGATGTCTCCCGTATGCAGCCAGCCGTTGCGCATGGCTTTTTCCGTGGCATCAGGCTGATTCCAGTAACCCGCCATGATCTGCGGGCCGCGAACGCAGATTTCCCCAGTCTCGCCCGGCGGCAACAGCCGGTCGTCATCGTCGAGGACGGCGACATCCGCGATAACAAAGGGTCTGCCGCAAGAGCCGATGCGATCATGGTCCTCCGGCTTCAGGCAAGTGATCACCATCGGGCTTTCGGCCTGGCCGTAGCTCTGTGCGAAGACGCGACCAAACCGAGCCTCCGCGCGTTGCAGCAACCGCGGTGAAATGGGCGAGGCACCATAGGCGATCCGCCGGAAGTTCAGCCTCGCATTCTCTATGCCTGGAACCTCAAGAATCATCGCCAGCATGGTCGGTACCAGGAAGGTCAGGCTGGCCTGTGTCTCCACCGCAAGCCTGACGAACTCCTCAGCATCGAATTTGGGCATGATCAGCGAGTGCGCACCCCGGCAGAGTGCCGGCAGGAAAAAGGCGCCGGACGCATGGGCGATCGGGGCTGCGTGTAGAAAGCTGTCGCCTTCCCGTATGTCTGGCACCAGGTCTGTGAGAAACGCCGACAGCTCGCTGAGTTCGCCACTGGTGGACAGTGTTACGGCTTTGGGCTGACCCGTGGTGCCGCCAGTAAAGCCGAGACGCAGCGGGGCGTCGATCGCACGATCGACCGCGCAAGCACGATTATTGCCCGCGTCAGTCATCTGGCCAAGTTGTTTTCGGTCAATGACGAACTCGACGTGATCGACGAGATTCTCTTGCGTGTCGTGTATAACCGCCCGGCTGCCGCTCTTAAGCAGCTTGAAGCGATGGTCCTCAATGGTTTCGCGGGTATTCATTCCCACGCGCACCAGACCGCTTTTCGCCAAGGCGTAGTATGCGACCAAGCAATCAATACTGTTTGGCAGCATCACCCCTACGCGATCGCCTGGCTCCAGCCCCAAGGCGAGCAGTGCGTTACCAAGGCGGTTGGTCGCGGCGTCAAACTCGCGGAAGCTGATCGTCCTCTCGCCCTCGCTCAAGCATGGGGCATCCCCGAAATGCCTCGCCGCGCGGCTGATCAGGCTGCTGATTTGCATGTTTGCTATCCCCTGTTGTTTTTCTGTCGCAGTGCTTCCACGTCATCACGCTGCAGCCCGGCGCCTTTGTCAGCCAGGTTGCGCGAATGCTTCTGGTATAGCTTGTAAAGTGCGTCAGCTTCGGGGGTGTCATAACAATACTTGACCGTAGTTTCGCAAAAGAGCCGGTTCTCTGGCTTGTGCAGTTCAGGCTGGAAGCTGCGAACCCGGGCGTTGTATTCGTCAATGCTCAGTGTGCCTTCCGTGGTGCGGTAAGCATCCTTTTTTTCGTCCAGATAGGTGATGCCCGGTTCCACACCGCCAACAGTAGGCGCATAGTCGCCATCGACAAGGATAGAGTAGGGGATGGGGGAATAGATGCGCGTGGGTGCATCGTTGTGCATCATCATCATGTACTTGTTGAGCTGGTGACTGGGGCCGGTGCCGACACAGATTTCGCCCAGCGCATCACGACTGTATTCGTCGTTAAGAAGAGGGCGGAAGCGTTCGGCACGCTGGTCAATCTTGATCCAGTCTTCCGGGTCGTAGCAGCCCGCAATGTGGGCCATGTCTTTGAATATGGCGTAGTAGGTCAGAGCACCTGCATCCAGCATCTGGTCTCGGGACCATCCTGCCATTTTCTGCCATAGGCGGCTCATCGCGTCCTTGACCTTGCCATTCAGGTCAAGGAAGGTCTGTGTCAGTTCCTCCCGGCTGTCCATGCCAACCGGTTCGAAACCATCGGTCAGCGGCCCAGACGTATACAGGCCAACGCCGACAATGTTCTCGTCCTTGAACTCCGGGTCTGACTCGAAGCTGCCCCAGTCATCCATAATGTTGAAGTTCACACCTTGAGTTGCCATGGTGACGGTGAGGTTGTTGTAGGGGACACTTTCTGCAACATCATCCAGCCAGGGGAAGTCGTATTCGGCGATATCGTTGAAATCGCGAACGATCATCTGCCGATCCTCTCCGAGGTTGTAGGGCCCGTGGTTATGCAGACTGATACGGCTCTCGCAGGCGATGAGGAAAGCATATTGTGAGGCAGAGGCGACAAAGGCCTGAGCCGCCTGGTGGAGTGGGTCGCCGGCCTTGCAGTCATAGAGGTCGGCATGAAACACCTGCAGCTGCGCCTCGGAATGTATCTGGCCGCGGTGTCCGCCCTCGAATGCCGTCATGTGTCCGGCATTGCGGCGGAAGGAGAGTTCGAAACGCTTCCAGAAGTCGAGAATGTAAGCGACATCCTCTGCTGCATCCTGGGGCCGCAGGAGTCCCATATTGATCATCCACTCGCGCCCAAGAAGATAAAAGCAGGGCAGCCCCCACATGGCGATGGCGTTTGCCTTAGCCCCCATGTGTCTGGCTCGATCACCGACCTCTTCCGCGCTCATGTGTTCCTCGATCTTGCGTAACAGCGCGGGGTAGCGGTAGAAGGCATTCAGGTAGGACATCAGCATGTATGCCGGCACCGGAAAAAGCTTGGATTCCTGAACGGTCCGGGTCACGCAGAGCCAGTAGGTCTCATCGCCGTTTATCTGCAGCAGATTGTTGCTTTCCAGTAGTTGTGCGTAGTCAAGTTTCATGATGTTCGATCCTTTATTGCTGTTATGGCATGCGGCAGGCGTCATCTGGCGACGCCGTGTTCCGGGTAGCTGGCTTCAGTCGCGTCTCGCCGTGCGCCAGACGTTCGCCGTTACCTCGCGTTTGGTCTGGCCCTGGTAATCCTCGGCAGTCTTTGCCCGCGCGGTGGACTCGATAGTCACTGTGTCACCCTCCATAATGCCGTTGACCTTGGCGTTCATAACGCACGGAATGCCATACTCCCTGGTCAGAATGCCTAGGTGTGAGCGAACCGTGCCGCCGGCGCAAATCACCCCTTTGAACTGCTCGAGGATCGGGGCAGTCAGCGTGCCGCCGGAGTCGTCGATGACGGCAATGGTGTTTTCCGGCACGCCTTCGTTGAGCCATTTCAGCACGCGATCGGTGGAGCGAATGTAGCGCGCAGTGCCGGTGGTATTTTCGTTGTAGCGCACCACATTATCACCAACGCCACGCAGTTCACGCCCGTCGCCATCGGGTTCGGCAACAGGAGCCTCCGGGTGTTTGAAGCAGAAGGTTTCGAGGTCGGCATCGCTGGTGCCCTCAGCCGGCTTGTAAGCATCAGGACGTTCTTTCTGCGAAATGCCTGCCGACCAGTCATAGCGATGCCCCGCATCGACCAGTGCCTTATCAACCGACTCGAAATCTTCCTTGGTGATCAGCGTATTCGCTTCGCTCAAGACGAAGTCTTTCCAGTCTGCTCCCGATTCCTCCAGCCGTCGACGGACAATCTCGTGCATCGTTGCGTGGAAGGCGGCGACAACGGGGGAGGGAGATTCGTCGCCATATTTGTCTGTGTCTACAAGCAGCTTGGTCATGATCTTCTCCTTATTTGGATTATTCTTCGAGTGAGGTGGCTCAGCCTTCACTCTTTTAACCGCGCGTTGCGGAATGTCTTGAAGTCTACATAGCGTTATTAAGTTATACAACATTGTACTACAATAAAAAGTGTCTATGTCGGCGGCGCGGGTCAGGACCTGCCGTGTTCAACAATAAATCACTGTTTTCCTCATGCCCCGCAAATGCTGCGGCATATGAAATGCCGCAAGCTCCAGCGAGGGCTTTTTCTCCGACTGTTCTTGTTATACAGTTGCACTGTTGTACAATAAAATTGTCGGACAATAAAGAATAAAATACTTACGGGTATACGCGAAGCCAGCCTGCACGTATGCCCGGCAGCGAGGTACCACCATGAGAGAACTATCGAGTCATCGAATTCTGCTGGTTAATGATGACGGCATTGACGCCCCTGGAATGCAGATTCTCGAGGAAGCTGCAAGACAGATCTCAGACGACGTCTGGGTGGTTGCGCCGGATGACAATCGGTCGGGAGCATCGCATTCACTGTCTATCCACTCACCGATGCGTGTTTATAAGCGCGATGAGCGGCACTTTGCAGTGCGCGGCACGCCGACCGAATGCACCATGCTGGGCATTCACGAGCTTATCTCGGACTCACGCCCCACGGTATGCATTTCCGGTATCAATCGTGGTCCCAATCTCGCTGAAGATACGGCGTATTCCGGGACGATTGCCGCCGCGCGCGAAGCGACACAGCTGG
Source organism: uncultured Alteromonadaceae bacterium (assembly GCA_964613795.1). GTDB lineage: Bacteria > Pseudomonadota > Gammaproteobacteria > Pseudomonadales > Halieaceae > Chromatocurvus. The sequence continues at coordinate 190,552 of CAZTJR010000002.1, read as the reverse complement.
GCGTTCCCGCCATTGCGATAAGCCAGGTGTTTGCCCGGGGTGAGACAAACTTCACGGTGGGCGAGGACCGGAAGATCCCCTGGGAGACATCGCAGCGCTGGTGCCTTCCCCTGTTGCAGCAACTGCTGCAGCAGGACCTGGAACCGGGGGTGTTTCTCAACATCAATTTTCCAGGCGTGCCGCCAGAGGAGGTGGCGGGTGTGCGGGTTACAATCCAGGGGCAGCGACCACCGGGTTGCTACATTCCCGAGAAGCGTACTGATGGCCAGGGAAATCCCTACTACTGGATCATGCTGTCCTACAGGGACGGCGATTCGCATCCCGACTCCGACCTGCGCGCAATTGCCGATAATTGTATTTCCGTTACACCGCTGAAGCTTGATCTCAGCGATCTGGAATACCGAGAGAAGCTTATCGCCGCGCTGCCTGAGTCACTTTAGGCAAGCCCGTTTCACCAGGCCGACGTTCAACGACGTCAGAAAAACACCAGAGGAACCATTGATGGGTACAGTGCGTCACGCGATCGCTGTCTGGGCATTCAGGAATCAGCTGCTGGTCATATTCGCGATTCTATTGATCACGCTGATCTCTGCGGCAGGTTTGCCGCGCGTTCAGATCAAGACCATATTTTCCGACATGCTGCCCACGGGTCATCCGTATGCCGAGACCTTCCGGGATCATCCGAATTTTGGCAATCCGTTGACGCTGTCAGTCATGATCAAGCGTCGGGATGGCGATATCTACAATACGGATACCTTGCAGAAAGTCTGGGACATGACCCAGGATATTGATCTTGCACCGGCTGTGGATCACGACCAGGTGCTGTCAATCACCACCTCCAAGGCGCGCTATGCGGAAGCAACGCCTTACGGTATCAACATGCGCCCGTTGATGGACAGCACCGTGCCGCAAACGGCAGCTGAGCTGGCGGAGTTTCGTAGTCGCGTGGAGCGATCGCCCAATGCGCGAGGCTTCCTGGTGTCTGAAGATGGAACGGCAACCCTGGTGCAGGCAACGTTTATTGAGCATCGACTGGATTTTGGTGAGACCTTTGCCTACGTTCAGGATCTTGTCGAGTCGGCCCGCGACGCCAGCCACGAGGTGCACCTGGCGGGCGAGCCCGCGCTCATTGGCTGGGTCTACGAATATCAGGAGCAGATGCTGTGGATTTTCGGCGTGACGCTCTTTGCGCTCTTCGCCGCGCTATTTCTCTACATGCGCAATATTGCAGGCGTCCTGACGCCGGCCATTACCGGCGTAGTGTCTGCTATCTGGGGCTTCGGTTTTGCCGGCTGGATGGATCTCGCCGTCGACCCCTTGCTCCTGCTGGTACCCCTGTTGCTCGTGGCCCGCGCCTTCAGTCATACGGTTCAGTACATCGAGCGTTTCTACGAAATACTGGATGTCGTGGGCGACAAGCATCGGGCGGGAGAACTCTCTCTGCGCGTCATGCTCGGGCCGGGTGTGCTGGGCATTATCACCGATGCGCTCGCAATACTTTTGATCGTGCTTGCACCGATTCCTGCCATGCAGAGATTTGCGGTTTTTGCCGGCTACTGGGCGCTTATCCTCCTGCCTACCTCGGTGCTTCTCGCGCCCCTGATACTGACCCGCCTGCCGACACCACGCAATTTGCACGTTATTGTCGCGAGGGATGGCAGTGCCGGCGGTATCCATCAGTGGATGGCACGGGTGCTTGCTCGTGTTGCGAGGCTGACCACCGGTACGCGTGCCCGCTACACGGGTGCTCTTTTGGTGCTCTTCGGAGCGATATCCATTTATTACGGTGCCGCGATCAAGGTGGGCAATCCCGTCGAGGGCAGTCCGCTTTTGTGGGCGGACTCGGAGTTCAATGTCGCGGTGCGCAATATCAACGACAACTTTCCCGGCGTCAATACGCTGGAACTTGTGCTTGAGTCGAACGAGGAGGGCACGCTGGAGAAAACAGCGCGCAAGTCAGATACCGTGCACACCATGCACGCCCTGCAGGATATCATGGAGCGTTCCGACAGTCCGCCGCGAGCGACCCTGTCGTTTGCCGACTATCTGGCGGAGGGTGCACGTCTCTACAACGGCGGTGATCCGCGCTGGATGCCCATGGACCCGAACGATCGTGCGACCCAGGCCGCTGCGTCGGCAGCGATGATGGGCAGTGGGCCAAAGGCGTTCAGTCACGTTATCGACATGAAACAGCAGAACGCCACGGTCTCACTCTGGTATCGCGACAACAGACAGGAGACGGTGGACAAAGCCCTTGCCGATGCCCGGGCCGCCCTTGAGCAGGTCGGAGCGGAACATGCGGGCTTTACTCTGAGGCTTGGCACCGGAACGATAGCCTTGCAGCAGGCGGTGAACGATACGGTAAAGGAGCATTACTGGGTGATTGTCGCGGTTCTGAGTGCGCTCATGTTCGTACTGTCAGCGATTGCCTTTAAATCGATGCTTGCCGGAATTATCCTTGTATCACAGGTCAATATGGCCAACTTTGTCATCATCGCTATGCTCTACTTCATGGGCATGGGCCTTGATATCAATTCTCTACTGGTCGCGGCAATGGGGATTGGCGTAGGTATTGACTACGGCATCTATTTGCTGGCGCGTGTCTGCGATGAGTACGAGAACCAGGCCGGTGATTTCGAGGCTATCATTCGCGAGGCAGTCACGACGACTGGTCGAGCGATTGCATTTACGGCAACGATCATGCTCATCGGCATCATGCCCTGGTACTTTCTCTCCGGCCTCAAATTCCTTGCCGATATGGGTCTTCTGCTCGGCGCAGTGATGGTTATCAACATGATCATGGCGCTGTTTGTTTTACCGGTGATGGTGTGGTTCCTGAAACCGCGATTTGTCGAGCGCGATGATCTGTTGATCAGCGAGCATCTGAATCTTGCGGATTTACAACCGGTGCGGCAGCAGGTGGAGGGCGCGGCGTGATGAGACTGCGTATGGCATGGACAGAACACGGTGGAAGCAGCATGTTTAAACCAGTAAAGCAGGCCGTTTACCGCAGACTGATGGGTGTGCCTGCCATGGTTGTTATTGCTGTTGTGCTAGGTGCGGGCATGACGCGGGCGGAGGATGATAATGCCGTGGTGTCTATGGAGCTTGTCCGTGAAGGCAGCTCGCACCGGCCACTGTTCGGTATATCGTTCGAGCGAGATGGCGTGCGCGGCGTGGCGGTCGGCGACCGGGGTACGGTAGTGATGACCCGCGACGGGGGCAGTAGCTGGTCGGCAGAAGATGCCACCACCGGGCTGGCGCTACTCGATGTCGCGCTGGAAGGGGACCGCATGATCGCAGTCGGCCAGATGGGCCTGGTGCTGGTCCGGGCCGGTAGCGGTGATTGGGAAAAGCGTGCCGCCGATGTCGAGGAGCGTCTGATGTCCGTTGATCTGCACCGTGCTGGACTGGCGGTCGCAGTCGGCGGATTCGGTACGGTGCGGATCTCCACAGACGGCGGCTCAACGTGGTCCACGCCAGATACGGCATTCTCAAGCTTTGTCGAGGAGGGCTATGACCCTCACCTGTACGCCGTGGAGATCACGGACGAGGGCCGCATTATCGTTGTCGGTGAGTTCGGGCTGGTTCTGGTCAGCGATGATCGCGGCGAAAACTGGCGGCTGGTCCGGCGCGGCGATGAATCCCTGTCAGCTCTGCATGTGCGAGCCGATGGTGTCGGCTTTGCCGTAGGCCAAAACGGGATTGTGCTAAAGACGGTCGATGCAGGCGAACACTGGGACCGAGTGGATTCGGGTCTCGGCGGCAATCTGCTGGGCGTCAGTTCCACGCCGGAGGGGCTGGTTATCATTCCGGGAATGCGCAATATGCTGGTGAGTAGGGATGATGGTCTCACTTTCATTGCACCAGCCGATGCAGACGTGAATTCCCACTGGTATCAGCAGGCCGCGTCGGGCGGCAGCGGCGCCTTCGTCGTTGGGCATGCGGGCCGAATACTGCGCCTTTCACCGCGCTGAGCAAGGATATAAAACGCTGGAGGAATTGCATGCACTTGATCAGACGCTTCGACGGTCGGCACAGCAGAAGACATTTTCTCGCGACCCTGTCCGGGGGCGCCATTGCCGCCGGGGTGCTGGCACCGCTGTGGGCGAGGCTTGCGCATGCGGGCGATACCGATGGAGTCTATCCGGATGAGCTGCTCAGCCTTGATATGTATACCGGTGGGAAGATAGCGGCCGGAGACACGATTTCTGCTGATAATGTGGAGCTCGTGCGGGATTTGCTCGATGACATAAAGTACCAGCAGATTGCGAGCATGGGTCGGCGGCTGCGAGTGGCACCGACCACTACGGACATCATGCAGTTGTCGCCGCGCGATTATATCGAGGCAACCGTACGCAACCATGGCAAAGCGCGATTTGATGAGCGCGGCAATGTGGTAAACGATGATGGGCAGCCCTGGATTGGTGGCAATCCCTTTCCCGAGGCGCGCACCGGTCTCGAGCTGTTTGCGGCACTTACCCTGAGCTGGGGGCGGCATGACGCGTCTTTGTACGCTATCAAGGAGTATGACCTCTCGCGCGCAGGCGATGTGCAGTACCAGTACGAGACGGTATGGGCGGAGATGGCCGCCGTCGCAAGGGTCACGCTTGAGGAGCGTCCCTATTGGTCGGGACACGAGGACAAGCTGCGCTATCAAAGTGTTGTGTTTACGTCTCCCGAAGACGTCGCGGGCACCTCCTACCTGAATATCTGGCCCTATGACCAGAATGAGTTTCCCGAGTTGCTGGGTTACCTGCCGGACTTCAAACGGATCCGGGTATTTCCGACCAATCAGCGTTTCGAGCCGCTTGTGCCCGGCGGTACGCTGTATCTTTCCGATGCCTGGGCTGCCGGAGACCCGCTGCATACCTGGAGCAATTACCGCATTGTTGACCGCGGCCCGTTCCTCGCCGCCGTCTCTGATGGGTGGAATCCAGAGCATGCAAACTGGGAGCACAGTACGCACGGTGGGCCAAAAGGAACAACGTTCTGGGATACTACGGTGCAGCTTATTCCTGAGGCGATTGTAGTAGAGGCCGAGCCCACCAGTTTCAAGCGCGCACCGGTGAGCAGGAAGCGGGTCTGGTTCGACGCCCGCACAGGTCTTCCACTGGCCATGAATACCTACGACCACAAGGGTGAGGTGTATCGAAGCTTTGACGGAGCCTACAGCCTCTATAGCTCGGGTGGTCAAAGCTTCATGGATGGCAGTCATCCCTACTGGTCGTGGACTCACGTCCACGCGTTTGACATCCAGACCGGTCGGATGTCCCGGCTGGAGCAGGTGAAGGAGATATCGGGAGGCCACCGCACCGCGGTCAACGACGAGCGAATCTATCCGAGATACCTGACGCGCAATGCTTTGCGGCGTCTGGGATATTGAGCTTGTGTCAGTCGGCGACTGAAGCACTGGAGAGTGGCAATTGGAGTCACGCGCTTCAGGCGCAGGTTTATAGGGTGAGCTCTGCTGTGGCGCAGCCGCCAACTGCGAGGTTGACAGCGCTTAATTGTGGTATTAAATTGTAGTACAAAAGAGTTGTTCATTGCTCACTATACATAATGTTAACAATAGGAGTTGCCAGGGTAATCGCGTTTCCGGAGCATCAGTCATCTGTTAGAAGCAGCTGGCGTCTCCGGGTCGCAGAGAGCCTGGACCTACCTTGCATTTGCCGGTGGAGGCACCCATGCCGGGAGTTACAGTGCACAATCACGCGGTAGGCCGTCACGCCTGTGGCGGGCGATGCGCCGGTTCGCTCGTCTCCTTTGCAATTCCCTGGAATGTTCCCACCAGCCGTATTTACCGTCATGCCATTACATTGGCCAGGAGATCCCCATGCATATAAGAAAATTCGATTTCGATTACTCACGCCGCAAGTTTCTAGAGAAGTCCCTCGTGGGTGCGGCGTCGGCCGGCGTGTTGACCTCGCTGTGGCCCATGATTGCACGCTCCGACTCGGCGCTGACCGATATCGGCAAGGCGTACCCGGATGAACTCCTTTCCATTGAGATGCACACGAAGGGTAAGATCAAGCCCGGAGATGTGATCACGGCAGATAATGTTGAGCATGTGGAGCATCTGCTTGACCCCATTGCGCTTGAGCAGGTCAAGACTATGGGGCGGCGTATTCGCATAGCGGAGACCACCCGGGATATCACCAAGCTGTATCCGCACGACTATCTTGAGGCGACTCTAAGAAACGCTGGTAAGGCGACCTTTGATGCGGTTGGTAATGTACGCAGTCCCGACGGCGGTACATGGCTGGGTGGCTGCCCGTTTCCAGACCCGAAGAATGCCGAGGAGGCGGCGGCCGACATGGTGCTTGCCTGGGGGCGTAATGACTGGCAGATGAGCGCTACACGAGACCATGATATTGATCGCAATGGGGACATCGCTTACCAGTATGATTTCGTCTGGACTGAACTGCAGGTAAGTTCACGGGTGGACGGTCAGATTTTCCGCGGCCGCGATGATCTACTGCGTTACAACGCTACCTGGTTTACGCGACCCGATGATGTCAACGGCACGTCTTACCTGAATACCTGGCACTATGACCAGAGTAAGTTCCCGGATCTGCTGGGTTACCTTCCTGCTTTCCGCCGTGTGCGTCAGTTCCCGACCAATCAGCGCTTTGAACCATTGGTACCCGGCATGGTGCTGTTTTTGTCAGATGCCTGGGCTGCGGGCGATCCGATGCTTACCTGGGGTAACTACCGGATTGTCGATCGCAAACCTATGTTAGGCGCGCAGAGCCCCGGCAACTTCATGGGTGGTCGTGATAACTGGGAGAAGCCCGTCCACGGTGGTCCGAAAGGATTGACATTCCATGAAACCGTTATGGAGCTGTGTCCGGAATGCATCGTACTAGAGTCGGAGCCTGTGGGTTACCCACGAGCGCCAGTTGGCAAGCGCACCGTTTGGATCGATGTACGCAACCAGCTAATGGTTGCCTCGGTCACGACAGATCGTAAGGGGGAAAACTGGAAGTCTTTCGAGCCTCAGTATGCGCAGTACAGCAACGAACATGAGACCTTTACCAAAGCGGGCAAGCCTGCCTGGTCCTGGACCGGTGTGATGATCTATGACCGCCTGGATGGCCGCATGACCCGTTATTACGTCGGCAAGGAAATACAGGGCGGTTTCAGGACAGAGTTCGAAACCAGCAATGAAAACGATGTCTACAACCGCTACATGACATCGCAGGCGTTGCAGCGTCTTGGCGGCTGATCCGAAGGGAGGGCTCGGCATCGCGGTGTGCGATGCCGGACGTTCGATATCCGACAAGCGTCGCAAGCCTGCGGCGCGACGTATTTTCAGGAGATAATAATATGGCGGCTTTTGCGAAAACCCGGTTGCTCAGTCTAGGAGTGCCTATCGGCATGCTGACGTCCTTGACCGCTCACGCGGACGGCGCGTTTTTTGACCCCGATATTTTTGGCGCCAGCTATAGTGGCTATGTTCGATTCGAGTCGGCAATCAAGACGACCTCGGATCAGAACCCGTTCAACCAGAACGGGAATCCCTTCAACGATATTTCCGTGGAGCGCAATCCGATCGGTGGTACGCCGGACACCGTCAGGCGTCAGGTACCAAGCGACGACAACGACTTCAACATGAACATTATGCGCGGCAAGTTTGATCTTGATCTGCGCCTGGGTAGCAAGCTTTCGTTCCGTGGTGAACTGCGTGCGATTCTCGATTTCGATACTTACGACAACCACGATATCGGATCGATCCCCGGGGCCAATCCGGCAGGTACTCTGCACCAGGACGTGAATTACTTTGACTACCGGGTCAGCGGTGGATCGGGAGCCTTGCAGTCTCGCAAGGCACCGAGGTCACTGGAATGGACCGGCGAAAATTACATGATCGATCTGCCGCGATTCTACTTCGACTACCAGGACGGCGCATTGCTGGTGCGCGCGGGCAACCAGCAGATTGCCTGGGGGCAGTCGCTGTTTTTCCGTGTGATGGATGTGCCGAACGGACTCGATCTACGGCGCCACAGCGTGTTGGACTTCGTGCCGGAGGAGTTTTCCGACAAGCGCGTGCCTTCCCCCGCGCTTCGCGTGCAGTACATGGTGGGCGGTTGGGAGCTCGATGGCTTCGTGCAACACTTTCGCCCCACTATTTACGGCAATCCGGATACGCCCTACAACACGATTGCGTCGCAGTTCACCGTTCATGACATGTACGGTGATTATGACGACAAGGCAAACTTCGGCATCCGCGCCCGCGGTTACCTCGGCCCACTGACTGTCCAGGCGATGGCGACCAACCGCTACAATCCTGACGGTACGTTCCGCTGGACTCAGTCTGGCGTCAGCAAGTCACTCACTGGTGCGCCGGGTGACCCGACGGCAGATCTCATGGCTACCACGGCCTTCGAGCGTGATGCTACCGGCGTGCTGTCCGCTCGGGAGTGGTTCCATTATGCCGGTCTCGCCAGACTTGACGGTATTGCTGGCCTCAATGCGTCAATTGCGGAATTCCCGGGTGCTCAGGCGTTGGGCGCCTATCTGGTGGATAACGAGTTCGACGCCGCGCAGCAGCTGGATCTTTTCTTCTCGTCAGCGGGTGGTCTGCGCGGCCACCTCGCCCGGGAGTATCATCGCGAGAGTGTCTTTGGACTTGGTCTGGGATACACCTTTAACGGCGCGCCCGGGTCTCTGTTTGACCAGCTAATTGCTAACGTTGAGATTCAGTATGCAGACAATCGAACCTTCACCAACCCGTCGTTGAGCCGTGAGCATATCGAAGACAGTGAGTGGATTGCGTCTCTGGTACTCGAAAAGTATCACCGTTTCTCACGCGAATTTCCCGCTACCTATTTTGTGTTTCAATGGATGCACCGAACGGAGAGCGATATTTTCGGCAGGCATCTTAGCGGCATGGGTGGTACCGAGCAGGTCGCGGCTCAGAACGCACGCACGCCGGGCAGCGCCAACTATGTGGCAATTGCTCTGCAGCAGCCCTCACCGAGCCTGGAGTGGCGCTTCGACTTCTCTATGTTGTATGACATGGAAGGGGCGATGCTGCTGCAGCCTGCGGTGCGCTGGCGTCCAGGCGGTGCCTGGGGTGTGGAGGCTTTCTTCAACCATATCATTGAGGACGGCTTTACCAACCGCTCTGAAAACTACAACGCCCTGAGCACGGCGGGTTGGGCCGACGAGTTCACGCTGCGGGTCAGTTACTCGTTTTAGGCGAGCGATGTGCCTTGAACCCGCTTCCGGTTCTCCGGCGGCGGGTTTTTTTATAGTCCTTGCAACGCTGCACCCCTCATAGTGGCATACTAGTCCTACAATCCGCCTGCCCGCTAGAGGACGGTCAATCCTTGATGCGATCCACCTGACGAATGAGGAGAAGTAAGGTGTACGAATTCAGCAACCAGTCGCGGGCCTTCCAGTCGCGGCTGCAGGCTTTCATGGATGAACATGTCTACCCAAACGAGGCGCTCTATGCCCGACAGCTGCACGAGTCGGAGTCGCGCTTTGCGCCTGTGCCGCTGATGGATGAACTGAAGTCCAGGGCCCGGGAGGCGGGCCTGTGGAACCTGTTCGTTTCACCGCACCACGCCGAGTATTGCGATCATGGCGGTTTCAGCAATGTTGATTATGCGCCAATGGCAGAAATGATGGGGCGCGTTCTCTGGTCGCCGGAAATTTTCAACTGTAACGCGCCCGATACCGGCAACATGGAGGTGTTGATGAACTACGGAGACGCCGCGCAGCAAGAGCGCTGGCTGCGTCCACTGCTGTCGGGCGAGATCCGATCGTCTTACGCGATGACGGAGCCGCAGGTGGCGTCATCGGATGCCACCAATATCGAACTGCGGATAGAGCGAGAGGGTGACGAATGGGTATTGAACGGACGCAAATGGTTCATTACCAATGCGATGTACGAGCGAACGAAGATCTTCATTGTCATGGGGAAGTCGGACCCCGATAACCCCAATCGCCACCTGCAGCAGTCTCAGGTTCTCGTCCCCAAGGATACGCCGGGGGTGACGCTGGTACGTCCGCTGACGACGCTGGGCTACGACGATGCGCCACTTGGGCATGCCGAGGTGGATTTCAAAGACGTGCGAGTGCCTCTGGAGAACATGCTGCTCGGCGCAGGCCGCGGTTTCGAGATTGCCCAGGGTCGCCTGGGCCCCGGGCGTATCCACCACTGCATGCGCCTGATCGGTGCTGCCCAGCGTTCGCTGGAGCTGACGTGTGCGCGGGTGCAGACGCGGACGACGTTTGGTCGTACCTTGAGTCAGCACCAGTCGGTTCGCGAGGATATTGCTCGCTGTTTTTCGGAGATTGAGATGGCCCGGCTGCTGGTGCTGAAAACCTGTCAGCGCATGGACGAGGTGGGCCCGCAGGACGCGCGCGACATGATAGCCGCGAGCAAGACCAGTGTTCCCATCATGATGCAGACCGTGATTGATCGCTGCATGCAGATGCACGGCGCAGGCGGCCTGACCGAGGATTATTGCATGGCGGAGGCATTTAACTATGCGCGCTGGTGTCGTCAGGCGGATGGCCCGGATCAGGTGCACCTGATGGCGCTCGGCAAGCAGATCGTCAACCGCTTTACCTGACACCCGATGGGAGTGCGCTGGTGCGGGCCGGACGTTCTGTTTTAAACTTAACCTGTGATCCGTCACCCAGACAGTGCGTGGCGAGATCGTCCGGCTCCTGTCTCTTTTGACGGAGCCCCGATTCTGCCGTGGAGATAACCACTATGCGATTGTCTGCTCAACGTTTCACTTCGATTCTGTTACTGCTCTTCTTTACTACTGGCGCAGCGTACGCCGACAAATACCAGGAAGCGCTGGAATCCTTCGACAGCGCAGAGGAAACTGACCGGTTTTTCAATACCGCTTATGGCTATGCCCTGTTTCCCACGATTGGCAAGGGTGGCATCGGTCTTGGGGGTGCCTATGGTAAGGGCCGTGTCTATCGGCAGGGCGAATATGTGGGCGATGTCTCCATGACCCAGTTCACGATGGGCCTGCAGTTCGGGGGGCAGGCCTACAGCCAGATCATCTTTTTCGAGGACGCGCGAGCCTTTGAGATATTCACCTCGGGAAATTTTGAATTCTCTGCTCAGGCTACGGCTGTGGCTATAACTGCTGGCATCTCCGCTGAAGCCAATACCGGCGGGGGCGTCTCTGCCGGCGCCAGCGGTGGTCGCAATGATGCCACAGCGAGGCACTCGGGTTATCGCAAGGGCATGGCGGTATTCACCATCGCCAGGGGAGGCCTGATGTATGAGGCAACTATCGGGGGACAGAAGTTCAGCTACGAGCCCCTGGCCGCGCCCTGATAGCAGCGACGTCGCGGGCTGTCTTCGCCAGCCCGGGCCCGTCCGTGGCGATCAGGATCACCAGCCAGGCTTTTGGTCCCTGTGCGCCATACACCATATTCAGTGCAATGTCGGCGGTGCTGGAGGGCCCTGAGATGATCTGTAGACAGCGCGGGCGATTGCTGTCAGTATTTCCTGAGTGCCAGGCATCTTCCAGTCGGTCGTACACATCAGCCGCATCCACCAGCACAATGTGGTTTTCCGCCAGCAGGCTGTTGCTGACAGGACTGTCGCGCCCGCTCTCCAGAACGATACTGCCCGTTTCGGCGATTGCCCGGCGGGCATAGCTCACGCTTACCTTGTCGCCACTGTCCACCACGCCAAAGCGCGGCAGCAGACCTGCCTCGCGCCATGGCAGGGCCGCCAGTCGCGCATCTTTGCCAGCCACCACTTTGCGCCTGCCGAATCGCCGAGCGACATAGTCGCCGATGCAGGCCACGGCGCCCGACCGGTTTTCCACACCGCGGGCATCGCCGTGGTTATCGAGAACGTTTGCCAGAAAGGTGACATGCGTGTCCCTGTGTCGCGATCTGGCGGCGGGGCCCCTGCCGATCGCCCTCAGCTCATGGGCAATGTCTCTGGGGTCTGCGCGCCGGCTACTCGTTCTGACACGCGCCTCTATTATGGACTGCGCCCCCTTGTTATCGTCCATGACGCGACTTTCTAAGGCTGTTGTACTGGTGCATGAATGTGGTGGCGGACTCCGGCGCCGGGCAATCCCGCGCCGTGCTCCAGCCTTTTGCGAAGGGCAGTCTGTGCAGGCTGCCGCGTCCTCTCGCTAGCCAGGTCATGGCCCGCACCGCGACTGTTGTCAGCGCACGATACAGCCCGGGTGTCGTGAGCAGCCAGGCATGTGCGCGCATACCCAGGCGCCAGCGGCGCGGCGTGAGTTGCGTGAGAAACTCCTCCTGGCGCAAATCCCGCAGCAGGTCCGGCAGTGCGATATTGGCCGGGCAGACTTCCTCGCAGCGGCCGCACGCAGTGCAGGCATTGGGCAGATCGTGACTCGCCTCAAGTGAGGTCAGCAGCGGTGTCAGTATGGATCCCATGGGACCGGGATAGACCCAGCCATAGGCGTGTCCACCGGCGGCAACGTAGACCGGACAGTGATTCAGACAGGCGCCGCAGCGTACGCAGTGCAGCATTTCCCGGTAATCGCTGGCCAGAATGTCGGTGCGTCGATTATCGAGCAGTATGATATGAGTTTCCAGTGGACCGTCTTCCTCGCCGTCACGACGTGGGCCGCTGTAAAGCGTGCTGTAGCAGGAAATTGGCTGTCCTGTGGCGGACCGGGCCAGCAGGCGCAGCAAGTCCATTGCATCCTCGAAGCGCGGCAGCAGGCGCTCCAGCGTCGTGCACACAATCAGCACCGGCGGCAGATTGGCACAGAGATCGCCGTTGCCCTCGTTCGTTACCAGCAGAGAATAACCGCTCTCTGCAATCAAGGCATTGGCGCCGATAATGCCCACATCCGCATCGAGGAAGCGCTGCCTCAGGAGCCCGCGCGCTTCTGCCACCAAGGCGGCCGCATCTCCCAGCTCCCGGTCGCCGAGATCGTGTCTGTCGAGAAACAGATCACGGATCTCGGCTTCGGGCTTGTGCAGCGCGGGTCCGACGATATGGCTCGGAGTCTCCCCGGCCTCCTGCAGGATATACTCGCCGAGATCGGTCTCGGTGACCTGGAAGCCCTCGGCCATGAGATGATCGTTTAGCGCGGTCTCCTCGGTCACCATCGATTTGCCCTTGACGATCTTCCGGGCCTCATGGCGTTGGCAGATATCGGAAACCAGGCGGTTGAGCTCGTCGCCATCGCGGGCAAAGTGGACCTCGTTGCCGTTCTGCGTTGCCTGCTTTACATAACTGTCAAGGTAATGATCGAGGTGGTCCAGGGTGTGCGTCCGCACCTCGCTGACATGGCTGCGCAGGGCGTCAAAATCGCCGAACGAGGCCACGCCGCTATCGCGAAGCTGTGGCATCATCGTGCCCAGTTGCTGGCGGTTCACCGAGCGCTGCGGCTGCAGCATGGCTTCATGGGCGTTCTGCAGGAATGTGGCGCTGGTCTGTTTCACTGGGTGTCGGTCTCATTCGCGTTGCTCGCCCCGATGCCTTCTTTAGACCGCTGGTCATGGATCAACTCGACCACGTGACGGAACTCGAGATAAATGCCCTCCCGCGAGGCGCGCCCGGCGAGGCTGAGTAGACAGCCAAGATCACCGCCAACCAACATGTCCGCACCCGAGTCGATTGCGTCGCGCAGCTTTTCGGACGCCATGGTCGCGGAAATTTCCGGCATCTTGGCGCAGAAGGTCCCACCAAAGCCGCAGCAGACGTCGCGCTTTTCAAGTTCCACTGTCTCCACGCCAGCGCGCTTACGCAGCAGTCGTCGGGGTTGTTCGCGAATGTTGAGTTCGCGCAGGCCCGCGCAGCTGTCGTGATAAGCGATCCTGCGGCGCGTCAATGCGGCTTCCGGGGCCTGATCAACCGCGGCAAGGGGCATCACGTCTGTCAGAAACGAGCAGATTTCCCAGGTCCGGCTGGCAAGCGCCTGAGCGCGTTCTTTCCACTCCCCCTCAAGCAGGCTGGGATAGTGCTTGACGATCATTCCGGCGCAGGATCCGGAGGGTGCGACCACATAATCGGCGTTCTCCAACATGCCGATAACGCGCTTGGCGACATCACGGGCGCCCCGGTAATCCCCGCTGTTGTAACCGGGCTGTCCGCAGCAGGTCTGTGCTTCGGGTACGCTGACTCTGCAGCCGGCAGCCTTTAGCAGGGCCAGACTCGCGAATGCCACGGATGGCCTGAAAACATCGGCCAGACAGGTCACGAAGAGGGCCACTTTCGGTCGCCGCGATCGGCCTTTGCGGGTGTGCGGTGCAGGAGACAAAACAGGCGTTATCCTTGCCAGCTGAATGGCGCTGCGCGGCAGTATAGCGCAGCAAACCGCGGCTAGCAGTCCCCGATCATGTCGCTGCCGGCAGCATCAGCCAAAGCGCAACGATGATCAGGCCGGCAGGTAGTGCCAGAGCAGGCAGAAGCACCGGGTGACGGGACTGCACAAGCCGCTCGAGGACGCTGGCGGGATGCCCGTGCAGGCCCACCCGGGATAAGTTGCTCCGCACCCTCGCGCGGTTCTTCCCAAGAGCTAGCTTAAAGCCCGGAATTCCCGGCAGATGCGTGCAGACGATGACGCCGCCGCGGAATAGGAAGGGGCCGCAGATGTGGAAACTGCCGGCAGTGCCTGTCTGGTAGACGCCGCGGTGATCGACCAGCGCGACATGGTCGCCGTCGATGCCGACCTGGGGGGCGGGGAAAGAAAGGTAGTGTCTGGCGGCGAGGCTGAAGAGCAAAGCCGGAAGGCACAGGGCCGCCAGAGCGGTCACGTCGGCTCCGATTGCCAGGCATAACGCAATGCCAAGGCCAAGGCACGCTAGTGACCAGGTTTGTTTCGCTGTAGCCCGATCAGCGTCCGGCACCAGCCAGCAAAACTGTGGCAGTCTGGGCTCCAGCAGGAAGTCGGGTGGCGCAGGCGGGGCCTGCCCCGCGCTCCGCCGATGGCAGTTCATCCAGGTAAGTAACCCACCGCACAGTGTGAGCGTCAGGAGCATGAGCAGGCCGATACGGTATCCGAACTGCATCCGCGAGGCATCGGCGCGGGTGCTCGCCGCCAGACTGATGAGCGAGTCCGACAGTAGCGGCGCCTCCAGTCTGCCGTCTGGGCTGACGCGCTGCACCTGCACGCGGTCGGGTGCGTACACCAGCAGGCGGTCGCGCCAGCGCGTCATGCGCGAGGATGTCGGCAGGGATGACAGTGCTACCTCGGCCGCAGGTGCCCAGTTCTCATCGAAACGGTAAAGGTGGGTATCTGTGCCGTTGGTGAGCAGTGCCCAGTTGCCCGTTGCAGTCAGTGCAAAATCCACTACCCGGTTCTGCTCCCGGGCTATCGCCCCGGGATGCAGCAGAAGTATCTCGTCCAGCTGCTGCCCGAAGGCAGCGGCGTCCGGGCGGTAGACGCCAATTGCGGGGCCATCGCTGTTATTGATCAGCAGCAAACCGCGATGATTGATCACGCGCACTGAATCATTGTTCGTCGGGAGTGGCATGCGCCGATCGATCGTACCGCTGGCAAGCCTCAGAAGCTCCCGGGCATCGTTTATCGCGAACAGCGTGGCAGTCAGTCGGCTGGCGGCGAGGGTTTCGACGGCCACGGGTTCGGCGGTCAGCGCCTTGCACGCTGGTGTTTGTGCGTCATCACCTATGGCGCACTCCCATGGGCGCACGCTCGTGGCCGGATCATCCAGGACGCTGGCGCTCAGTATTGGTTTGTTGCCGCGAACCGAAAGAAGGGCAGGTATTGTCTGAAAACCGAGATCGGTGGCGCTGTAGCTTGCGGTGCTGCTGCCCGCCCGGTCATGCACCAGCAAGCGGCCGCCCGCGAGCATGTAGAGCGCGCCGTCCGCTGCCGAGGCAAGGTTGTCCGGTCCTGTTACGGGCGAAGACGGCGACCACAGGAAAAACCGGGTCAGCAGTGCGACCGCAAGGAGCAGCCCCGCCAATGCCGTCCCGAGCGCTGTTGCCATGAAGCGCAGCTGCAGGCTCGCGGCATCGGTACCGGCGACGGATGGCGTATCACTGCGGATCTGAAATCGGTTTGGCGGCGGAGCCGATTCGAGCAGCTCAATCGCCTGCTCCGGTTTGGGTTCAGGCTCGGGCTCGGGCTCGGGCTCGGGCTGCGCCAGCAGATGACATTCCAGCCCGCCGGCTGCGAGTCGCTCGCAAAGCTGTTGTGCCTCCGCTTTTGGGAGCGCACGTCGCAATGTCACGGCAGCGTTGCCGAAAAACGGCTCCACCGCCGCCGGGTCCGACAGCCGGAAGAAGGCAGTAAGCCTCAGGCGTGCCTGCCTTGCATCTGTCCCGGGCAGAAGATGTCCAGTGAAAACCAGGTCATACCGGGGGGCTGATGATGGTAGCGCAGTCGACTCCCGGGCTGGCATGAGGTGCTTCAGTGAATGCCGCGCATCATCTTTCGCAGGATCGGCGAGGCGGCCAGCAATATGATACCGACGCTGACCCCGGTCCACAGCAGGCTGCTGAACAGGTCGGTATACCGTCCCAGCGCGACGCCGACGTCAGCGATCTCCCCGGTCGGTGCATCAACGATCGCCAGCTTTGCCAGCTGTGCCGCCACGTGCTGCGAGTAGGCGGTAGCGAGAAACCACGCGCCCATCATCAGCCCCGCAATACTCGGCACCGCCAGCTTGGTTACGGCAGACAGACCGACCGGCGATAGGCACAGTTCGCCGCTGGTATGGAGCAGGTAGGCGAGCACCATCCAGTAACCGGAGACCAGCCCCGCCTGGTCGGGGTTTGCAGCGCCCAGCACCAGTGCGCCGAAGCCGAGCCCGGCCTGGGCGATGCCAAACGCAAACTTGATCGGCGTTGAGGGCTCCAGACCACGGCGGCCCAGCGTGGTCCATAACCAGGCGAACAGCGGAGCCAGCAGAAAGATAAAGAATGCGTTGAGCGAGCCGAACTGCGCTGCTGTCAGCCGGACGCCAAAGATATGGCGGTCCATGACCCGGTCGGCGTAGAGCGTCATGGAGCCTGCACTCTGCTCGAACAGCGACCAGAACAGCACGCTGGACATGGTGAGTATGACGAGGACGATCATGCGGCTGCGCTCGGTGGCATCGCACTTGACCGCGATGAACCAGACCAGGCCGCACAGCACAGAGATGGCGAGGACATTCAGCAGTGTGCCCACAGCGCCCTGGAACTGAAGCATCTGCCAGGCGGCCACTACTGCCAGCAGCGCTGCGGCGTAAATGGTGCTTTCCTTGTTCAAGCCCAGGGGCGAACGCTCACGGAGAGTCTCGGGGCGGGGGGGCTCCGCATGCCCCTGCAAATGCCGCTGGCCGCGCAGGAATGTCGCGAGACCGATGAGCATTCCAATGCCGGCGGCACCGAAACCGTAGCGCCAGCCGAAGGTCTCTCCCAGATATCCGCAGAGCAGCGTGGCGGTAAAAGCACCGAGATTGATACCCATGTAGAAGATGGTGAAACCGGCGTCACGGCGCGGATCGTCAATTGCATAGAGTTTTCCGACGATGGTGGAGATGCTGGGCTTGAGGAAGCCCACCCCTATTACGATCAGGCCCAGGGAAAAATAGAATACCTGCAGTGCACCGTTGTCGCGTATTACCTCATCGCCCATGAATCTTGCCTGCTCACCTTCGACCGCCATGCCGAGGTGGCCGAGCACCAGCAGCAGGCCGCCGAAAACCACGGCTTTGCGCATGCCCAGATAGCGGTCAGCGATAAGCCCGCCGAGCACGGGCGTGGCAAATACCAGGGCAGCGTAACCACCCAGGACCTCAAGTCCGTTGCTGTCGCTGAAAAGGTGGTATTTTGTCAAATACAGAAGCAGAAGATACTTCATGCCATAAAAGGAAAAGCGCTCCCAGAGCTCCGTGGCGAAACACACGAACAGCCCCGTGGGGTGACCGAAAAAGCCGGTGTCCAGGCCGTGATCGGAATCGCTGACGGTGGTTACAGGCATGCGCGGTTTTCCTCTGGTTGACAATGCCTCAGGCGGCGATGCCCTGTCGGTCAGCACAATCAAGGTGCCCCCGGATGGCGGTGGGATCGTGCAGTCGCTTGATGGACTCGAACAAAACCGCGCCCTGTGGGTAGTAGCTGCGCAGATACACCAGCCACTGTTTCAGTGGGTTCCCTGCATAGCGGGCGTCGTAGCCCCGCAGTGTGAGTTCGAAAAAATGTCGCAGCAACGGGAGCACCTCGGTCCAGGTCATGGGTGGCAGCGGATCGCCACTATCGACACTGCGTACCAGTCGCGGCAGGTCTGGCCGGCACAATGCGCCACGTCCCAGCATGAGGTCGCTGCTACCGCTGGCTTCGCGACAGCGAACGGCATCATCCGGGCTCCAAATCTCTCCGTTCGCCACCAGCGATATTGCGGTGCAGGACCGCGCGCGGCGGATCTCCTCCCAATAGGCTGGAGGGCGGTAGCCATCGCGGCGGGTGCGCGCGTGGATCACGATTTCGCTGGCGCCGGCGTCGCTGATCGCCGCAATGACATCGGTGAAGGTGCTCCGGTCATCAAATCCCAGCCGTACCTTGACTGTCAGGGGGGTTGCCGCAGGCAGCGCGCGACGTACGGCAGCAGTGATAGCGTGAACGCGACCGGGCTCGCGCAGCAATATGGCGCCGCCATCCGAGCGGTTTACGGTTTTTGCCGGGCAGCCGAAGTTGAGGTCAATGCCCAGTGCCCCCAGCTCTGCGCCTCGTGCAGCGTTTTCCGCAAGCACCTGTGGCTGTCCGCCGAGAAGCTGCAGAAACACAGGTGTGCCGTGCCGGGTAAGGCCGCCCTGATGCAGCTCGGGACAGATACGATGGAACACTCGGGGTGGCAGCAGCTGGCCGCTGACGCGGAGAAATTCAGTAACACAGCGGTCAATGCCCCCGAGACCGGTGAGCATCTCGCGCATGGTGTGATCGATGACGCCCTCCATCGGGGCCAGCAGAATGCGCATGATAGTCGGTGCTGCAGTGGTGAATGTGTGTAGAGTGTAACCCAGCTCGCATGGCATCAGAATGTCTGCTGTTTTATGATGCAGCTGCCGGTCGTCAGAGGTACTTTCATGTCATCCACACTGTTTGAGCAGGGCGTCGAGATCACGTTATTCGGCATGGGAACGGTCATTGCCTTCCTGACCTTGCTGGTGATCGCGATGGGTCTCATGTCACGGCTGCTGGCGCA
This sequence comes from uncultured Alteromonadaceae bacterium, assembly GCA_964613795.1. Classification (GTDB taxonomy): domain Bacteria; phylum Pseudomonadota; class Gammaproteobacteria; order Pseudomonadales; family Halieaceae; genus Chromatocurvus. The sequence continues at coordinate 171,416 of CAZTJR010000002.1, read as the reverse complement.
TTTTTATCCCGTCGCGAAGCCTCCGGCGTTGCCAGCCGATGCGCCGGATCCCGACGCGGGACCGGGACAGCTGGCGTCAGACGAATTGCTCGTCGTGATCACGGCGGCCGTGCACCGACATCGACGGCAGTCCGCGCAAACGCACCACAAGGAAAAAGCTCATGGATAACAGCACGCGGCCCCTCGGCATCACTGATGTGGTTCTGCGCGATGGGCACCAGTCGCTCCTGGCAACCCGCATGCGCCTTGACGACATGCTGCCGATTGCCGGGGCGCTCGATGACGTCGGCTTCTGGTCACTGGAATCATGGGGTGGTGCCACCTTCGACGCCTGCATACGCTATCTGGGTGAAGATCCCTGGGAGCGCATCCGCGAACTCAAGAGGGCCATGCCGAAGACACCGCAGCAGATGCTGTTACGTGGCCAGAACATTCTCGGTTATCGCCACTACGCCGATGACGTAGTACGTCGCTTTGTCGAGCGGGCGGCGGAAAACGGTGTCGATGTGTTCCGGGTCTTCGACGCCATGAATGACATGCGCAATCTCGAGGTTGCCCTGCGCGCCGTGAAAGAGACCGGCAGGCATGCCCAGGGTACGCTGTCCTATACCCTCAGTCCGGTGCATGATATCGAGACCTGGGTGGATATGGGCCGCCGGATCGAGGATACCGGTGCCGACTCCATCGCCATCAAGGACATGGCGGGGCTACTGCGTCCTTACACGGGTTATGAACTGGTGCGCCGTCTCAAGGAGGCCTGTGCCATTCCCATCCACATGCAGTGTCACGCCACCACCGGACTCTCGACGGCGACCATTCTCAAGTGTGTCGAGGCCGGTATCGATAACGTCGACACGTCCATTTCCTCCATGTCCATGACCTATGGCCACTCACCGACAGAGTCTGTTGTGGCCATATTAGAGGGCACCGATCGCGCAACCGGCCTGGATATCGACAAGCTAGCGGAAATCGCCGCTTATTTCCGCGATGTCCGCCTCAAATACGCGCGCTTCGAGGGCGCGCTCCGCGGTGTGGATTCACGCATTCTGGTCGCCCAGGTACCGGGCGGTATGCTGACCAACATGGAAAACCAGCTGCGGGAGCAGGGCGCTTCCGACAGGATGGACGAGGTCCTGAACGAGATTCCCCGCGTGCGCGAGGACCTCGGCTTCATACCGCTGGTGACGCCGACATCGCAGATTGTTGGCACCCAGGCGGTGCTCAACGTGCTCACGGGCGAGCGCTACAAGTCCATCTCCCGTGAGACAGCGGCCGTGCTCAAGGGCGAGTACGGCGCGACGCCGGCGCCGGTCAATCAGGAGCTGCAGGCACGGGTGCTCGAGGGCGCTGAACCGATCACCTGTCGTCCCGCCGAACGGCTCGAGCCTGAAATGGATGCTCTCAGTGACGAGCTGGAGACTCTCGCGAACGAGCAGGGCATCTCACTGGCCGACGGCGAGCGCCGCGTCGACGACGTGCTGACCTATGCGCTGTTTCCGCAGATTGGCCTGAAGTTTCTTGCCAACCGAGGCAATCCTGATGCCTTTGAACCGGCCCCCGGCAGCGAGGCGACGTCGGCGCCAGATGCTGACAACGCAAGCGCCGCCGCACCCCCGGCACCGTGCGAGGACAGCGCCGCCGTCTACACTGTAACGGTGAACGGCAAGGCCTACACGGTCGAGGTGGCCGACGGTGGCGATATCGAGCGCGTCGCACCCGCGGAATCGGCGGAGCCAGCCACCAGGGCCCCTGAGCAAACGTCGGATGTGGCGTCGAGTGGACCCGCAGAAGCCGTTAAGGCGCCTCTTGCGGGCAATATCTTCAAGGTGGAGGTGGCGGCAGGGGACGTCGTGAAAGCTGGACAGGTGTTGATCATTCTCGAGGCCATGAAGATGGAGACGGAAATCCGCGCTACCCGGGACGGTCGCGTTGCCGACATCCAGGTGAGTGCAGGCGATGCCGTGGCGGTGGGCGCGACGCTGCTGACGCTGGAAGATCGCTAGTGGCTCGATTGCACGAACTGTGGTCAGCCTCGGGGCTGGCGCAGATGGATGTCGGCGCGCTGCTGATGATTGCCGTGGGTCTGCTGCTGCTGTTTCTGGCAATCCGCAAGAACTTCGAGCCGCTGTTGCTGGTGCCGATCGGATTCGGCGGCATTCTGGCCAATATCCCGGGTGCGGGGCTGGCCTATTCCGCGGCCGAGAATGCGCTGAACGCGGCTGATCCGGCTCTGCTGCCCGAACTTGCCGCGATGCTGGCGCTGCCGGCGGACGCCGGCGTGGAGGCGCTGCGAGAGGGGCTTTCCGATGCCGGTGCCGCGCTGCGCACCGGCTTGCGCCATCTTGCGGAAGACGCTGGCTACACGGATGGTATGCTCTACACCTTCTACCGGGTGTCGATTGCCAGTGGCGTCGCTCCCCTGGTTATCTTCATGGGCGTGGGAGCCATGACGGATTTCGGTCCCCTGCTGGCCAACCCGAGAACGCTGTTCCTGGGCGCTGCCGCGCAGTTCGGGATTTTCGCAACGGTGCTAGGGGCGGTGGGTCTGACCCAGCTTGGTCTCACGGACTTCACGCTGGCAGACGCCGCGGCGATCGGCATTATCGGCGGCGCGGACGGTCCGACCGCGATTTATGTCTCCAGCGTACTCGCCCCCCACCTACTCGGCCCGATCGCCGTTGCCGCCTATTCCTATATGGCCCTGGTGCCGCTGATACAGCCGCCTATCATGCGCCTGCTGACCACCGAGGTGGAGCGAGGTGTCGTCATGACCCAGCTGCGTGAGGTCAGTCAGCGCGAAAAAATCATTTTTCCGCTGGTGCTCCTGATGCTGGTAGCGCTTCTTCTCCCTGGCGCGGCGCCCCTGCTGGGTATGTTCTGCTTCGGCAACCTGATGCGTGAATGCGGGGTCGTCGAGCGTCTCAGCGCGGCGGCCCAGAACGCCCTGATAAATATCACCACGATATTCCTCGGCCTGTCGGTAGGCTCAAAGCTGGTCGCTGAGCAGTTCCTTGCCACCAGTACGCTGGGCATACTGGCGCTGGGAATTGTCGCCTTCTCCATCGGTACAGCCTCGGGCGTGATACTGGCGAAACTCATGAATCGCTATGGGTCGACCCCGATCAATCCATTGATCGGGTCGGCCGGTGTGTCGGCCGTGCCGATGGCTGCGCGCGTCAGCAACCGGCTGGGGCTGGAGGCAAATCCGCACAACTTTCTTCTCATGCATGCCATGGGGCCTAACGTTGCCGGCGTGGTAGGGTCTGCGGTTGCCGCTGGGGTGATGATAACGCTGCTCGGTTGACCGCGGACGTTAGCCGCCGCCGACGATATTTTGTAAACTCGGGGCCTTGCCTCGCTTGGGACAGCAGGACGACATGAATCCTAATTATCTCGATTTTGAACAACCGATTGCAGAGCTTGAGGTAAAAATTCAGGAGCTGCAGCTGGTTGGCACGGACGCCGACCTCAATCTGACGGAAGAGATCGCCACGCTGCGCAAGAAAAGCAAGCGCCTCACCGAAAAAATCTTCTCCAATCTCAGTGCCTGGGATATCGTCCGCGTCGCGCGGCATCCGCAGCGGCCTTACGCTATGGACTATATCGCCCGCGTGTTTGCCGAGTTTGACGAATTGCACGGCGATCGTCGCTTTGGCGACGACAAGGCCATCGTCGGCGGCGTTGCGCGTCTGGATGACAAGCCGGTGATGGTCATTGGCCAGGAAAAGGGCCGGGCTGTAAAGGATAAAGTCTATCGCAATTTCGGCATGCCGAAACCGGAGGGCTACCGCAAGGCCCTGCGCCTGATGGAGATGGCCGAGCGTTTTCGCATGCCTGTCATTACGCTCATCGACACGCCGGGCGCCTATCCGGGTATCGACTCCGAAGAGCGCGGTATCAGTGAGTCGATCGCCACGAATCTCGCGGTGATGTCGCGGCTCGCCACACCGGTCGTCTGCGTGGTGATTGGCGAGGGCAGCTCCGGCGGCGCGCTGGGCATTGGTGTAGGCGATCACCTGGCCATGCTGCAATATTCCACCTATTTCGTGATCTCGCCCGAAGGCTGCGCCAATATTATCTGGAAGTCCACGGACAACGCCCCGGACGCAGCACAGGCCATGGGTGTGACCTCGAAGGTGCTGCAGGAGCTGGGTATCGTCGACGCGACGATACCTGAGCCCCCGGGCGGTGCGCATCGGGATATCGACCTGATGGCCGAACGCATCCGCGAGCATCTGGTGGAAAAGATCGATGCATTGCAGCAACTGCCGCTGGAGACGATGCTGGAGTCCCGCTACCAGCGTCTGATGTCCTACGGTAACTGACGGTTACAGGCAGGCGATGACCCGTGGTGGCGGACTGCTCACCGTAGACGCCGCTGTTGCCCGGACGCTGCAGCAGCATCTCGGCGAGCCGCGGTGGCTGGTGGCCTTCAGTGGCGGTCTCGATTCAAGCGCGTTGCTGATCGCCCTCAGCCGTTATGTCACAGCCGTCGATGTCGCGCCGCCGCTGCTCGCGCTGCACATTCACCATGGTCTTTCTGCCCAGGCCGATGTCTGGGAAGCGCATTGCCTGGCAGTTTGCAAAAAATTGCATATGCCATGTCAGGTGCAGCGCGTATCTGTCGTTTGCGGCGGACAGGGCGTCGAGGCGGCCGCGCGCGAGGCTCGCTACGCTGTGTTTGAACGCGCGCTGCAGGAGGGCGGTCGGCTGTTCGTCGGTCACCACCAGGATGATCAGGTGGAAACGTTTTTCCTGCGCCTGATGCGTGGTGCCGGGGTGCATGGCCTCGCCGGTATGCCGCAAGAACGACGTCTGGGCAGTGGTCGCCTGGTGCGGCCGCTACTCGGCATGACACGCGCCGACCTTCGCGCCTATGTCGTCGCAGCGGGAGTCGAGTGGATCGAGGATGCCTCGAACGCTGATACTCACTATGATCGCAACTACCTTCGCCAGTGCGTCCTGCCGCTGCTGGAACAGCGCTGGCCCGGCTATCGGGCACCTGTCACGCGCGCCATGACGCTGCTCGCGGAGCGGGAAGCCCTGGGGCAGCCGACGCCGTTGACCACACGCCATAACGCCTTCGGCGATCCCGGCTGCGACAGCAAGGAGCTTTGCCAGCTCCCAGCAGAGGCCGCGGCAGGTGCCCTGCGCCGATGGTTGCGCGAGCATGGTTGCCGGCCGCCGCCCCGGGAGCCCCTGCGAGAATTCCTGCGCCAGCTGCGATCTGCCGCAGCAGACGCGTCGCCAAGGCTGCAGCGGCGTGACTGGTGCCTGCAGCGCCACGCGGGTGCGGTGTATCTGTTGCCGCGCCCGTGGCCGTTTTTGCAGCCGAAGGCACGGACAGTGAGCGATGGCGACCGTATCCTGATCGAAGGCGTGGGGCGAATTGTCGTTCGGGCCCCAGCGGTCGCGGAGACAGCACTCACGCTGGGCTTCCGTCGGGGCGGCGAAAGGATCTGCCTGCAAGGTGAGACGCATCATCGTGCGTTAAAGACATTGCTTAATAATAAAGGTGTTCCACCCTGGTGGCGCGAGCGTGTACCGCTGCTGTTTTCTGGTCGGAATCTGCTCGCCGTCGGAGACCTGTGGCGAGCCCGGGGCGCCAGCGCAAGTCTGGTCTGGGAACGTCCTGACAGCGGTCATCCTGATTGAGCTAAAGCGGGCTTTCTGTTAGTCTAGCCAACCATCTTCTTGCAGGGCATGCTAGGTTGGCGCGGTGACAGGCGCGCTGGCCCGGTGTAGTGCTGTGCGTCTCCCATTTCAGCGACTGTAAGGTTTTCCATGACGCGTTTCGTCTTTGTGACCGGTGGGGTCGTTTCTTCTCTCGGCAAGGGCATAGCGGCTGCGTCGCTGGCGGCGGTGCTCGAGAGCAGAGGCCTCAAAGTCACGCTGCTCAAGCTGGACCCGTACATCAATATCGACCCCGGCACCATGAGCCCGTTCCAGCACGGAGAAGTGTTTGTCACCGAGGACGGCGCCGAGACCGACCTGGACCTCGGTCATTACGAGCGCTTCACGCGTACCGTGATGCATCGCGGCAACAACTTTACGACAGGCCGTGTCTATAACGCTGTGCTCGCCAAGGAGCGCCGCGGCGATTATCTCGGTGGCACGGTCCAGGTCATCCCTCATATCACCGACGAGATAAAGCGGCGTGTGTATCTGGGGGCCGGTGATGCAGATGTGGCGGTGGTAGAAATTGGCGGCACTGTCGGCGACATCGAGGGTCTGCCTTTCCTCGAGGCAGCGCGGCAACTCAAGGTCGAGCTGGGCTCATCCCGTGCCCTGCTCATGCACCTGACCCTGGTGCCCTATATCGCCACCGCCGGTGAAATCAAAACCAAGCCGACACAGCACTCGGTGAAGGAACTGCGCTCCATTGGTCTGCAGCCGGATATACTTATGTGTCGCTGTTCCGTGCCAATTGATGAGGGGGCCTGCCGGAAAATTTCCCTGTTCACCAATGTCGAGGAGCGTGCCGTCATTCCCTTGATGGACGCCGATTCCATCTACCGGATCCCGCGGGCCCTGCATGACAAGGGGCTTGATGATTTCGTGGTCGAACGCTTCCGGATCGACTGTCCCGCCGCTGACCTGAGCGAGTGGGACGAAGTACTGCGGCGAGAATTCAGCCCCGATCGCGGCGAGGTGCGCGTGGCCATGGTGGGTAAATACATGGAGCTTCCCGATGCCTACAAGTCGCTCAATGAAGCGCTGTCCCACGCCGGCTTGCAGACGCTGACCAATGTTCGCATCCAATACGTCGAGGCGGAGGATATCGAGCGTAACGGCACGGGGGTGCTCGCATCGGCGGATGCGATTCTGGTCCCGGGGGGCTTTGGCGATCGCGGCGTCGAAGGCAAGATCGAGGCGGTCCGCTACGCCCGCGAGAATGGCGTGCCCTTCCTCGGTATCTGTCTCGGCATGCACGTAGCGCTGATTGAATACGCGCGCAATGTCTGCGGGCTCAGCGGAGCCAACTCAACGGAAATGGAGCGTGACACGGCGCACCCCGTCATTGCGCTGATCACGGAGTGGCAGAATGCGGACGGCTCCACGCAACTGCGAGACGAGTCCTCCGATCTGGGTGGCACGATGCGCCTTGGTGCACAGCCCTGTCACCTGGAAGCCGACAGCATGATACGCGGAATCTACGGTGCCGATACCATCAACGAGCGTCACCGTCATCGCTATGAGGTCAACAGCAACTACGTGGAGCGTTTTCAGAATGCAGGAATGCGCGTGGCCGGCTGGTCGGCCGACAGAAGTCTGGTCGAGATGATCGAGCTGCCCGGGCACCCCTGGTTCGTCGCTTGCCAGTTCCACCCGGAATTCACTTCGCGCCCGCGCGGTGGACACCGACTGTTCACCGGATTCATTGAAGCGGCGGTCACCAGGGCGGCCGCCAGATAAGGCGCTGCGGCGCCAGGAAACAGTGGAGACTTTCGGTATGCAGGAAGCCAGCGTCAACGTCGCCGGTCTGACCATTGCGAATTCGCGTCCCTTCACCCTTCTGGGTGGAGTGAATGTGCTCGAGAGCGAGCAGTTCGCGGTGGATGTGGCGGGCGTGTACTGCGAGGTGTGCGCCAGGCTCGGCATTCCCCTGGTCTTCAAGGCATCCTATGACAAGGCCAATCGCTCTTCCATTCACTCTTTCCGCGGGCCGGGTATCGAGGAAGGGCTGCGCATCCTGGCGCGCATCAAGTCCGAATATGCTGTAGCGGTGATCAGCGATGTCCATTCGCCGGAGGAGGCCGCGCCCGCGGCAGAGATTTGCGATATCATCCAGCTGCCGGCGTTCCTGGCGCGCCAGACCGACCTGGTGGCGGCAATGGCGGCTACTGGTGCAGCAATCAATATCAAGAAGCCTCAGTTTCTCTCCCCTGCGCAGATGGGCAATGTGGTTGAGAAGTTCCGCGAGTGCGGCAACGACCGCCTGATGCTGTGCGAGCGCGGAACGATGTTCGGCTACGACAACCTCGTGGTGGATATGCTGGGTTTCGACGTGATGCGCAAGGCCTGTGGCAATATCCCGATGATTTTTGATGTCACGCATGCGCTGCAGTGTCGGGATCCGATGGGTGCTGCCTCGGGCGGCCGGCGTTCACAGGTTGCCGAACTTGCCCGGGCCGGGCTGGCCGTCGGGCTTGCGGGCCTGTTCATCGAGGCACACCCTGAGCCGGCCAAAGCGCTGTGCGACGGGCCGAGTGCACTGCCACTGCATCAACTCGAAGACTTTCTCACACAGGCCAGGGCGATTGACGAAGTGGTCAAGCAATTACCTCCACTAGCCATAGATTGATACTGTCGAAAGACTGATAATTTCGGAGACACGGCATGAGTAAGATCAGGACTGTCCAGGCATTCGAGGTGCTCGACTCCCGTGGCAACCCCACGGTCATGGCCGAGGTGCGCCTCGAGGATGGCAGCCTTGGCGTAGCCTGCGCGCCATCCGGTGCTTCCACTGGCTCGCGCGAGGCGCTGGAGCTGCGCGATGGCGACGCGGCGCGCTATCTCGGCAAAGGCGTACTGTCTGCCGTAGCACATGTGAACGACAGCATCGCGGCGCTGCTGAAGGGCGCGGATGCCCGTGACCAGCGCGACATTGACCGTCGCATGATCGAGGCCGACGGCACGCCGAACAAGGCGACCTTCGGTGCCAACGCTATCCTCGCCGTTTCTCTGGCGACGGCAAAGGCCGCGGCGGTCTCGCAGCAGCTGCCGCTGTACCGCCATATAGCCGCGCTTGCCGGCAACACCACTCTGACCATGCCCGTCCCCATGATGAACATCCTCAATGGAGGAGAGCACGCCGACAACAATGTGGATATTCAGGAATTCATGATTCAGCCGGTGTCAGCCGGTTCTTTCGCCGAGGCGTTGCGTATGGGCGCGGAGATATTTCATCACCTGAAGAAAGGGCTCAGCGCTGGCGGTCTCGCCACGGCGGTAGGCGATGAGGGCGGCTTTGCGCCCAGCCTGCCGAGCAACGCCGCGGCGCTTGAAGTGATTGCGGAAGCGGTGGCCAGCGCAGGGTATCGTCTGGGTGAGGATATCACCCTGGCGCTGGACTGTGCGGCGTCCGAATTCTACCGCGATGGCCGCTACCGGCTGATCGGTGAAGGTGTGGATTATGACAGCGCGGGCTTTGCCGCTTATCTGGCGGGCCTGGTCGATAAGCACCCCATTATTTCCATCGAGGACGGCCTCGACGAGTCTGACTGGGACGGCTGGAAACTGCTGACCGACAAACTGGGCGACCGGGTGCAGCTGGTCGGCGACGATCTGTTCGTGACCAACACCGGCATTCTGCGCCAGGGCATCGAGCGCGGCGTAGCGAATTCCATACTGATCAAGTTCAACCAGATCGGCAGCCTCAGCGAAACTCTGGAGGCCATTGCCATGGCCTCCGAGGCCGGGTATTCCTCGGTGATTTCCCACCGCTCGGGCGAAACCGAGGACACCACGATCGCCGATCTCGCCGTCGCCACCGCGGCCGGTCAAATCAAAACGGGCTCGCTGTGCCGCTCCGATCGCGTTGCCAAGTACAATCGCCTGCTGCGGATAGAAGCGGAACTTGGCGCCGAGGCACCCTATCGCGGTCGCCTGGAATTCGCGCGCTAGTGGGCCGCTAGGCAGCCGTCTTGCGCTGGTTTCTCGCGGTCCTCGCCGTTCTGTTGCTGCTGTTGCAGTACCGGCTGTGGTTTGCCGATGGCAGCCTCGCGGAGCGACAACGTCTTCAGCAGCAGGTGGAGTCCGCAAAGCGTGAGAATGCCCGCCTGCGCGAGCGCAACAACACGCTGTCCCGGGAGGTGCTGGAGCTCAAGTCCGGCAAGGCGGTGATTGAAGAGCGTGCCCGGGAAGAGCTGGGTTTGATTCGCGAAGGCGAGGTCTTCTATCACTTCGTCGAGGAGGATGACCGCAAGCGCCGCATTCGTCAGGACAAGCCGCAGTGACTTGCTGGGGCGTTATACCCGCGGCGGGAATCGGTCGTCGCATGCTCGCCGATATACCCAAGCAGTATCTTCAGGTTGCAGGCATGACGGTTCTCGAACACAGTCTGCAGGCACTGCTGGCCGATGCGCGCATACGGGCCGTCAGCGTGGTTGTGAAGGCTGGGGACAGCAGGGCATCGCAGCTTGGCGGTCTTGCCGGAAATCCGCGGGTCAGCCTGGCGATTGGCGGCGACGAGCGCAGCGATTCGGTGGCCGCCGGTCTCGATGACCTGCTCGCTCTCGGCGCGGATGTCGAGGACTGGGTGCTGGTGCACGATGCGGCGCGGCCATGCCTGCCGCCAGCGTCGCTTGCTGCGCTCATGGAGCAGGTTCTGGCCAGCGGCCGCGGGGGCATTCTTGCGCAACCCGTCCCGGATACGGTGAAGAAGGCCGTTGACGGATGCATAGCCACCACCATCGACCGCCGTGATCTCTGGCTGGCACAGACGCCGCAGATGTTCCGCGTTGGCGAGTTGCGCAGCGCACTGTCGGCAGCGCGGCACAATGGCCTGTCAGTAACCGATGAAGCATCAGCAATGGAACTGTCAGGAGCCGCCGTTCAACTGGTGTCGTCACCGCGGCGCAACCTCAAAGTGACGACCCCTGAGGATATCGAACTCGTGAAATTTTACCTCCGGTCGGAGAGCTGACTCATGCGGATTGGACACGGCTACGACGTTCACGCCTTCGCCGACGGCGATCACGTGATGATTGGCGGCGTCAGAATCCCCTACGGTCGCGGACTGGCGGCGCACTCGGATGGGGATGTCCTGCTGCATGCGGTCTGCGATGCGCTGTTGGGCGCCGTTGCCGCGGGCGATATCGGGCACCATTTTCCCGATTCGGATCCCGCCAACGCCGGCATCGACAGCCGTCTGCTACTGCGACGCGTCGTGCAGGAAGTGCGTTCGACCGGCTGGTTGCTGGGTAACCTCGATGCCACTGTGATCGCACAGGCACCGCGTATGGCGCCCCACATCGACGCGATGCGTGCGCTGATCGCGGAGGATTTTGCGGTCAATATAAACGCGGTGAATGTCAAGGCAACCACGACGGAAGGCCTGGGCCCCATGGGCCGGGGCGAGGGCATAGCTGCCCATGCTGTGGTTCTGCTGCAGCCGCTCGCCGCGCACGGAGTCGAGTGACTTTTACCCGCGCATTTGTGAAGATAGCGCGCCCCGGGAGTATCCGGATCTGAGTCCGGACTGTCGCCGGCATATCGCATCTGCTGATTACGAATAACAGGAGCTCAGTTGAATAGCCCGGATCTTGCCGGTATCGGTATGACGTCACAGCGCACTCGCGAACGGCTGGTAGAGCGTCTGGCTGAGCGGGATATCCGCCATCCCGCAGTGTTGCAGACAATGCGGACAACGCCTCGGCACCTGTTTCTCGACGAGGCCATGGCCCACAGGGCCTACGAGGATACCGCGCTCCCCATCGGCTACCAGCAGACGCTGTCGCAGCCCTATGTCGTGGCCCGCATGACCGAGCTGCTCCTGGCCGGCGGACCGCTTGCGCGGGTGCTCGAGATCGGCAGTGGATCGGGTTACCAGACGGCAATTCTGGCGCAGCTGGTCGGCGAGGTCTTTGCCGTGGAGCGCATCAAGCCGCTGCTCGATGCCTCCCGGCGACGTCTGCGCACACTGCGGCTGCGCAATGTACGCTTCCGTCATGCGGACGGCGGTCTGGGCTGGCCCGAACTGGCGCCCTTTGACGGCATTCTGAGCGCGGCGGCGCCGGCGGACGTGCCTGCCGACCTGCTGGCCCAGCTGGCCCCCGGGGGACGTCTGGTGCTACCGGTCGGTACGGAAACCCAGCATCTGCATGTCATCACCCGCACCCCTGACGGTTTCTCCACAGAAATTGTGGAAGCTGTGCGTTTTGTGCCCCTGCGATCCGGGACTCAGCGGTGACAGTGAAGTGGGAAAGCGTGCTGGGGGAGTACGGCGGTATCTATCTTCGCGGCCTGCTCATGGGGGCTGCGGATATTGTGCCGGGTGTTTCCGGCGGCACCATCGCCTTTATTACGGGCATTTACGACCGTCTTATCGCTGCCATCAGCGCGGTGGATCATCACACCGCAATGCGGTTGCTGCGTGGTCAGTGGCGGTCAGCGGTAGCGGCCATTGACGGCGGGTTTTTGCTGGCGCTGGGTCTGGGCATCGTTACCAGTATTGCCACGCTGGCCCATTTGCTGGGATGGCTCCTGGAAGCATACCCGCTACTGGTGTGGGCATTTTTCTTTGGTCTGATTGCCGGCTCGGCTTTTGTGCTGGTGCGCCATGTCAGCCATTGGCAAGGTATCACCGTCGCCGCGCTGGCGACCGGCGTTATGGTGGCTGCCGGCATTGCCCTGCTGCCAGCCACCCAGCTGGGGAGCGGCAATCTGGCGCTGTTTGTTGCCGGGTTCATTGCTATCTGTGCAATGATACTTCCAGGGATTTCCGGTAGCTTCATCCTTGTCCTGCTGGGTATGTACACGCCGGTGCTCACCGCCGTGGAGGACTTTCACCTGCTGCCTCTCGGCATACTCGCGACCGGCGCGCTGTGCGGGCTGCTCGTTTTTTCCCGCCTGCTGAACTGGCTGCTGACCCACTTCCACGCCGCCTGCATGGCTCTACTCACCGGCTTTCTTATCGGTTCCCTGCTGGTAGTTTGGCCGTGGAAGGCTGCACGTGACACCGAAGCCGGTGGCGTGTCGCTGGCAACCACGGTTCTGCAGTGGCCGCTGAGCCCTGGAGCCTTTTCCGACCTGAGTGGTGAGCCCTCGCGTGTGCTGCCCTGTGTGCTTCTGATGGTGGCCGGATTTGTGGCGGTATGGCTGATTGAGCGTCGCTGGGGCGACGACGGTTCCTGAGCTATGCAGCACCGACGGCACTGGCGAATGCTCGGGCGGTGCGCCATGCTGATGTGCCTGGGGATTCAGGCCTGCGCCGTGCGGCCACCGGCGCCTATTGAAGATCGCGCATCGACGCCTGCGCCCGACGCTCGCAGCTATCGCGTGCAGCCCGGAGATACCCTGTATTCCATTGCCTGGCGCTACGGTCTGGATTATCCGCGCCTCGCCGCCGCTAACGCGATTGCGCCTCCGTTTACCATCCATGTCGGCCAGCGGCTGGCGCTGCGAGAGGCGGATGTTCCCGCCACGCCGGCCCGGCCGGCGCCGGTGCGCAAACCGAGAAAGTCAGTCCCTGTTACGCCACCACGTCGCCCTATTGCTGACACGCCAGAACCCCGGCCAGCGAGTCCGCCGGCATCGCCGAAACCACCGCTGCGGGAAGCGATCCCGTCCCCCGACGTCACCGTGGGGGACTGGAGCTGGCCCGCCACGGGGCCTGTCGTACGCCGTTTCTCCGCCACCCTGCACAAAGGGATCGATATCGGCGGTGACGAGGGCGATCCGGTTGTCGCGGTCGCGGCCGGTCAGGTTGTGTATGCCGGCACTGGCATTCCCGGTTATGGCGAACTGCTTATATTGCGACACAATCCACGCTATCTCAGTGCATACGGCCACAACGACCGATTGCTGGTGGGAGAAGGTGCGCGCGTCAGGGCGGGCCAGCAGATTGCTACCCGCGGCAGCAGCGGTACCGATGCGGTCAAGCTGCATTTTGAAATTCGTGAGAACGGCAAGCCGATCGATCCCATGAGCCTGCTGCCCCCGCGCTGAGTCACCCCCGAAGTGTCAGCTGCAGACATGATGACGCGCTGTGCTTGTCAGCTGACACAGGCTTGGGTAGTCTGAGAGCCATTCTTCCCGTGCGATAGCATCGGGCGAGTGTCCGGAGTCGGGACGGCGGCGCGTATTATGGGACGATCAAAACGACCATTGGGGTTTAACGAGGAAGAGCGCGAGTCGCCGTCCCTGCCTTACGGAGGCGAACCCGACGCATTGCCGGTCGATGGTGCAGAGCATGTTCTGGAGCTTGGCGAAGACGCCACGACGGGCCTTGGTTCAGGCCTCAACGGCAAGTCTGTTGCCGACCGCAGTCTTGACGCCACACAGATGTACCTCAGCGAAATCGGGTTTTCGCCACTGCTGACCGCAGACGAGGAAAAGCATTTTTCCCGACTGGCGCTGTCGGGAGACGATGCGGCGCGTCGCCGCATGATAGAGAGCAATCTCCGGCTCGTGGTAAAGATTGCGCGGCGTTACCTGCATCGCGGTCTGTCCCTGCTCGACCTGATCGAGGAGGGAAATCTCGGGCTCATGCGCGCTGTGGAGAAGTTTGACCCTGAGCGGGGGTTCCGGTTTTCAACCTACGCAACGTGGTGGATTCGACAGACCATGGAGCGTGCGATCATGAACCAGACGCGGACCATTCGCCTGCCCATTCATGTGGTCAAGGAGCTCAATGTCTATCTGCGCGCGGCGCGGGAGCTAACCCAGCGGCTGGATCATGAACCCACCGCCGAAGAGATCGCGGGGATGCTCGACAAACCGGCGCACGAAGTGTCGCGGATGCTGGGATTGAACGAGAAAGTCACGTCAATGGATGCGCCACTGGGTCCCGACTCAGATGGCTCCTTTGCCGATACCATTGCCGATGAGGCCGCCTGTGATCCCTCAGATCTGCTGCAGGATCAGGATGTCATCGAGGGTGTAGTGCAGTGGCTTGAGCAGCTCAGCGATAAACAGCGTGAAGTGGTGGCCCGTCGCTTCGGTCTGCTTGGCCACGAGGTCTCCACGCTGGAGGAGGTGGGGCAGGAAATCGGGCTGACCCGGGAGCGGGTCAGGCAAATTCAGGTCGAGGCGCTCAAGCGCCTGCGCCGCATCATGGAGCGTCAGGGCCTGTCGGTGGATACCCTGCTGCACTGACAGCCGGCACATCACCGACGGTGATGATGGTCTATCGCTCGAGCAATGCCAGTTTGTTGGGTTTGCCGGCCCACTCCTCGGCGTCGGGGGGAGACTCTTTCATCTCGGTAATATTCGGCCAGATTTCGGCGAGTTCGGCGTTAAGCTCCAGAAATACCTGCTGATCTTCCGGCAGTTCATCCTCGGAAAAGATCGCATCTACCGGACACTCGGGCTCGCACAGCGCGCAATCAATGCACTCGTCCGGATGAATGACCAGGAAATTCGGGCCTTCGTAAAAACAATCGACCGGACACACCTCCACGCAATCGGTGTGCTTGCACTTGATGCAGTCTTCACCTACCACAAATGTCATGCCTGTCTGCCCCTGTACCAGCGCTGATTGAAGGCGGCATTCTAGCGTCATGTGCCGGGGTTGAGAAGGGGGCTATTCCGCTTCGGCACGCAGTTCGTAAAGTAATTCCAGGGCTCTGCGAGGGGTCAGCTCATCCGGGTTGGTCTCGCGAAGACGCGCCAGCGCCGGATGCTCCACTGCGGCAAACAGGTCAGTCTGGGCAGGCGCCGCTCTTGCAGCCTCCTGCCCGGCATTGCGACCCGCTTCCAGCTCACGCAGCTTGCCTGCAGCGGCACTGATCACCGCGGCGGGTATCCCCGCCAGACGCGCCACCTGCAGGCCGAAACTGCGGTTGGCCGGCCCGCGCTGTATCTTGTGCAGGAATACCACGTGATCGCGGTGCTCGGTGGCGTCCAGGTGCACATTGAGCATGCTGTCACAGGTTTCGGGTAGCGTTGTCAGCTCAAAGTAGTGCGTGGAAAACAGGGTGAACGCGCGTACTTCACCAGCCAGGTGTAGCGCGGCTGCCCAGGCGAGGCTGAGACCATCGAAGGTGCTGGTACCGCGGCCGATCTCGTCCATCAGCACCAGGCTGCGGGGAGTCGCATTGTGCAGGATGTTCGCTGTCTCGGTCATTTCCACCATGAAGGTGGAGCGCCCGCCGGCGAGATCGTCGGAAGCGCCGATGCGGGTGAAGATGCGGTCCAGTGGCATCAGGGTAGCGGCGGATGCGGGCACGAAGCTGCCGACGTGCGCCAGCAGAGCAATAATGGCGTTCTGGCGCATGTAGGTGGATTTGCCGCCCATGTTCGGACCGGTGATCAACAGCATGCGGGTGCTGTCGTCCAGCGCCGTGTCATTGGCAATGAAGGGCTCGTCCAGTACCTGCTCCACTACCAGGTGTCGGCCGTCGTGTATGCTGAACGACGGTGTCTCGCAGAAGGTTGGCCGACACAGGTCGAGTCGGTCAGCACGCTCCGCCAATGTCGCCAGGACGTCGAGCTCTGCCAGGGCCGCCGCGGTGGCCCTGAGCGGCCCGAGAACTGCGTTCAGCGTGTCGAGCAGGCCCTCGTAAAGCTGTTTTTCCCGCGCCAGGGCGCGGCTCTTGGCCGACAGGGCACGGTCCTCGAACGCTTTGAGCTCCGGGGTGATGAAGCGCTCGGTGTTCTTCAGGGTCTGGCGCCGAGTGTAGTGCTCGGGGGCCCGCTCTGACTGGTTGCGGCTGATCTCGATGTAATAGCCGTGCACCCGGTTATAGCCCACTTTCAGCGTCGACAGGCCGCAGGCGGCACGCTCGCGCTGCTCTATGTCCAGCAGGAAATCCCCCGCATGACTGCTGATGCGTCGCAGTTCGTCCAGCTCCTCGTCATAGCCCTCGGCAATCACGCCCCCGTCGCGTATGACGACCGGCGGGTTTTCGATGAGTGCGGCGTCGAGTTGAGCGATGAGCGCCGGATAGTCGCCCAGTCCCTGCGCCAGCGCGTCGAGGCGTTCATGTCGCCGTGTTGGCAGCGCCGCATGAATGGTCGGCAGTGTCGATAGCGTCAACAGCAGTCGGGTGAGATCTCGCGGTCGTGCCGAGCGCAGCGCCACGCGAGTGAGAATGCGCTCCACATCGCCAACCGGCTTGAGGGCATCGCGCAGGACCTCGGCGTGCATCTCGGCAAGCAGGTTCGCAATGCCATCCTGGCGCGATTGCAGCAGGCCGATATCGGTTAGCGGGCGGTGCAGCCAGCGCCTCAGCAGCCGACTGCCCATACTTGTCCGGCAGCGATCCATGACCCAGAGCAGGGTATGATCCTCGCCGCCGGCGAGGTTGCGGTCTATCTCGAGATTGTGTCGCGTGGCTGCGTCCATGACCACGCTGTCGCTGCGGCGCTCCACGCCGATGCCGTCGATATGCGGTAGTGATGAGCGCTGAGTATCCCTGACGTACTGCAGCAGGCAGCCCGCCGCGGCGATGCCCAGGGGCATGTCATCGCAGCCAAAACCCTGCAGATCGCGTGTCTGGAACTGTTCGTTCAGCGCGCGCCGGGCGCTTTCCACATCGAAGGCCCAGCCCGGCTGCCTGCGGGCACCGCGTCGTTGCTGCAGCGCTGGTTGCTCTAGTTCCTCGTGATACAGCAGCTCCGCAGGATCCAGGCGCTCAAGTTCACCGATCAGCGCATCTTCGCTGTCGGCGAGCAGCAGGCGGAAGCGACCGCTGCCGAGATCGAGGTAGGCCATGCCATAGCTGCCGGCCGAGCCAGTCACTGCGACCAGTAACTGTTCCTGCCTCGCGTCCAGCAGGGCCTCATCGCTCAAGGTGCCTGGCGTGACGATACGCACGACGCGGCGCTCGACGGGACCCTTGCTGGTGGCTGGATCGCCTATCTGTTCGGCAATGGCGACCGAGTGTCCGCCGCGCACCAGGCGCGCCAGGTAGTTTTCCGCCGCATGGTAGGGCACCCCGGCCATGGGGATGGATTCGCCCGCAGACTTGCCGCGGGCGGTGAGGGTGATGTCGAGCAGTTCCGCAGCACGGCGTGCGTCGTCGTAGAACAGCTCATAGAAGTCGCCCATGCGGTAAAACACCAGCTCGTTGGGGTGCTCGCGCTTGATGCGAAGGTATTGCTGCATCATTGGGGTATGGGTAACGTCCTGGTTCAAGCGGAAAATCCCTGTGGATCGAGTCAGTGAAAGGGCCTGCAGGGTGGCATGATATCGAAACGCCGGTCGCTGGGGACAGCGTTGGCCGGCACTCGCCGCATCAACCCTCAGGGTTCTGCGGATCGAAGTGGCGTTTCAGGCCGTCCCAGCAGCGGGTGTAATCGGTCTGCCTGAGGGATGTCTCGAGTGCCCAGGGCGTTGGCTGGATGAGATAGCGTGATTCCAGCATGAAGGCCAGGGTATCGACATAGCGCTCGGGCTTCAGGGTCGCGCTGCTGGCTTTGTCGAATACCGCTGCTTCCGGTCCGTGGGGTGACATGCAGTTGTGCAGGCTGCCTCCGCCCGGCAGAAAACCGGTTTCCTTGGCATCGTAAACGCCCTGTATGAGACCCATATACTCGTTCATTACGTTGCGGTGGAACCACGGGGGGCGGAAGGTGTTCTCTGCCACCATCCAGCGCGGCGGGAAGATCACGAAGTCCACGTTGGCAACGCCTGCCGTGTCCGACGGCGAGGTGAGCACGGTAAAGATACTTGGATCCGGGTGATCGTAGCTGACAGAACCGATCACGTTGAAGCGCGACAGATCATAGCGATAGGGCGAGGAGTTTCCGGTCCAGGCGACCACATCCAGCGGCGAGTGCTGCATGGGTGCGCGGTAGAGATGGCCCGCGAACTTGCAGAGCAGCTCAAAGTCGCCTTCGCGGTCCTCATAGTGGGCGACGGGATACTCGAAATCCCGGTCGTTGGCGTAGCCGTTGGCGCCCACCGGACCGCGCTCCGGCAGCACGAACGAGGCGCCGTAATTCTCGCAGACGTAACCTCTGGCAGGTCCTCCGGGAAGATCCACCGCGAACTTCATGCCCCGCGGGATGACAGCGATAAAGCCGGGTGCCACGTCCAATACACCGCACTCGGTGCGCAGCCGCAGCTCACCCTGTTGAGGAATCAGCAGCCATTCGCCGTCGGCACAATAGAAATAGCGGTCCTGCATGGAGCGCCCGGCGGCATAAAGGTGTATTCCCATACCCTGCTGTGCCAGCGCATCACCGCAGGAGGCGACGGTGGTCAGAGAGTCCAGCAGGTCGACATCGGCCTCAGGCAGTGGCAGAGGGTCCCAGCGCAGCGTATTCGGCGGCGTATTGATTTGCTGTGGGCCAGTAACGAGCAGCGGGCTGCCTTCGGGATACGGGGCATAATCGCCCTGAACCACCGAGGGTCGGATGCGATACAGCCACGTCCGACGATTGCTGGCCCGTGGTGCGGTGAATGCGGTTGAGCTGAACTGCTCAGCATAAAGTCCGTAGGGGACGCGCTGTGGGTTGAAACGCCCACGTGGCAGGGCGCCCTCGAGCGCTTCGGTCTCGTGTTCGTTATCAAAGCCGGTGAGATAGCGCAGTGCTGTTGCAGGCTCACTCATGAGCGTTTTCCTGGTTACTGTTCGTGTCCGCCAGTCTGACGGATATTCAATCCGCGCGACAGCCGCCAGCCGGTCGCCAGTCTGTTGCGCTTGGTTTAAGCTTAAAATGATTGAAGGATCGACGCAAAACGTTCAGTCATGGGACCGGTCGGGAAGTACATGGAAGACAATGCGGGCGCGACAGAGCCACTGGATCAGGAGTCCCGACTCAGGCACGATGACCACGCCGCGGTCAGGCTCTGGCTGCGTCTGCTGACCTGTTCCAGCCTCATTGAGGGCAGGCTGCGCAACGCGCTGCGCGAGCGGTTTAATACCACGCTGCCGCGCTTTGTTTTCATGGCGCAACTGCACGGTGCTCCTCAGGGACTCAGTATGGGAGAGCTGTCCCGGCGCATGATGGTGTCCGGTGGCAATGTCTCCGGCCTGGCAGGCCAGCTGGTTGCCGAGGGCCTGGTCGAGCGCAATGTCGCCCGGGACAACCGGCGCACTTTTATCGTCACGCTGACGTCAGAAGGGACTCGGCGATTCGCTGAAATGTCGAGGGCGCACGATCAGTGGATAGCGGACATGCTGGGAAATCTGCCCGCGGATGACATTGAGCAACTCATGCGACTTCTCGGTGACATCAAAAAAAACCTGTGAACGTTGCCGCAGTGCTTACGGCCCACCGCTCGCCGCATGCAGACTTTCCGTCTACCATAAGGCAGCCGTGGATGCCCCGGCCGCTTCGTAATGATTCAGTGTGCAGGGTGTCGCTGCAAACCCATACCAGACCATCCGGAGATCACCAGGGAGATTGTGATTCATGCAAGAGGCTTTTATTTGCGATGCCATACGCACCCCCATCGGCCGCTACGGCGGTGCGCTGTCGACGGTTCGTGCCGATGATCTCGGCGCAATACCGCTGCGAGCGCTGCAGCAGCGCAATCCCGGTGTCGACTGGTCGCAGGTAGAGGATGTCTGGTTCGGCTGTGCTAACCAGGCCGGTGAGGACAATCGCAATGTGGCTCGCATGAGCCTGCTGCTGGCGGGGTTGCCGGAAAGCGTGCCGGGCGTCACGCTCAATCGGCTGTGTGGCTCCGGCATGGATGCCGTGGGTAGTGCTGCGCGGGCTATCCGCTGTGGTGACATGCAGCTGGCGATCGCCGGAGGCGTGGAATCCATGTCCCGCGCGCCGTTCGTCGTAAGTAAGACCGGGAGCGCTTTTGGGCGCGACGTCAAGATGTACGACACCACAATGGGCTGGCGCTTTGTCAATCGTCTGCTGCAGAAGCAGTACGGCGTGGACTCCATGCCGGAGACCGCCGAAAACGTCGCGGAAGCGTTTGCCATCAGTCGCGAGGATCAGGATGCCTTCGCGCTGCGCAGTCAGCAGCGCACCGCGGCAGCCCTTGCCGATGGCCGCCTCGACGAGGAGTTGGTCGCGGTAACGATTCCGCAACGCAAGGGTGAACCGCTGGTGGTGGCGAAAGACGAGCACCCGCGGGAGACCTCCCTTGCCGCCCTGGCAAAGTTGCCGACACCGTTTCGCGACAACGGCACGGTGACCGCCGGCAACGCATCCGGGGTTAACGACGGTGCCTGTGCGCTGCTGCTGGCATCAGCGGATGCGGCATCGCGATTCGGCCTCATGCCGCGGGCGAGGGTGGTCGCCATGGCCACTAGCGGTTTGGCGCCGCGCATCATGGGCTACGGCCCGGTTGAGGCGAGCCGCAAGGTTCTTGCGCGTTCCGGGCTTGAACTTGCCGATATGGATGTGATCGAGCTGAACGAGGCCTTCGCAGCGCAGTCTCTGGCGGTTACCAGAGCTCTGGGCCTGGATGACGATGCCCCGCACGTGAATCCGAATGGCGGGGCGATTGCGCTTGGTCATCCGCTGGGCATGAGCGGCGCGCGCCTGGTCACCACTGCGGTTCTTGAATTGCAGCGGCGGCAGGGTCGATTCGCGCTGTGCACTATGTGCATTGGTGTCGGGCAGGGTATCGCGCTGATCATCGAGCGTGTGGACGGCGTTTGAGGTCGCCTCTGGGATCGGCTCCATCGAGACCTGATCCCAGAAGGTCAGGAAGGCGCATCCTGCTGGGCATCCGGGTGCGCTTTCTGGAATGCCGGCAGCACCTCGCAGCGATCCCGTAGCGCACGGATCCGGGGAAAGTCCCCCAGCGCTACCGCAAAACGCTCGGCATTGTAGATCTGTGGCACGATGAAAATCTCGGCCATCCCCGGTGCCTCGCCGTTCACGAATGCCTGCTCTGGCAGCCTCGGTTCCAGTGCAGTGAAGCCTTCGATCACCCAGTGGGCGTACCAGAGTCGCACCGTATCCTCACTCAGGCCGAGCTCGCCCTTGAGATATTTCAGCACCCGCAGGTTGTTAAGTGGATGGATATCACAGGCAACGAGCTGGCACAGCGCGCGGACAGTAGCCCGCTGTAGCGCATCCCGTGGATACAGGGCCGGTTCCGGATATTCCTCTTCCAGCCACTCCAGGATCGCGGTGCTTTGCGTCAACGTCTGGTCGCCGGTGACCAGCGTCGGCACGAGTCCCTGCGGGTTGTGCCTGCGGTAGCTGTCGCTGCGCTGCTCGCCCGCCACCAGGTTCACCGGGATGACGCCGTGGTCGACGCCTTTCAGGTTGAGGGCAATCCTGACCCGGTAAGCGGCGGATGAGCGGAAATAGCTGTAAAGCTGCATAAAAGTCTCCGCGCTGTCAGGCGGGTGGCGTATAGGCCTCCACCCGCTGATCAATGTCGCCGAAAATGCTGTGTCCCTCGGCGTCGCGCATGTAGATTTCGATGCGGTCTCCAAAGGCCATGAACGGCGTTTTCGCTGCGCCCTGTTCGATTGTTTCGATACAGCGCACTTCGGCCAGGCAGCACGAGCCGTCCTTGCTGCCTACGTTGGACACCGTGCCACTGCCGATGACAGTCCCGGCGACAAGCGAGCGTGATTTCGCACAATGAGCGATCAGTGTGGGGAAATCAAAAACCATGTCGACGCCGGCATTCGGGCTGCCGATTCTGGTGCCATTGTGCACGGCGTGCAGCGGCAGGTGCAGCCGGTGGCCGTCCCAGGCATCACCGAGTTCGTCCGGCGTGACCAGGGTCGGCGTGAATGACGTCCAGGGCTTGGATTGATAGAAGCCGAACTGCTTGCCCAGCTCCGCCGGAATCAGATTGCGTAGCGACACGTCGTTGACCAGCCCGATCAGCTTGATGTGCCCGGCGGCCTGAGCAGGCGTTACACCGGCGGGCACGTCGTCGGTGACGATCACAACCTCGGCTTCGAAGTCGATGCCCCAGGCCTCGTCCTGGACCGGAATCGGGTCGCGGGCTCCGATAAAGGCATCGGAAGCCCCCATGTAGATCAGCGGATCCTCCCAGAATGACTGCGGCAGTTCCGCCCCACGCGCCTTGCGCACCAGCTCCACGTGCGTCACGTAGGCACTGCCGTCGGCCCAGTGATAGCATCGGGGCAGCGGTGCGTCACAGGCCGCAGGGTCGAAGGCGATGCTCTCGACCGTTCCTGATTGCAGCGCGTTATAGCGTTTCTGCAGTCTCGGCTGTAGCGCCGCCCAGTCATCCAGTGCGGCCTGCAGCGTCGGCGCAATATCGTCGGCCGGACAGGCCTGCGACAGGTCGCGATTGACGATATGCAGTCTGCCGTCACGGCCGTGTTTGAGCGATGCGAGCTTCATGGGTGCTTTCTCCTTGCCTGCGTCAGAATGCAGGAATATCGGTTTGCGTGCGGCCGAGAATCAGGGCGTGAATATCGTGTGTGCCTTCATACGTGTTGACGACTTCCAGGTTCACAAGATGGCGCATGACCGGGTACTCGTCGGAAATGCCGTTGCCGCCCAGCATGTCACGGGCCTTGCGCGCCACCTCAAGTGCCTTGCCGCAGGAATTGCGCTTGATCAGGGAAATGATCTCCGGTGCGATTTCCCCGGCATCCATCAGCTGCCCGGCGCGATGACAGCCCTGCAGTCCCAGACTGATGTCGGTCTGCATGTCGGCGAGCTTGAGCTGAATCAGCTGGTTTGACGCCAGTGGACGCCCGAACTGGGTACGCTCCATGGTGTAGTCGCGGGCCGCAAACCAGCAGGTCTCGGCGGCGCCGAGCGCACCCCAGGCAATGCCGTAGCGTGCGTTGTTGAGGCAGCCAAACGGGCCCTTGAGGCCGTGTACATTCGGCAGCAGCTGCTCCTCCGGAACAAACACATCCTGCATGACGATCTCGCCGGTCACCGAGGCGCGCAGGGCCAGCTTGCCCTCTATCGTCGGCGCCGTGAGTCCGGGCATGCCTTTTTCCAGGATAAACCCGCGGATTCTACCGTCGTCGGTCTTCGCCCAGATCACGAACACGTCGGCGATGGGGCTGTTCGTGATCCACATCTTGGCGCCGCTGATCCGGTAGCCCCCATCAACGCTGGTTGCCCGGGTCGCCATCGAGCCAGGGTCGGAGCCGTGGTCGGGCTCGGTGAGGCCGAAGCAGCCGATCCATTCCCCCGTCGCCAGGCGCGGCAGGTACTTTTCCCGCTGTGCTTCGCTGCCGTAGGCGTAAATGGGATACATAACCAGTGAAGACTGCACGCTCATCATTGAGCGGTAGCCGGAATCCACCCGCTCGACTTCCCGTGCAATCAGGCCATAGCTTGTGTAATCGACACCGGGGCAACCATAGCCATCGATGGTGCTGCCCAGGAGTCCGAGTGCGCCCATTTCGCGGAAGATCTCGACCTCAGTACGCTCGTCGCGAAATGCCTTTTGCACGCGGGGCAGCAGCGATGCTGTCGCATATTTGCGGGCGCTGTCGCGAACCATGCGCTGCTCATCGGTGAGCTCGTGCTCCAGCAGGAAGGGGTCGCGCCAATCAAGGGCACGCCATATTGTCTTGCCACTCATAAACCTTCACCTCACGACGTCGCGCCGACAGTGTCTGCCAGACAGGCGATCGCTTCAATATTTTAAGTATAAAACGATAGCCCGTGAACATGAAGTCACAGGCACCGCGCTGCTTTCCGCACGCCCTTGCGCTATGCGTCGTGAGCCTGCAGCAATGCGTCGGTGTGTCTTGGTTTTTCTCCCGGTCACCGATATGCTTCACGCCACATTCAGCATTCTTTGAAAACAGGGTCTCAAACACCATGAAAACACGCGCAGCAGTCGCTTTTGGCGCCGGACAGCCACTCGAGATCTGCGAGGTCGACCTGGAAGGACCACGCCCGGGTGAAGTGCTGGTGGAAATGAAGGCGACGGGTGTCTGTCATACCGATGCTTTCACCCTCTCCGGCGAAGATCCCGAGGGCGCCTTCCCCACGATACTCGGTCACGAAGGGGCGGGTGTGGTGCTTGAGGTGGGGGACGGCGTCAGGAGTCTGCAGCCAGGCGACCACGTGATTCCGCTGTACACACCTGAGTGTCGTGAGTGTGATTATTGCCTGCACCCGCGTACCAATCTTTGCCAGGCCATTCGCGAAACCCAGGGGCAGGGGGTCATGCCCGATGGCAGCTCACGTTTTTCCCTCGATGGCAGGCCGCTGCGACACTACATGGGCTGCTCCACCTTTGCCAATCACTCGGTTCTTCCCGAGATTGCCCTGGCAAAGGTGCGTAAGGATGCCCCCTTCGACAAGATCTGCTACATCGGCTGCGGCGTCACCACGGGCATCGGAGCCGTCGCGTTCACCATGGGTGTCGAGGTCGGTGCAACGGTTGCCGTTTTCGGGCTGGGTGGCATTGGCCTGAATGTGGTGCAGGGTGCACGCATGGTGGGTGCCGCCCGTATTATCGGCGTCGACATGAATCCGGCGAAGGAAGCCCTGGGTCGTCAGTTCGGCATGACAGACTTCGTCGACCCACGCGATGTGGACGACGTGGTGCAGCACCTTATTGCCATGACCGGCGGCGGAGTCGACTACAGCTTCGAATGTATCGGCAATGTGCAGGTCATGCGTCAGGCTCTGGAGTGTGCCCACAAGGGCTGGGGTCAGAGCTGTATTATCGGTGTCGCCGGTGCGGGTCAGGAAATCTCCACGCGGCCGTTCCAGCTGGTCACTGGACGCAGCTGGCGCGGCACGGCATTCGGTGGGGCGCGTGGACGCACCGACGTCCCGAAAATCGTCGACTGGTATATGGAGGGTCGCATCAACATAGACGACCTGATCACGCATACTATGCCGCTGGACGATATCAACAGGGCGTTTGATCTGATGCACACGGGAGAGAGTATCCGCTCCGTCATACACTACTGAATCGGGCCGGCCGCTTCAGGGTCCGGGTCGCACAGAGGGGCAGCCAGGCATGGGGCTCGAGATCGACCGCAGTGATTTCAGTGCGCAGGATTTCACTGCGTTCCAGGCGGCGCTGGAGAGCAATCTGGCCAGCCTCGAGGAGCTTCTGCAGACCCCGGGTTTCGGCGAGGGGGCGCCTTCACTGGGTGCTGAGCTCGAGATGTACCTGGTGGACCAGACGGGTGATCCGCTGCATGCCAACCAGGCCATTCACAGTGCCGCCCGGGATCCGCAGCTCACGCTTGAGCTGAACCGCTACAACCTGGAGTACAACCTGACGCCAAGGCTGCTCGACGCCGGCGCCTTTACCGGCACGGAAGCGGACATCATTGCGCGCCTTGCGGATCTCGGTCGGCTCGCCGCCGATCACGGCGGCCATGTGCTGCCGATCGGCATCCTGCCGACGCTGAAACAGAGCGACTTCGGAGCCGACTGTGTCACCGACCAGCCGCGTTATCATGCACTGGTTAAGCAGCTTATTGAACGTCGCGGCAGCGATTTCTGCATTGATATCAGCGGTGAGGACCCGCTGCGTCTCGATATGGCGGATATCACCCTGGAGGGTGCCAACACCAGTTTCCAGGTGCACTACCGCGTGGCGCCGGCGGCGTTTGCCGACACCTTTAATGCACTGCAGCTGGTGACGCCACTGGCGTTGGCATTGGCTGCAAACTCGCCAACGTTGTTTGGCCATGCCCTGTGGCGCGAGACACGCATCCCTCTATTCAAGCAATCCATCGATATCCGTCAGCGTGATCGTTACTCCTGGAGTGAGCCCGCGCGGGTGAACTTCGGCCGCGGTTGGGTCAGGCGTGGGGCATTCGAGCTGTTCGAGGAGGTGGTGCGTCTATATCATCCCCTGATCCCGGTCTGCGCGAACGACACATCCGCCCTCGCTGTTGGTGGGGCGCCGGCGCTACGGGAGCTGCGCCTGCACCTGAGCACAGTCTGGCTGTGGAACCGGCCGGTGTACGACCCGGTAGACGGCGGCCACCTGCGTATCGAGATGCGCGCACTGCCGGCCGGTCCTACCGCGGTCGACATGGTCGCCAATGCGGCCTTTCTGATTGGCCTTGCCGAGGGTCTGCGCGGCGACATCAATCGCCTGCTACCGGCCATTCCGTTCCACATTGCCGAGCACAATTTCTATCGCGCTGCACAGCACGGCCTGCAGGCGAATCTGGTGTGGCCGAGACAATCCCAGTATCGTCTGCGCGAACAGCCGGTTACCGGCATTATCGCCTCGCTGCTGCCCGTGGCGCGGGACGGCCTCGCGTCTGTGGGTGTGCAGGCCGACGAGATTGATCACTACCTGGGGATTATCGAGGCACGTCTGGACGGTGGGATGACGGGGGCCGACTGGCAGCTCAAGGCCTGGCGTCGACTTGAGAAGGACATGACCTCGCATCGCGCGCTGCACGCCATGCTGAGACTGTTCATGACGCATAGCGAGGCAAACCTGCCGATCGCCCGCTGGCCGCTGCCGTGAAGAGACGGTTCACGTTCCTGCATAATCCGGGTGAGCGCGATCTGGCGGAGTCTCCGGAAGCCATGTTGTCACGCTACGGTGGACCACTCTGCATACGGGTCGATGGCGAGGACCGCTCGCGCTGCCGCGCTCTGGTGACTCTTGTGCACGGCAATGAGCCCTCGGGTCTGCGAGCTGTCTGGCGCTGGCTGCGGGACGGCGAGCGACCGGCGGTAAATCTGTTGCTGGTGATTGCGTCGGTATCTGCAGCCCTGTGTGAGCCGCCGTTCTCGCACCGGATGCTGCCCCGCGCCCGGGATCTCAATCGCTGTTTCCGACCGCCTTTCGATGACGAGCAGGGCCACTTGGCCAAAGAAATACAGATATTGCTGGAACTGCATCGTCCCGAGGCGGTAGTGGACATGCACAACACGTCCGGCCGCGGTCCCGACTTCGCCGTGGTCGCTTTTGACGATCCACGCCACGATGCCATCGCCACACTCTTCACCCATCGGCTGGTAGTCTGCTCGCTGGATCTTGGCGCATTGATGGAAAGCAGCAGCGACGCCCGCCCGATCGTGACCGTCGAAGTGGGTGGGCGCGAGGATCCCCGGGCCGACGCGATTGCCCTGGCCGGACTGCAGCGCTTTGCATTGGTGCCGGAGATTATCCCTCCCCGAAGCAGCGCCCCGTCATTGGATAAACTTCACTCGCCGCTGCGACTCGAGCTTCGTGTTGGCATTGCCTTGACCTATGCGGATACTCCACAGCCCGGTCACGATGTGACCCTGAATCCGGTCATCGAGCATCACAATTTTGGCACGGTGCCGCTTGACACGCCGCTGGGCTGGAGCGATGCCGATCCGCGGCAGCTGTTTCAGGCTAGAGATGCCGCTGGGCTGTGCGCGGTGGGCCAGCTTGTGCAGGTGATTGACGGCGTGCTGTATCCCGCGCAGCCTCTCATCCTGTTCATGATCACCACGCACGCGGTAATTGCCGAGAGTGACTGCCTGTTCTACGCGGTGTCGGCGGATGGCAGCCCGATTTCCGGGACAGTACCTGGTGGTATATGACCTGTCGCTTTTTCATGCAGGCTTTAGCGCGCAGATCGCATAAGGCCGAATTCGGGCCGCTCTGACACTTGCATTTGTTCGCCCGAACACTGACTATATATACAGTGGTATGGTGGTAGAACTTGCAGGCTATCTTGATGCTGCTGTCTGGACATTCGACGGCAAAAAAGCTCAAAACATGAGCGACATCACTATCGCACCGCCAGCCGAAAAACCGGTTTACTCGTATATCGCAGGCAATGGAGAAGAATGATGGATCCGAACAAACAAAAGGCGCTGCAGGCGGCACTTGGACAGATCGACCGTCAGTTTGGCAAAGGTACGGTCATGCGCATGGGCGACAACGAGCGGGTCGCTATTCCGTCCATCTCCACGGGTTCTCTCGGACTTGATGTTGCCCTGGGCATTGGTGGGCTGCCACGTGGTCGGATCTGCGAAATCTACGGGCCTGAATCGTCCGGCAAGACCACACTCACTCTGCAGGTGATTGCCGAGGCGCAGAAAGCCGGCGGTACAGCCGCATTTATCGATGCCGAGCACGCGCTCGATCCTTCCTATGCCGAAAAGCTCGGTGTTCAGGTCGACGATCTGATCGTGTCCCAGCCCGACACCGGAGAGCAGGCCCTCGAGGTGGCGGAGATGCTGGTACGCTCCGGCGCTATAGACGTGCTTGTGGTCGACTCAGTCGCCGCGCTGACGCCAAAAGCGGAAATCGAGGGCGAGATGGGTGACAGCCATGTGGGTCTGCAGGCCCGGCTCCTCAGTCAGGCCATGCGCAAGCTGACGGCGACAATCAAGCAGACCAACTGCATGGTGATCTTCATCAACCAGATCCGCATGAAGATCGGCGTTATGTTCGGCTCGCCCGAGACCACAACCGGCGGCAACGCCCTGAAGTTCTACTCCTCGGTAAGGCTCGATATACGCCGCATCGGTGCGGTCAAGGAAGGCGATGAGGTGGTGGGCAACGAAACGCGTGTGAAAGTGGTCAAGAACAAGGTGGCGCCGCCCTTCAAGCAGGCCGAATTTCAGATCATGTATGGCTACGGTATTAATCGCATGGCGGAGATCGTCGATTGGGGTGTCAAGCTTGATCTGGTCGAAAAGTCTGGCGCCTGGTATGCCTATAAAGGCGACAAGATCGGTCAGGGAAAAGCCAATGCCTCGAAATTCCTGACGGATAACCCGGCGGTTGCCAGCGAAATTGAGGGATTGATCCGAGCCCAGGTATTGGATATCAAGTCGCCCAGGCAGGCGGAGGAAGCGGCAGCCGAGTCCGAGGAAGACTGAGTCGGTTTTTAGGCGCCGGGTCCCACTGATCCCACTCTCACGCCCGGCGCCTTTTTTCTGTCAGTGGTAATGGTGTAGGTAGTGCATGTCGCGAATGATGCGTAACCCCGATTTGTCCTCCGTGGACAATGTCGACTGTCAGGAGGATCCCGATGGTAAAGCGGACGCCGACATTATCGCAGTGCGTCGATCTGCCATGGACCTGCTCGCGCGGCGCGAACACGCTTGCTTTGAACTCGAGCGTAAACTGCTTCGCCGTTATCCTCGACACCTGATAAAGGAAGCGATAGAACGCCTCGCTGACGAGGGCCTGCAGAGTGACGAGCGTTTTGCAGAAAGTTACGTACGACAGCGTGCGGGTCGTGGCTACGGTCCTGGGCGTATCCTGCGCGAATTGCAGGAGCGCGGCGTAAACGACAGCCTTGCAGAGTCGACCCTGGCTATCAGCGATATTGACTGGCACGACATCGCACGGCAGGTACTGGCAAAGAAGTACGGGGCCCTGGCCGTGCCACTACCGCTGGTTGAGAAAGCCCGAATCCTGCGCTTTTTTGCCTATCGTGGCTTCAGCCGGGAGCATTTGCCGCCGCCTCTGGGCTGAACAAGGTGCCTGGCGACTGCCCGACGTCGTAGTCAGGGATTGAGCAGTGCTTCCCGGAGGGCCTGCGCCTTGTTCTTTATTCGGCGAACATTGTCAGGGCCGGTGCGCAACAGTTGCTTCTGCAGGAGTGAAAGGGATTCCAAGTCCTCTCTTGCATAGATCCAGACTGCCTCACTGCGTTCTACGGCTACCGCGCCTTCAATCACCGGGGTTGCCTGGATCTGGTCCAGCGCGGCGATCAACGCATTATCCATCTCATCCGGAGGGTAACCCAGAACGCCGTATGCCTCCTCCAGCAGGGGGCGGAAGCGCGAGAACGCATCGACCACGGGTCCAACGGGTGCATCGACCACTGAATTTACCATTGCGTCGTAACGGCGATAACTGTCAGGGTCTATAAGCGTCTGCTCGCCTTGGCTTCTCACCTTGAAAGCGCCTGTCGGACGCTGCAGGTTGAGCAGTCTGTCAGGAACCAGGCCCCTGCGTATGGAATCGATGGCGGCCGCGCTGCGCTCTATCAGGTTGTTGTTACGCAGCACCGTCGCGGGGATGCCGTCTGAAAAACCCTCGCCCAACTGCTCACGCAACCTTGCATCGCTGTTGGCCAGGGTCAGAGGCGGCTCTGTAGGCTCTACCGGTGCCTCGGGCTGGACGTTGTCAGCGCCACCGTCGATTTCAAGGTCTATCTCGTCTTCGGGATCGGGTTGTACAGCCCACTCAGAGGCATCCACGGTGACAGGTATGTCAGGCGCTACGGGGGGCGGCGGTTCAGCGGGCGTTACCGGCTCCGGCACAATGACCTCCGGCGCGATCTCCGCAGGCTCCACGGCACTGTCATCCCTCAGCATCAACCACGCAAAGACAGCGAGTATCAGTACCGAGACCGCCGTTACGAGGGTCTGTCTTGCCGGATTACTGCTGCGCTGCGGCGACTTTTCGTCGCTCAGCCGCTGATTGCGGTTCGCTTGCATGTTGCCTCCCGTGTCTTGCCCCGGACACCCCACCAAAGGTACCAAAAACCCGCGCAACAGGCACTCGCTATGTGGTGGACGGTCCGAGATCGCGGGGGGAGCTGTCGGGGCTGGCGTAGGCCATGACTTTAAGCGGCGTACCGGCATGGTAGGTATCGAGGCCTGAGAGGGCGACGGTTCCCGCCCGCGCCAGATCAAGTCTGCCGTCAGTGTCAACACAGTCGTCCGGCAACTCCAGCAGCACGACCTCGCCGATCACAAAGTGTGTGGCATTGATCGCCAGTTTCTGGTGTTCCCGCAGGCGCAGTCCCATACGCACGGTTGCCTCGCCAACAAACGGCGCGGGGAAGCCCGCATGCCACTGCTCAGACAGCCCGGTGGCATGGAACTCCGAGACCTCTCGCGGATAGCGTGCAGCAGTCTGGTGGGCCGCCTCAATGAAGTGCTCGCCAACATGGTTGATGGTGTAGCACTCGGTCGCGAGAATATTGTCGAGTGTGTGGCGGTCAACCGGATCGGGCCGGATGATCAGTCCGATCAGAGGCGGACGCGAGCCGAGATGGACGACGGAACTCATTATGGCCACATTACTGTGACCCTGAGCGTCTGCCGTGGCCACCAGATTGGCTGGCTTGAAGCCGGTGACAGCGTTGATCAGGGCTGCCCGGTAGCGCTTGTCCAGTGCGGCGATATCCCGGTCGTCTAACTGCATGGGCGGTCGTCGCTGGCATCCCCGCCGGCTTTACAGGCCTGCACCTCTGGACTGCCGTAAAGCCGCCGGTAACGCCAGCGGGCCCAGGGCGCATAGACTGCATCAACAATGCTGGAAATGAGCGGCCAACGTAGCCATCGCCACAGCCATCCGTGGCGGGTATGCTGCCAGGCCGCGACGTTGGCGTCTGCGCCCGTCAGCCAGTGACCGGCCTCGGTTCGCAGGTGTAGGGTTCTGAGCAGGGTGTCCCGGTCAGGCAGATTTTCGGTGGAATTCAGAGCATGAATATCCTGAAGAGCCAGTGAACCCTGCTGCAGCCGGGAGAGACGGTCAATCTCGCCGGCACAAAGGGAGCACTGCCCATCGTAAAACAGCGTTGCTTTCATGGAGTCCCCTGTCATGGAGTCGTCTATTCAGTGCTGCCGCGGTGGCGGGCAGCCCTTCTGATTATCTTCACAGCTGTTGAAACCCAGGAACGCCCAGAGATAACAGCGCGAAAACAGAAAATTCAGCGTCAGAGCCGTAGCAATGAGCAAGGCCAGGGGGGTCAGGACGTCGTGGCTGTTTCGCAACGCCACCCAGACTACCAGGGTAAGGGCTACCATCAATCGCAGCACTCGCTCCGTGCTGCCGAGATTGCGTTTGATCATGTCGGTGACCTGTTGGATAAATGTTCGGTGAATCTACGCTGCACCGCAACAAACAGATGAACGGCGAGTCGTGATCGCTTTAGCCGACCGGCCGCTGTCACTGGCAGGCCGGCTGTGCAGAGCGGCGTTCAATCCCCGACTTCCATCCCCATTACCAGCGTGCGGGTGGCGAGCTGTACCTCTCTGACAAATAACAGCAGCGAAATGATCAGCAGGCACAGCGCCAGAACGAAGACTGTAACGATGGCGGCTCCGATATCGATTTGCCAGAAATCGCCCACGAACAACCCCACTACCACGCAACAGACCAGCAGGGCCGATGACGCGCAAAGGCCAATACAGCGGTTAATCAGCCGGATGCGCCGCCAGAGCATTTTGTTTTCCCGGCTCGCGGTGGCCAGCTGATCGGGCTCCTGAAGCCGGCTGACGCGCCGCTCGACAACGCGTGCGCGATCGACGATGCGGCCGAGACGCGCTGACATGACGTTGAGGAAGCCCGCGATGCCCGCCAGCAGGAACACGGGCGCCACGGCAATCTGGATTACGCTGCCGAGGGCGGCAACCGAATCGTTCATGAAGAACACCACCTTGCAGCGAAAAGCGTGATAGTAGAGCCAGCCGCGCGAGGTGTGCAACACGGATCCGTTTGATTGACGCCGGTGAAGTCTGCATGATGGTGCGTAAGTCCACGGTGACACGGCATAAGCGCGCTGTGGCGCGCCGTGCGGTGGGAGGTTTGCGACGATGATGTCAGGCGAGATGGAAGACAGGTTGTCTGGAACGTCGGTGATTCCGATTCTCACGGTACGGGACCCCGAGCAGGCAGTGCTCGTCAGCGAAGCGCTGGTGCGGGGAGGCGTGACGGTGATTGAGATCACCTTGCGCACCGCGCAGGCCCTCGCGTCGATCCGGGCAGTGAAAGAAGCGTTACCCTCCCTGCAGATTGCAGCGGGCACAGTGCTCGATGATCAGCAAATGGATGCGGCTCTGGCAGCCGGCAGTGATTTTTGCGTCAGCCCAGGCCTTACCCCGGCGCTACTGCGTGCTGCCGTCGACCGTCAGTGTTCTCTGCTTCCCGGCGTGGCGACGGCCAGCGAGATCATGTGTGGGCTGGATCATGGGTTCCGGGTATTCAAGGTGTTCCCCGCCATGGCCATTGGCGGCGTTGCATTGCTGCGCAGTCTCGCGGGGCCTTTTCCCGAGGCGCGCTTCTGTCCCACGGGTGGCGTCACGCGGGAAAATCTGGATAGCCTGCTGGCCGAGCCGAACGTGCTTTGCTGCGGCGGCTCGTGGATGGCTCCACCGTCCCTGATTGACGCTGCCGACTGGACGGCAATAGAAAGTCTGGCGGTGGCAGCACAGGTAAGAGGAGGCACCGGAGCATGAAAATAGATGTGCTGGTGGTCGGCGGTGAGGGTGACCTTGCCCTGCGCAAACTCTATCCCGCGCTGTTTGCGCTGCGTCAGGGCGACTGGGTTGATGGCGATATGCAGATCATCGCTGTCGCGCGCAAATCGTTGACGCAGGACGCCTTCACCACTCAGGTGACCTCGTGGTATGTCGATCAGGGTGGGGAAACGGACCGTGCCGAGTGGCAATCCTTTCTTGGTCAGCTGGTCTATGCGTCACTCGACGCAACGACGGTGGATGCCATGTCGGAACTGCGCAGCCGCCACCTCTGCGACAGCGAGCGGGAGCTCGTGGTCTATCTGGCGACGCCACCTCAGATCTTTGCGCCGGTATGTCATGCCATGGATGCCGCCGGACTGGTCAGGGACAACATGCGTATCGTGGTCGAGAAACCCCTGGGTGATGATCTGGAGTCCTTTCGCAGCATCAACGCCGATTTGACGGCTATTTTCCGCGAAGACCAGGTCTTCCGTATCGATCATTACCTTGGCAAGGAGACCGTGCAGAACCTTATGGCGACACGGTTTGCCAACGCGTTTCTGGAGCCGCTGTGGAACAATCGCTACGTCGACAACGTGCAGATCACTGCCGCCGAGAGTATCGGCGCGGGTGGACGCTGGGATTTTTATGATCGCGCCGGCGCGATGCGCGATATGGTCCAGAATCACCTGCTGCAGATTCTCTGCATCGTGGCCATGGAGCCACCGGCCCACCTCGCGCCGGACGATGTCCGCAACGAAAAGCGCAAAGTGCTGTCCTGCCTGCGGCCGATGGACGATCACGGTGTGCGCGAGAACACCGTGATGGGACAGTACATGGCGGGCGCGATCGATGGCAAGCCGGTTCCCGGGTACCTCGAGGAAGAGGGTGCCAGCCCGGAATCGATGACCGAGACCTTTGTCGCCATCAAGGCCGAAATCGACAACTGGCGCTGGGCCGGGGTGCCTTTTTATCTGCGCACGGGCAAGCGACTGCAGCGCCGCATGGCCGAAATCGTGGTTGAGTTCAAGGACGTGCCGCATTCGATATTCGGTGAGCAGATGGCCCGGTGCTGCGGCAACCGCTTGATCATTCGACTGCAGCCCGACGAAATCATCCGTCTGGAGATGCTCAACAAGCAGCCCGGGCTGGGAGAGGACCTACCCCTGCGCTCCGTATCGCTGGACCTGTCTTTCCAGAGTGATGGGGAGTTGGCACCAGATGCCTATCAGCGTCTGTTGCTGGATGTCCTGCGCAATAACCCGACATTGTTTGTCCGCGCCGACGAGGTCGAAGAGGCCTGGCGCTGGATTGATCGTATTCAGGAGGCCTGGGCGCGCCTGGGGCGGCATCCGCAGCATTACATCGCAGGGTCCTGGGGCCCCTCCGCTGCCTACGCGCTGATTGCTCGCGATGGTCGCAGCTGGTACGAGTCAGCGCGATGAAGGGTGCTGTCGACATCTGTGCGTTTCATGGCCAGGCTGAACTGGCGCCCGCGCTGGCAGCGGCGGTGGCAGATCGCCTGCGAACGGCAATTGCCGCCCGCGGTCGAGCGGTATTGGCGGTATCCGGGGGCAGCACGCCGGTGCCCTTCTTTTCGGCCCTGCAGCGGGAGGTGCTCGACTGGCGCAGGGTGACGGTAACGCTGGTAGACGAGCGCTGGGTGAATGCTGGGCACCCGGATTCCAATGCGGCGCTTGTTCAGCGCTGTCTCCTGCAGGGAGAGGCGGCCAAGGCGCTGTTTCAGCCGCTAAAAAACAGCGCCGCCACGGCTGCTGCGGGCCGCGACGATGTCAGTTTGCAGATCAGGGCGCTGTTGCCACTGGATGTTGCGGTGCTGGGTATGGGCGTCGATGGCCACACAGCATCCTGGTTTCCCGGTGCGTCCAACCTGGCACAGGCGCTTGACGGGAACTATGCTGGATGCTGTGTGGCGCTGCAGCCCGCCGGCGGCGGTCATGAGCGCTTGTCACTGAGCCTTGCTGCGGTGCTCACGGCAGCGCAGCTTTACCTGCATATCAGTGGTCGCGAAAAGTGGACGGCCCTGGAGCGGGCGCTGCTGCCCGGGCCAGTTGCGGATCTTCCGGTACGCGCGCTGCTGCGGCAGACAGAGCGACCGCTGCAGGTGTGCTACTCAGTACAGGATCACGCTGCGAGGGACAATATATGAACCCGATAGTGGAACAGGTGACGGCCGACCTGCGTGAACGCAGTCGCAGAACCCGGGGCGACTATCTCGACAACTGTCGGCGCACACGGGACGAGCTTCCACCGCGCAAGCGCCTGTCCTGCGGCAATCTGGCCCACGGCTATGCGGCTTGCAGTCAGGATGAAAAGGCAGTGATGGCGCGCATGGAGTCGGCCAATATTGGCGTTGTCAACGCCTACAACGACATGCTGTCGGCGCACCAGCCGCTGCACGCCTACCCTGATCTGATCAAGCAGGCGGCCTGGGCAATGGGAGCGACGGCCCAGGTGGCTTCCGGCGTGCCGGCAATGTGCGATGGTGTCACCCAGGGCCAGCCAGGCATGGAGCTCAGCCTGTTCAGTCGGGACGTGGTCGCCATGGCCACGGCCGTGGGTCTGAGCCACAATCTGTTTGACGCAGCCGTATGTCTCGGAATCTGCGACAAGATTGTTCCCGGCATGTTGATCGGGGCGCTGCAGTTCGGACACCTGCCGATCGCGTTTATCGGCTCGGGGCCAATGGCTTCGGGTATCCCCAATCGCGAGAAAGCCGCGGTGCGCCAGCGGCACGCCCAGGGCAAGGCCGATGACGCCGAGCTACTGGCGGTGGAGTCTGCGTCTTACCATAGCCCGGGCACCTGCACTTTTTATGGCACCGCCAACAGCAACCAGATGCTCATGGAGATGCTCGGGGTCCAGTTGCCGGGCAGCTCCTTCCTGCATCCGGAAGACCCGCTGCGTCCGGCTCTGCTGGATAAAACGGTGTCGGCGCTGGTGCGAGCCGCGGCTGAGGGCCCTGGCCACATCCCTCTGTATCGGGTGGTGGACGAAGCCTCAATGGTGAATGCCGTGGTCGGTCTGCTGGCGACGGGCGGATCGACTAATCACACGCTGCATCTGGTGGCCATCGCGCGTAGCGCGGGCATTCAGCTGTCGCTCGATGATTTCCACGCCCTGTCGCCGGCCGTCCCGCTGCTGACCCGTATCTATCCGAATGGCAGTGCTGACATCAACGACTTTCAGCGTGCCGGTGGCATGGCCTGTCTCGCCGGCGAGCTGCGCCGCGGCGGTCTGCTTAACGAAGATGTGGTGTCGCTGCTAGGCCCCGGACTCGATGCGCTGTGCCGCCCACCGAGACCGGGGGACAAGGGCGACGTGGAGTGGGCGGGTGACGCGCTCGTGTCCGCGGATACCGGCGTACTGGCAACGCTGTCGTCGCCGTTTGCCGCCGAGGGTGGGCTGCGCCGTTTGCAGGGCAACCTTGGAGAGTGCGTGATCAAGGTGTCGGCGGTCGATCCGGCACACCACCGCATCAGTGCCCCGGCCCGCGTCTTTGACAGTCAGCAGGCGCTGCACGAAGCCTTTGACGCCGATGCCCTGAATACGGATATGGTCGCAGTCGTGCGCTTCCAGGGACCTGTCGTCAACGGTATGCCCGAACTGCACAGACTGACGCCTTACCTGGGTATCCTGCAGGACCGCGGCCACCGCGTTGCGCTGGTCACCGATGGCCGCATGTCCGGTGCATCCGGCAAGGTGCCCGCGGCGATCCACCTGACGCCGGAAGCGGCTGTCGGCGGCACGCTCGCGCGGGTGCGCGATGGCGATCTCATCACCCTGGATGCTGACGCCGGAACCCTCGAACTGCATGTAGAGGCCTCTGAACTTGCCGTGCGAGAGGTGGTTGCGCCGCCGGATCCTGCCGCGACGCTCGGGCGAGGTCTGTTTGGCGCCATGCGTGCGCGGGTTTCCGACGCTGCCAATGGCGCCAGTGTTTTCCCGTTTCCGGATAGCTAACGCATCGACGCTATGCGCTGTCCCGCGTCTGCTGAAATGCGATGGCTGCGCCGCGGAGTGCCGTATCTGTATCCGTAATCACATGGACGGGTAGAGCGTCACAGTAGGCCGTCATGACGCCTTTGTCGCTGAAGTCCCGCGCAAACTGACGCGTATCCAGTGTCGGCAGCAGCCGCGGAAGAATGCCACCACCAATATAGACGCCGCCGCGGGCTCCCTGACTGAGCACTGTATTGCCGGCAAATCGGGCCAGAAGCGTCAGGAACAGGTCGACGCTGCGCCGCCCCCAGCTGTTACCGCCGCCCAGTG
This sequence comes from uncultured Alteromonadaceae bacterium, assembly GCA_964613795.1. Lineage (GTDB taxonomy): Bacteria > Pseudomonadota > Gammaproteobacteria > Pseudomonadales > Halieaceae > Chromatocurvus. Next base: position 133,457 of record CAZTJR010000002.1, on the reverse strand, counting down.
CTTCGTCTGTGATGCTTGCCACCGGTCGCAGGGAGGCCGGTTCACCGCGCAGGGCGGCATCAATGCGACGCAGCCCCTCACCTGACAACACATGCTCGGCGGAAACACGCGTACCGAGCTGCGCGTGAAGGGTCTGCTTGATAGACCACTCCTGTCGCGTGACGGGCGCCAGATCAACGTGCCCGCCCTCGGTGGCGATGACCGTCTGTCCGGGGCCGGGCGATACCACGCAGGCGACGCCAAGGCCCGTGCCGGGGCCGATCACGCACAGTGGCGCGCCGATGACCGGGCATCCGTCCTTGATGCGCCGGGTGTGGGAGGCTTCGAGCCAGTGAACGCCGCTTGCCAGCGCGGTGAAGTCATTGATCAGGAGAGCGTCCGCGAAGCCAAAATCGCGCATCAGACCAGCTGCGTCGAACTGCCATCGACCGTTGGTTAGCGACGCGCTCGATCCATCTGTCGGGCCCGCGACGGCAATACAGGCTCGCGCCGGATGCGGTCTATCGAGACTGCTCACAAAACGCGCGAGTTGCGTTGAAAAATCCTCGACATCGGCGTTGGCGAATCGAGTGACCTGCTGCAGAGTTGTTCTGCCCCCTTTGCCGACCGCAATGGCAAAACGGCTGTTGGTGCCGCCGATGTCGGCAACCAGCAGGTCGCAACCCTCACTTTTGCAGCGCATGGGAGCGTCCTCGTTATACGGATTCATACAAAGTCTACCTCGGAATCGCGCCGCCTCGGCAAGGGTATCGCGGTTTCGAGCAATTCGGGACTTTGACGGCAAAACCGCTATTGACCGACTGGGCCGCGGATGGCAAATTGACGCCGTTAACATAAAACCTATAAGGAAGATCCTTAATCATGAATAACGCTTTGTTTCGTAGCGCTACTGCGTTTTTTCGTCCTTCGCTGCTGTGCAGTGCGGTAGCGGCTACCCTGGTCACTCCATCCGTATCCGCACAGGGTCCTGGCGTACTGGAAGAGATTATTGTTCTCGCCACCAAGCGCCAGCAGACGCTGCAGGAAGTCCCCGTTGCCGTCTCAGTGGTCAGCGCCCTGGAGATGCAGCAGGCGCAGGTGCTGGATATCAAGGATCTGCAATCAATGGTGCCGTCGCTGCGCGTGACTCAGCTGCAGACCAGCGCCAATACCAATTTTGTGATCCGTGGTTTTGGCAATGGCGCGAATAACGCCGGCATTGAGCCTTCGGTCGGCGTGTTTATCGATGGCGTATTCCGCTCGCGGGTAGGCAGTGCGCTGGCGGACCTGCCCAAGCTGGAGCGCGTGGAGGTGCTGCGTGGCCCGCAGAGCACGCTTTTTGGAAAAAACGCGTCGGCTGGCGTCATTAACGTCGTTACGGCTAAACCCGATCTCGAAGGATACAGTGGTTCCATCTCTGCGACAGCCGGGAATTATAGTCAGACGATCGCGCGCGCAGATGTTACGGGGCCTCTGTCCGATAATGTGGCATTCAGCCTGTTCGGCAGTATTAACCAGCGCGACGGGTATTTCGACAATGAAGTCAATGGCGATGACATCAACGAGGTCAATCGCTGGAATCTGCGCGGTCAGCTGCTGTTTGCCCCGACCGACCGGCTTGAGATGCGCTTTATCGTCGATGGCGAGAAGCTGGACGAGGCCTGCTGCGGCGTGGCCAATCTGGTGGATGGCCCCACGGGCCAGGCAGTGCGCGCACTGGGCGGCGATCTGGTGCCGAATGATGCCTTCGCCTATCGCGGTTTTTATGATTTTTCACCGGAGAACGACATCGAGACCTTCGGTGCCTCCCTCGAGATCAACTACGAGCTGGATTGGGCGACGGTGACGTCCATCACGGCCGATCGCGAACTCTCCCAGTACCAGAACGCGGATATCGATTTCACCAGCGTGCGCCTTGCGCAGGCGTTTATCAGTGACACCCAGATTGACACCTTTACCCAGGAACTGCGACTCACCTCCAACGGCGATGGCGCCCTCGACTGGATGGTTGGCGCCTTCTACTTCAATGAGGATGTCTCCATTGATGGCGATTTCCGTATCGGCGATGACTTCAGGCCGTTCTTCGACGTATTGACGGGGGGCGCGATCACCGCCGTCGAGGGTCTTTATGGTACCTTTGATCCACGCGTCACGCCGGGCAGTTTTTTGCGCTCCGGCACAGGCTATCCCGTCGAGCAGTCCACCCAGGATGATGAATCACTCTCTGTTTTTGCACAGTTCGACTGGCGGTTCACCGACGATCTGACCCTGACGCTGGGCGGAAACTATACCGAGGTGAAGAAAAAAGCGGGCGTCAACATTGTGTCGGATGAGTTGTTCTCCGCCATTGAACTGCCGGACTCCCTTGCGCCCCTGAGGGGGGTGCAGATTCTGCCACCCTTCCTCAATTTCCCCAACGAAGTCGAGTCCGGCAGGACGACCGACGACGATTTTACCTATACGCTGCGGCTGGCCTACGATATCAACGCTAACATCAGCACTTACGCCGCTCTTAGCACGGGGTTCAAGGCGTCATCCTGGAACCTGTCCCGTGACTCCCGGCCTTTTGCCAGCGATATCGCGGCACTGCAGGCGGCGGGTCTGGCGGTGCCGAATCTGGTATCCGGGACACGCTTTGCGGGGCCGGAAGAGTCCACCGTTTATGAGCTGGGTATGAAAGCTGAATTCAGTTCCATTGCCTTTAATCTGGCGATATTTGATCAGGAAATCGACGGTTTCCAGTCGAATGTTTTCACAGGCACTGGCTTTGTTCTCGCTAACGCCGGTACGCAGACAGTCCAGGGTTTTGAGTTTGATACCAACTGGGCAGCGACAGAGGCACTGCGCCTGAGCTTTGCCGTAACCTACCTGGACCCCGAATACGAAGACTTCGTTGGCGGTGTCGGTCCGGATGGACCCACCGATCTCAGTGGGACACGCCCCGCCGGCATTCACGAGTGGAGCACCAACACCGCGGGTACCTATAGCTTCAATATTGGCAGCACGAACGGCTATGTCCGTGTCGAGCACATCTTTGAAGACGAGGTCCAGGTGGTCGAAAACGTATCTGCCGCTGTCGCCTCGCGTGAAGTCTCGACGTTCAATGCCAGTCTTGGTCTGAACTGGAACAACGGCATTGAACTGAATCTCTGGGGGCGTAACCTGAACAATGACGAGTACTTGCTCAGTGCATTCCCGGCGGTTGCTCAGGAAGGCAGCTTCAGCGGCTACCCCAACCAGCCGCGAACCTATGGCCTGACCCTGCGCAAGAACTTTGACTGAGGCTAATTTTTGCGTGGCGTTTTCCGGGCTGCCCCAGTGCGCGGCAGCCCGGGATGTCCGCGGCAGAGCCAGTGCCTTCAGTAACCGCGTGTGAAATCGATCTCGTAGCGCAGTGCGTTGCCGGTGAGAAAGCGGTGCAGGTTGTCGAGGAACAGCGGGCCAATCGCGGTGACCTCTGTGGGCGCCGCGGTGTGTGACGTAATGTAGATCCCGCGGGTCCGCCACAGCGGGTTGTCTGCGGGCAGTGGCTCTATCGGAAGCACATCCAGCACGGCGGCGCGCAGGTGGCCATCGTCCACACTCTGCCGCAACGCTGAGTGATCAATCGCGTTGGCACGACCGGCATTGATCAGTACTGCGCCCGCTGGCAGCGCCTGCAGGAAGTCGGCGTCAATCAACCCGTCAGTGGCGGGCGTATCGGGCATGAGGGAAACCACGAAATCCAGCTCTCGGGCAAACGTCAGTCTGTCTTCAGTGCAGTGACAGCGGCTGAACGGTGCCTCTGCCTGGCCCCGCGTGTTGAGGCCACGCAGTGCCACGCCAAATGCCTCGGCTCGGCGCGCCACCGCCATCCCCAGCGCCCCGGTGCCTAGAATGCCGACTTGCTTTCCGGCCAGAGTTCCGTCCGGTGTGCAGTCCCACTGCCTTGCACTCGCTCGCTGCAGCACCTTGCGCTGCAGCGCCAGCATCCACGCCATGACGTATTCACTGATGGCGGCATCAAACAGGTTCTTGACCCCCGTCAGCCGATAATTCTGGCGTGAGGTGTTGATCAGGGGGGTTACGCCGGCCCAGGTGGATTGTGCCCACCGTAGTGCGGGCAGCCGCGGGAGTGCCTCGAGAAGACGGTCGGGCGCCGCGAGGACAACGCTGGCAGACTCCGCAACGTCCGGCAGATGCGCGGCGTCGCTGCAGGGATGTATACGGGTATTCGCTGGCAGGTCCCGGCGCAGCGCAGCGGCCAAGGCGTCGGCGTCGGCGCTGAGCACGAGTATTTCGGTGGTGGACATGAACTCTCCGATAACGCAGTGGGGTATGCTGTAAGGGCTGGAATTCCCCGGCATTGCGTCAAACTGCACAGCCATCCGGGTACTATCGAAGGTATAATGCCAGTTGCTGCGGCGTAGCCGCTACTTTGTTGCCGCTGGAATCCGCATTATGTCATCCGAAACACCGATTACCCGCTTTGCTGAACTCGACCTGCCAGACGCGCTGCAGCAGGCACTTGTCGACGTTGGCTATGAATCGCCCTCAGCGATACAGGCGATGACCATTCCTCCCATGCTCGAAGGCGTGGATCTGGTAGGGCAGGCGCAGACAGGCACTGGCAAGACGGCAGCGTTCGCGCTGCCCTGCCTGGCACGCCTTGATCCTGCGCAGCGTCTGCCCCAGGTGCTGGTGCTGGCGCCGACGCGGGAACTGGCATTGCAGGTGGCCGAAGCTTTCCAGAACTATGCGCGCCATCTGCCGTCGTTTCACGTCCTGCCTCTTTACGGCGGTGCCGACATGCGAACACAGCTGCGACAGCTGCAGCGCGGCGTGCAGGTCATCGTCGGTACGCCGGGCCGGATCATGGACCACATGCGCCGGGGATCCCTGGATTTGGGCAGCCTGCGCACCCTCGTGCTGGATGAGGCCGACGAAATGCTGCGCATGGGCTTCATCGACGATGTCGAATGGATCCTTTCGCACACGCCCCCCGAGCGTCAGATCGCGCTGTTCTCGGCAACTATGCCAGAGGCTATCCGCCGCATCGCCAAGACCCATTTGCGCAACCCGCACGAGATCACGGCGAAAGTGACCGCGGTGGCGAAATCGCGTATCCGTCAGCGGGTATGGATGATGGCCGGTGTGCACAAGCTGGATGCGCTGACGCGAATCCTCGAGGTGGAGGATTTTGATGCCATTATTATCTTCGTGCGCACGCGTATTGCCACCACGGAGCTGGCTGAAAAGCTCGCCGCACGCGGCTATGCCACCGCGGCGCTGAACGGTGACGTGGCCCAGAACCTGCGCGAAAAGACGGTCGAAAATCTGAAGTCCGGCCGCCTCGATATTCTCGTTGCCACGGACGTGGCCGCTCGCGGACTGGATGTTGATCGCATCAGTCACGTCATCAATTATGATATTCCCTACGACGCCGAGGCCTACACACACCGTATCGGCCGCACCGGCAGGGCAGGACGCCACGGCGAAACGATTCTGTTCGTTGCCAATCGCGAGCGTCGCCTGCTGCGTGCGATCGAACGTGCCACCGGCGACCGAATCGAGCCGATGCAGCTGCCCACGCCCGAGGAAGTGACCGACAAGCGCGCCACGCGCTTCAAGCAGCGGATCACCGAGGCGCTCGATACGGCCGAGCTGGACAGCAGTCGGCAGCTGGTGGAGAGCTACCAGCATGAGTTCGGTGTGCCGGTGCTCGACATCGCCGCTGCGCTGGCCTTCCTGGCACAGGGTGCGGGGGCGGCACAGTCCTCTGCGCCCACGAGCGCGACGCCGCAACGGTCCTCCGTCGACGACAGCTCCCGCGCGAGGGGCGCGCGTGATACGGCGCTCCGGCAGCGCACGTCAGCCGGCAGAGGTCCGGACACTGGCGCGCCGGCAAAACCGCGGTCGCAGCGCGACTCGGCGGTGCAGCCGGGTATGCGACGCTACCGTATCGAGGTGGGGCATCTGCATGACGTGAAGCCAGGCAATATTGTCGGTGCCATCGCCAACGAGGCGGATATGGAGTCGGAATACATTGGCAAGATAACGATCAATGATGAATACAGCACGGTGGAGCTACCAGAGGGCATGCCGCCGGAAGTGTTCCAGCACCTGCGTAACGTCTGGGTGTCCGGGCGCAAACTGCAGATTTCCGAAGTGAGTGCGACAGCCGATGGTCAGGCGCCACCGCGCCGACGGAAGGCCGGCGACACCGATGCGAAAGCATCGCGCCCCCGCCTGTCGTCGAATGGTCCGCGCACCGCCGCTGCAACGCCGGGCAGCAGACCCCCCGGCAAACGTTCGGCGACCAAGAAACCCCGCAAGAAGCCGAATTGATGAAACCGCCGAAGCGATTGCTGCCGCTGATTGAGTACGGCCTGGTTGACGAAGTGCTGTATCCGTTGATGAGTGGCAAGGAAGCCGATGTCTTTGTGGTCCGCTGCGGCAATGAAGAGCGCTGTGCCAAGATTTACAAGGAGTCGCGAACGCGTAGCTTCAAGCAGGCCGTGAAATATACCGAGGGGCGGAAAGTCAGGAACACCCGGCGCGCCCGGGCGATGGAAAAGGGCTCGCGCTTCGGCCGCGAGCAGCAGGAGGAGGTCTGGCAGAACGCGGAGGTGAGCGCGCTGTACCGGCTGGATGCCGCCGATGTTCGTGTGCCGCGCCCCTACGGCTGTGTGGAAGGCGTGCTGTTGATGGAGTTGATCACGGACGAGACCGGCGATGTCGCGCCGCGTCTGGCGGATGTGCGCATGTCTGCAGAGCAGGCGGTGGAGGATTTCGACTTGGTCATCCGCTACGTCGTGCGCATGCTGTGCGCTGGCATCGTGCACGGCGACCTGTCTGAGTTCAACGTGCTGGTAGATGAAGGCGGTCCGGTCATTATCGATCTTCCCCAGGCGGTGGATGCCGCTTCCAACAATAATGCCCGTGACATGTTCGTCCGGGATGTTCTGCGCATGACGCAGTATTATGCGCTGTTCGAGCCCGCGCTGCTGCAGACGCGATATGCCGCTGAAATCTGGCGTCTCTACGAGGACGCGGCCCTGGACCCGGAAACCCCGCTGACGGGCGTTGCCGAAGTGGATGAATCCGCGGCCGATGTCGATGGCGTCATGCGTGAAATTGAGGCGGCGCTGGAGGAACATCTTGAGCGTCTGGCGCGAGAGGCGGACGACGACGAGGACTGAAATCCGCCCCTGGCGCAGGGTGACGAAGAGGCGAGCATGAAGATCCTGCTGCAGCGGGTAACACAGGCAGATGTGTCGGTGGATGGAGCGACTGTCAGCCGCGTAGGGCCGGGCCTGCTTGCCTTTCTGGGCCTGGAGCGGGACGATCGGCGCAGTACGGCTGAGCAACTCCTGCACAGAGTTCTCACTTATCGGGTTTTCGCGGATGCGGCGGGGCGCATGAACCTGAGCGTGGTAGATGCAGCGGGTGATGTTCTGCTGGTGCCCCAATTCACGCTGGCCGCCGATACTGCTCGCGGCCGGCGGCCCGGTTTCTCCAGCGCCATGCCGCCTGCTGACGCGAAGCCCCTGTACGCCTTCTCTCTCGACTGGCTCGCATCGAATCACACATCGGGTCGGGTTGCGGGTGGCGTTTTCGGCGCCGACATGCGGGTCAGCCTGGTTAACGACGGACCGGTAACGTTTCTGTTGTCGGCTTGATGCCGCGTCATTTGCAGTGTGAGATCAGTCCCTACCGAGCGTGCTGATCAGGTGGTTGACCCGTCGGCGCACCGCAGCGTCTCCCAGTGCGGTCTGGATTCCCGGCATGTCACTCGCCATCAGGTAATCCGGCAGGTAAAAATACTCCAGCGCCTCCTGTGCTGCGAGGTCCACGTCGCCGATATCAGTGATGCCGTGGAAAGCCACCTGATCGCCGATCCGTTCGGCGACATAGCAGATCACCGCGGCGGCGAGATCGCCGTCGATATCCGGATGCTGCGCCGGCGGTAGCGCCATGGGGATATAGCCATGCTGCAGTCCACGGATGAGCGCCTCAGGCAGTCCCCACTGCTCGACGAGCATGCCGGAAATCACCGCGGCGTTAGCCATCAGATCATCCTGCTGGGCCTTTGCTCGGGAGAACAGCGTGGCTTTTGGGGCATACAGTCCCGCCATGTCGGCACGCGCCGATAGCAGTGCGAGATCGCCCAGGTTGGCCAGCAGCGAACGAGTGGAAAGAATTGACGGGTGCGCCATGCCGAGGTGCTGCCCGAGCATGAGAGCGGTGGTGCTAGCCACATAGCTTGATCGCCACAGGCGCATGTAGGCATCCTGTTGTGAGGTGTGCTCGAACTCCATGACGCGATTGACAGTCGACTGCAGCACCAGACCTTTGACCAGACTGGTGCCCAGATACGTAATGGCATGCTGGATGCTTGAAATGGGCGCGGATAGAGCAAACGCCGCCGAGTTGACGGTTCGCAGGATATCGGCGGTCAGCGCGGGATTCGACTTCACCGCCTCGGCAAGTGCCTCCGGATCGTCAAGGCCCCGGGTGACGCGCTCGAGAATTGGTGGAGGCTGACGCAGACGGGCAACGATTTCTGCCACGTCCTCGCGTTCCACCTCCGTCAGGTGATCCTCCATGACCAGGAAAAAATCTGCTAGCTCGTTCGGCACCTTGCGCTCGATGCCAGGCCGAGTGCTGTCGGGCTCGCTGCGGACCGCCGCGGGTGGTTGTGGTTCCGTCATGCTGTCACTCACAGCGGGCTTGCGCCTGCCGGCATTGCCACGCACGGTGCTCTTGTCTTCTTTTTTCCGCGTGAACCATCCCATGTCGCGCTTTTCCTCCTGATACCGGTGTCGTGGGCAGAGTGATCTCCAGGCTGCAAAAAGCAGGTCAGATTTCTGCATCAGCACACGGTCGGAGGTTAGCACACTAGCGGTAGAGTCGCGTGCCTATACCCGCCAGTCGTGCGCTGTGAAGTGCACCGCTGAAACCGGCGAACGCAAGGCCGGCATGGACAACTGCAGCCGGCTATCAGCGCGGGGTGACCCCCTTAACAGGCTCCCGGGGCAGGTCGTCTGTCTCCGGCGCTGTGCCTGCGCGCAGCCTCAGTGCTGCTGCCTGCGCCTGCCGACTGTAGTCCATGGATTCGCCGAGAATGCGCGCAGCCTCCTGATCAGCGTGGAAGCCGCGGGAGTTTTCACTGCTGATATAGTCGAGTCGCCACATCGCCTTGCGCTGCAGTTCCAGCACGGGGGCAAGTTCTGTCTCGCTGGCACCCGCTGCCTGGGCCTCGAGAATCGCGTCCAGCATCTGGGTCATTGCAGCGCCGGCGCGCTCTGTGAGATTGACGGTGGTTTCCTGTATCCGGTGCACGCGCTCGCGTAACTCGGCCTCCGCGACGTTGTGGCAGGTCTGGCAGGAACTATTGACCGACTGCATGGGGCTCTGCACATTATGGCTGCTCATCTTGGTCGCACCCCGTGTTTCGTAGGGCATGTGGCAGTCGGCGCAGCTCACGCCGCTGCGCGCATGAGTACCCTGGCTCCACAGTTCGAATTCCGGGTGCTGCGCCTTGAAGATGGGTGCGCCGGTCTCGCCGTGACGATAATCGAGAAAGTCGCTGCCGTCCGGGAAGGATTTGCCGGCCCAGTGCGTCTCAAGATTCTCCATGCGCAGCCCCTGACTCCAGGGAAATTCGAGGGTATCACCGGCGGCGCAGTAGTATTCGACGTGGCACTGGGCGCACACCATTGAACGCATCTCCTGGCGGCTGCTGTCTGCGTTCACATCATAAGGTTGCTCGCGGTCGCCACGCCGCCAGGTCGCGACGCTTGGCAGGTGGGGCACCGGCGCATCGCCTTCCGCGAGTGCCTGCATACCCAGCACCAGGCCCGGTCGCGTTACGCGCAGCGCCATGCTGTCGGGGTTGTGGCAGTCGATGCAGGTTACCGGATGAGCGTCGCCCTCCAGGGTATGCCCCTCTGGCAGCTTCTTGCCGGCAAACTCTTCGGTGAAGCCGCCGGGTGGTGGTGTGGGGAAAACCGGTTCGCTGTCATCCGGTGTGCCATCGGGGACGGTGTAGAGCATGGCCAGAACCTCCTGGTAAGGGCGCTGGCTGAGCTCCTTAAAGCCACGTATCACCGCCGGCATATTGAAGTCCTCCGCCAGTGCGGCGTCGTCCGCCGGCAGGCCCATCGCCTCCAGCCCTACCTTGCGGTAGAGCACGTTGGTAGAGCCGTGACAGTGCAGGCAGGCACCGGCCTGGGGTTTCTGCGTGACGCGCTCGGTGACACCCTGATCGTAGAGCATGTAGGCGTGCCCGCGAGCCTCGCGGTAATCAATGCTGAAGGCGTATCCGGCGTAAAGCCGTCGCAGCCAGGGCTGTGCGTCGAGCTTGCTTTCCGGCATGGCGCTGGAGCCGCCGTAGAACTTATCGCCCGCGGTGGCTTTGTAGCCATCGAAGTGATGCGGCCAGTTGAGCCCCCAGGGCTGCGGATCCACACTGATCTCGTTGAGTTTGGCCACGCGTACGTCGGGATTGCGGGCTTCCTGCTTGCGCTCAAAGACTGACGTTAGCAGGTAGCTGACCAACAGTGCAGCGGCGGCGCTGACCAGGAATACCACGCCGAGAAGCAGTGCGGGTTTCGCCAGACCCGCCTGTCTGCGGCGCGCGGTGTGTGTCATGTGGATGTTCATGCTTTCATCCTCTGCTTATTGGCGATTGGCAAAGCCGCGTCTTCGACCGGCATGGCCGACGTCGCTGTGACAATCGGCGCACCAGGCCATATCGCCGTTCTCGTGTGCGGGTAACATGGCGTTGACGGTGTCCTTGTGGCAGGCCAGGCAGGCCTCCTGCGTCTTGCGCCGGTTGCGCGGCTTGATCTGCAGTGGCCTGTGGAAATTATCAGTGGTGAAGGCCAGCGCATGGAAAAAGCCGTTGTCCGCCTTGGTAATCCAGCGGCCCGCGAGGCCCTGGCCGAGATGACAGTCGTTGCAGGTGGCGACAGTGTCGTGACTCGACTGCAGCCAGCTGTCGTAATGCGCCTGCATCACGTGGCAGTTCGCACAAACCTCTGGGTCGTCGCGCAGGTAAGCGAGACCATCGGCATAGCCCAGCGTAAACATGCCCACACCGCCGAGGATGCCGAGGGCCGCGGCGCTTGCGATAGCCAGTCTCCAGAATCTGCGGTCTGTCCCCTGTCTGTCGGTCATTCAGCCGCTCCGACGCGTGTTTACAAACCTTTACGGTAACTGTATGGAGTGACACCCGTCCAGCCCTTGAAGGCGCGGATGAAGGCACTCGACTCCGAGAATCCGGCGCGGTGGGCAATTTCCTCGATACTCAGACCGCGACGGCCGAGGTAGTGCAGGGCGATATCGCGCCGAAGCTGGTTCTTGATGTCCTTAAAGGTGGTTCCTTCGCTGGCAAGACGGCGACGCAGGGTCTGCGGGTGCAGCTCCAGCCCCCGGGCAATTGTGTTCAGCTCGGGCATATGCATGAGGTCCTGGCGGATCAACTCGCGCACGCGACTGGTCCAGCTGCTGCGCTCGTACTGAAGTGTGAGCATGTTCAATACGGGGTGTCGCAGAAAGCGAGCCAAAGTCTGCTCGTTCTGCAGCACAGGCTTGTCCATGAGGGAGCGCGCCAACACCAGTGAGCAGGCCGGTTGCTCGAAGCTTACTGGATTGGCGAGGAACATCAGACGATACTCTTCGGGCTGCGCTGCCGGCGAATAACTCAGCGTGGCGCGCTGTATCGGCAGGTGCTCCTGCACCAGCCAGCTGCCAAAGCGGTGTATGTTGAACAGAGAAAGCTCGGCGATGTAGGGGTCAATGTCGCCATCGGCCACCCCGACCAGGCGGATCAGAACACGCGCATCCTCGATATGCAGCTCGGGCCGCGGCCCGAAGTCGAACAGGGAGTAGAAACGGCAGTGCCGGTGCAGAGCCTGCCCCAGCGTCGTGGAACCAACGACTGCATGGCACATCATTGCCCAGGTGCCCAGCGGCATGACGCGCTGGCAGTAGCCCAGCGATTCATCCTGCATCGCGTGCATGGTGCTGATCTGCAGGTCGGCAAAGCGTTCAATAGAGATGCGTGCATCCCGCTCCTGCAGGAGTCGCGGTGAAATGCCATTTCTGCGCAGCAGTGGCAGCGGGTCGACGCCACGGGTGACGGCATGCCTGAGAACGGCGCGTGCGAAATGCACTGAGATGGAAAGCTTGCGCACTGCTGTTTCCCTGCCTTGACGGCACCGGAGTGCCGGATTGCAAGGCTGTCAGTTTGGGTCAAGTTTTTTGTCGGTGGCGGTCATTGTTGGTGCCCTGCGTGCTCACCATACTGCAGACTGGTCCATCAATGGAGTTAACGCATGTTGCCAAGGCGCTTCACCGAAGAACAGACCATGTTCCGCGATGCTTACCGAAAGTTTCTCACCGCCGAGATTGTGCCACATATGGAAGACTGGCGTGAGGCGGGTATCGTGGACCGGGACGCCTTCAGGCGCGCCGGTGAGCGGGGTTTCCTCATGGTCTGGCCGGAGGAAAAATACGGTGGAATGGGTGACAATGATTTTCGCTTCGAGCAGGTCATTATCGAAGAAACCTGTTACGCGCGGGTGGGTGACTGGTATAACAGCCTGCACAGTCGACTGGTCGGCCCCTATTTCACGCGCTTTGGCAGCGAGGAACAGCGACAGCGCTTCCTGCCACGCTGTGTCTCGGGTGAATGCATTCTGGCCATTGCCATGACCGAGCCGGATGCCGGCAGTGACCTTGCGGGCATGCGCACGTCGGCGGTCGAGGACGGCGACGACTGGGTGTTGAATGGTTCCAAGACCTATATTTCCAACGGCATTAATGCCGACGCCGTGATTGTGGCGGCGAAAACAGATCCGCAGAACAACCCACACGCAATGACGCTGTTCATTGTCGAGCGCGGCATGCCGGGATTTGAGCGCGGCCGCAATCTCAAAAAGATGGGCCTGAAGGCGCAGGACACGGCGGAGCTGTTTTTCAACGATGTCCGCGTGCCCAGGGCAAATGTGCTGGGTGAGCCCGGCAAGGGCTTCATTTACCTGATGGAAGGCCTGGCCGAAGAGCGCCTCATGGGTGCGGCCGGCTACATCGCCTCGGCGCAGCTGTCGTGGGATCTCACGGCAGCGTTCGTGCAGGAGCGCAAGGCGTTCGGCAAGCCGCTCGCCGCCTTTCAGAACACGCAGTTCCAGCTGGCCGACCTGCGCACGCGACTGGATATCACCCAGACCTACGTCGACCAGTGCGTCGAGGCGTTCAATGCCGGAGTGCTCACCGCCGTGGATGCGGCGAAAGCCAAGCTCGCCACCAGCGAGCTGCAGGTGGAGGCCGCGGAGATCGGTGTGCAGCTACATGGCGGTGCCGGCTACATGGACGAGTACCCCATCAGCCGTCAGTACACCGACGCCCGGATATCGACCATTTACGCCGGCACCTCGGAAGTAATGAAGATCATTATCAGCCGCGACTGCCTGTCGGCGGCTTACGTGCCGTTCAACACACGCAACTTCTGAAACAGCAACCAGTACAGGAAACAGATGCCATGGAACTGAAAGATAAGGTAGCGGTAATCACCGGCGGTGCGTCGGGCCTGGGGCGTGCGTCCGTGAAGCGTTTCGTCGCTCATGGTGCGAAGTGTGCCATCTTCGACATGAATGCTGAAAAGGGCGAGGCGCTGGCGGCCGAGCTCGGGGATAACGCCATTTTCGTCAGTGTCAACGTCTCTGACGAGGCTTCGGTGCAGGCTGGTATCGCCACTACCCTGGCCGCCTTTGGTGCCATTCACATCAACTGCAATTTCGCCGGCATCGGCAATGCCATGCGCACCATGGGCAAGAAAGGGCCTTTCCCGCTGGATGCCTTCAAGCAGATTATTGACGTCAACCTCGTTGGAACCTTCAACGTGTTGCGTCTTTGCGCGGAACAAATGGGGCAAAATGAAACCCTGACCCGGGATGGTGGTCGCGGTGTGATTATCAACACTGCCTCTGTAGCGGCCTATGAAGGCCAGATAGGCCAGGCCGCCTACTCCGCGTCGAAAGGGGGCATTGTCGGCCTCACGCTGCCGGTTGCCCGCGATCTTGCTGTGTTGGGTATCCGCGTCAACACCATCGTTCCGGGGTTAATTGCGACGCCGCTGATGATGGGAGGCGCTGAAGAGCTGACGCCAGAAATCTGGGAACACCTGAAGCCCCTGGGCAGCCAGGTGCTTTATCCCCAGCGCCTTGGCGATCCGGATGAAATCGCCCACCTCGCCCAGATGATGGTGGAGAACGACTATCTGAACGGCGAGTGTGTGCGGCTGGATGGCGGCATCCGTATGCAGCCCAAGTAGAGTGGGAGACAGCAGTCTAGGAGGCAGTATGGGACCCTTGCACGGCTACACAGTCATAGAGCTGGCGGGCATCGGTCCCGCCCCCATGGGCGGGATGATGCTGGCGGACATGGGTGCTGAGGTCATTCGCGTCGATCGCAGCGGCGGAGCCGACCCGCGGCTCACCGAGCGTGTCAGCGGTCGCGGCAAGAAGTCGATCGTGATCAACCTCAAGGATGCGTCGGGAGTGGAAACCCTGCTGCGCATGCTGGAAAACGCCGATGTGCTGATCGATCCCTTTCGTCCCGGCGTCTGCGAGAAACTGGGTATCGGCCCCGACGTGTGCATGGAGCGAAATCCCCGGCTCGTGTTCGCTCGGATGACAGGTTGGGGGCAGACGGGTCCTTTCGCCCATACCGCAGGACACGATATTAACTATATTTCCCTGGCGGGTGCCCTGTATGCGGTGGGCCCTGCCGGCGGCAAGCCGGTCGTGCCCTTGAATCTGGTTGGCGACATGGGCGGTGGCGGCATGCTGCTGGTCAATGGCGTGCTGGCCGCATTACTCGAGGCGTCGAGCTCGGGGCAGGGACAGGTAATAGATGTTGCCATGGTGGATGGCACTGCTCAGTCAATGTGGATGTTTCACAGCCTGCACTCCCTGGGCGTGTGGAATGCGGACCAGCGTGGTGTGAACATGCTGGACGGCGGCGCGCATTTTTACGACACCTACGAGTGTGCCGATGGCGAATATATGGCGGTAGGGGCGATCGAACCCCAGTTTTACGCCGAGTTGTGTCGTCTGGCAGAGCTGCCCGCAGAGACTTTCGGTGACCAGAACAATACGACGGCCTGGCCGGCGATGAAGGCACAGCTGGCCGAGGTATTCAAACAGAAGTCACGTGACGAGTGGTCCGCCCTGTTCGAGGGCAGCGATGCCTGCGTCGCCCCGGTATTGCGGTTTACCGAGGCGCCCGCGCATCCGGCAAATCAGGCGCGCGACGTGTATATTGAAGTTGATGGGGTGATTCAGCCCGCCCCGGCACCGCGTTTTGTCCGCACGCCATCCACAGTCGACCACGGCGCCCGCGGTGCCGGCGAGGACACCCATGCCGTGCTGTCTGCAATGGGCTTCGGGGCGGAGGAGATAGACGCGCTGGCGCAGCAGGGCGCCGTAAAAATGCATACCTAATGGCGCACTGACGCCATGCGGATTTCACAAGGAAGCGATGAATGATGAAATACGATACGGTATCGGTAGAGCGCCGAGGGGCGGTGGCCCTGGTGACCCTGAACCGGCCCGACAGCCTGAATGCCTTCGACCAGGCCCTGCGCCGCGACATGCTCGCGGCGGCACAGGCGGTCAATACCGATAACGACGTGCGTGTCGTGGTGCTGACCGGTGCCGGTCGTGCCTTCTGTGCTGGGGCTGATCTCACCGAGGTGGCTTCCTCCGAGCAGGGGGGTGGTTTGAATACCGAGGCCATGCTGAATACTGAATACAAGCCGGCGGTGCTGGCCATTGCCGAAGCGCCCAAGCCCTGGATTTCGGCGGTCAACGGTGCAGCCGCAGGCATCGGCAGTGCCTTTGCCATGACCTGCGATCTCACGGTCATGGGACGCAGTGCCTATCTCTACCAGGCTTTTGTGGCGATCGGGCTGGTGCCTGATGGCGGCGCAACATGGCAACTGGTGCGCGTCCTCGGACGCAAACGGGCTTACGAGATGATGATTTCCGGCGAGAAAGTCCGGGCCGATCGCTGTCTTGAGCTGGGCCTGTGCAACCGCGTTGTTGACGATGAGGGGCTGGTCGATGCGGCGATGGCCTGGGCCGAAGAGCTGGCGGAGAAAGCACCGCTTGCGCTGCACTATGGCAAGCGAAGTCTGGCGCTCGCCGCGGAGAACGATCTTGCGTCGGTGATTTCCTCTGAGGCGTTTTTGCAGCATATCTGCATTGACAGTGAAGACGCAGAGGAGGGCGTGCGCGCCTTTCTCGAGAAGCGCAAGCCGCAGTGGCGCGGTTGCTGACGTACATCACCTGTCCGGCGGGGATCGGCGCGCTGCCGGGCCTGTCGCCGGTGGCTCGCCTCGACCGCTGGATTACCTGTGGCTGACGACGGTAAAGACGCGCTGCAGCAACTGCAGGATCGTCTGGCGTTGACGCTGGATGAGTGCCGTATCGAGGCGCGCGAGCGCCGCCATGCAAAAGGTTACCGCACCGCGAGAGAGAACCTTCGCGACCTGGTGGATGTCGGCTCTTTTCAGGAATATGGCCAGCTTGCCGTGGCTGCCCAGCGCAACCGGCGTGATTATGCTGATCTTCAGGTGTCGACCGCCGCAGACGGTATCATCACCGGAACCTGCACCATCAATGCCGACAGCGTGGGCCCCGACAGGGCGCGCGCCGCCATCGCGATCAACGACTACAGCGTGCTTGCCGGAACCCAGGGATATTTTCATCATCGCAAGCTGGATCGTCTCTGCGACGTGGCCATGCGTCACGGACTGCCAGTGGTGATGTATACCGAGGGCGGCGGTGGTCGTCCCGGCGATACCGATGTTGCAACGCAGATAGCCGGGCTCAATCTGTCGTCCTTTGCGGCGTGGGCGCGCCTGGCCGGAAAGGTGCCGCGTATCGCAGTCAGCAATGGCTACTGCTTTGCAGGCAATGCTGCGCTGTTCGGTTGCGCCGACTTCCGCATTGCCACGCAGCAGTCCTGGATTGGTATGGCAGGTCCAGCCATGATCGAGGGTGGAGGCCTTGGCCGCTTCGCGCCGACGGACATCGGTCCCGTGAAGGCGCAGCAACGCAGCGGCGTTGTCGATATTGTCGCGGCCGATGAGGCCGAGGCGACCCGGGTCGCCCGCCAGCTGCTGTCGTATTTTCAAGGTAACCTCGCGCGATGGGATTGTGGCGATCAGACTCAGCTGCGGTCGATGATTCCCGCGGATCGTCGCTGGGGGTATCCGGTGCGCCGGCTGATTGAAGTGCTCGCAGATAGCGATACCTTTCTGGAGCTGCAGGGGGTGTTCGGCCGCAGCATCATTACCGGGTTCCTCCGCATCGAGGGCCGGCCACTGGCACTGCTGGCGAGTGACTGTCAGCAGCTTGGCGGGGCAGTGGACGCGGAATCGGCAGATAAAGCGGCACGTTTTCTCAGCAGCTGTGGCGCGTTAGGACTGCCGGTGCTGTCACTGATCGATACGCCGGGATTCATGGTGGGCCCGGACAGTGAGGCTGCCGGGGCGGTGCGCCGTATGTCCAGCCTGTTCACTGCTGGCGCGGCACTCGAGGTGCCGCTGATTGCCATTTTCCTGCGCAAGGGTTACGGCCTTGGCGCCATGGCCATGGCGGGTGGTGGTTTTATGGAGCCGGTATACAGCGCCGCCTGGCCCTGTGGCGAATTTGGCGGCATGGGGCTGGAGGGTGCGGTGCGTCTTGGGTATAGCAAGGAACTGGCGGCAGTCCCTGAGGGAGAAACCCGCGAGGCGCTGTTCGCCAGCCTTGTGGCAAAACTCTACGAGGTGGGCAAAGCCACGGAAGCTGCTGCGCACCTTGAGATAGATGCCGTCATTGACCCTGCCGACACCCGCGAGGTTGTCCTGCGGGCGCTGGATGCCGTACGACTACCGACATGAATGGCTTGTCTCGCCGGCAGTAATACATGCCATGGGGACGGCAATCAGCGCGTGACAATCAGTCTGACGGCCTGGAGCTGCAGACTGGCACGGTCGATCAGTCGCAGGCTTTCCTCGCGCTGCCAGCGCAGGTGATCAATCTCATCCTGACGCACCTGTGGATTGATCCGCTGCAGCGCTTCGAGGCGCTCGATTTCCTCCCGCAGGTTGTTATCCGCGGCATCGCGCGCCCCGGCGATGACGGCCCGTAGCTGCGTTCCGGCAATGCCGGTTGCTGCGTTCAGGTGCTCCTCGACCTGGTTGCGTACCTGCTTGATGATGGCAAGCCCGGTACTGCGATTGACCCGGGTCACCAGGTCGCTCAATTTGTCGTGCGGCATGAGGCCCGACAGGTCGCGGCCCTGGTGATCGACCAGAATACGGAGCGGGGAGAGAGACAGGAATCGCTGCAGCTGAAGCTGGCGCGGAGCCGGACAGCTTACGGTGAACAGGGATTCAAGGAGCAGCGAACCCGGGGCGACGCCTTTCAGCGCGATGGTGCCGATTGCCGTGTTGCCAAGCTCCGTGGAGAGTATTCCCTCCATGCTCTCGGACACCATGGGATGCTCCCAGGTGAGAAACGCCATATCTTCGCGGGCGAGAGCGACGCTGCGGTCGAAGGTGACTGTACGCCCCTCCTCGGGTAAATGCGGAAACTCCGGCATGAGCATGTGTTCACCTGGTCGCAGCACCAGGGAGTGCGCCGAGTGGTGTTCGTGCTCAACGCCGATAATGTCGCACAGGCCGGTAAAATAGGTCTCCAGCACGGTAGATGATTCGGATGCCTCAATTTCCCGGATAAGCGCCTCGGCCTCGCCCTTGTGACAGGAGTTTCGTTCAAGCAGACGGTCCCTGCCTGCGCGCAGTTCCCGCTTGGTGATGTCGGTGAACTCTCGGGTTTCCGTCAGCAGTGCGTCGAAATCGGTCTTGTCACCGCCAAGCGCATTCAGCAGGGGTTCGCTGAAGCGGCTGTAGATCATCTGTCCCGCCGAACAGCTGTTGCGGAAGATATCGAGTCCTTCGTGGAGCCAGCGGAACAGGGTTTCCTGGGCAGTATCCTGAAAATAAGGCACGTGAATCGTGATATCGCCGCGCTGCCCGATACGGTCCAGGCGCCCGATTCGCTGTTCCAGCAGATCCGGGTTCAAGGGCAGGTCGAACAGCACCAGATGCTGCGAGAACTGAAAGTTGCGGCCCTCGCTGCCGATTTCCGAGCAGACCAGCGTCTGCGCGCCGTTCTCGGTATCGGCGAAGTAGGCAGCGGCGCGATCGCGCTCAATGATTGACAGGCCCTCATGAAAGGCCGCTGAGCGGATGCCGGCACGCAGGTGAAGGTAGTGCTCCAGCGCGATGGCAGTTTCTGCAGCAGAGCAGATGATAAGTGCTTTGGCCGGGCGCATGGCCTTCAGCGTCGACGTCAGCCAGGCTACTCGCGGGTCTGTCTGCACCCAGTCGTCGCTGCTTTCGAAGCGTTCGGGGTACAGCGCCTGCAGCGGATCCTGCGCCGTGTGCAGTCCGGGTGGGGGGGCGATTGGCGCGGCAGCGAGGCGTCGCTCCGGGAAACCGCCGACGCTGTCCCGGGTATTGCGGAACAGCACGCGACCGGTGCCGTGGCGATCGAGGATGCGTGGTATCAGGTCTTCGGCTGGCAGCGCCGGGTCCAGGTCCTGCGGCAGCTCGGTCGGCGTCTCTCCGGCCTCCAGCTGCTCAATGACACGGCTCCAGCGACGGTATTCGGCCTCCTGCTGCCGGAACTGGTCAATGTCACGGAAGCGCGCGGGATCCAGCAGCTGCAGGCGGGCGAAGTGGCTTTCCTGTCCGACCTGCTCGGGGGTCGCCGTCAGCAGTAGCAGTCCGGCGGCGTGTCGTGACAGGGTGTCGACAAACTGATAGTCCTCGCCGGGGGCGTCTTCCGACCACTGCAGGTGATGTGCCTCGTCCACCACCACCATATCCCAGTCCGCCGCCAGTGCGAGCGCGCGCGCAGCGGGCGAGCGGCGGAACAGGACGGTACTGGCGAGCACCAGCTGCTCTGTCTCGAAGGGATTGTCGCCCTCGTGCTGCTGCAGTCGCTCTTCATCAAACAGAGCAAAATGCAGATTGAAGCGACGCAGCATCTCCACCAGCCACTGGTGCAGCAGCGGCGCCGGCACCAGCACCAGCACCCGTTCGCTGCGGCCAGTGAGCAGCTGGCGATGGATGATCATGCCGGCCTCGATAGTCTTGCCGAGGCCCACCTCGTCGGCAAGCAGTACGCGCGGTGCATGGCGCTGGCCAACCTCACTGGCGATATACACCTGGTGTGGCAGCAGGCTGGTGCGTGATCCGAGGAGGCCGCGGACCTCGCCCCGCTGCAGCCGGTCAAGCTGCATGCAGGTGGCGACGCGCAGGCCGAACTCGGCGTGCCCGTCAAAGTGGCCGTTGAGCAGGCGCTGCTGGGGTGTTGTAAGCTGTACGAAAGCGTCGAGTTCCACCTCCGATGCCCGGTGTTCGTTGCCCTGTTCGTCGACGCCGGCATAGGCCAGCAGACCGGCTTTCTCAATGACGTCAGTGACTTCGAAGCGGCGACCATCGGCGGTTTCTACCGTGTCTTCTTTCTTGAAGCGAAGCCGGGTCAGCGGTGCATTGTGTGCGGCATAGGTGCGCTCCTCACCGACCGCCGGAAAGCTCAGCGTAACCCGCCGATCCTCAAGGCCAACCACGATGCCAAGTCCCAGCTGCATGTCGGCATGGCTGACCCAGCGCTGTCCAATAATGTATTCCATGCCCGTCAGGACTCCGCGATAGTGTTTGGGAAAAACAGCCGCTGGCTGTTGTCGTAGGCCTGCCTGAGAAGCGCCTCTGTGGACAGCGCCTTTATAGCGGCAATTTTTTCCGCGACGAAAGGCAGGTAACAGGGCTCATTAGGGCGACCGCGGTAGGGCACCGGCGTCAGATACGGTGAATCGGTCTCGAGCAGGAGTTGTTCAAGCGGCGTTATGGCAACGATATCACGCACATTCTGCGCTGAGTTGAACGTGACGATACCGTTGAACCCCAGCATGAAGCCGGCGTCCAGACAGAACTCCGCCAGCGCCTGCCCCGACGTGAAACTGTGGATGACGCCGCGCCGGGACAGATCGGGCAGGAATTCTTCGAGAATCGCCCGCGTGTCGTCGTCGGCCTCGCGACTGTGTATCACCACCGGGTAATCCTGGCTGGCGGCAATGGCCAGCTGGGCGCGGAACGCTTCTCTTTGACTCGCTCGATCGGTGTGGTCGTAATAGTAGTCAAGGCCTATCTCACCCACAGCCAGTATGCGGGGGTGTGACAGGTTGGAGACGATAAGCTCGGCTACCTGATCGCTGAAGCCCGACGCCTCATGCGGATGAATACCCTGCGTTCCCCAGACGCGAGTATCCCTCTCGGTCAGTGAGACGACGGTCGACAGATTGTCGGGTGACACGGCAATAGTGATCAGCTTTTCGATGCCGCTCGACGCCGCCCGCTCTATGACGGCGGCGAACTGATCGTCATCGAAATAGTCCAAGTGACAGTGTGTTTCGATGATTGCGGTATCGAAGCGGGGGATGTCGCGACGCTTTTGCTTGCCCATAAACTCCTGCAGACTGCCCAGGCGTGACGTGCCTGGCGCGTTGTGTAACATGACAAAGCGCGCATTATATCGGACTCGGGCCGATCGATGTGACCCACCGGAGTCTCTTTGCTGATGTTGAAAACGATTTCCAGTGGCCTGGTGCTACTGACTGTCCTTGTTGCCTCGGTCGCCGCGCTGGCGCGCGAGCCCGCCAGCTACGGAGAGCGCATGGTCCGAAGAGGGGCTGACTGGGCTGAGGCGCAGATAGACCCTTCGCTGACGGTGTTTTCCGCGACTGATCAGCGCGAAAACGTAGAGAAGGGAGATGCGCAAGCGCAGGACGCCGTAACGCAATGGCAGGCGCAGGTAGAGGCTCTCGAGGCCGCCGGCGGCCCCTACGCCAGCGGGCTTGAGGAACCGCTGGCGGATCTCGCGCGGCAGCGGGTTGCTGAAGGCCGTTTCGGCGAGGCGCTGGCGCTTTACCGGCGCAGCCTGCATGTTCTTCGCGTGAATACGGGCCTGGCCAGTCCCGCTCAGATGACGATTGTGCGTGCCATGCTGCAGCTGCAGCGCGCTCTTGGCGATCGCGAGGGGCTCGATGATCTCTATGGCTATTATTACCGCCTGGGGTGGCTGGCAGCAGATGACAAGGAGGATGAAGAGCGCTGGCGCGTTGCCCTGGAGTACCTGCGCTGGCAGCGGGAGTTGCTGCGCACGGCAGACAGCCGCAATCCGGACCGTGAGCTGCTGGAGCTGTTCCGCTTGAATACCGAGCTGCTGGCGCGAGCCAACGCCGAGGGAGCACCCCTCCAAACACGGCAGGATCTCGTTCAGAGTCAGCTCAAAAACCTTTATCTGGTGCAGGCCCGGGTCCTGCCGCAGGTGCGCGAAAGTCTGTCCGTGCTGTCGCCGCGGCGCAGCCGCCGTCAGGAGCTATTACCGGAGGATGTCCATCGTGACCGCCTCCTATCCCTGCAGCGATCGGCGGTAGCGACCGGCGCAGAGCTGCTGGCCTCGCTGGCCGAGCAAGTCGAGTCGCCGGTTGCGCGCGCCGCACTGTATCGCGACCTTGGAGACTGGGAGCAGTGGAATGGCAGCTGGCGTCGCGCCGACGAGGCCTGGCGCAGGGCCGCTTTTCTGCTGCATGACGCCGGGGAGGATGAACGGCTCGCCGAGTGGTTCGGCGAGCCGGTGGAGCTGCCCGATAATGGCGCCTTCTGGCAACCCGGGAATGCCACTGATATTTCTCTTGTGCGGGCAGTGTTCGATGTGAGCGAGCGGGGGCAGGTGCGCCGCGCTACAGCGTCGATTCTTGCCGGGCCGGACAGTGCAGCGATTGTGGCGGTCAGGGAACTGCGCGATATGCGTTTCCGGCCACGGTTTGACGGCGGCCAGCCGGTGGCTGTGGAAGGGCTGCAGCGCGACTACGAAATCTATAACTGACTGCTGTCAGCGGTTCTCGATCACCAGTAGAACCCCGCGTGCGCTCATCGGGCCGCGCGTTTGCCATTCCAGCAGTTCGCCGCCGTGCCGGTCGATTACGCGCTCGGCCATCTCGACGAATGTAGGTCGCTCGGGATCGGCGAGAATGATCTGTCCAACTCCAGCACGAATGGCCCGATTGACCATGTTGTAAACAGGTTTCACCAGTTCATCCCAGAAGCAGATGTCGGCCCCGATCAGCATGTCGTATTGAGCCAGCTGGCGCGTTGTGAGCTGTTCGAACCGGCGGGCCTCGGGCGTTGTCTCAACACCGTTCAGTCGCGCCACTACCTCAAGAAAGGGGAATACCGCGTGGTCGGCGTCTACCGATGTTACGTGCGCGCCGTATTTCTGTGCGCACCATACGCCGCCAATGCCCCAGCCACAGCCGACATCAATAACGGCGTTGGAGCTGGCGGGAGGGTTGCGATGCAGGTAGTCGATGACCAGGCAGCTGGATTTCCACAGTTTATTGCCATGTATCCCCGGCTGGGCAGCGCGCCGCTTAACAGCGCGTATGTCCGGATGGGAAGCGGTAGGCATCAATACGCCGCGGAAACGCCGCAGTGTTTTTACCGTCATTGTGAGGCGTCTCCGGTAGCCATGGCGTCGTTTTTTGCGCGCACGTGCTCAGTCAAGCGTTTCAACGTCTTCCGCCTGCGGTCCTTTTTCGGTCTTCGCTACCGCCAGTGATACCCGCTGGCCGTCGCGCAGACTGCGTCTTCCCTCACCGCGAATTGAGCGAAAATGGACGAAGACCTCATCGCCGCCGTCGAGCGTAATAAAGCCAAAGCCCTTGGAAGCGTTGAACCACTTGACTTGGCCTTCTTCCCGCTTGCCGCCGCTCTTCTGTTGTTTCTGCGGCTTCTGCCGCGAAGGCTCCCGGGACTGAGCGCGGGATTCCTTGCGCTGCTGCGGTGCCTTTTTCGACGTGTCCGCGCCCGGTGCAACGACGGCCTCTGCGGCGGCCTTTGACACGAGCGGGCGGTGCGTGGCGATGACGGATGCGCAGGTGGCGATGATGAACGCCAGGCCCAGTAGCAGATCCGGATCTTTGCTACCCTGCATGAGTGTTGTGGCGATGAATACCAGTATGGCGATGGCGATGGCGATAACCAGTTTGCCTGAAATAGACATGATGCTCCTTGTGTTAACACGTTGATGAATGCGTTACGCACCGCCACGCCTTTGCTGTCAGCGATGCGCTGGTGGTTTGCAGAAACTCTGCGTTGGTCTGGCGGCTTCAGTCTTTCAGGCGCGTTGTGTCTCCCGCCCGGTGTAAAGATCAGCTAAAGCTTGGTGACGTCTTCTGCCTGCAGTCCTTTGGGGCCGTGCGCCAATGTGAATTCCACTGTCTGTCCTTCGTCCAGCGTTTTGTAGCCATCACCCTGAATCGAACGGAAATGCACGAACACATCCTCGTCGTTTTCCCCCTGCGTGATAAATCCGAAACCCTTGGCGTTGTTGAACCATTTTACCGTGCCGTTGACACGTTCTCCCATGCTGCATCCCTCGATGTTACGCTGTTATTGTTTTCGCAGGACCTGGTGGTCCATCACCTTGTTATTCTCTGACGTTCATACACTGCCAAGCGACAGCCGCTGTCTGGCCAGCTTCGCCAGAGTCTGGCGATGCTGCTCAAGCTTCTCGCGCTCTTTGTCTACCACGGCAGCCGGTGCCTTCTCTGTAAAGCCGGCGTTCGACAGTTTTTTCTCGAGTCGCGCAATATCCTCTGATAACTTGCCGGTCTCGCGGTCGAGCCTCGCCAGCTCAGCGTCGATATCAATCAGTCCGGCCAGCGGTACCAGTAATTCCAGCTCACCGACAACCGATGTTGCCGCTGCGGGCGGCTCGCCAGCGAGCCATTCAATGCGCTCCAGCCGTGCCATCTGTGTGAGGAAGGCCGTATTGTCTTCCAGGCGTTGTCTATCCTGTGCTGCGCCATTGCGCAACAGAAGCGGTACCTTGACGCCGGGCCCGACATTCATTTCGCCGCGTATGGTGCGCACGCCCAGGATGACCGACTTGAGCCATTCTATCTCCGCGTTCGCGGCCTTGTCCACGCGGTCGTCCTCGGTCTGCGGCAGCGGCTGAAGCATGATGCTCGGCCCGCGGACGGCTGCCAGGGGTGCAACGGCCTGCCAGATTTCCTCGGTAATGAATGGCATGAAGGGATGCAGCAGACGCAGCCAGGTTTCCAGCACCCGGATTAGCGTCTGCCGGGTTCCGCGCAGTGCGGCGGCGCTCGTCTGCGGATCGCGCAGCACCGGTTTTGACAGTTCCAGGTACCAGTCGCAGTATTCATTCCAGATGAAGTCGTAGAGCGCCTGGGCGGCAAGATCAAAACGATAGTTGCCGACGGCACGGTGCACTTCGGCTGTGGTCTCCTGCAGCCGGCTTTGAATCCAGCGGTCGACCAGATGCAGCTCGACTGGATCGTCCCCGGACTGGCCGCAATCTTCGCCCTCGGTGTTCATCAATACGTAGCGGGCGGCGTTCCATATCTTGTTGCAAAAGTTACGGTAGCCTTCAATGCGGCCGATATCGAACTTGATGTCGCGGCCCGTGGAGGCGAGTGAGTAAAAGGTGAAACGCAGGGCATCCGTGCCGTAGGCGTCTATGCCATCAGGGTAGTGTTTGCGGGTTGCCTTCTCAATCGACTTTGCCAGCTGCGGCTGCATCATGCCGGCGGTGCGCTTGTTCACCAGGCTTTCGAGGTCGATGCCGTCGATCAGGTCAATGGGATCGAGAACATTGCCCTTTGACTTTGACATTTTCTGACCCTCGGCATCGCGCACCAGGCCATGGACGTAAACCTCGTGAAACGGCACTTCATCGCGCAGATGCAGCGTCATCATGATCATCCGGGCCACCCAGAAGAAAATGATGTCAAAACCGGTCACCAGTACCGAGGTCGGGTGGAACTTCGCCAGTTCCGGCGTCTCCTTGGGCCAGCCAAGGGTGCCGAAGGTCCAGAGGGCGGATGAGAACCAGGTATCCAGTACATCCTCATCGCGGTGCAGAAGGGTGTCCTCGGGGAGGCCGTGTGCTTCGCGCACGGCCTCTTCGCTCTGTCCGACATAGATATTGCCCTCGGCGTCATACCAGGCCGGAATACGGTGGCCCCACCACAGCTGCCGGCTGATGCACCAGTCCTGGATGTCGCGCATCCAGGCAAAATAGGTGTTCTCCCACTGCTTCGGGACAAAGCGGATATCGCCATTCTCGACGGCTGCGATGGCGGGTGCCGCCAATTTGCGCGCATCCACATACCATTGCCTCGTGAGCCAGGGCTCAATCACCACGCCGCTGCGATCACCGCGAGGCACCTTGAGTGTGTGCGCCTCGACCTTCTCCAGAAGCCCCAGACGCTGCATGTCGTCGACGATCTGTTCGCGGGCAGTGAATCGGTCCATGCCCCGGTATGCTTCGGGCGCTGCGTCGCTGATGCTGGCATCGGCGTTGAGAATATTGATCAGCGCCAGATTGTGGCGCTGACCCATGTCGTAGTCGTTGAAGTCGTGGGCGGGCGTGATCTTCACACAGCCGGTGCCGAACTCGGGATCGACATAATCATCGGCAATCACTGGAATATCGCGATCGCTCAGCGGCAGGCGCACATGCCGGCCCACCAGGTGGGCAAATCGCGGATCATCCGGGTTGACCGCGATGGCACTGTCGCCCAGCATGGTCTCAGGCCGCGTGGTGGCCACGCTGACGTAGCCGCTGCCATCGCTCATGGGATAGCGGAAATACCACAGGTGCCCCTGCTCTTCCTCTGCTACCACTTCCAGATCGGAAATTGCGGTATGCAGAGCCGGATCCCAGTTCACCAGGCGCTGTCCTCGATAGATCAGGCCCTCCCGGTACAGACGAATAAACACGTCCTGCACCGCCGCCGAGAAACCGTCATCCATTGTGAAGCGCTCGCGCGACCAGTCCAGGGATGACCCGAGTCGACGCAACTGGCGAGTGATATTGCCACCAGACTCCGCCTTCCACTGCCAGACCCGTTCAATGAACGCGTCGCGGCCCAGTTCGTGACGATCGCTACCCTCGGCCTGCAGCTGTCGCTCGACGATCATCTGGGTGGCGATGCCGGCATGGTCTGTTCCCACCTGCCACAGGGTGTCGTGGCCCGCCATGCGATGGTAGCGGATGAGCGCATCCATGATCGCTTCCTGGAAGCCATGGCCCATGTGCAGGCTGCCGGTGACGTTGGGCGGTGGAATCATGATGCAGTAGGGGGTTTCCCCGCCCTGCGGGGCAAAGTAGCCGCTGTCCTCCCAGTGCGAGTACCAGCGGCTTTCGATATCGGCGGGTTGGAAAGTCTTGTCCATGCGGCGTAGGTTCCGGTGGGCGATCGACGTACGGGGAAACGCAGGATTATACGCCGCGAATGTCGTGCTTTTCCAATGAGAATCCCCGCTCGCGGTAGAACGACCAGGCGGCGCGCAGCGCTTCGAGGCTTTGCGCATCCTGCGTGACGACCTCGGCTACGCGGTGAAACCGGGAAAAAAAGACGGGCACCGCCAGATCGAGATTGATCAGCAGGTCGTCGTGTGCATCGGGGTCCTGTCCCCAGCCGATGGCGATGCGATCAGCATCCTCGCTGTCAACCAGGCCGTGCGGCAGGAAGCTGTCGGGACGGAAGCGCCACAGGAGGTCATCCATTTCCTCTGCCTGCGCCTGTGACGCGCAGTTGATAAAGATCCCGTGGCCGCGCTGAAAGGCCTTGTCCGTCAGTCGCGCGGCAACCTGCAGGCGCTTGACGGGAGCCTCTGCCTGTACAACGTAAAAACCGACGCGCGTCACTGTGCGGCGGCGCGCTCTCGCAGATAGTGCAGCAGCAGACCCACCGGGCGTCCCGTCGCGCCCTTGGGTGAGCTGTTCCACGCGACTCCCGCAATGTCCAGATGCGCCCAGGGGTAGTTCTCGGCGAACTGCGCCAGGAAACAGGCTGCGGTGATACTGCCTGCTTCGGGGCCACCGATGTTGGCGAGATCGGCAAAATTGCTGTGCAACTGCTTTCGATACTCCTCCCACAGCGGCATACGCCAGGCGCGGTCATGGCTGTCGATACCGGCCTGCAGCAGCTGACCGGCCAGCTCTTCGTCATTGGCGTACAGGGCGCTCGCGTGGGAACCCAGCGCCACGACGCAGGCTCCTGTCAGGGTCGCCATGTCAATGACGGCCGCGGGCTTGTAGCGCTCGGCATAGGTAAGCGCGTCACACAGAACCAGTCTGCCCTCGGCGTCGGTGTTCAGGACCTCGATGGTTTTTCCGGCCATGGACGTCACCACGTCTCCCGGCTTGGTGGCACGGCCGCTGGGCATGTTCTCGGCGGCGGCAATAATGCCCACCACGTTGATATCCAGACCCAGTTCGCATAGCGCCTCGAAGGTGCCGATAACGCTGGCGGCCCCGCACATGTCGTATTTCATCTCGTCCATCTTGGCGCCGGGTTTCAGCGATATGCCGCCGCTATCAAAGGTAATCCCCTTGCCGACCAGCACCTGCGGTGCATCGCCGCGCTTGCCGCCCTTATATTCCATAACGATGAGCCGCGCCGGCTGATCGCTGCCGGCTGACACTGACAACAGCGAACCCATGCCCAGCTCGCCCATCTGCTTCTCACTGAGAACCTTGGTCGTCACACGTGCATTCTGGCGGCCCAGCCTGCGTGCCGCTTTTGCCAGGTAATCCGGGGTGCAGATGTTTCCAGGCAGGTTGCCAAGCTCTCTGGCCGCGTTGAGGCCCTTGCCGAGCGCAATCCCGACTTCCATTGCGGCGCGCGCGCGCGCCGCCGGCAGCAGTTCCCTCGGCGACACCGAGAGTTTGGCCAGCTTGCTCCGTCGGGGTTTCTTGCTCAGGGTCTCGCTATAGTGGTACTGGTGCGCAACGACACTGCGGGCCAGATCTTCACAGCACGCCGCGGCATCGTCTTCGCTGTCGAAGGGCAGGTCATTGAGCAGTGCGAGGGCGTCGCGCGCCTCAGTTTGTTTCAGTGCTTTGCCTGCGGTGTCAGAAAAAGCGCGCTGCGCTGCGCGATCAAACTTCCTCCTGTCGCCCAGCCCGACCAGCAAGACCCGCTTTACGTCCGTGCTCCCGGGCAGAAGCAGCGTCTTGCCCTGCGCACCGCTGAAATCACCCATTGCCAGGGCAGCCTGGATAACTCCGCCCAAGGCACTATCCAGCTGCGTCCCGATCTCACTGAGCTTGCCGCCGGTGAAAACAGGCAGGATGGCACACTGGGTTTTGGCGCTGCCGCCATCGCGGAGCATGCGTGCGGTGATACTGATGCTGGGCATACAGGATTCCTTGTGAGATTTCTCGAGCCTGACATGGCATAGCTTGACGTTGTGTACAGTGTACGGTGAACGCGGTTACAACTGAACCGTCGACCGCTCAGGCTGCCGAATTGGCCTTCGGCGTTTTAGGCAGCAGCACGAGCGCAGTCCCCGAAAGATAGTCGTGCCAGTAGCGCCCCTTGCGGTCCACCAGGCACCAGAGATAACCGAGGCCCAGGCACGCCAGCGATAACAGGGCAGCCGCGCAGCGGAGCATACAGCGCGCGGCGGTCAGGCGTTTGCCCGGCAGGGCTACCAGCTTGATGCGCCACGCCTGCATACCCAGTGTCTGACCACTCTTGCGCCAGAAGGCGGTGAAAAACCCCGCGATCACCAGTACAGCAATGCCTCGGACCGCCCACGCCTGCAGCGGTTCATCGCCTACGGCGCCGCCAAGAGATCGTGTCAGTGCGGCGTAAAGACCCATGCCGATCGCAACGCCGAGCATAATGATGGGCAGCACGAGGAACGTGTCGTAGAGAGCTGCCATCAGACGTCGTGGCAGGCCGGGCGACGTTATAGCTTCAGCATCTGTCGTCTGCGGTGCATCGGTGTCAGTCATGGTCTTCAGGCTCTACCGACAGGTGGTCAGTGTGTGGGGTGGGCGGTGCGTCATGCGGTCGATAACGCGCCTCCAGCAGATGGCTGTCCGGGTCTGCGAGGCTCAGTGCAGAGGTGTCGGGTGTGGTCGACGGCACTGTCGATGGCAGCCCCGGAATGGTCTCGCCAGCCTCCGCGACGCTGATGTGAGAGGTGTCCGGTGGCGGCGGCGCCTGTGGTTCCGGAGTGCCGAGACGCTCACCCGCGGCTGCAACGGAGAAGGCGGAGAGGTCCATGGTGCGACGAGATGCCGGGCGACGTTCATCGGGCTGCAGTACCTCCGTGCCGGCTGGCGCCAGAGATAGCGCTGCCGCTGCTGGTTGTCGCGATGGCTGATCAGGCGCCTGTTGCGCGGTGTGGCCAGGGGGCACAACTGCGGCGCTGTCGGGTGTAACGGTGATTGTGGCCAGCGCCCCGGCACGCCGCATGGCAGACTGGTATTTAAGCGCTTCATCCCTGCTGCAGTTGCGCTTGATAAGCTGTTTCTTGCCGGAGAACAGTTTGTCCAGTGTGGCTTCTCGCGCATTGAACAGCGCGCCGACCCTGCGTCGCACCTCGCGAATGGCTTCTCCTTCTGCAATGTCACCGGCAAAATAAATGTTGTAGGTTTCCTGCATGGTCCGTCCCGGGTGCACAGCGCCGCCAAAGTATAGGGAATGCAGCGAAGACACGCCAAGCCGGCATGATGCCGGTTTCGCGTACACCGCGTCGCGCCGGTATAATACACGTTGACACAGGAGGACACATGACAGTCGCCGAAATCCTCAAGCAGAAACTTGAAAGCGCCCTGGCGCCCGTCTCGCTGGACATCGCCAACGAGAGCCATATGCACAGCGTGCCGCCGAACTCGGAAACGCACTTCCGGGTGGTAGTGGTTAGTGATGCCTTCGCCGGCAAGCGGCAGGTTGCCCGCCACCAGTCCGTGTATGCCGCCGTGGCAGATGAGCTGGCCGGGCCAGTGCATGCGTTGGCGCTACATACTTACACGCCACAGGAATGGTCCGAACGAGCGCAGTCGGCACCGAACTCGCCCGAGTGTCTCGGCGGCAGCAAGGCAGATGCAGGCGGGAGATCCGGAGCATGAGCGTAGTGGTTGCCGCGCTGTACAAATTTACCCGATTGTCAGATTACCGCGAGCTGCGCGAGCCGCTGCTCGATGAGTGCCTGCGTCTGGGTATCCGCGGCACCCTCCTGCTGGCCGAAGAAGGCATCAATGGCACAATTGCCGGCGATCGCCCGGCTATTGATGCTTTGCTGGTCTGGCTGCGGCGCGATCCGCGGCTGGCCGATATGGAGCACAAGGAGAGTGAGGACGAGTCCCTGCCGTTCTATCGCATGAAGGTGAAGCTCAAGCGCGAGATCGTGACGCTAGGGGTCCCCGGGATCGATCCGAATGCACGGGTCGGCACCTATGTTGCGCCGAAAGAGTGGAACCGGGTGGTGAACGACCCCGAGGTGGTGCTTGTCGATACGCGGAACCACTACGAATACGGCATTGGCAGCTTCCGTGGCGCGCTGGACCCGGGGACGTCATCTTTTCGCGAGTTTCCTGAGTGGGTAAAGAAGAATCTTGATCCGTCGCGCAACCCCAGGGTGGCAATGTTCTGCACCGGAGGCATACGCTGCGAGAAAGCCTCCTCCTATCTGCTTGAGCAGGGTTTCGAGACGGTCTATCACCTTCAGGGTGGCGTGCTCAAGTATCTGGAGGACGTCCCGGAAGAAGAGAGTACCTGGGAGGGCGAGTGCTTTGTTTTCGATAACCGGGTGTCCGTGAATCATCGCCTGGAAAAGGGCGAGTACGATCAGTGCCACGGTTGCCGCCGTCCCATTACTCAGGACGACAAGCTGTCAGCGCATTACCAGAAGGGGGTGTGCTGTCCGGCCTGCTTTGACGAGTTGACGACTGATCAGAAAACCCGGTTCGCCGAGCGACAGAAACAGATGGAACTGGCGCGCGTGCGTGGTGAGCAGCATATCGGTGCAGATTGCGCCGCCAGCAAGCGGGAGCGCAGCGCTGCCTCAATGCAGGAGTAGGCGGCCTGCACGCCGGACGATGCGTGAAACCGGCACGAAAATGCTGTGTGCCAGACTGTCTCCACGTGAGATAACCCCCAGCAGCCGGCCGCTGGTGATGCTGAATACGGCACCGCCGGAGGCGCCGCGATAGGCGAGGCAGTCGGTGGCGATATCCTCGCCGCTGCGCGCCACAACGCGGCAATTGTGGTGGAAGGTCAACACCTCGCCGGCTTCGCCCAGCCCCTTGTCCCTGGAATATCCCGCCATGATGATACGGCTCCCAATCCCCGGTGGCGGGTCCTGCGCCACGTTGGCGGCCGTGACCATGTCCATGGGCAGCGGCCGTTGAAGACGCATAAGCAGCCAGTCGGCATGCATGCCACCGCCGCTGGAAACCGGCTGCACGCGGCTCACCAGGCGTTCTCCGAAAGTCGACTCGATCACGAAGGTGATATCGTCAGTGAGATCGGTGTGGTATTCGATGCAGTGCCAGGCAGTCAGAATAAGCGACGCCTGCTCGCCGTCGACCGGCGCGAGCAGCGTTGCGCTGCAGGATTCGCGATAGTGTCGCGAGTAGCCGTTCTCCATGCGCCGCCCGGGTACCAGCAGTTTACCAACGCTCATCAGCACGGGTGGCGATGTCGAACTCATTTGTTGCCTCGGTTCGCCTGTGGCGGGGCTTGTCGGCAACAGCAGAGGCAGGATACACAGCCACACGCGGACAAAGCAGCGCAATAGTCCGGGCCTGATGCGGTATTCGGTATCGGGTTTCTGCGACAGGCAGGTCTGCGTCACCACGGGCTCAACTTACGGACAGGACTTGACTGACATCAATGTCTGAAAAATGATCTATCGTTATTCTTGCATCAAGCATTGCGTATCACACTGCACCCAAGCGGTACCGAGTCGGTGCCAAAAAACGGAGAATAGCATGAAGACCCTAACGGCGATTACCCTGCCTCTGACCCTGAGCTGTGCATTGGCGACCAGCGCCGTGGCACATGAAGCGGGCGATATTATTCTGCGAACGGGATTTGTAACCGTCGCGCCGAATGACGACAGCGATGCTATCGTTCTGCCCAGCGATCCCGTGACGACACTGCCATCCGGTGTTGACGTGGGCAATGACACCCAGCTTGGCATTATTGGCGCATTCATGGTGACGGACCAGTGGGCGGTGGAACTGCTGGCGGCAACGCCCTTTGAGCATGATCTGGACGTACCAGACCTGGGTATCGACGCCGGCAGCATAAGACACCTGCCCCCGACACTGAGTCTGCAGTGGTATCCCCGCGGCGGTCAGGAAGGCTGGCAGCCCTATGTCGGGCTGGGTGTGAACTATACCTATATCTATGATGAAGACATTGATCCGGCTCTCGCCGATGCGCTCGGCAGCGTCATCGGGGCGGGCTCGTCGCGGCTGGATCTGGACGACTCCTTCGGCGCTGCCGCCCAGGCCGGGGTCGATATTCCGCTGAGCAGGAACTGGATGCTGAATGCGGGGGTCTGGTACATGGACATTGAAACCACCGCCGATGTTGTGACCGATGTTGGCACAGTCAGCTTCGATGTCGATATCAATCCCTGGGTATACAACATCGGTATTGCCTTCAGGTTCTGATCCTGAGCGGCGGCGACCTGGGTCGCCGCCGCTGTCAGCCAGGTAGGGAATGGTTCAACGGGACCGCTATGCCGCCATCCGGCACGATTTCCCGCTCCAGCAGGTGGCCACCGTGAGCATAGGTTAGGTAGAGTGTCCATAAACCCGCGGCGATCATCAGTACTGCCACAATAGTCTTGAAGCCACGACTCTTCAGTATTGCGCTGACATGGCCTGCGGCAAAGCTCGCGCCCAGCATGGCCGGCAGGGTACCCACGCCGAAGGCCAGCATCAATCCTGCAGACTGCAGTGCATCCTGCGCGGTCAGCGCATAGGCCAGCGCGCTGTAAATCAGCCCGCAGGGCATGAGTCCCCAGCCTAACCCGAGTGCATAGGCCTCGCGCGCACGCTGAACTGGCAGCCAGCGTGCGGAAAAACGCTGTATGGGGCGCCACAAGATCGCGCCGACGCGCTCGAGGTAAGTGAGTCCGCGCCACCAGTCGGCAATGTACAAACCCATCGCAATGAGCAGAAAACCCGCGAGGTAGCGCAGCCCCAGCGTCCATTCAGCAAGCTGAATGCTGCCGGCCAGCAAACCGAGTCCGGCACCGAGCAGGGTGTAGCTGCTGATCCGCCCGGCGTGATAGGCCGCGGTGGTTCCTGGTGCCGCTTTGCCGCCCAGGCCGACGGCTGCGGCGATACCGCCGCACATTCCAAGGCAATGGCCGGCGCCGGCCAGGCCTATCGCAAGAGCGGCCAGTAGACTGACGCTATTCATGTCGACGGTCCGTTATCCTCATCGCGGTGAGTCTTGTGATCTTTTTCCCTGCCGCTGTCATCGTCGTCGAGGATGCGCCAGCTTTCCTTGTCCAGATCATCGTACTGGCCGTTGTCGATGGCCCAGAGAAGCAAGCGTATGGCGATGACACAGAACACCAGCGCAATCGGAATCAGCAGATAAAGACTTTCCATAACATCCGGCCTGTTACGTTCGACGCAGCGGGCGCGCCAGTCGCAGGGAGTTGGCGACCACCAGAAGTGAGCTCAGCGACATGCCGATAGCCGCGGCCCAGGGGGGAATGTAGCCCAGAGCCGCGAGGGGTATGCCGACCACATTATAACCGAGTGCCCAGGCGAGATTCTGGTAGAGCGTGCGTCTGCACTGCAGTGCCTTGTCGATAATCCGCGTCACTCGATGCAGATCTCCATCCATGATGACGAAGTCTGCCTGGGTGCGCGCGAGGTCGGTCGCGCCGGCAACTGCAATAGAGGTATTGGCCCGTCGAAGCACGGGTGCATCGTTTAGGCCATCCCCGACCATCAGCACGGTGGCGCCCTGTTTCTGCAGTGCGGCGACGTGGGCGCTTTTGTCCTGCGGCGACATGCCGACACGGATGGCGTCGAATCCCAGCTTGTTGCCCATCACCGCGGCTTGTCGCGAGTGGTCGCCGGTGACGAGCTCAAGCCTTGTCCCGCGGGATTTCAGCTCCGCTGTCAAGGCCGAGGCCTCGTCGCGCAGCGCATCCTCGAGTGCGATCCAGGCCAGGGGCTGACCGCGTAGCGTCACTGCGACCCAGTAGCCGGCGCCGTCCGGTTGTGTGGGCAATGACGGCGCAATCTGTCGGCAATACTCTTCGCTGCCGATACGACAGGTGTGGCCCCGCCATATCCCGGAAACCCCCCGGCCAACGTCGAAGCGCACACCGCTCACGCCGCCTGCCGGTGCAATGTCTGCGAAAGCGCGCGCAATCGGGTGGTTGGCGTAGCGCTGCAGGGCGGCGGCAAGAGCCAGCACATCCGTGCGCGAGGTACCGTCGAGGCAGAGAACCCGTCCGATGGCCAGCTCCCCGTGGGTCAGCGTTCCTGTCTTGTCAAACAGGACATGCGTGACGCGGGCTACGGACTCCAGTGCCCCCTCGCCGCGAACCAGTACGCCACTGCGGCGCAGCGCATTGGCCGCGTTGCTCAAGGCTGCGGGTGTCGCCAGTGCCAGGGCGCAGGGACAGCTGATGACCAGCACCGACAGGGCTGTCCAAAGCGCGCGCTCCGGCGCGATGCTGTACCACACCCAGGCGGTTGCGCCTGTCGCCAGCAGAATGCCGCCGATGAACCAGCCAGCAATGCGGTCTGCGGTCTGTGCGATCGGTGGCTTTTCTGCCGACGCGGTTTCGATGGAGCGCTGCAGCGCTGCAAGTCGTGTGTCTCCATAGCTGCCGCTGGCGGTGATATCGAGCGCCGCATCGGTATTCACTGTGCCCGCAAACACCGTGTCACCCCTTGATACACTTCGCGGCAGTGACTCGCCGCTAAAGGCGTCTTCGCGCACAGCGCTCTCGCCGCTACCCACCACGCCGTCGATGGGCACGGTATCCCCGGCGCGCACAAGGACCCGATCGCCACGCTCCAGTAGCTGGCGTGCCTGCCGCTGCCAGTCATCGCCACAGCGCATGAGCACCGCATCGGGCAGCGCGGACTCCGCGTCAAACCAGTCCAGGCTGCCCGCCAGGCGCGCGCGCTTCTCGGCGAAGCGTGCCAGCAGCAGCAGAAAGGTGAACATGACGACGGAATCGAAATACACCTGGCCGGTGCCCGTGGCCGTAGCGTAGGCACTGGCCGTGAAGGCCAGGCCGATGGCCAGCGCGACCGGCAGATCCATGACCAGGGCGCCGTGGCGCAGGTGTCGCCAGGCACTGCTGAAAAAGGGACGCGCCGAAAACATCACGATGAAGGCAGTTACACCGAGGCTGACCACGCGCAGCAGCTGCTCGTATTCCCGGGCAATGCCCTGCAGTTCACCGGCATGCAGGGCAACCGCGAACATGCCCACCTGCATCATGCCGAGCCCGGCAACCGCGAGGCGTCGCAGATCCGAGCGGTATTCGCGGCGCATCTGCTCGCGCTGGGCGTTGGCATGGAAGGGTTTTACGCTGTACCCGAGCGCTGCGACACGGGCGAAGAGGCGACTGAGCGGGAGCCGCTCCCGGTCCAGGACGACATCCAGTCGCGATTGCGACAGGTTCACAACGGCGCTTTTGACTCCAAAGAGCTGCGTCACGCTCTGTTCTATCAGCCAGGTGCAGGCAGCGCAGGTCATGCCGCCGAGTAGCAGGCGCACGCGAGTCAGTCCGTCGCCGTCATCCTCACTAAAGGTAGCGGCGAGGGCTGGATCGTCGTAAAGCTGGAACTGCGCCTCGGTACTGACGTCGTCCAGGGTGCTGTCGGGTCGCAGATTGTACTCGGTACGCTGGGCATAGAACCTCGCCATGCCGCTGTCTGCAATCAGCTGGGCGACCGCGCGACAGCCGGGGCAGCACATGTCCCGCAGTTCATGGCCGATAACAATACGGAAATCGCTGCCGGCGGGTAGCGGATCGCCGCAGTGAAAGCACACTTTGCTTGCGTTGGCATCGGTCACTGATTGCCGCGCCTGCGCCGGCGCGTTCGGCTTAGCGTGGGACTGCACGTGGGGCGTGGGTGGACGCGTCCCCGGTGGTGCCGGTGATGCGCCAGTCGCCGCTTTCGCCGGCATCGAGCAACCAATGCCAGTTGTCGCCCACCGGAATCGGCAGACGGGCGGCGTAGCGCTCCGGGCCGCTGCGCCGCAAATCTATACGGATGTCCCGGTCGGCCTCCATGGGATGCGACAGCCGCAGGCGCAGCTCGGCAACCGCAGGCAGATCCTCGGTGAGCACGGTGACGGTGTCTTCCGCTATCCTCAAGTCGGCCGTGTACCCCCTTTGCCGGGCGCGCTCGTCACGTTCAAGCTGCCGGTTGATGGCCAGGCCATCCTTGTAGTAATCGTCCACCACCAGATCATCCGAGCCGCGCACGGCGATGATCATGGTCGCGATGGCGGCAATGACGACCGAGGCCGGTAATACGATCAGGAACCAGGGCCAGAATTGTCGATACCACGGCTCCGGCGCGCTGTTGCCCATACGCGATGTCGGCATCAGAGCGGCCTCAGGAAGCGGCTGTCCGCGGAAATACGCAGGGAGGGCATGTCGCTGGAAATAGCCTCAAAAGTGATTTCCGTACCGCGGGCGTCCAGATACTGCGGTTGCGCGCGCACGCGCAGGGTGATGGAACGCACCTCGCCGGCGCCCAGCGCGTAGCTGGCGTCGCCGATAATCTCTGCCTCATCGATGCCGTCGATGGTGAGGTCGAAGTCGTGTGGCTGGGTGTCCATGTTCACCAGCTGGATGCGATACATGTTTTCGATTTCGCCCCCCTGTGTCTCGACAAACAGATTGTTCCGATCACGAATGATGGTCATTTCCAGCGGAACCCGCGTTACCACGTTGTAGCCGAATACGCCGACCATGATCATCAATACCGTGAGGTAGCCGATTACCCGCGGCCTCGCCCAGTGGGTGGGTTTGCCCTCCAGCGCGTTCTCACTGGTATAGCGGATCAGGCCCGGCTCGTAGCCCATCTTGTCCATCACGGAGTCGCAGGCATCGATGCACAGCGCGCAGCCGATACACTCGTACTGCAGACCCTGTCGGATATCGATGCCGGTCGGGCAGACCTGTACGCACAGATCGCAGTCGATGCAGTCGCCGAGACCCAGTGCAGCCGGATCCGCAGAGCGCTTGCGCGAGCCGCGGGGTTCGCCGCGGGCCGGATCATAGGAGACAATCAGGGTATCGCGATCGAACATCACAGACTGGAATCGCGCGTAGGGACACATGTAGGTGCATACCTGCTCGCGCATCCAGCCGGCGTTGACGTAGGTGGCGATGGTGAAAAACAGCGTCCAGAGGGCCTGCCACTTGCCGGTGGACAGCGTGGCCAGCTCTACCGTCAGCTCGCGTATGGGGTAGAAATAACCCACGAAGGTCAGCCCGGTCATGAAGGCGACAAACAGCCAGCCACTGTGCTTGCTGGCTTTGCGCAAGGCCTTGCCCGCTGTCCAGGGCGCCTTGTCCAGCTTGATGCGCTGATTGCGGCTGCCTTCGGTCTTCTGTTCAATCCACATGAAGATGCTGGTCCACACCGTCTGTGGGCAGCTGTAGCCGCACCAGACCCGGCCTGCGACCACGGTAACCGCGAACAATCCGAAGGCTGCGATGATCAACAGAAAGGCAAGTAGCGGGAAATCCTGGGGCCAGAAAGTCAGCGTGAAGATATGGAACTTGCGCTCGGGCAGATCAAACCACACTGCCTGGCGCCCATTGATCGACAACCATGGCAGAAGGAAATAGGCAATCAGTAGCGGCCAGCCGGTGTACAGGCGCAGGCGCTGGTAGAAGCCCTCAATCTTGCGGGTGTAGATCTTCTCCCGCTTTTGGTAGAGGTCGAGTTCGGCCACTTCGGCAGGTGCGAGCTCTTCAACGTCAATCAGTTCGGGGTCTTTATCAGCCATAATTTCTTCTCGTCCGGGGACGATTACTGCAGGATGTGCGGAGCGCCGCCATCGCGGCGTGCCCCGTCAGTTACTCAGGCCGTAAATGTACGCGGCAAGAATGTGAATCTTGTCTTCCGTAAGATTTTCGCCGTAAGCCGGCATCTTGCCGTTGCGGCCGACACGCAGGGTATGTGCGATCTGCTCTTCTGTGCCGCCGTACAGCCAGATGCCGTTGGTCAGGTTGGGTGCACCCATCGCCACGTTGCCCTTACCCTCAGCGCCGTGACAGGCAACGCAGTAGGTCTGGAAGTGCTTTTCACCGCGTGCGGCCTTTTCCGGATCGGCGCTGCGTCCGTTGAGCGAGAGGACATATTCAGTGGTTTCCGCAATGCCTGTATCGCCCAGCGCGTCCTGCCAGGCTGGCATCGCGGCGTTGCGCCCGTTTACCAGCGTATGCTTGATGGCGTCGGGTGTGCCGCCCCACAGCCAGTCCTCGTCTGCCAGATTGGGGAAGCCATAGGCACCGCGTGCATCGAGTCCGTGACACTGGGAGCAATTGTTGCTGTAAAGCCGTTGGCCCATGCGCATGACCTTGGTGTCCTGAGCTATCTCCTCGACGGGTAGCGCCAGATAGCGATCACGCATGGCACGAAACCGCGCTTCGGCGGCAGCGACTTCCTCATCGTGCTGTTCTATCTGCGTCCACCCCAGCACGCCCTTGAAGTTGCCCATGCCGGGGTAGAAGATCAGGTAACCGATTCCCCAGACAATCGTGATGACAAACATCGCGAACCACCAGGCGGGTAGCGGGTTGTCGTATTCCTCAATGCCGTCGTGACTGTGCCCCGTGGTCTGGTCCATTTCCCTGGGCTGCTTGCGGTTGGCAAAAAGTATCCAGACGAGACCGACGATCGTCACGATTGTCAGGACAATGATCCAGCTGCTCCAGAAGGTCGTCATTGCTGCTTTTCCTCTTGCTCGCGCTGCGGCTCGTCCGGCGCGGGTTTTTCGTCGGCGAAGGGCAGGTTGGCTGCCTCGTCGAAAGTCTTCTTTCGCTTACTGCTGTAGGCCCAGACGCACACACCGACAAAGGCTACGAACAGAAACAGCGTGCTCAGTCCACGAAGGTCATTGATATCCATACCTCTCCTAACGACGAGACTGTATCAGTGTGCCCATACCCTGCAGGTAGGCGATCAGCGCATCGATTTCCTTTCTGCCTTCCACAGCCGAGCTCGCGCTGGCAATGTCATCATCCGTGTAGGGTACGCCCACCCGGCGCAGTGCGCGCATTTTCTTCGGTGTACGTTCAGCGTTGATCTCGTCGCGGAACAGCCACGGATAGGCCGGCATGTTCGATTCGGGAACAACGTCCCGCGGGTTATACAGATGTGCCCGGTGCCAGTCGTCGCTATAGCGCTCACCGACACGCGCGAGGTCAGGCCCGGTGCGCTTGGAGCCCCACAGGTGAGGGTGATCGTAGACGAACTCGCCGGCTACCGAATAGTGCCCGTAGCGCTCGGTCTCGGCGCGCAGCGGACGGATCATCTGTGAGTGGCAGGTGTTGCAGCCCTCACGAATATAGATGTCGCGCCCCTCAAGCTGGAGCGCGGGGTAGGGCTTGAGCCCGGCCACGGGCTCGTTGGTTTCTTTGGAGAACATCAACGGGACCAGCTCGACCAGCGAGCCGAAGCTGATGGCGACAATGATCAGAATGATCATAATGCCAACGTTCTTCTCGACCGTTTCGTGTTTCATTGCTGAGACTCCTAAGCCGCGCTGGCGCTGGTTGCCGGTATCTGCACAGGCACATCGCGGCGAGTGGTCATGTAAACGTTGTAGGCCATGATCAGCATGCCGCCAAGGAA
Source organism: uncultured Alteromonadaceae bacterium (assembly GCA_964613795.1). Lineage (GTDB taxonomy): Bacteria > Pseudomonadota > Gammaproteobacteria > Pseudomonadales > Halieaceae > Chromatocurvus. The sequence goes on along the minus strand of CAZTJR010000002.1, from coordinate 92,658 downwards.
GATGGCGCCGCCGAGCACGCGCACAACGTAACCGGGATAGCTGGCAGCAACGCCCTCCACGAAGGCGTAGGTCAGCGTGCCATCCTGGTTGTAGGCGCGCCACATCAATCCCTGCATGATGCCGTTCACCCACATGGAGGCGATATAGAGTACTGTGCCGATGGTCGACATCCAGAAGTGCACGTTGATCAGCCCGATGCTGTACATGCGTTCACGGTTGTAGAGCACGGGGATCAAATGATAGAGCGAGCCAATGGTGATCATGGCGACCCAGCCCAGTGCGCCCGAGTGTACGTGGCCGATGGTCCAGTCCGTATAGTGCGACAGGGCGTTGACCGTCTTGATGGCCATCATCGGACCTTCGAAGGTCGACATGCCGTAGAAAGACAGGCTGACCACAAGGAATCGCAGAATGGGGTCGTCACGTAGTTTGTGCCAGGCACCAGAGAGCGTCATGATGCCATTGATCATGCCGCCCCAGGACGGTGCCAGCAGAATGATGCTCATTACCATGCCCAGGCTCTGTGCCCAGTCGGGTAGCGCTGTGTAATGAAGATGGTGTGGGCCGGCCCAGATGTACACGGCAACCAGCGCCCAGAAATGCACGATACTCAGCCGATAGGAGTATATGGGGCGATCGGCCTGCTTGGGCACGAAATAGTACATGATGCCGAGGAAGCCGGCGGTCAGGAAAAAGCCCACCGCGTTGTGTCCATACCACCACTGCACCATCGCGTCGACGGTGCCGGCATAAGCCGAGTAGGACTTCGTCATGTCGACAGGCATGGATGCGCTGTTGATGATATGGAGCACAGCGACCGTGACAATGAAGGCCCCGAAAAACCAGTTCGCCACGTAAATGTGGCTGGTTTTGCGCTTCGTTATTGTGCCGAAGAACACCACTGCGTAGGAAACCCAGACAATCGCAATCAGTATGTCGATCGGCCACTCCAGTTCGGCATATTCCTTGGAACTGGTGAGACCGAGAGGCAATGTGACGGCAGCGGCGACAATGACGGCCTGCCAGCCCCAGAAGGTGAAGGCAGCGAGCCGGTCGGAAATCAGCCTCACCTGACAGGTGCGCTGTACAACGTAATAGGACGTTGCGAACAGTGCTGAGCCACCGAAGGCGAAGATAACGGCATTGGTATGCAGCGGCCGAAGACGGCCGAAGCTGGTCCAGGGCAGATCCAGATTCAGTGCCGGCCAGGCCAGCTGCGCCGCGATGAAGACGCCGACAAGCATGCCAACGATGCCCCAGACCACGGTCATTATTGCGAACTGTCGCACTACCTTGTAGTTGTAGACGGGGTGCTCCAGTTCCGAATTGAGCTCATTCATGGTGTTGTTCCGTTCCGATGGATTCGAGCGGTTTGAATGCGTAGTTGCCTAATTCTAGCGGTTTATTCGCCGAAATGGTGGTCTCAGCCGTCAGTAAAAGCGGGTGCCGCGCCGTAATCCCAGGCAAGTATTGACACCACCATAATGCTGACAAGGACCACCATGGCGATCGCCAGTACGGCGCTGGAGAACAGAAAGCCGCGCTCCTCGGGGATCTTCATCATAATCGGGATGCCCAGATACATGAGGTACACCGACCAGCTGATCGCCACCACCCCGATGAGCAGGTCAAGCCACAGGGTCGGGTAAAATCCCACGAGACCGGTGATGAACAGCGGTGTTGCCGTCAGCCCCGCGATCACAATTCCTTTGGCTACCGTTGACTGCGCGCCGTAAGTTCGCGACATCCAGTGAATAAAGTAGCCGATGATGGCGACGCTGCCGACCATGACCAGATAAAAGAGCACGCTTATCTGAAAGGCACTCTCCGTTGTGAGGCGCACAACGTTGCCCTGAAGCCCCGTTGTCCAGCCGACCTTGCTGGTGCCGAAGTACCAGGCAATGGCGGGGAACAGCGCCAGAATACACGGGTATAGCACCAGGACGTTGCGCGATTTTTCCGGAAGCTTTGCGACGATGTGCCATTGCGTTCTGGGTCTGAACAGGAGGCCGATTGTGTGCTGGATCATGGGTCGGGAATCCCCGTAGGTTTCAGGTTGCGTAGTGTAGCGGCAACGTGCCGCCGTTTGTTGATACAGATCAATTCGCCCGGGAAATGGACCCGGGGCAGAGCGGCCGCACGGTCGGGACGAGTGTATTCCACGAGCGGGAAGTGCCTGGGATACTGCCGTCTATTCGCTACTGGTAAGCTGTCTCAGTGCTGCTTCGTCGAGAATACGGATTTCACGGTTGCTCACATCAACAATGTCTGCCTTCTGCAGCCGTGTGAATACCCGGCTGACGGTTTCCACGGTCAGGCCGAGATAGTTGCCAATATCCACGCGGGACATGCTCAGGCGAAAATGCGTTGCGCTGAGGCGACGGCGGGCATTGCGCATTGAGATGCTCAGTAGCAGTGCGGCAATGCGTGCGTCAGCGGAGCTTTTGCTCAGCAGCGTGATCAACTGCTGATCCTCGGTGATCTCCCGGCTCATGAGCTGGAAAAAGTGGCGCTGCAACTGCGGCATGCTGGCGCTCAGCTTTTCCAGCGACGAAAATGGAATTTCGCACACCGCGGAGGTTTCCAGTGCCCGTGCCGATGAGGCGTGCCGACTCTGGCTGATGCCGTCCATGCCGACGATCTCCCCCGGGAAGTAGAAGCCGGTAACCTGCTCCCGACCGTCGTCGGTCATGCGATAAGCCTTGAGCGCCCCTGAGCGCACCGCATAGACTGACCCGAACTCATCGCCCTGGCGATATAGATGTCCACCTTTCTGCACGGGGCGACCGCGCTGGATAATGCTATCCAGCTCTTCAATGTCGTGAGTCTCGAGAGAAAAAGGTAGACAAATGCTGTTCAAACGACAATCGCTACAGTTAGCGGAAAACTCGTGATTACAGGCCAGTGGCTCCTGGCGACTGACCTTGATCGGCGCTTGCGATGTCATGGAATACACCCCGAAACTGAGGTGTAAACGCTATAGCGCTACCGCCCCGGAGTCAAGGTTTCAGCCGTCGACCCGCAGCGATCCGGCTGTGGTTCACACGGTGGCCGAAAAACGGCCGACCGACGCCGCATCGGCGGCGAGATAACCATCAAAGGGCATGCAGATATTGCGCAGAAACGGTCGGCCGGCGGCCTCGACGCGGAGTTCAGTGTCGGTCAGTGTCACCAGGCCATCGCCGGCCAGCGGCGTGAGTGCGTCCAGCGCATCGGCAAAATAATGATCAAATTCGACGCCGAAGCGGTCGCCGGTGTCTGCCTTGTTCAGGTGCAGGTCACAGATCAGTGACATGATCACATGGCGCCGTAACCGGTCTTCAGCATTCATCTGGTAACCGCGCTGCAGCGGCAGCTCTCCCCGATCCACCAGGTCATAGTAAGCGTCCAGTTGCGGTGCATTCTGCAGGTAGAAATCGCCGATCTGGCTTATCGCTGATACGCCGAGGCCGAGCGTATCCTTTGCAAGCCGCAACGAGTAACCCTGGAAATTGCGCTGCAGTCTGCCGCGTGACTGGGCTTGCGCCAGCTCGTCGTGGGGCAGCACAAAGTGATCCATGCCAATGTGCAGGTAGCCCGCGCGCTCCAGCGTTGAGGCGATGAGTTCCGCGAGACGCAGCTTGTCTTCCGGCGAAGGCAGGGCCAGTCGGTCGATCGCTCGCTGCGAGGAGAATCGCTCGGGCAGATGGGCGTAATTGTAGCTGGCAATTCGGTCAGGGCGCAGCCGCAGCACATCCTCCAGTGACTTTTGCATGCTGTCGACGCTCTGAAGAGGCAGGCCGTAGATGAGATCGAAGCTGATAGAGCGGAAACCGTGTGCGCGCGCCGCATTTACCAGGCTGGCGACGCTCTCGGGTGTCTGTACCCGGTTGATCGCCTGCTGGACGCCCGGATCAAAATCCTGGATGCCAAGACTCAGCCGGTTGAAACCGAGCCCTTTGAGCAGGGCAATGGTCGAGACATCGACCGTGCGCGGATCAATTTCGATGGCGTATTCACGTTCATCCGTGTTCTGTAGAGCGAAGTGCCGGGACAGCGCGTGCATCAGGCGGGTCATTTCACCGCTGTCAAGAAAGGTTGGCGTGCCGCCGCCCCAGTGCATCTGGGTGATGGGGCGCCGGTCGCCGACGACTGTCGACTGCATCGCAATTTCAAGCTCCAGGCGGTCCAGGTAGTCGCTGGCAACGCCACGCCGGCGCGTTACCACCTTGTTGCAGGCGCAGTAGTAGCAGATGTCATTGCAAAACGGAATGTGGATATACAGTGACAGGGGACGGGTGCCGGCATCCGTATCCGTCTGCCAGTCGAGGTAACGCTGCCGCGGGAAACTATTGCTGAAGTGTGGCGCTGTCGGATAGGACGTGTAGCGTGGCCCGCGGCAGGCATATTTACGCGCCAGTGCGATATTCTCGTCGCCATGCGCTCGATTATCCTGCTGCGAGATCACGCGGGGCTGTGTGTGTTGCATGCGATACCACCGGCTGCTTTTGTCTATGTTGTGTTCAGGCTAGCAGCGGTGCGGATTGTCTGCGTTGATTTACGTCAAGGAGGTGTGCTGTGGCTGACTTCTAGGTTTCCAGTGCCTCGAGTTCCCGCGTGACTTCCGGCAGTTCCCGGGGCATGCCGACGCCCCATCCCTGGAGGTAGTCGACGCCCAGCTCGCGCAAGGGTTCGATGATATCCAGCGTCTCTACGCACTCGGCGATGGTTTCCTGCCCTAGAAAATGCGCCAGGTCGTTGATCGACCTGACCATCGCATGATCAGTCCTGTTGGCGAGAATATCCCTGATGAAAGTGCCGTCTATCTTGACATAGTCCACCGGCAGTTCTCGCAGGTAGCTGTAGCTGGACAGGCCGGTTCCGAAATCGTCGAGAGAGAACTTGCAGCCGATATTGCGCAAGGTGCGTACGAAGTCGACCGCCTTGGTCAGATTCTCTATAGCGCCAGTCTCGGTGATTTCGAAACAGATCTTGCTGGTGCCGACTCCGAATTCGGAGATCTGCTCCAGCACGTAATCGGTGAAAGTGTCGTTGGTAAGGCTGCTGCAGGAGAGATTGATGGACAGCTGTGGCACCACCTTCTGCATGTCCATCAGGCTGGAAATCCATTCGCAGACCTTGCGCACTACCCAGCGGTCAACGAGGTTGATATAGCCGAAACGCTCGGCAGAGCGGATGAACTCCGTGGGTGATAACAGGCTGCCATTGTCCTGGCGAATCGACAGCAGAATTTCGTAGTGATGGGACGCCGGTCTGCTGCCGTCCATGGCGCTCTGGACGATCGGCTGCGCGCGCAGCACCAGGGTGTCGGTAGCAATGGCGTCTTCCAGCTGCCGCTGCGATTGCGTTTTTTCCCGCTGGTACGCAATCAGCTGTTGCTCGTCAATATCGAACTGAACGCAGCGGTCGCCGCCATGGTCTTTGGCAACCAGCCCGGCGTCCCGCGCCTGGCGCAGCACCTCGTCAGCGTCCACCGTTGATTGCAGTATGGGCGCGACTCCGATGGAGGTGGTGAATGAGACTTCTTCACCAGCGACTGTGATGCTGCTGTCGCTGATATCGCTACGTACGCGGTCGGCAAACACCATCGCTTCATCGATGGCGCGATAAGCAAGGAGAATACCAAAGGTGTCGCCCTCAAGGCGCGCTGCAAGGGACCGTTTTTCATTCAGCTGGCTGAGCAGGCGTGCAAACTCAGCGAGAACCTGATCGCCGTCCACTTCGTCGTAGACGTCGTTCACCAGGTGAAAGCTGTCGATATCAAGATGCAGAAAGGCGTGCGCGGCATCGCGCCGCTGAGCGTGACGGACCGAGCGTTCAATCTGGCGCATGAGCGACTCGCCGTTAATGAGGTGCGTTACACGGTCGCGATTGCGCTTGAAGCTCAGACGCTCCTGGGCGCCAGCCAATGTTCCATACACGCTCTGGTTGAGCACCGACATGCGGTCGACAGAGCTCGGAGGCTTGAGTCCCTGGCTCAGTTTGCGGGCCAGACGGATGCGCGATATCTCCGCCACCTTCTGTCCCAGCTCGTTGACGAACGCGTAGCGCTCCCTGTCATCGCTGATCCAGACCAGGCGCATGCGTCGGCGAAACCCCTGCCTGTCTCTGTAGCTCATGATCGTGCCGATTTGCAGCCGCTCTACGCGCTTGACCCAGCGATTGAGCCTTGGTAGCTGCTCCAGCCGGGCGCGAGAGATGCCGGCTTCGCCGGCTGATTCATGAACGGCATAGGTTTCCAGTGGCACCTCACCGCGCAGTATTTGCGATAGCTCTTCCAGGGTCTGCTCGTGGCCGACGTTGTCCGGCTGCGCCGATCGTATGTCATCCTTAAGGCCGCGTACCGCGCTGGCCAGCTCCTGGAATCCGTCTGCGGGCCGGTCACCGCGCTCGACGTTGTTCAAGGCAGACAGTATTTTCTGCAGAGCTCCCACCTGATCCTGCCAGGCCTGGGACTCAACGCCCTCGCGTACCGCGATCTGAACCAGCAGGTCGCGCCAGCCGGCATCCATGAGATCGAGTAGCACCCGCGGCGCTGAGGGCGGCCGTATGAAGGTCTCCAGCAACTGCTCGACAGACTGCTGTGCCTGCTGCAGTCGTTCCTGGCCCTCCATGGTGCTGACCACGCGCTCGATATTCTTGCGCAGTGCGGTTTCCTGCTGCGTTACCAGCCGGTCGAGATTCTTCAGGGCGATTTCAAAAACGCCTGGGTCACCGTCATAGCTCCTGGCAATGTCGTCCACGATGGCGCCGACTTTTTTCTCCAGAACGCGATTCGGGAAGTTCTCTGCCGTTGCCAGCTGCGACAGCTTGTCGAGCACCTGGTGCGCCGGATGTTCTGGATCGGCAAAAAACCTCGGTTCCTGCAGCGACAGCCGCGCTAACGGTATGCGCAGCTGATTAAGGGTGGGTTTGATGTCGTCTGCCACATCCAGGCTGCCGCGGATGGTACTGAATACGTTGTCAATAAAGTCGAGGCGATTGGAGCTCTCTACCTGCAGTCTGCTGCCGGCCAGAGCAGGCAGCTGCCCGGCGTGTTGCTCAAGCAGTTCGCGCAGGGATTGCGAGCTGCCCTTACTGCTTATCCACTCGGGATGCTGCTGTAGCTGGAGCAGCGCCTGAATCACCGTGGCTGGTTCTGCGCTCGGCGCATCAGTGGCCGCCGTCGAACTCTCCGCCGTGGCATCTGCAGATAGGCTGTCCTCGGTATGACGCGCTGACAGTGCATGCACGACGGCGTCGTACATGGCATCGTGCTTCATGCGCGGCTGTACCGGCCCCTGCGGAGAGGCAGGGTCTACACCCTGGTCGGGGATAATGGGATCGGTAGCTCGCCGCCCCTGGCGGCCGCGCCGCTCCACGGCGGGCCTTGCCGGTGTATCTGCGCTGCTGTTTGCAGCCTCCGTCCCGCCTGCTGCATTGCTTTTCGCGTCGCCGGGGTCCCCGCTATCATCCGCTTGCTCCGGACGTCCGCGCTTGTACACGGGTCGCCTACCGCTGCTGTCCATGATGGAGCCGGTGTTGTAAAGCTCATCCTCCAGCCCCGGGCGCAGTCCATCGCTGGCCAGACCGTTGTTGAGGCGCGCGTAGAACCCGCGGAGTTTTTTAATCCATTCGCGGTGAAAGAACTTCAGGCTGTCCTGGATGACGGACGGGCTGAAGCCCAGTCTGTGTAGTGCATCGCGAAAGCTTCTGCACAGGTAAGCCGGATGGAAGGGGGTTTTGACGCGAGCCGCTCCCAGGGCGAGCAGGTCGCCGGTGCGCAGCGTCAGGCTTTCAAGGTCAACCCGGTACAGGTTTACCGCGTCGGTCGTGATGCGGTCTAGCGCAAGTTTTTCCTCTATCTCGCTGAGCCCGACCAAGTCGAGGTCGCTCGCGTCCGCTTCCTCCAGCACATCTTCACCCCGCTTGCTGCGCGGTTTTTCCGGATGCGCCAGTTCCGCTTCCAGCTGCTCCAGCATGCCGGCAATGAATGTCTTGTTGTTTCGCTTCAGACTGTTCAACGCGTCGTAATGTTCATGCCGCCCTGAAATGCCGTGCTGCGGCGAGGTGGACAGATCGAACAGGTGATCACCAAGGCTCAGCGTGAATGCGCGCAGACTGTCACCGAGCAGGGCGATGCCATCGGCGTTGAACTTCTCGCGGTATCCGGCAGCAGCCTCTGCGCTAAGGCGATGTTTTCCCAGTACCATGCTCAGCGCCCGGGCGCTGTCTTCATCCAGCCCGCCGGTGACCGTAACGTCCAGGCCATGTCCAGCGCTGCCATTGAAGACCACTGAGAGTCGGGCATCCGCTGTACCGGCACCGCCGGGATGGAACACCGTGAGCGTCGCGGTCTCAATGTCGCGCCAGTTTTCCTGTACCGGATGCTCGGCCATGAACAAAAGAGCATGAAGGCCCCTGACCGCCACTTTTCCACGGTAAATAGCGCCGCCCGGAAAGTGCAGTTCGGCGCTGTGAGGCGCGTCGGGTAGGTTTTTTTTATCCATGCTTTTTGGGCATTGGCCGAGGGTATGCGTCGCGTCCGGTTGAGCCCGGCACGATAGCGTGCGAGGCGCTCGCGCACAAGTGATGAAGATGCCTTGTGGGGCCAGGCCCGAATCGGACCAGGACCCGATTCGGACCTGGCCCCGACCTTGCGCTATGCTTCGACAGAACAGCAGGAGCAAACCCCATCCATGTTTTCCGGGAACGCTGAGATTCTTGCCGTGCTTGGCCTGTATTTGTGCTTCATGCTTGGCATTGGTTTCTGGGCACGGCGCAGCCACGATTCCGCCTCAGGCTACTTTCTGGCAGGACGTCGTCTGCCCTACTGGGTTGCAGCCTTCAGCATGAACGCAACGGGTGAAAGCGCCTGGCTGATCCTCGGACTGTCGGGCGTTGCCTATCTTGCAGGGGTGCAGGCGCTCTGGGTGGTGGCGGGCGAGGTGCTGGGAGTGGCCGGTGCCTGGCTGCTGGTAGCAAGACGTCTCAACGCCGCGTCCCGGGACTCTGCCACGATTACCGTTCCGGACTTTCTCGGTGAGCGATTCGAGGCTCAGGGAAAAAGCATACGACTGCTCGCGGTGGCCATTATACTCAGCATGGCCTGCGCCTATATCGCCGCGCAGATGCTCGCAACGGGCAAGGCCTTCAGCGTCTTTCTGGGGTGGGATTACGCCACCGGTGTGTGGGTCGGTGGTCTGGTAACCGTCGCCTATACGGCGTTCGGCGGCTTCAAGGCCGTGGCCTATACCGATGCTGCCCAGGCCATGCTGATGCTGTTTGCCCTGGTAGCGGTGCCTGTGGTGGGCATCCATGTCATCGGCGGTCTTGCCGAACTGCGCGAGGGTCTTGCCGCCGCCGACACTGCGCTGTTGCTGCCCTGGTCGTTCCAGGACGCCGGTCTCGTTGCGCTGATTGTCATCGCCAGCGGTCTGGCAGTAGGGCTGCCTTTCCTTGGCGTGCCGCAGTTGCTCGTGCGTTTCATGGCGATTCGCGACACGCAGGATGTGCCGAAAGCCGCAGGCATCTCCATCGTCGTTATCCTGCTGTTCGACCTCGGCGCGGTAGCAACGGGGCTGGCTGGGCGCGTTTTGTTCCCGGGGCTTGAGGATGCGGAAACCGTCATGCCGGAGATGGCGCGATCCCTTTTCCCCCCCCTTGTTACCGGCATTCTGGTGGTCGCCGTACTGTCGGCGGTGATGTCCACGGTAAGTTCGCTGCTGAATCTCGCGTCGTCTGCCATTGTGCACGATGTCTATGGACAGTTTGCGCGTCGCCCCGATGCCGCGCGGCGCGAGGCGAGTATCGGTGCCTGGGTGACCCTCGCAATCGGTATTGCCGGTTGTCTGATTGCCCTGCGCGAGGGTGGCGTGATCTTTTCACTGGTTCTCTTCGCCTGGAGCGGTCTGGGCGCCGCCTTCGGTCCGGTTGTTCTGTGCGTGCTGCACTGGCGCGGTACCACGGGCCCCGGCGTCATTGCCGGCATGGCCACCGGGTTCGGCACCACCGTGCTGTGGGTCCTGCTGTTCAAGGACGCCAGTCATGGGCTATACGAAATGGTTCCTGCATTCATCGCCAGTCTGGCGGTTACTATCGTGGTGAGTCGACTGACGACTCGCGTGGCGTCAGCCCCAGAGAGGGGCTAATCTGCCAACAACAAAAGGAAGTAAAAACATGCACACCCTCAACAGACGTCGCTTTGCACAGGGAATCGCCGCTGGCGGTCTGGGCGTTGTCGCCAGTCCGCTGCTGGCCGCCGGCTTCTGGGGCAAGGCCGATATCGTGGTGCTCTGCGATACGCTTTATACGATGGATCCCGCCTATCCGGGCGCAAGCGCCTTTGCCGTGCGCGGCAACCGGATTCTTGCAGTTGGGGAAGCAGCGGACATTCAGGCCCTTGCCGGGCCTGCTACCGAGGTGATCGATGCGCGGGGACTCACTGTGACCCCGGGGTTCATCGATGCCCATAGCCACCCCCTCGGAGCGAACGAGGTTATCAGTGCTAACGTCGATGTTCGCAGCATCGCGGATATACAGGCCGCGCTGCGCAAGCGGGCTGTGGAAACGCCTGCGGGAAAGTGGGTGCTGGGCCACATGTACGACGACACCAAGCTCGCCGAAGGCCGGGCGCTGAACCGGGAAGATCTCGATGCCGTGTCCACGGTGCATCCGATATTCGTGAAACATCGGGGCGGTCACACCGGCGTCGTCAACAGCCGGGCGTTTGAGCTCGCCGGTGTGACCGACGAAACACCTGATCCGCAGGGCGGCAAGTTTTACCGCGAGGGGGGAAGACTGACCGGCAAGGTTGCCGAGCATGCCGTGGACGTGTTCGAGGCGGTGGGCGAATGGCCTGATGTCGATCGTGCCGGGCACGCCGAGAATGTCGCCCTGATGACCCGGCGCATGGCCGCATCCGGTCTCACTTCGACCACCGACGCCTGGGGCAGCGCGACCGGCTGGCGTGCCTATGATGATGCTTACCGTGCCGGCAGACTTTCGCTGCGGGTCAGCTTCATGCCGGGCGGCAAAGAGGATATTTATGCGGCAATGAAGGCGGCGGGGCTGCATTCGGGCTTTGGCGACGCCATGCTGCGCGTGGGCGCCGTCAAGTACGGTGCCGACGGCTCCGCCTCGGAGCGCACAATGGCGATGAGCACGCCTTATGAGGGACGGCCCGACGACTTCGGTATCTTCACTATGAGCGTGGAGGAGATCAATGCAGCGGTGGATGATGCGGTGGCTCACGACTTCCGTATTGGCATTCATGCCAACGGTGATGTCGCCATTGGCCGCGTGCTCAGCGCCTATGAGCGCGTGCTGGCCGACATGCCGGGGCGCAATCCACGCTTTCGCATTGAACACTGCTCTCTGGTCACGCCGTCCCTGCTTGACCGGATTCGCGACGCCGGCGTGGTACCAACGCCCTTCTACACCTACGCGCACTACCACGGCAACAAGTGGGTTGAGTACGGTGAAGAGAAGATGCGGAACATGTTCGCGCACCGCGCCTTCCTCGACCACGGCATCCCTGTCGCCCCGGCGTCCGATTTCACTCCCGGGCCCTACGAGCCGATGATGGCGCTGCAGAGCATGGTCACACGCAAGGATTTCCAGGGCAGGGTATGGGGGCCGAATCAGCGTGTCAGTGTCGACGAGGCCATGCGTGTGTGTACGGTGAACGGTGCCTATGCGTCTTTCGAAGAGGACCTGAAAGGCTCGATAACCCCCGGCAAACTGGCGGATTTCGTGGTGCTGGGCGATGATCCGAACAGCGTGGATCCGGATCGGATCAAGGAGATTCCCATCCTGCGGACGGTGATGGACGGGCACACGACGTTCGAGGCGTGAACGGGTGGGCCGCGGCCGATGCGCCGCCTATTTGTCGACTGGCCCGGCCGCGGCATCGGGCGGCCGTCCCGACCGATTATTCGAGGGACACAACCTTGATCGAGCGGCCTTGGTCGGGTTGATAGTGGAACAGCCCCCGCACCGTCAGATGCTCGCCCTCGCGCCCCTCGAGATCGACAGGGGAATCGAGCTCTACGCGGTGGTATGCGTCGTCCTCGATCCAGTAATGCAGCGGTTCGGGGTGTGATCGCAGCGTGCCGCTGACAATTACCTGTCGCCCGGTGTACCCGTCCTGCTGAGCGGCAAGCTGGGCGAGGGTGACATCGGCGGCGCTGTCGCCCGTGCAGGCGAGCAGGCTGAGCAGGCTGAGCAGGCTGAGCAGGGCGATAATAATGGCGACGTGGCGCATGGTGCAAATGTCCCTGATGATAGTTGTATGAGGGGTTGCCGGGCAGCGCGTGAACGGCAAGCGACAGCTACCCGTGATCGGATGACCCACCGCTGGCGCTGCCGTATGATTACACACAAGCAGCGTCGGCGGTAACATCAGCCAGGTCCAGGCAGGTATCGTCGATAGTTCCCGCCATGCTGGTATCAGGACAGTAAGCGTATGCCTTCCAACCATCGCCATGTTTATCATCTTGTTCAGGCCACGCTCTGGGAACCGGTTGCGGCGACCGATGGCATCTATTTGCCACCGACTTACGAAACGGATGGCTTTGTTCATGCCACCGCGAATACGCAAAAGCTGTTGAGCGTTGCCAATCACTTTTATCGCGATATCCCCGGCCAGTGGTACTGCCTGCGCATGACAGTGAAGACTCTGAGCCTGACCGGTGTCGAGACGGTCTTCGAGGGTACGGCTCCGGTGGGTGATATTCAGCCTGGGTTCGAGGGGGCCGGGGACGAATTGTTTCCCCATATCTATGGCGGTATCCGACCTGCGGCGGTGTTGCAGGTGCACATCGTGACGCGTGCCGCCGACGGCACATTTCTGGCGGTTGACGGTGTTACCGACTGACCCGCGTCAAGGCAAGGGAGTTTTGACAATGACAATTTTTGAGAGTCGTTGCATCATCGTCAGACGCTGGCTGTGTTTTCTTGGCTTCGCACTTGTGTACCTGCCGTCGCTCGCCTTTGCGGCTCCCGGTGAACTGGTGGTCACGGCACTGGATGCTGAATCAGGGCGCTCGCTTCCCGGTGTTCGAATCGAGGTCACCGATCGCGACGGACAGTCGGTCAGAGCCTATTCCGACGATAGCGGTGAGGCGCGTTTCGTTAATCTTGACGAGGGTTTCTACCGCGTTGAGGCCAGCGCGGAAGGACGCGCCCTGACCCTGGAGCCAACCTTCCGGGTTCTTGCCGGGCGCAGCTCATCTCTGGAGGTTCAGCTGCCCCGCCTGGAGCGGCGGGCGGACATGCCGCTCGAGGAAGTGCTGGTGGTCGCCCGTGCCCGTCAGGCGGACCGGCTGAGCGGTGTCAGTGCGAGTTTTCGCAATCGCGACGAGCTGCGCAATGCCGTCGGCGCCGGCCCCGACGTCATGCGCGCCCTGGATGGCCTGCCGGGGCTTGTGTCGGATGGCGCCTTTGCCGGTTTTACCGTGCGTGGACGTGGCCCGCGCAATAACCTGATATTCGTCGACGACTTTCCTCTCGACAAGGTGGTGCATTTCGACCAGACCATCGGCGAGGATGACGATATCGGCGGCGGTGGCCGTTTTTCGATCTTCGCGCCGAACTCGGTTGCCGGCGCGGAATTCTCGCCGGGCGGCTGGGGAGCGGCTTACGGTGGTCGCGCCGGCTCACTGCTGCGCCTTGAGCTCGCGGAGGGCGGTTTGACGCCGGTCACCAGCGTGCGCCTGGATGTGGCCGGTGCCGAGTTCACCTACGACGGCCCCTCGGGTTTTGACGACGATACCTCGGTATTCTTCACCGCGCGCCGCTTCGATTTCGGCAATCTGTTTGAACTCATCGGCCAGGACGCCATCGGCACGCCGAAGGTCACGGATATCATTCTCAAGACCTCGACCGAGCTTAGCGGAGGCGATGAGCTGCAGTTTCTGGTGATTCATGCGCCGGAGGATTTCACCCGGGACCTGGACAATGTTGCCAATTCCGACGATTTCGACGACGTCAACCTGATTCGCTCTACGCAGGACCTGTCGCTGTTTGGCGTGACCTGGCGGCGCATGGTGGGCCGCAGCGGTGAGTGGAGCAACCGTCTTTACCTGCGCAGCAGTGACAAGGATTCCACACAGGGCGAGGCCTTTCCCGATGTTGCCGCGGATGGTGTTATTCCTGCGCGGGAAAACATCTTCTCGATTCGCGAGAAGGAAGACGAGCTCGGCTGGCGCAGCGATTTCACCACCTTCAATGGCGTTGGCGAATTTTCCGCGGGACTTCGCGTGGTTCGCATCGACGCCGATTTCGCGACGCAGCTCGACGGGCCCTGGATCCGGTATGTCTACGAGAGCGACGATCCGCGGCCCCCGGGGCAGCAGTACATTGTCTGGCAGCCCGAGAACATCGAGGCCCGCTTTGGTCGGGCGGGGACAAATCTCGCGGCCTACGTCGAGCAGAGTGTCGAACTGGGCCGCTTTGAATTGCGGCCGGGCCTGCGCGTGGACCGGGATGCATTTTCCGAGGAAACCTATCTTTCCCCGCGCTTTTCCGTAGCCTACTCGGCCACGCCTGCGCTGCGTTTTTCCCTGACCAGCGGTCTGTACCACGAGTCTCCCCGCTTCCTGACCCGTTCTGCAGATCCGGCCAATTTCGATCTGGCCAACGAGAAGATCGCCCATGTCAGTCTTGGGCTGGACTACACCATCAATGATGCCTGGAATGCCATCGCCGAGGTTTACCACCAGGAGCTGGATGATCTTGTTGTGGACCGGAGCCGCACCAACCGGCGTGCGCTGAATGCGGGAGAGGGCACCAGCAGCGGTTTTGACCTCGTGCTGCAGCGGGCCTTTGACAATGGCTGGTCTGCCGATCTCACCTACTCCTATAACCGCGGGCGCCAGGACGATAACGATGGACGGGGCAGCTACACCCCGGATTTCAGCCGCGAGCATTTTTTCTCTGTCGGCAGTCGCTGGGAGGTGACCGATCGGCTGCAGCTGGCGGCGCGCTGGAAGTGGGGCAGCGGCCGTCCGGGAGATGCCTTTATCATCCACGAGAACGTCATGCCGGGGAGTGGACTTCTGCGTGCCTCGAAAGAGATCACTGAACAGAATGCGACCACCCTGGGTGACTACCAGTCGCTGAACGTACGCGTCGATTACCGACGCCGCTTCGGGCCCATGGACGTCGTGCTGTTTCTCGATGTTATCAATCTCTACGGCGCCGAACGGGGTGCACCGCAGGATTTCAATCCTATCACCGGCCGTCAGATTGACGAGGAAGCCAGTCCGTTTCCCCAGTTCGGGCTGATACTGGAGCGTGCCTGGTAAGGCCCCTGGTCTCCCGGGATCACGTCCGCTTCGGACATGATCCCGGGAGACCAGGGTAGCGGGCAGCGCTAACGTGGATGACTTCCCCTCGCCCGGCATCATCAGTACTGTAGGACTTACAGCAATCACAACGCCACCCACACATAATGCATAAAAGCGCTGGGAGACGACGTTTTGACAGAGACTCGCCCGGGTGCCGCAGCACCATCGGAAAGCTTTGGGGCCGGCACGCGCCGCTACGTGCTGACCATTCTGGTCATTGCCTACACCTTCAATTTCATCGACCGGCAGATTCTCGGCATTCTGGTGGAGCCAATCCGGCTGGAACTCGGGGTGGGAGATACCGCGATGGGTATGCTCACGGGGCTTGCCTTTGCCGTGTTCTATACGCTGATGGGAATTCCCATTGCCCGCTACGCTGACCGCGCCAACCGCCGCAATCTGATTGCTGCTGCGGTGGGAATCTGGAGCCTTTTTACTGCAGCCCAGGGACTCGCGCAGAACTACTGGCAGTTACTGGCCTACCGTATTGGTGTGGGCGTTGGGGAAGCCGGCTGTTCGCCACCGGCACATTCCATGCTGTCCGACTATTACCCGGCCAACCAGCGCGCGACGGCGCTGGGTATCTACTCGCTGGGCATTCCCGTTGGGATCCTCTTCGGCTTTTTTGTCGGTGGCTGGATGAACGAGTGGTTTGGTTGGCGTGTGGCCTTTCTCGTGGTCGGTATTCCGGGCGTCGTGCTTGCTCTGGTCATTCGTTTCACCGTACGTGAGCCGGAGCGAGGCATGTCGGAGCAGCGGTCCAACGCGGACCCGGGTGCCCAGCAGCCAGCCATCGGCGCTGTTTTCCGCTACCTGCTGGGCCGTCGCTCATTTGTCCATATGGCACTGGGGGGCGGCATTTCGGCCTTTGTCGGCTACGGGCTGATTTCCTGGTCGGCGGCTTTCCTGGCGCGCAGCCACGGGCTGTCTTCAGGGGAGATCGGTACCTGGCTCGGGCTGATTTTCGGGATCCCGGGGGGCATCGGCATTCTGCTGGGCGGGCGCCTCGCGGACCACTTTGGTGAGCGCGATACGCGATGGTACCTCTGGGTCGTGGCCGTGGCGCTGTTGCTTGCCGTACCCGCGGGTGTAGGTGTCTTTGTTTCAGACTCTGTGAGTGCCGCGCTTCTGTTTCTGATCATCCCGGTGATTCTCGGCAACTTCTATCAGGCGACGACGTTTGCGCAGACCCAGACCCTGGTGGGTCTGCGCATGCGCAGTGTGGCCGCGGCCATCCTTCTCTTCGTGATCAATATCGTCGGTCTGGCTTTCGGGCCCTCGGTGGTGGGTATGATCAGTGACCTCCTGGGCCCTCACTACGGTCTGGAGTCGCTGCGCTGGGCGCTGTTGATCTGCTCTATGGCAAATCTCTGGGCGGCGTTTCACTACTGGCGGGCCGGGGTGCACTTTCCGCGCGATCTGCAGCGCGTGGAGGACTGAGTGCTGCATTCCACTCTGCCTCAGTCGCAGGATGCTTCTGGTATTCCATGACCATTGTCCATTCGTCCGATTTCAGCAGTAGCGCCTCGAAGTGGATGTAGGCATCGTCGATATCGGCCGCATCGACGGCATCGCCGGTCGGACCGGATCGATAGTGGAATATGCCCTGTTCGTGCGATGTGGACTCACTGAACAGACGACGTGTGATGCGGAATTCGACGTGAGAAAACGTTCTGCCGGCCTTCGTTTCCAGAATGCCGGGCTTCCAGCGCTCAAGCGCGCGTGTGATCGGGTAGCTGGTATTCAGGGATTCGCTTACCAGAACCGCATCCGGGTGGTAAGTTGAAACGACCCCCTCGAAGTCGCCAGCCGCCAGGTATTGTTCGAAACTGCGCCAGTAGGCGTCGACCTCGCTTGCGGTCGCGGTGTTGTCTGCACGTGCTGGTATTGCCCCCAGTAATAGCAGCGCGATCAGAGCTGATGCGCGTAATATCCTTTGCATGACCTGAATCCTTTATTGTTGATTGGTGATGCTGTCGCTGGTGGTCGGTGCCGTAGATCGCCTGATCACGCCTTACTATAGTTCTGCGCAGGGTCGGGCTCAATTTTTTTCCTGCGGGACTTGCTTCGTTAAGCGGACGAATGTGCGCTTTACGTCGCGGGAATTCGCCAATGCGGCCATGTTTATCGCCTCTGACGAAGCCTCGTTCATTACCAGTAGCGTTATGACTGTGGACGATGGCTGGACCACACGGTAGCTGCATGGAGCCGCCCTGCGCTTGATTGCATGGGGGCAATTTGAAAAACTGTCCAGGTGGTCGCGTTTTCGGCTGCAATTCCCAATGCGCCAGGAGGCAGCCATCATGCCAGTCGAAATACAGGTGCTCGCTTACGCGGGCCTGCTGCAGTTTATCCAGATTATCCTTATGGCCGTTCCGGTCAATATCCAGCTTGGTCCCGCTTATACGGCCGGCCCCCGGGACGAGGAGCGTAAGCCCAGTGGGGTACCCGGGCGGCTTCAGCGTGCGGTGGATAATCACTTCGAGGGCCTGGCGCTTTTTACTATTGCGGTCGTGGTGGTGGTGCTGGGCGACGCCACCAGTGAGCTCACGGCCCAGTGCGCCTGGGCTTACCTTATTTCGCGCATTCTCTACGTACCGGCTTACGCGGCAGGTATCTACCTGCTGCGCTCGCTTATCTGGGCGGTCGGTTTCTTTGCCACGCTCATCATGCTGCTGATTGCTATCCTGTGACAGGGCTGGCTCGTTTTATCGGCCCGCTGTGGGCCGTTCTGCTGGCGGTGTCCGCCTCCGCGCAGATGCCGCTTCAGTCGGGCTTCGTGCAGGTGCCGGGTGGGCCTGTCTGGTACGAGATTGCGGGTGATGGCCCCGGAGTTCCGTTGCTGACTCTGCACGGCGGCCCTGGCGGCACGTCCTGTGGCTCCCAGCTGCTGTACCCGCTCGCCGATGAACGGCCTGTTATACGCTACGATCAACTCGGCAGCGGGCGCTCGGGTCGACCCAGGGACACCAGCCTGTGGCAGCGCGATCGCTTCGTCGAGGCGTTGGACACGCTGCGCCGGGAACTCGGCCTCGAGCGTCTGCATCTGCAAGGCCACAGCTGGGGTGGTGCGTTGGCTGCCTATTATGTACTCCAGAAGGGGACTGAGGGCATTGTGTCGCTGACGCTGTCATCGCCACTGATCAGCACGCCCCTGTGGATTCGCGATGCGGACGCGTTGCGCGCTACCCTCCCACAGGCGGTGCAGGACACGCTCGACAGGCATGAGGCCGACGGCAGCACGGATCATGAAGACTACGTCGCAGCCACTGAGCTGTTCTACAGTCGCTTCGTATCGCGCGGTGATCCGGTGGAAGAGAGCCGCTGCGAGGATGCACCGCGGAACGCACGGATCTACCTGCAGATGTGGGGGCCGACCGAGTTTCACGCCACCGGCAGTCTGCGGGACTTCGACCTGAGCTCGCGTCTGCGCGAGATTGATGTGCCCACGCTTTTCATTACCGGGGAGCACGATGAAGCGAGGCCCGAGACCATTCGCGCTTTTGCCAGAGACGTGCCCGGGGCTCGGGTCGAGGTCCTTCCCGATGTAGGTCACGCCTCTTTGAGCAGGGCGCCCCAGCTCTATCGTGATCTGCTGGGCCAGTTCCTACGAGAGGCGGAGGCGCTTGGCGCGGAATGACGTGCCAGATGGTGAACGCAGGTGTCATTTGACTGGCACTGGTAACCCTGCCAGTCTTTATTGGTAATACACAACGGGGCAAAACAATGCAAAGAATAAGTGGCTTTCTGGCGGGTTGTTGTGCGCTGCTTTCCGTCACACTGGTGTCGGTACAGGCGCAGGATCAGGTTCAGCCGGCTCCCGATCGGGGCGAAAACGAGGGTGCGGGACCTTTTGATCGGCTGGTCATCCGCGGCGCTACCATGATCAACGGTGATGGAGGTATGCCGGTCGGCCCGGTCGATATCGTCATCGAGCAGAACCGCATCGAGTCCATCACGGGCGTTGGGGCGCCTGGCACTCCGATCAGTGACGATGGCAGGCCAGAGCCGGGGACTCACGAAATCGATGCCAACGGTATGTATGTCATGCCAGGCTTCATAGATAATCACGTGCACACGGGTGGCGTACCGAAAGCACCGAATGCCGACTACGTCTACAAGCTGTGGCTGGCGCACGGTATTACCACGGTGCGCGGTGTCCCCTTTGGTCCGCTGGAGTGGTCGATCAGCGAGAAGGAACGTAGCGCCAGCAACGCCATCGTGGCACCCCGCATGGTGTCTTTTCACCGCATGGGCAGCGGCGAGGCCTGGAAGGATCGCTCGATACGCACTCCGGAGGAGGCCCGTGAGTGGGTGCGCTATGCGAAGACCCAGGGCGTGGATGGACTCAAGCTTGGTGCACACCGGCCAGACATCATGGCAGCATTGATTGACGAAGCTAACAGGCTGGGTATGGGCCAGACGGCCCACCTCGATCAGCGCGGCGTGGCGCGCATGAACGCGCTCGATGCGGCTCGTCTCGGCATGCGGGGTATGACGCATTTTTACGGTCTTTTTGAAGCCCTGTATGACGACCACGACGTGCAGCCCTGGCCTGCAGATATCAACTACGCCAACGAGTATGACCGCTTCAGTCAGGTGGCCAGACAATGGAACCTGATCACCGAGCAGGGTAGTGAATCCTGGAATGCGTTGCTCGCCGAATTTCTCGAGCGGGACTTCATCATCAACCCGACGATGACCATCTACGCCGCAGGGCGCAACGTGGAGTTTGCGCGACAGTCGGTTTGGCACGACGCCTATACACTGCCCGCGATGATGGAGTACTACCGCGCCAGCCGCACGGACCACGGCGCTTACTGGTTCTATTGGACCACGGCAGACGAGGTGGCCTGGCGCAACTTCTATCAGCGCTGGATGGCCTTCCTTGATGACTACAAGGACCGAGGCGGGCGCGTCACTATCGGCACCGATGCCGGCTTCATCTACAAGCTCTACGGCTTCAGCTATGTAGAGGAAATGGAACTCCTGCAGGAGGCGGGCTTTCATCCGCTGGAGGTCATCCGAGCTGCGACGCTGCATGGGGCGCAGGAAATCTTCGAGCCGCAGGGCAAGCCCATCGAGTATGGCCTGATTCAGGAAGGGCTGCTGGCGGATCTGGTTATCGTTGAGGAAAACCCGCTTGAGAACTTCAAGGTCCTGTACGGCACGGGCGCCGTGAAGCTTAACGATGAAACCCGAAAGCCAGAGCGCATTGGCGGCGTCAAATATACGATTAAGGACGGTATTGTGTACGACGCCAAGAAGCTGCTGGCAGATGTTGCCAGCATGGTGGAGGCTGCGAAGCAGGCCGAAACCGAGGACGAGAGCTCTGGCCAGTAATGGCCTGGCGGAGAGCACCGGAGGAGCGATCGAAAAAGGCCTGAACAATCGCCGCCGGCTCTCACCAGCTTTCATGATCCCGGGGAGGAAGGGCACGTGGCGCTGGCCGGGAGGATGAATCGTATTGGCTCACTGGCTTTAAAGGCGGCAGGTCATGCCGCCTTCGCGCTCCTCGTCGAAGGCTTTCTGGTCGCGGCCCCGGCTGCATTCGCAACGGGGGATAGCGGCGTGGAGTCAGCTGAACTCAGTCATGTTTCCGAACTGCGCTGGCAGAATCGACTCATCATCATACTCGAATCTCCGTCACCGCAAGAGGATATTGCTGCGCTCAGGACGTACGCCGCGCAGATTGATGAACGGGATGTGATCTGGTTTGTCCTCGATGCCAACAGCATGGCAACGAACTTTCCCAAGGACGTCGCCCACGGTTTAGCCGGCGACCTGCGCGACAGATTTGGTGAGGGGCCACCGGTGATTCTTGTCGGCAAGGACGGTGGTGTGAAAATGCGCGCAGTGCGCCTGGAACCCCGGGAGATCTTTTCCCGTATTGACTCCATGCCCATGCGGCAGCGCGAGATGAGGTGACCGGTCGACCGCCAGTGAACTGCAAGGTCCAGGGGCGAAAGGCTCAGGCGCGGGAAAGGTCAGGTGCGAAAGAGTCGAACGCCAAATATCGGCCCTGGCGGTGCCACCCGTTACTCCCCATAGGGTGAGGGACCGCCATCGGCAATGAACTGGTCGATGCGGTCCTGCAGCACTGGCAGCGGTACGCTGCCCTGGGCGAGAATCGTGTCGTGAAAGTGGCGGATATTGAAATTCTCGCCGAGGGCATCTTCTGCGAGGGCACGGGCGTCCTCAATCGCCAGCATGCCAGTGTAGTAAGAGACGGCCTGGCCTGGATTGGTAATGTAGCGGTCGACCTCGGTAGTGATCTCGTGATCGCCGATCGCCGTGTTGTCCTGAAGGTACTCTATCGCCCGCTCGCGGCTCCAGCCCCTGGCATGTATCCCGGTATCCACAACGAGGCGGGCCGCACGCCACATCTGGTAGCTCAGCATTCCGAATATGTCATAGGGCGTCTCGTACAGGCCCATTTCGATACCCAGCTTTTCGCAGTAGAGCGCCCAGCCCTCACCGTAGGCGGAAATATAGACCTCACGGCGGAAGTCCGGGCGACTGTCGTTCTCTGCAGCTATCGAGGCCTGAAAGGAGTGTCCTGGCGCGGATTCGTGCAGCGTCAGTGCCATGAGGGAGTAGAGCGGTCGCGTCTCCAGTTTGTAGGTGTTCAGCCAGTAGGTTTCGCGTCCACCGGCTGCGCCGGCAGAGAAAGGCGCGATCTCGGCAGGAAAAGCCTGGATGCTAAAGCGTGTCCGGGGCAGGTGGCCGAAATAATCCGCGGCGACGCCGTCGAACTGCTTGGCATCCCAGGCTGCCTCCTTGAGATAATCACCCGGCGTTGCCGCGTAGAACTGCACATCGGTGCGCAGGAAATCCAGGAAAGCCTCGAGATTCCCGTCGAATCCGGCGTATTCCTTCACCTCCATCATGCGAGCGCGGATCCGCGCGACTTCCCGCAGGCCGATGTTGTGAATTTCATCCGGTGTCTGGTCGAGCGTGGTGTACTGGCGTATTTTCCAGGCGTAGTAGGCGTCGCCCGCTGGCAGCGCCGACGCTGCAAGCGTCTCCCTTGCGCCGGGTACATATTCCTCCCTGAAAAAAGCGAGCAGGTCAGCGTAGGCAGGTATGGCGGTGTTAGTCATGAGCTGTCTGGCTTCTGACCGCAGCGCGGTCTTCGTGGTGTCCGGCATGGTGCCGGGCATTTTCTCGAAGGGTTGGTAAAACACGACGTCAGTCGGGTCCTTGGCATCTGCCACGCGACTGATGGTGAGGTCGCGACCCTTCAGCGCCACGCGTGCCGGCGTGAATCCGCGAGCGAGACCGCTGCGCATGTTCTCCTGCTGTTGCCGAAAATACCGCGGAACTTCGGATATCAGTGACAGGTAGTTGCGGTAATCCGCTTCGCTGCGGAAAGGTCTTCTCGCGACGTAGGCGAGACGCCCCCAGAAGCCGCCGGAGGAGTTCAGGGGGGCTTCGTATTCGCGATATTCCTGGGCGGCTATCAGCTCATTAATCTGTGCCGCGTAGACGCGGTAGTCAATCTGGCTAGCCCGCGATAGATCTTCCGGGTCGATCCCGGCGAGGGCGGCGCGCACGCTCCGCCAGTTGGCGAGTCGCTCGTTCTGCGCCCCGATGGCAACGTCGGGCAGATGTGCGGGTATGCCGCCATCGCCACCGAGCCGGTCGGTCAGGCGCTGCTGCCACTCTCTCTCGTAGATGTCCCGGAACGCTGCCTCTGCAGAAGACTCGGCTCCGGTTGCGGTGTGGCATGCCATTGAAGCCAGCAGCACGATTGCCAGTCCCGTTCCGCAAGATTTCTGCCGCATGCCGCACCTCCACTTGAAGACAGTGTTACATTTACCCGATGTGGCGGTCGCAATGCAATGTCCGGCCGAGGCCTATCGCGTTTTTCAGCGAGGACTCATGCCCGGTGAGACTGCCCCGGGAACTTTTTTTGGCCGCTGTGAGGCTGATCGTTTAGGATGGGGCGCCACCGTGACGCGACGAAGGAGGCATGCACGATGGTGAGACTTTGCAAGAGTCGATTGATTGCCGCGGGAAGCTATCGGCACTGATTGGCGACTGCGATTGCGCCGGAAAAAATCCGGCGTAGCCAGCTAAAATTGCCGGTTTTTGACAGGGGAAATCTCTAAATATGCATGCTTTACGCGCTTTACTATCCGCTTCAGTGTTTTTGTTTTTCACCCTGACTGGCACTGACAGCGCCAACGCCGCGACCGTCGTCATGACAAACGGTGAGCGTTTTTCCGGAGATGTTGTCAGGATGGTTGATGGCAAACTGCTGCTGGAAAACGAGTATGCCGGTGAAATCACGCTGCCCTGGTCAGCAGTGACGGAGTTGATCAGCGATGAGCCGCTGCAACTTCAGCTTCCTGACGAGAGTGTCGTCAGCAGCGCGACGGAAAGCGCGGAGCCGGGTATGGTCGAGCTGGCGGAAGTCGCCAGTCAGGAGCAGAAAAAGCTGGCCTTGGGCGACATCCAGGCCATCAACACAACACTGGTGGATCCCTACGATTATCAGTGGCGCGGTCAGTCCAATGTCGGCCTCAACGCCACTACCGGCAATTCCGAAACCACCCGTTTCCACGTGGACGCGGAAGGGACGCTGGAAAATGAAGTCGACCGCTACATCGCCGGGGTGGATTTCAACCGCGGCAGCGACAACGATGTAACTAGCGTGGACAACTGGACGGCCTATGGGAACTATGACCACTTCTTCAGTGACCGGCTGTTCTGGAACAACTCTCTCAGTTTTAAGCGAAACACGCTGCAGGAACTGGATCTTCGCAGTGCTGTCGGTACTGGCTTTGGTTATCAGTTTTTTGATGACAGTACACTGCGTCTCTCCACGACGGCAGGCCTGAGTTATGTTCGCGAGGAGTTTGAGGTTCAGTCCAGCGAAGACTTTGTCGCTCTGCAGCTAGGTGTGGATTACGAACACCGTTGGTTCGACTGGCTGCGCTTTTTCCACAGCCTGCAGACGCTGACCAGCCTTGAGAGCGTCGATGATTTCGTGCTGCGCACTCGTACCGGTCTTCGCTATCCCATTAGCGACAACTTTGTTTCAAGTCTGCAGGTCAACGTGGATTACGACAATACGCCGTCGGATGGAGCGGAGAAGGAAGACGTTCTGTATGTCTTCACGTTGGGATACAGCTGGTAAGGTCGTGAGCTTTTCGCAGGCGGGGATTTGAATTGGGTCATTGCCTCGGACTTCAGCCATTCAGATAGGCATGCCAGTAAAGCTGGGTTGCGACGCTGCGAAACGGCCGATAGCGTTCGCCCAGTGCATCCAGCGTCATGGCGTCGGGCCGCTCCGGCAGATTCTTGATGGTCTGTATGGCCTTTACCAGGGCGAGGTCGCCGACGGGCCACAGGTCAGGGCGTCGCAGGGCCAGCATCAGGTAGCAGTCGGCTGTCCAGTGACCGATGCCCGGCAAGGCCGTGAGCAGGGCCCGTGCCCGCGCATCACTGCGGCGCGCAAGGCCGGCTATCGGCAAGGTGCCGTCTTCGATCGCGGCAGCCACCGCACGCGTGTAGCGCGCTTTCTGCCGGCTCACGCCCGCGCTGCGCAGCGCTTCATCCTTGAGCCGAAGGTACGCCGCCGGAGTGAACTCCGGCAGGCGCATGGTGAGCTTGTCGAGAGTGGCCTTAGCCGAGGCCAGTGAGACCTGCTGTTCCAGGATAATGTGAACCAGGGTCTCGAAGCCGGCGGGTCTTGCGCGAAAGGGCGGCGGCCCGTGACGCGCTACGATAATGCCCAGGTCCCGGTCCCGGGCGGCGAGTGCGTTCACCGCCGCCAGGTGTCGCTTGCGCGTGAGTGCCGGCACGCGGTCAGCGCGCCAGGGGGTCGGGCCGCATCTGGAAGTGATATACCTTGCTGGTTGTGCCCGCCCCGGTCTCCATGTGGAAGGGCGTCCGGCTGCTGAAGGTGGCCCACAGGCCGCGACCCTTCCAGCCGCCATCGGGATCATCAATACGGCCATCCATCCATTTGGTATAGAACCCGAGCGGATAGGGCACCGTCAGACGCACCCATTCCCCGTCATGCAGCACCAGCAGTGCCTCTGAGAGGTTACCGGTATTGATCGGGGTGTTGGCACCGAGGCCCAGGCTGTTGAACTGATCCACCCAGGTGTAATAGCTGCCCTCTGCACTGCCTTCGTGCTGCTGGTTACGGAACTTCGGCAGGGGCTCGGTATAGAACGTCCAGCCTTCGGGACAGTGCTGCCCGGTCGCTGTCGGGCCGTTCAGGGGACCTTCGCACAGTCGTCGGTCAAAGCTCGCCATGTGGCCACTTGCCATCGCCGCCCACGCCACGCCATTGCGGTCGATATCCATACCGCGGGGAGAAAAGCCCTCAATGGCGTTGCCGTGCTCGTCCAGGGGCGGCTCGAAATATTCTGCCAGCGCGGTGTTGATCGGATCATCCCCTAGCTCCAGCCTGACCAGGCCACCGGGATAGCCAAGGGTTGAGCCCCAGACGGAGCCATCTGGCGCCGGAGCAACACCGTAGTAGCCCGCCTGAATACGCGTATCCCTGCTGTCGTCCGCAGGTTCGCCCGGCTCCACATAGCCTTCATCCCGGCGGCCATTGCCGTTGGTATCGAGTATGGTCGGTGTCCAGCCCTGTGAGGCGGCGGCATCTCCCGTCTCGAGGTACTGCTCGACGTCAAGCCAGCCCACCACGTCGCGACCGCCGCTGGTCCACAGGGTGTTCTGCGCATCCTCGGCAAACATCAGGTGGTGGGTGCTGAAGCAGGTGTCGATCGGGGTATAGGTATCAGTCGCGGGTTCATAAACGCCAAGATGCCGGTAAGCGCGCTCCGTCGGAAATGCCCGTGCCGCGGGATGGTCGGAGCCCTCGCGACAGAACTCAGGGTTGTTCTCGGGGTCGCGAACGCGCGCTGTCACCCAGACCCGACCGTTGGCATCCATCATCGGGTTGTGAGCCGTGGTCGCGCTGTCCCAGATCTGTTCCTTCCCCCAGAACACCGAAGGGCCGGCCACCGGTGCAGGATCGGGATCATAGCCCGAGTCGGCCAGCAGGGAAATCGGCACCTCTGACACCTTGTGCGTTACGGGATCGAGCACCGGCATATAATCCGCACTGTTCTCCAGCACCCCATACAGCCTGCCGTCCGCGTTGACCGTGGGATCGCGGCGATCGGTCGAGACCAGATCGTGCAGGTAGGCTCTGGGGTCTGCCCAGTCCCACTGCGTGATGACCACGTTGCGTTCAAGCCCTTCTGGACGCGGCGGCATTGGCGGCAGCTCGCCCCCGGCGATGCGATCGGTCCAGTCGGCATAGAGATTCAACGCGCGCTCCATTCCCATGCCGGCGAGAATGTTCAGCATGCCATGACCTGCCTGCCCGGCCTGCACGCGCTGGCGCCAGGCTGCTACACTGCTGCGACCGGCGCTGAACAGCTCCGGGATCTCGCGTGTGGCCTTGCTGCCGAGCTGATGGCAGGCCAGGCAGCTGTTGTTGCCGATTCGTCGCACCCAGTCTTCGTAATGCGTGATCGATGCAGAAATGCCATTGCCCTGAGGCCCGGTACCCGGGAAGTCGCTCCTGGCCGGCAGCTCCAGCAGCGAATACCAGTAGCCGGCGGGGTAGTACTCTGCGGCGGCGGCTGGACTGGGAGCGGGGCGTGCCTCAAGCGCGAGCTGTCTGCCGGGCGTCGCCGTAATCTTGTCGGAATCCACCAGACCGTAGCCCCGTACCCAGACCCGGTAGCTGGCGTCGGGCAGATCAGGCACCAGAAAGCGCCCTGCAGCATCGGTCACCACGATGCGTGCGAAGCGTGTTGGCAGGTCGTTGGTTTCCGCGATGACCCAGACACCGGCTTCGGGACCGGCGGGTCCGGTTACCATACCGCCGATATCCGCATCGCCGATAGTCACATCATCCCCCGTCCGATGACTGGTCTGTTCGGGCGTCGATGTGCCGGCGGGCGCAGTCATCGGCTCTGTATTATCGTTCTCATGGTCGCAGGCGCTAATTGCGCCCAGAACAATGATCAAAGGTATTACCCATGCTGTTCGGCACATTGTCATTTCCTCCCGATGTTAATCCATATCACGATAGCGGTGACGTTTCGAGCCTTGGTCAAACACCGGTCGGGTCAGGAACGTCAGCGGTCAGGGCCTGAAATCCCCCATCGCGTCGTCGTCCATGTGTTCATCGTTGGCTTCTTCCGCGTCGAGCACGTCCAGATGCTCCTCGGCAAACCAGCGGTTCATGAGGAAGCGCAGCGGTACGAGCATCGCAATGAGTAGCGGGAACAATATACCCGCGGGACTGCTCTTCAGTATCCAGAGTGCAATAAGCGCCACCAACTGTATCAAGGTGAACAGGTGGATGACCTTGCGCGGGACTTTGCGCACATAATGAGTCTGTGGATACAGCTTTCTGTCGGTCGCCCAGAGTCGTATGCGCTCAAAAAATTCGGTCCCGCTCAGGGTGCTGAAGCCCATGTACAGGAAGAGTCCGAAGAGAACCTCCATTGGGATCAGCCTGATGACCGGCAGCATGAATATTGAAGCAGCCAGCAAGAGGTGAATTAGCAGGGGAGAAACGCGGTTTTCCCCTACCGAGATGATCTTTTCGCTCGTGCTTGAGCCCAGACTCACAGTCTCGGTTGTCGCGAGGCTTTTGACATGGTTCAGGGAGTGCACCGTGGCAGCGACGATCCACGGCAGGGCGAAAATCGAGCAAACGGCGGTGATCACGCCGACCACCGCCAGATCGAGATTGTAGCCGCAGCCCTTGCGCAGTGAATGCAGCGGGCTGTTGACCAGTCGTGCCGTGATGTTCTGGTCAAGGAAGAGCAGAACGGTCACCAGCAGTGCCGGGCCCGCCGCTGCGAGGATTGCCCACGTGGGTAGCGCAAACAGATCAACCAGCCACGGTCTTCCCGTGGTAGTGGCAAAGGTTTCAGGGACCGCCGCGCGTTCCACTTCGATTTCAGGCATCAGCAGCGCGAAGGTGGTCATGACGGCGATGGCGATGGCGGGTCCGAAATCCGAGATGAACTCGCGTGCCTTGCGCTGCAGATAGGGTGTCTGCAGCACCATCTTCAGGCTTCGCGCCAGCATGTAGGTCCCGAGCGACAGCACCAGGGTCATCAGCGCTTTCGAATTATCCCGCGGCGTTTCCATAAAGGGTGCTAGCAGGGAGTTCACGGCTTCGTAAATAAAAATCACCGCGACCAGGGCGGCAAATATCTCGTCGGTGAAGCGCGTGAACAGTCGCATGAGTGCACTGGCATCGGTAAAGGCGAGAATCAGCATGAACAGACCGGCCCAGAGGCCGACCCAGGCATACACTGACAGGAACGGCAGATTCATCTGCTGACTCAACCCGTACAGCAGACCCGTGAAGATAACGATCGGTCCCGTACCGCCCAGAATGGTCAGCGGTTGTCCGGCAAATAACGCGAACAGAATGCCGCCAAGCGCGGTTGCCACTATCATTTCGACCGTGCCGATTTCACCGCCGGTCATGATGCTGGTGAGAGCGCCGAAGGCCACGGCGTTTGCCAGACAGGCAAAAAACAGGAATACCGTGGAGGCGACCACCTTGCTACTGAGACCATCGCGAAAATCGCTGATGTAAAAGGGCAGTCGGCGCCTGAGGTCGTTCTGGAATCCGCCAAAAAGACGACCGGTATACGCCAGGGGATCGCTGCTATCCGTTTTTCTCATCAGGCTCTCGTTTCGTTGTCAGTGGGTGCGCCTCGCGTCGCGGGATGTCAGTGGGTGCGCCTCGCGTCGCGGGATGTCTGTTGGCGGCTATGCTTCGACGGGTGGTGTGAATCCCGGAGGCTTGATGGCAATGACGGAGCAGTTGGCCCAGGGTAATACGTTCTCGGCCGTGTTGCCGGTGAGCAGCCCCTTGATACCCTGGCGTGCAACAGTGCCTATAACGAGCAGGTCCACCGGTTGATTTTCCAGGTGCTCCAGGATTCTCGCGTAGGCGTTGCCATCGGTGATGGTGACAGCCCAGGTGCCGTCCGGCAGCAGGGCTCGACACTGTGCTTCGATTGTCGCTTTTGCGTCATCAAGACGTCGCTGGCGTTCATCATGCGCCACGGTATCGAGAAAGTGTGCTGCCTCGGGATGTTCGACGACGTGAAGCACTCTCACGTCAGCACCATCGAATTGTTGCTTCAGTGCCGCCGCTATCGAGAGCGCCCCTTCGCCCACCGGTGTGAGGTCGTGCGCGACGAGCACGCTGGGACGCTCAGGGCGAGGCTCGTCCTTCACGACCCACACCGGGCATGGGCACAGGCGCAGAAGTTTGTTGCCGGTACTGCCAAACAGTAAACGTCCGGCGAGACTGCGCTTGCGGGTGCCAATCATCACCAGGTCATAATTTTCCTTTACGACGGCGTGCAGGATTTCCCGCCAATGTTCGCCGAAGCGAATGGCAGTCTGGACATGCAGATCGCCGCCGGCATCGGCCTGCAGTTTCTCAAGAATCTTCAATGCGGCCAGGTGCTGTTTGCCCGCGGCGGTGCTTGTGTCGGGGGCGCCAGAGGTCTGGGTGTTTCCCGGCGCATTGATGACGTGCATGAACGTTATCCCGGCGTTGTCGCGCCTGGCCGTGGTCAGCCCCTCGTGAACTGCGACGGCACCGGTATCGGCGATGGTGTCTGACTGATAATCGATGTCGACAGCAACCAGCACTTTGCGAAACTGGATCATGTTGGCCGTTTCCTCCACAGGGGCTCTTGTACGGTGATCTCGCCTATGCGAGGCATGACAAGCGCAGCGGCAATGACTTCAATAGTGACCACACTAGCAACCGGGGTTTTTCACTACAAGAAAAACCGCCGCTCCGCGCAGTGCATGGCGAAACGCAGAGTTCCCGGCAGAGTCCTATCAGACATGCCAGCTGCCGGCACCGAAAAGCCCGATAAGGCCAACGGCAATCAAATAGATTGCGACAATCCTGGACAGCAGGCGTGGGAATATGAAAATGAGAATGCCGGCGGTGAGGGAAATCAGCGGTGTCAGTGCGAGGTGGATGTTCATAGGTTGCGTCCTGTGTCGTTTTAGCGTCGCTCTTGTGCCAGCCTACTCGCATCGGGCGTTGCCGTCAGCGCCTGTACACAACCCGTCCTTCCTTGATGGTCTGCTCTACCACCAGGTCATCCAGTGTATCCTCGGGCACAGTCAGCGGATTGGCTGACAGAATCACCAAATCCGCCAGTTTGCCCGGCTCGATGCTGCCTTTTTCACTCTCTTCAAAATGTTGCCAGGCCGGCCACAGGGTCATGGCCTTCAGTGCAGTGGCAACGGGAACCCGGTGCTCCGGCCCGAGGATGTCGCCACTGCGCGAGCGGCGCGTGACGGTCGCCGAAAGCACACGCATTGAATCCGGAAGCGCCACCGGCGCGTCATGGTGACTGCCGAACCTCATCCCGCGCGCCAGTAGCCAGCCGGTGGGGGAAATATTGTCGGCGCGCATCGGGCCGAGGACGGACTCCCGGTGCCAGTCGCCCCAGTAAAAGGTATGCATGGGAAACAGGGATGGAAAAATGCCCAGCTCGTCGAGCGCTTCCACCTGGTCCCGACGCAGGGTCTGCCCGTGGATCAGCACGGGGCGATTGTCGACGTCGGGGTATTCCGCCTGCGCCGCGCGCACGGCGTCGATGTACTGGTCGATCGCGGCGTCGCCGTTGGCGTGACAGAGTATCTGCCAGCCGTTGGCGAAGGCTCTGGCAACAGAGGTGCGGACAGTGCTTTCATCGATGGCGCTATAGCCGCGATAGTCGGCGGACTGGTTGTGGGGCGGGTGAAAATAGGGTTTGCTGAGGTAGGCTGTCTTGCCCTGGGGCGAACCGTCAATGGTCAGCTTGACGCCACCAACGCGAAAGCGCTGCTGGTAGGTTCTCGACGGTGTCACGTCCGGCACGGCGAGCATGTCCGGGTAAGCCACCAGATCGACATCCAGAGCGTCGCGCTCGGCCGCCCGGCGCATGGCGGCAATGGCCCTGGGCATCGCCCGTCCTTCCTGCACTGTGGTGTAGCCATAGGTCGTTGCCAGCCGCGTTCCCTCAATGACCAGGTGCTCGTTCATAGCGTCGTCAAACTGTGACATTAACTGCATCAGCGGGACGAGAAACGCCATTTCCTCGAGCACGCCATTCGGCTGCCGGGATGCCTTTTCGCGCCGAATGATGCCGCCAGCAGGGTTTTCGCTGGCTGTCGTGATGCCCAGACGCTTGAGTGCCTTGCTGTTGGCGACACCGAAGTGACCGGACTGGTGAATGATTATCACCGGATAATCGGTGGTAACGGCATCCAGCTCCTCGCGAGTGGGGTGACGCAGTTCTGCCAGCTGGGAATCGTCGTAGCCGAAGCCGACCACCCAGCCGATGCCCCGCATGACGGCCGGATCGTCTGCCATCCAGGCGGAAAGCTGTGCCTGCAGGGCGGGAATGTCGGCAATCGCTCCGTCGGGCGGTGGCAGCAGGTTGGCGGTGCTCGCCTGCAGGCCAATCGCGTAGGCGTGGCCGTGGGAGTCCACAAAGCCCGGCAGCAGGGTGTGACTCTCGAGATCGATGCGACGGGCGTTGCTCCCGGCGCTGGCCAGAACGACATCTCGATTGCCGACGGCGAGAATGCGTCCGTCGCTGACGGCCACGGCTTCCGCGAGGGGCCTGTCATCATCCATAGTGATGATCGTGCCGTTGTAGTACACGGTATCTGCAGCCACTGCATGGGTCCCGAAACAGGCGAGGCTCGCGAGAAGGGTGGTGATGATGAGCGGGCCGGTCGTTTTCGCCAGGTTCATGGATGAGGCCTCCGAGAGACAGAGGGTGATAATGCCAGATTGCTCGGGGGGGTTGCACGTCAAAAGGCGCGACCCGAGCTTCAGGCGATATTTAATCGAAATGGTTAATTAATCTCAGATAAAACCAAAAAGGTTTAAAATATATAAATATAACCATTTAGGTTGGATAAATGACTGTTCAACTGATAAAGTTTGTGTGTTTTCAACCATAAGGAATGCAGTGAGCGTGCAATATCTCGTTCTCATCGGCGATCTGCGTGACTCGCGTCAGGTGAAGGATCGCGCGGGCCTGCAGCGCCTGTTCGAGTCGTCACTCGCTTGCCTGAACCAACGTTTCCGGGATGCGCTTGCCTCACCTCTCACCGTCACTCTTGGTGATGAGTTTCAGGCGGTGTTTTCAGACCCGCTCCCTGTGTGGGAGATACTCTCCGCCCTGCAGGCGCGGCTGTTTCCGGTAACGGCACGCTTCGGCCTTGGACTTGGAGAGATCGCAACGCCTGTCAATCCTCAAGCAGCGCTCGGCATGGATGGCCCCGCCTTCTATCGTGCACGGGACGCCATTGTCCGGTTAAAGAAAGAAGGCGGGGATTATCGCATCGAGGGCCTCGATGACGCCGACCTGATCAATCACACCTTATCTCTGGTGTCGGGCCTGCAGGAAAGCTGGCATTGCAATCGTTTCGCCACGTATCACCGCTTTCTGTCGGGTATACCGGTCCAGCAGATCGCGCAGGAACTGAAAATCAGCAAGACCGCCGTGTACAAGAATCTGCATGACGGGCATCTTCACGCGATCGCCGGTATTCACCGATCAATCGCAACACGGATGGCGGCTGCAATGGAAGCGACAGCGGATGCCTGATTACCAGATCT
This sequence comes from uncultured Alteromonadaceae bacterium, assembly GCA_964613795.1. Lineage (GTDB taxonomy): Bacteria > Pseudomonadota > Gammaproteobacteria > Pseudomonadales > Halieaceae > Chromatocurvus. The sequence goes on along the minus strand of CAZTJR010000002.1, from coordinate 59,666 downwards.
ACCTTTGCCTGATTCTTTTCACCCGCCTGGTGTATCTGCGCCAGGATGAGGCCGCCAGCTGGCGATTTTCATTGGCGCTGGCGCTGGCTCAGGCGACGCTGCTTTTACTTGTCTTCGCTATTGGCGGAACCACTTTCGCCGTGGTGTTCGCGGTGTCCGGCTCTACCCTTCTGGGTGGTTTCCTCGAGGCGCGAGTGTCAGTCTACGCGGCGCGGTTTTCTGTGCTCGTGCTTCTCGCCGTGGCGCCGCTGGTATTGCAGCCTTTCTTCGGTGCGCTGTCGATATCCTCCCTGAGCCTGGCGTTATCGACCCTGCTCGATCATGGCTTGCAGGCTCTGCTGGGCGCTAGTGTCGGGGTGCCGCAGACTGCACTACCCCTTCTGCTGGGTTTTTTGCTGCTTGCCAATGAAGTTAACGTGATCATGCGTGGTGTCTTTCGGGCCCTGCGTCTGGAGCCACGCGTGAATCCGACGGAAGCGGATGGGAAGCCGGATACCCATGAGTACAATGCGGGCCGCGTTATCGGCATTCTTGAGCGCTGGCTCATGTTCCTTGTCGTGCTCTTCACCAGCGACTGGGCTGCTCTGGGTTTTATTGTTGCGGCCAAGAGCCTGGTGCGTTTTGAACAGTTCAAGGATCGCCGGTTCGCCGAATATATGCTGGTGGGGACCTTCATGTCTGCGCTTTTCGCCATCGCCATCGCCGGGATGACAGGTATGGCGCTACCCGAGCCCTGACGGCGGCTGTCATTTACAATAAACAAAGCACCGCCCAGCATGACAAGTTCACCCGACAGACGGAGACTGACAGTGACGAAAGGCCGTGACGTGCAGCTGCAGCCGGATTGGCTGCAGCTGCTGGGCGATGAATTCGAGCAGGACTACATGCGTGAACTCGCCGGCTTCCTGCGCCGGCGACGGGGGGAAGGGGCCGTACTCTATCCGCCTCCCGCGGACATATTCAACGCATTCTGGTACACCCCGCCCGGGGATGTCGCCGTAGTGATTCTGGGACAGGATCCCTACCACAACCCGGGGCAGGCTCACGGCCTGTGTTTTTCCGTGCGCCCTGGGGTTGCCGTGCCGCCATCGCTGCGCAATATTTTCCAGGAACAGCGCGATGACCTGGGCATGGACATGCCTTCACACGGCTCGCTGATCGCCTGGGCGCGTCGCGGTGTGCTGCTGCTGAACAGTGTGCTGACGGTAGAGAGGGGGCAGGCGGGATCACATCAGGGGCGCGGCTGGGAGCGTTTTACGGATCGCGTGATTGATGCGGTCAATGCCCGGGAGCGTCCGGTGGTCTTCATGCTCTGGGGAAGCTATGCCCAGAAAAAGGGCGCGTCGATTGATGCCACACGTCATTGCGTGCTGCGCGCCCCCCACCCGTCGCCGCTGAGTGCGCACCGCGGCTTCCTCGGATGCAGGCATTTCAGTGACGCCAATGCCTTTTTGCGCGGTCGCGGTATGGCTGACCTGGACTGGACCTTGCCGTCGCTGGATGAGGCGCGTCAGCTGGCCTCGCTGGACCCGCGCACACTATAGGGCAGGGGGACTGGCTGCAGATGGGGGCCGTGGGTGCCGGCATCTTTCACGGTCAGGCTCAGCTCGCTGTCGGCCACTGTGACCAGTGCCAGCACCAGTGATGCGTCGGCCGCCGCGCGGACGACGCGCAGCACACTGCCGACCGCGCGATCGTGGGTCTCTGGCACCAGCGTGGCGCCGGGTTCAATATCTGCCGCTTCCGCTATGCTGTAAACCGCGCAGCGTCGCTTGCTCTTACCTTTATAGTGCAGTCGCGCGACGACTTCCTGGCCGATATAGCACCCCTTGCGAAAATTCAGCAGGCCGGCAAGGTCGTAGTTCAAGGCCTGGGGTACGTGATGACCGCTCAGTTCAGCGCTGGTTCGCACCAGACCGCGACGCAATTCGTTCTGCTGCCAGTGTGTCTCGGGGCATTCCGCGGCCTGGGATGCCAATGCCGCTGTGACATCCGGCATCGCGGTGTGCGCCACGAGCAGTTCGAACGCCTCGGCGGCGTCATCGGCCTGACAGGCCACCACAGTTTCAGTTGCCAGGCAGTGGTCGCGCCCGTCGGGAGTATCACCAAGGATCGTGTGGAGTACCGCTGCTGCATCCGGACCCCAGAGACCCAGCAGCGCCCAGTCGTCATCCCGTTCACTGATCTGTGTGCGCGAGAACATGGCGTATTTTTCCAGTGTTGCCCGCGAGATGTCGCGCACGTCACTGCGCAGTCTGAGCGCGTAATGAGTCTCGCCGAGGCACAGCACGCGGCAGTCCGTCACAACGCGACCCTGGGCATTGCACAGAGCGCCCTGGGTGCTTTGCGTCTTGCTGAGCTGAAGGCAGTCACAGGTGAGCTGGCCCTGCAGGAATGTCGGCACCTCCCCGCCGTTGAAATGAAGCAGGCTGTCTGAGAAAAGTTGCGCATAAAAAGCGGGCATGGAAGGTGGTCCTGTTATTGCTGAGTCTGCGGCAGTTGCCCCATGTTTGCGGCTATAATGGCCGCTCGTGATCTGGTATTCAGGATACTCTACGGCGATGATACGTGAAAATGAACACCGTCGGATGCGCTGGGCCAGCCGCCGCGGCATGCTCGAGCTGGATCTGGTTCTCGCGCCCTTTGTTGACCAGGTCTTTCCCGATCTGTGTGAGGCGGATCAGCTGTGCTACCGACGGCTGATGGAGTGTGAGGATCAGCAACTTTTTGGCTGGTTTCTAGGACGCGATATCCCGGAGGATGCGGATCTTGCGCGTATTGTCGACAGAATCCTCGCCTGTAACGCTGCTGGCTATACCGCTGGCTGACACAGGACCGGCGCGGTGGCTCCACCTCGTCATTGTGTGCGCGCTGCTTGTGCAGTGTGCAATGCTGCTGTCTGTGGCGCCTTTTGCGGCAGCTGCCACCGTTACCGCATCTCTCCTCGCGCTGTGGAGTTTTCGTCAGACCTCGCTGGCAACGGGTCTGCTTACGCTCAGCGAGGAGGGCTGGTGCCTGATCGATGACGCAGGCCTGTGCTGGCGCGCGCCGCTATATGCCATTTCCATGGTGTCTTTTGCCTGCGCCATACCGCTCCGCCGGGGTTGCCGCTGCCGCTGGGTGTTGGTGACTCGCGGCGTTTGCGGCACGGGGCCGTGGCGGTCCTTACGTCGGGCGGTGACCCTGTATGCGCGGCCCATTCGGCTCAAGGATCGTATCCGTTCCCGTCGCCAGGGTGTCCGGGTAGTCCAGCGTGAAGTGCAGCCCGCGACTCTCTCGACGCGCCAGCGCACTGCGAATCATCAGTTCGGACACCATTGACAGGTTGCGCAGTTCGAGCAGGTCATTGCTGACCTTGTAGTTCGAATAATACTCGGCAATCTCGGACTGCAGCAGCTCTGCCCGGCGCAGCGCTCGCTCCAGGCGCTTGCTGCTGCGTACAATACCTACATAGTCCCACATGAAGCGGCGCAGCTCATCCCAGTTGTGGGAAATCACCACGTCTTCATCGGAATCGGTTACCTGGCTCTCATCCCATCCCTGGATGTCCGGGGTACCGGCCTTGAGCAGATCGGCGCTGGCAATGTCCTTCGCCGCCGCGCGCGCAAACACGATGCACTCCAGCAGCGAGTTGCTGGCCATGCGGTTGGCGCCATGCAGCCCGGTGAACGAGCATTCGCCCACTGCGTACAGTCCGGGAAGATCGGTTCGCGCCCGGGTGTCCACCACGATGCCGCCGCAGGTGTAGTGGGCCGCCGGCACCACGGGAATAGGTTCCCGCGCGATATCTATGCCGAACTCAGCACAGCGGGCCATGATGGTGGGGAAGTGCGCGCGCAGAAAATCCTCACTCTGATGGGATATGTCGAGATACACGCAGTCTATGCCCAGGCGCTTCATCTCGTGGTCGATGGCACGGGCCACGATGTCCCGCGGCGCCAGTTCCGCGCGTTCGTCGAAGCGCTGAATGAAGCGGTCGCCTTCCGGCAGGCGGAGCACAGCCCCCTCACCGCGCAGCGCCTCGGAAATCAGAAACGACTTGGCCCTGGGATGAAACAGGCAGGTAGGATGAAACTGATTGAACTCCATGTTACCGACGCGGCAACCCGCCCGCCAGGCCATGGCGATGCCGTCACCGCTGGCGCCGTCCGGATTGCTGGTGTAAAGGTAGGCCTTGCTTGCGCCACCGGTTGCCAGAATAACTGCGGGCGCCTGGAACAGATCGACATGGTCGCTGCGCTGATTGAGCGCATAGACGCCGTGGCAGTGGCCGTTGCGAACGACCAGATCTACAGCGACGCGGTGGGTGAAGACCTCGATGTTGTCCGCAGCCTGCACTTCACTCGCGAGCACATCACCGATGGCACGGCCGGTCTGGTCAGTGGAGTGGATAATGCGGCGGTGGCTGTGGCCGCCCTCCTGGACCAGGTGGAATTCGGGCGAAGCGTCGGCCGCCTGGTCATCGCGTCGGTCAAAATTGACGCCGAGCTCGACCAGCCAGTCAACACACTCCCGGCTATGGCTGACGGTAAACTCCACCACATCGCGATGGCAGAGCCCCGCGCCTGCCCGCAGCGTGTCTTCCACATGGGAATCCACCGTGTCGCGATCGTGCAGCACAGCGGCCATGCCGCCCTGCGCCCAGTATGTGGCACCCTGTGCGATATCTGCCTTGGATATCAGGGCGATGCGCAGGTGCCGCGGCAGACGCAGTGCCGCACTGAGGCCCGCGGCTCCGCTGCCGGTTATGACGACGTCATGGCGCCAGTGTTTTCCCATAGAATTTCCGTGAATCCGGTGTGAGTGTGTGCAAAAAACGCAGCGGCGTGAGAAGCTTTGCGCCAGTATAGTCGACCCCGCGATGGTGACGAAGAAATTCGATGAACGATGAACTTGCAGGCGTCACCACGGTCTATTGGGCAAGCCGACGCTGCGGGCGCCAGAGCCTGCGTGCAAATATCAGGGAGGATGGCGTCGCGTGACGGCCACGGCCACGGACAAACAGCTGGTTGCCAGAGTTCAGAAGGGTGACAACCGCGCCTTCGATCTGCTGGTGCTTAAGTATCAACACAAGATTCTGGGTTTGATCAGTCGCTACATTCAGGATTCGGACGAAATGCAGGATGTCGCACAGGAAGCGTTTATCAAGGCCTATCGTGCCTTGCCCGGCTTTCGGGGCGACAGCGCGTTTTACACCTGGCTCTATCGGATTGCGATCAACACGGCCAAGAATCATATTGTGGCGCGCTCGCGTCGCCCCCCCGGCAGCGATGTCGATGTTGAGGATGCAGAGTATTACGATGGGGGCAGCGCCCTGCGCGATCTGGAAAGTCCGGAAAATGCCCTTTTCGGCGAGGAACTGAAAGCCGTGGTCGAAGCCGCAATCGCCGATCTGCCTGATGATTTGCGCACTGCGGTAACTTTGCGGGAATTTGATGGTCTCAGTTATGAGGATATCGCGGATGTCATGGATTGCCCGGTAGGTACCGTGCGTTCACGTATTTTCCGGGCCCGCGAGGCGATTGATGCTAAAGTCACAGCGCAGATTGGCGGCAGCTAGTAACGGCGTTGCAGCAACCAGAGGTAACGAATGACCCATACAGCACGCAAAGGGAAGGCCATATGAACAAGTCCATGCGCGAGTCCTTGTCTGCATTGATGGATGGAGAAGCGAGCGAGATCGAACTGCACCGCATTCTGGCCAGTACTGATAACGATGAACTTCGAGCCGCCTGGTCCGGTATGCACCGCAATAGCGATGTCCTGCGCGGAAATGCGGTGATAACCCGGATGGATATTTCCCGAGCGGTCAGTGAGTCGGTAGCACAGCTTGACGTCGCGCCGGTGGCAGATAAAAGAGCCGTCGCTGGAATGCGCCGGTCGCTGGCGAGTTTTGCCGTGGCTGCCTCGGTGACCGCGGTGGTCGTATTCAGCGGTCAACAGTTTATGACATCGCCCGAGAGTCGCGTTCCAGCAGGGGCCGGATCACCCGGTCTGGTCAACTCCGGTGCTGCGGTGCCCGTGCGGGCCAGTTTCGGCTCGCGCGCAGAAGCACCGTCCATGGTGCTGCAGCCCGCAGTGGGTGCCGGCTACCAGGAACTCGCGCGACAGCGGCTGCGCAAGTATAGCCAGTCCCACGCGGAGCAGGCGGCGCTGAACACGCCACAGAGTCTGGTGCCGTTTGCCCGCGTTCAGGACATACAGGCACAGTAACGCCCGCATGCCTCGTTCCCGGCTGCAGTTGATTCGTGCACTTGTCTGTGGCGCCTGCCTCATGCCCGGGCTGCTCTTTGCTCAGTCCGTGTGCGACGATTCCAGTGCCGACGCACTTCAGTTGCTTGAGCGCATGTCACGCGCCGGAGCGATGGTAGACCATCAGGGCATGGCAACACTGCAGCGCGATGGCGATATGCGTGTATTGAAGATCCGCAGGAACACCGCGGGGGATGTGACGACAGATACTCTGGCTCTGCTGACCGGGCAGAGTGCACAGGTTGTGCGCTCGGAGCGTCCGCAAAGCTGCGTTCATCCCGGGCATGCGCTGCTTCGTTTGCAGCGTGGGCCAGGAGACGCGTGTGGTGTGGCTGCGCATTACCGGCTCGCCATGGAGTCGGGCGACCGTGTCGCCGGCCGCATGACACAGCGAATCATTGCCCAGCCGCGCGACATGTATCGCTATGCCTATGTACTGGAGGTGGACAAGGAAACAGCGCAGTTGCTTAAAATCACCACGCTCACTGCGGATGGTCGCGCTCTGGAGCAGTTCCAGTACGCCAGCCTCGCGCTGAGGAAAACGTCGAGCGCCGAGCATGACACCGGCGCTGAGGGGGCAGATGCAGAAGCCATGTCCGGGGATGGCGGCAATCACAGTGCGTCGCCTCCCGATAACCATGCCGCGACCTCTTCTGGCAGCGTGGCCGCCGTGACGGAAACAGGGTCAATTCCGCAAGCGAGGGCAGATTGGAAGCCCGAGTGGGTGCCCGCCGGCTTTATCCCGACCCAGGCGACAGGAAACAGCGCTCGCCAGACCTACACCGACGGCATGGCGAGTTTCTCTGTGTTCCTCGAAGCCGGCAGCGTGAACATGCAGCCGGGTGAAGGCGCGGTGCGCGAAGGCAGCACACTTGCCTACACACGGGGCCTGCGCCTGGCAGGCTCCGTTGTGCTGGTAACGGTGGTCGGCGAAGTGCCGGTCAACACCGCACGGATGGTCACTGATTCGGTCAGGTTGAGGTAGCACATGCTGCTGGAGTCAGGCAGGGTTGTCGCGGTGGAACCTGATGTCGTCTGGGTGGAGACTCTGCGTCGCTCAACCTGTGGCAGTTGCTCCGCTCGCGCCGGCTGCGGTCAGGGCCTGCTGAATCGACAGCAAGGGGGTGGGCGAGGGCTCGTTCGTGCGCTGTCGGGCGAGGCACTGAAGGCAGCAGATTGTCGTATCAATGATCGCGTTGAAATTGCGCTGCCCGAGGAAGTGATTCTGCGAGGCTCTACGATTGTGTATGCCGTGCCGATCATCAGCATGATGCTGGCGGTAGTGCTGGTTTCTGCACTGAGGCCGGGTGCGGGCGATGTTGCCAGCCTCGCGGCCGCAGTGGCCGGCCTGGCGTCAGGCCTTGGCCTGGTTCGCTGGCATGCCTTCTCTCACCGCGACGATCCGCTGATGCAACCGGTTCTGCAGCGACAAATACCGGCTGATTCGGGTCGTGATGTCACAATCGCTGCCATGTCGTGAACACGGCGATCTGAAATAAACGCTACACTTACTTTTTTCGAGTGATGGGGAACTGACTTATGCCAACTCCACGATCCCTCGCCCAGTGGCTGCTGCTGTCGGCCGCGCTGCTGGCGACTGGTTTGCACGCACAAGGCCTGCCGGATTTCCGTGACATTGTCGCAGACAATTCTGCGGCCGTTGTCAAGATTCTGGTGGAACAGGAAGCGGGAGCCCCGGTCCACCCCGGTTTCGACTCCGACGAGATCCCGGAATATCTCAGGCGGTTTTTCGAGGACCGCGGTGCGCCGCCGGGACCGCGACAGAGAATGTCGATGGGCTCTGGGTTCATCATTTCGGATGACGGTTACATTGTGACTAACAATCATGTGGTAGAGAGGGCCAGCAGCGTCGTTGTGCGCCTCAGCGACCGTCGTGAGTATGACGCGGAAGTCGTTGGACTCGATGAGCGCTCTGACCTCGCCCTTCTCAGAATCGAGGGCGAGGATCTGCCGGTCGCCCGGCTGGACACGACCGATCGCCTGGATGTCGGTGAATGGGTTCTTGCGGTCGGCTCGCCGTTTGGCCTCGACTATTCGGTGACCGCCGGCATCGTCAGTGCAAAGGGCCGCAGTCTGCCCACTGAGCGCAATGAAAACTATGTGCCGTTTATCCAGACGGATGTGGCCATTAACCCCGGTAATTCCGGAGGGCCGCTGTTCAACCTCGACGGTGAGGTGGTGGGTGTCAATTCCCAGATATTTACCCGCAGCGGCGGCTCAATCGGCCTGTCTTTCGCCATTCCCGTGAGCGTCGTGCGCAGTGTGGTTGAGCAGCTTAAGGAAAACGGCTCTGTTGCACGGGGCTGGCTCGGTGTGACCATCCAGGATGTTGACCGCAACCTGGCTGAATCCTTTGAACTGGACCGTCCGATGGGCGCCCTGATTGCGCAGCTGGCGCCGGGTGGTCCAGCTGAGGGTGCGGGCTTCGAGCCTGGTGATGTGATTATCGAATTCGCTGGCCAGCCTGTAGAGACCTCTGCTGATCTGCCGCATGTGGTGGGTTTGCTGCGGCCTGGCACAAAGGTCGATGCCGTGATTATTCGTGATGGCGAGCGCCAGACCATCAGCGTCACGGTCGGTGGACTCGACGCCGACGAAGACCTGGCATCTGCCGCCAGCGGTTCGGCCAGTGGCGAGGAGGGTAAGCTCGGTATCCTCTGCGAGAATGCCGCGCCGGATGTCCTGGAGCGCTGGGGCTTGTCCGGCGGTGTACTGGTGCGCAACGTTGAAGCGGGATCACCCGCCGCAGATGCGGGGATCCGCGCCGGCGATGTGATTACCATGGTCGCCAATCAGCCGGTGCAGGATCTGGACGCCCTGCGCGATGTCACGGCGTCACTGCGCGCCGGTGCATCCGTGCCGGTGCGACTGATCCGCCGTGGTGCACCGCTGTTCATCGGCCTGCGCGTACCTGGCTGACACCGTCACCCGCGCAGCGCCGCCAGCCCGCTTTTCACGCCTGCGTGGCGGGCGGGCGCCCGCTGCGTTACAATCGCGCCTTCCGAGCGGTGGTATGCCCTGCATACCACCATTTGGCCGAGTGCACATCCCTAATGCACGTGATATCGGCATCCCAAGGCGTAGAGTCATACCGAGTGAGTCATCTCAAGCACATCCGCAATTTCTCCATTATTGCCCACATTGACCATGGAAAGTCCACGCTGGCAGACCGCTTCATACAGTATTGTGGAGGCCTGAGTGATCGCGAGATGAGCGAGCAGGTGCTCGACTCCATGGACATCGAGCGCGAGCGTGGCATCACCATCAAAGCCCAGAGCGTGACGCTCGATTATCGGGCGCGGGATGGCGAGGTCTATCAGCTCAACTTCATCGACACTCCCGGCCACGTCGATTTTTCCTATGAGGTTTCCCGTTCGCTGTTTGCCTGCGAGGGCGCCTTGCTGGTGGTAGATGCCGGTCAGGGCGTAGAGGCGCAGTCTGTGGCCAATTGTTACACGGCCATCGAGCAAGGCCTCGAGGTGCTGCCGGTACTTAACAAAATGGACCTGCCGCAGGCCGATCCTGACAAGGTGCGCATCGAGATCGAGGAGATCATCGGCATCGATGCGACCGACGCGTGTCTGGTTAGCGCCAAGTCGGGCATGGGCATTGAAGATGTGCTTGAGCAGCTGGTGGCAAAGGTGCCGCCGCCATCGGGGGAACGCGATGCGCCGCTGCAGGCGTTGATCATCGACTCCTGGTTCGATAATTACCTCGGCGTAGTGTCGCTGGTGCGGGTCAAGCAGGGCACGCTGAGCAAGCGTGACAAGATCGTCACAAAATCCACCGGTAAGCAGCATCAGGTGGATGGCGTGGGTATTTTTACGCCCAAGCGCAAGGAAACAGGCTGTCTGCGCGCGGGAGAGGTAGGTTACGTGATTGCCGGCATCAAAGAGATCAACGGTGCCCCGGTGGGTGATACGCTGGTGCCGGCGCAGCACACGGATGTGCCCGCGCTGCCGGGATTCAAGAATGTACGGCCTCAGGTCTATGCCGGTATTTTCACCGTGTCCACGGATGACTATGAGGATTTTCGCGATGCGCTGGCGAAGCTCACGCTGAACGACGCGTCTCTGTTCTATGAGCCCGAAACCTCCGATGCCCTTGGTTTCGGCTTTCGCTGCGGCTTCCTTGGCATGCTGCACATGGAGATCATCCAGGAGCGCCTGGAGCGTGAGTACGACCTTGACCTGATCACGACCGCGCCGTCGGTGATCTACGAGGTGGTGACCAAGACCGGCGATGTCATCAGCATCGACAATCCGTCATCGCTGCCGGACGTTGGTGATATCGAGGAAATGCGCGAGCCCATCGCCCGCTGCAGCATCCTTGTACCGCAGGACTACCTGGGCAATGTGATTACGCTATGCGTAGAGAAGCGCGGTGAGCAGATCGACATGCAGTTTCTCGGCTCCCAGGTATCCCTGAGCTATGATATTCCGCTGGCGGAGGTGGTGCTCGATTTCTTTGACCGGCTGAAGTCAGTCAGCCGCGGCTACGCCTCGCTCGAGTATGCCTTCGATCGCTTTCAGCCGGCGAATCTCGCGCGCCTTGATGTCCTGATCAACGGTGACCGGGTGGATGCGCTGGCCGTGATTGTGCATCGCGACCACGTACAGCACCGTGGGCGCGTGCTGACCGAGAAAATGAAAGAGCTGATTCCTCGCCAGATGTTCGACGTGGCGATACAGGCGGCGGTTGGCGGCAAGATTGTAGCGCGGCAGACGGTAAAGGCACTGCGCAAGAACGTGACGGCAAAGTGCTACGGTGGCGATGTATCACGCAAGCGCAAACTGCTCGATAAACAGAAGGCCGGCAAGAAGCGCATGAAGCAGGTTGGCCGTGTTGAAATTCCGCAGTCGGCGTTCCTCGCCGTCCTGCAGGTAGACTGATAGGGACGGACCCCGATGACCATAGACTTCCCTCTGATACTGGTGCTGGCGGTATTTTTTACCGGCGGTGTCTGGCTTGTTGACGCGCTGTTTCTGGCGCCGGCCCGGCGCAGGAATGCCGGTGGCGGGTCGGCATCCGAGCCCGTCCTCGTGGAGTACTCGAAGTCGTTCTTTCCCGTGCTTTTCGTGGTGTTTGTGCTGCGCTCCTTCATTGTGGAACCCTTTCAGATTCCATCGTCCTCCATGGTGCCGACACTGGAAGTGGGGGACTACATCCTGGTTAACAAGTTTACCTATGGATTGCGATTGCCTGTCGTGCGCACCAAGGTTCTGGATATGAACGAACCGGAGCGCGGCGATGTAATGGTGTTCTTTCCGCCACATATGAACAAGACATATTATATCAAGCGCGTTATCGGCATCCCCGGGGACACGGTCACGCAGCGCAACCGGCGTCTTTATGTGAATGGCGAGTTGGTCGAGACGGAGAGCCTCGCGGTCATTCCCGATGGGCGGTCACGCTACCAGATCAGTCGCTCGGAGTTCGGTGAAGAGGGCCATCTGCTGCAGGAGGATATTTCGCGGCCAGCGAGGGATTTTTCTGTGGTGGTGCGACCGGGCCACTATTTCATGATGGGCGACAACCGCGATAACAGCAGCGATAGCCGGGTATGGGGCCAGGTGGCCGAAAAGGATATTGTCGGTAAGGCGTTTGCCGTGTGGATGCACTGGGATTCGCTGTTCAGCGTGCCCAGCTTCAGTCGGGTGGGAAGGATTCACTAATGCAGGTCCAGACTGGGAAACAGTGCCGGTTGCGTGCGGCACGCACATAACGGGATAGCGACTATGACGTTACAGGGTTCACAGCGCGGCATGTCACTGCCAGGCCTGCTGGTCATCGCAATGATGGTCGGCTTTTTTGTCACGGCCGCCATCCGTATCGCGCCAAAATACATTGAGTACCTCACGGTCAAGGAAGTGGTCGAACGCGTGGCCAGTGAATTCAATCGCGACGAAGACACGATTTCCGACGTGCGCCGCAGGTTGGCCACCACGCTGAATACCAACCAGGTCTACGACATCGATTACAAGGACATTGAAGTCTATCGTGAAGATGGCAGGACCTGGATCGATGCCCGTTATGAAGCTCGCGTGCCGATGGTCTGGCGCATCGATGCCGTGATCAAGTTTGATGACCTGTTGTTCGAGGCCGGGCGTGCCGTGCCGCAATGAGCCTGATCAGTCAGTCTGCAAATCTCGAGCGTGCCATCGGCTATGAGTTTTCCCAGCGCTCTCTCCTGTTACAGGCGCTGGCTCATCGCAGCGTGGGTCGCCACAACAATGAGAGGCTGGAATTTCTGGGCGATTCCATTCTCAATCACCTGGTCGCGGAGCATCTGTACGGCGCATTTCCACGTGCTCGCGAGGGCTCGTTGAGCCGGATGCGCGCGGAAATGGTCAAGGGCGAGACCTTGGCGGCAGTGGCTCGCGAGCTCAATCTTGGTGACTATCTCGCCCTTGGGCCTGGAGAACTCAAAAGCGGAGGGCACCGCCGTGAATCCATTCTCGCCGATGCGCTTGAAGCGCTGACCGGCGCCATTCTTATTGATGGGGGGCTGGAGGCCTGCCGGCGCTTCGTCCTGCAGGTCCTGGGTGAGCGCCTGGGAGCGCTGCAGGATGTCGAGCTCGATAAGGACCCGAAAACGCGACTGCAGGAGTACCTTCAGTCGAGGGGGCTGCCACTCCCGGAGTATCAGCTGCTGCACGCCAGCGGCAGCGATCACGAGCAGGAGTTCCACGTGAGCTGTCGGCTCGCAAAGCCGAAATCCGCAGCCGAGGGCACCGGCCGTAGTATCCGTCGCGCCGAACAGGCGGCCGCGAAAAGCGCGTTGGAGCGTCTTAACCGTGGATAATAAAGTAGTGCACCGCTGTGGGCATGTTGCCATCATTGGCCGACCCAACACCGGCAAGTCGACTCTGCTCAACTATCTGGTGGGCCAGAAACTGAGCATTACCTCACGCAAGCCCCAGACCACGCGGCATCAGGTACTCGGGATCAAGACCGGCGACGATTACCAGATTCTGTTCGTCGATACGCCTGGCATGCACGTGGACGCCCCACGCGCCATCAACCGCATGATGAACCGCGCTGCCAGCTCTTCCCTGGTGGATGTCGACGTGGTGCTTATGGTGGTGGACCGTACTGCCTGGACCGAGAACGACGAGCGCGTGCTGAGTCACCTCGCGAACTGCGAGGCTCCGGTGATTCTGGTGGTCAACAAGGTCGACCTGATCCGCGACAAGAGCGAGCTTCTGCCGCACCTTGAGAGTCTCGAGCGAAAGGCCGACTTTGCCGCTATCGTGCCGCTGTCGGCCCTTCGCAGGCAGAACATGAATGCGCTCGAGGCTGAGATTGTCGCGCGCCTGCCGGAGCGTGCCCCACTGTTCCCGGAGGATCAGATTACCGACAAAAGCATGCGCTTCCTCGCCGCCGAGATCGTTCGTGAGAAAATCATGCGCCAGCTGGGTGATGAGCTCCCCTATGCCACCGCGGTGGAGATTGAGGAATTTGTTGAGGACAAGGGCATCCTGAACATCTCTGCACTGATACTGGTGGAGCGTCGTGGCCAGAAGCTGATTCTTATTGGCGAGGGCGGCTCGCGCCTGCGTTCCATTGGCAGTGAAGCCCGACGCGATATGGAAAAACTGTTTGACAACAAGGTCATGCTGCGGCTCTGGGTCAAGGTCAAGTCCGGCTGGTCGGATGACGATCGCGCCCTGAAAAGTCTTGGCTACGACGATCGCAGTTAGCTTGAGTTACCGGGCGAAATGAATGCGCGTTACCCTGCAGCCGGCCTATCTGCTTCACCGACGACCGTTTCGCGATAGCAGCCAGCTACTGGAGGTTCTGACCGCGGAATACGGCCGACTAGGTCTGGTGGCCCGCGGCGTACGCCGTAAATCGCGCGGTGGTTCCAGCGGCTCGCTGCTGCAGCCCTTCGCCCCGCTGCTGCTCTCCTTTTCGGGTGGTGGCGAGCTGAAAACGCTGACCGGCGTCGAGGCCGGTGGCGGTATCGCCGCGTTACGCGGTGATGCCCTGCTCAGCGGCTTTTATCTGAATGAACTGGCGGTGCGCCTGCTGCACCGTGATGATCCGCAACCCGACATCTTTGCTGCCTATGCGGTAGCGCTGGCTGCGCTGGCAGACGGCGGCGTTATTGAGGACGCGTTGCGCGCCTTTGAATTCAACCTGCTCGACGCCCTGGGCTACCGTGTTGAGCTGGTGGTGAACGGCGCCGACGGTGGCGATATCTCGGATGAAGCTTTTTATACGTACCGGCCCGGGACGGGACTGATTCCGCAGGCGACCTCCGCGGTGGCGGAAGCGCCCGGCGGGCTGTACCGCGGGTCGGATCTGCTGGCGGTCGCCAGAGGCGACTACCGCGGCTCCGCCGGTCAGACCGCCAAGCGACTGACACGATCAGCGCTCGCAGACCTGCTCGGCGGACGGCCACTGCGTAGTCGGGAGCTGTTTCTGCAACACCGCGAGCGTGCCCGCGATAGCGGCTAATGACTGATCAGCACCCGACCCTGCGCAGTTTCTCCCACAGGCGTTATACTGCTCCGCGCCATTCGCAGCGAAGGTTCCTTCCCCATGCCCACCTATCCGACAATAGAAAGCTGCATCGGTCAGACACCGCTAGTCAGGCTGCAGCGTCTGCCGGGGCAGACAGGCAACACCTTGCTGGCCAAGCTTGAGGGCAACAACCCGGCAGGTTCGGTCAAGGATCGTCCGGCACTCAGCATGATCGCCGAGGCCGAAGCCCGGGGCGAGATAAAGCCCGGTGATACCCTGATCGAGGCCACCAGCGGCAATACGGGCATCGCCCTGGCAATGGCCGCGGCGATCCGTGGCTACCGGCTGGTCCTGATCATGCCGGAAAGCGCCAGCACTGAACGCAAGCAGTCCATGCAGGCTTATGGTGCCCAGCTGATCGAAGTATCGGCGAAAGACGGTATGGAAGGCGCCCGCGACATGGCCGACAGCATGGCCAGTGAAGGGCGTGGTCGTGTGCTTGACCAGTTCGCCAATCCGGATAATCCGATAGCACATTATCGCGGTACCGGCCCGGAGCTGTGGCAGCAGACGGCGGGCGAAATCACACATCTGGTCACGTCAATGGGCACGACGGGTACCGCCATGGGCTGTTCGGCCTTTCTCAAAGAAATGAATCCGGCGATACAGATTATCGGACTGCAGCCGGCGGACGGCGCGAGTATTCCCGGTATTCGCCGGTGGCCGCAGGCTTATCTGCCAAAGATCTTCGAGGCCGCAAGAGTGGATCGGGTGATGGATATTTCGCAAGAAGAGTCCGAGGATACCATGCGCCGGCTTGCTGCGGAGGAGGGCATATTCTGCGGCGTGTCAGCCGGTGGTTCGGTGGCGGGAGCACTTCGACTGTCGCAGGAGGTTGAAAACGCGACAATTGTATCGATTATTTGTGATCGCGGAGATCGCTATCTGTCCACCGGCGTGTTCGCACCGCGCGACTGAGCGACGCTGCTCATGGTTCAGGTCAGGGATCAGTATCACGTCAGTGACGATGGCCAGGTCGACGTCAGCCGCTGGCTCGCTCACGTGCCGCTGGCGCTTGAGGCAGTGGATCGCCAGCGCCTCGCCGACGCCGCGCAGCTGGCCAGCGAGGCGCGGGAGCGGCCGGGCGTCGATGCCAGCGACTGGAGCGCCCACTCGGACTGCCTGCTCGCCGGTGTCGAGACCGCGCAGATACTTGCCGAGTTGCAGGTGAGCGTGGATTGCCTGCTCGCGGGCCTGCTGTACCGAGCGGTGCGCGAGGGCCGGCTCGATGTTGCCAGCGTGACAGCTCGCTTCGGTCCCGCCACGGGAAACCTGCTAGACGGCGTGCTGCGCATGGCGGCCATCGGCGATTTGCGCAATACCGGCGATGCCCGCGTTCTCGGACAGGCTGATGCGCAGCGCGAGAACATTCGCAAAATGCTGGTTGCCATTGTGGATGACGTCCGGGTCGCGCTGATCAAGCTTGCGGAGCGCACCTGTGCGATCCGGGCGGTAAAGAACGACGCCGAGCGCCGTGAGCCCATCGCCCGCGAGGTTGCGGACGTCTACGCGCCGTTGGCGCATCGTCTGGGTATCGGACACCTGAAGTGGGAGCTGGAGGATCTGTCGTTCCGCTATCTGCACCCGGACGCCTACAGCAAGATCGCGCGCCTGCTGGATGGCAAGCGCCGCGAGCGCGATCGCTTTATCCAGCAGGTGTCATCGCAACTTGATGTGGTCTTGAGCAAGGCCAACATCGACTTCGAGCTAAACGGTCGCGCCAAGCATATCTACAGTATCTGGCGGAAAATGCAGCGCAAGGGAATCGGCTTCTCGCAGGTGTATGACATCCGTGCGCTGCGTATTCTCGTTCCCGACGTGAAGGACTGCTACGCAACCCTCGGTCTGGTGCACGGACTGTGGCGCAATATCCCCAACGAATTCGATGATTACATCGCCAATCCGAAGGAAAACGGCTATCGCTCACTGCACACGGCGGTCATCGGCCCGGAGGGCAAGATCCTCGAGGTGCAGATACGCACCCGCACCATGCATGAGGAGGCGGAGCTGGGCGTTTGCGCCCATTGGCGCTATAAGGGATCGGATCGCGAGGTGCGCCTTGGCAGCACATACGAAGAGAAGATCGCCTGGCTGCGCCAGGTCCTCGATTGGCATGAAGAAACCGGTGATGCAGGTAGCGTCGCCGAACAGCTGAGCTTCAATGTCGCCCAGGACCGCGTGTACGTGTTTACCCCATCCGGCGACGTGGTGAACCTCGCCAGCGGCGCCACACCCCTGGATTTTGCCTATCACGTGCATACCGAGGTGGGCCACGCCTGTCGCGGTGCCAAGGTCAACGGGCAGATCGTGCCGTTGACCTATGAGCTTAAGACGGGTGAGCGTGTGGAAATACTCACCGCGAAGCAGGGCCAGCCAAAGCGCGACTGGCTGCAGCCGGCGTTGGGTTACCTCAAGACCAGTCGCGCCCGTGCCAAGGTGCAGCAGTGGTTCAAGAGCCAGGCACGGGAAGAGAACATCGACGCAGGCCGCCACCTCCTGGAACGGGAGTTCCGACGCATGGCGCTGACCAGCGTCGACTACAAGCGCATTGCCGCCAGGGTGCAGCTGTCCACGGTAGAAGACATGTACGCTGCGGTGGGTGCTGGAGACCTGTCGTCGTCACAGGTAGTTCATGCGGCGGAGAGCCTGATCGGTGATAAGCCGCAGCCGCAGTTGCGCGTGGCGCACGGCACCGGTCGTCGCAGCGGCCACGTCGATGTCCAGGGTGTGGGCAACCTGCTGACGCATATGGCGGGCTGCTGCAAGCCGCTCCCAGGCGACAATATTGTCGGTTTCATTACCCAGGGCCGCGGAGTGAGCGTTCATCGTGCGGACTGTCGCCGTGTCGTGCAGTGCCAGGACAGCTCGCCAGAGCGCATTATCGAGGTGGAATGGGGCACAGATGCAGACGAGAAGTTCGAAGTTGATATCGCCATCGAGGCCTATGACCGCCAGGGCCTGCTGCGGGATATCACTGCGATGTTTGCGACTGCGCGAATCAATGTGCTTGCCATCACGACACAGTCCATCCGTCAGTCGCATTCCGCTACCATGCGGCTGACCGTTGAAATTGCCGACCTCGAGTCACTCGCCAAGCTGCTGGAGCGACTGAACCGGCTGAAAAACGTGATATCTGCAACGCGGATCAACAGCTGAGGTAAACCGTGCCCGATACCCGCTATGACCTTGACGATCTCCTGCGCATTATGCAGCGTCTGCGCGACCCTGATGGCGGCTGCCCATGGGATCTTAAGCAGGATTTCCAAAGCATCGTGCCCTCAACAATCGAGGAATGCTACGAGCTGGCAGAGGCAATAGAGCAGGAGGACTACCCGCATGTTGCCGAAGAACTGGGAGATGTTCTGTTCCAGGTCATCTTCTATGCCCAGCTCGGCAGTGAGCGTGAGTTGTTCGATTTTCACGCTATTGTGCACACGCTGGCCGACAAACTGGTGCGGCGGCATCCCCACGTATTTGTCCCCGGCGATCTTGAGCAGCGCGTGGATCCCGGGGCGATGGACGAGGCCGACGTCAAGGCGCAGTGGGAGGCGATCAAGCGAGAGGAGCGTCGTGCCCGTGATCAGCATCATGCTCTTGCCGATGTGCCGGTGGCTCTGCCGGCACTGCAGCGTTCCCAGAAACTGCAGAAGCGCGCGGCCCATGCCGGCTTTGACTGGTCGACCAGTGCTGGCGTGCTGGATAAACTGGAGGAGGAGATTGCCGAGTTGCGCGCCGCCATGCACAGCGGTGAGAGCGACGCTGTCGAGGACGAGATGGGCGACGTGCTGTTTACCTGCGTCAACCTGGCCCGCTGGCTGAGACTCGATGCCGAACGAGCCCTGCGGCGGGCATCGGGCAAGTTCGAGCGCCGCTTCCGCCGCGTGGAAGAACTGGCAGACGCGCGCGGGGCAACACTGGAAACCCTCGATCCGGTGGCGTTGGACGCACTCTGGCAGGCCGCAAAAGTCGACGTCTAGCACCATTACACGGCGCTGGACGGGCCCTTGTGCTCCTTCCGCGGGCTGTGTAAGGTTGCGCTTCTTCTTATCGGGGTCGGCGTTGCCACGTGCGCCGCATAGATAAAAGCTACTGCCAAGGAACAGCTGCATGCGTTTAATTCTTCTGGGCGCCCCGGGTGCCGGAAAAGGCACTCAGGCCCAGTTTATTACCGAGCACCTCAACATCCCGCAAATTTCGACCGGCGACATGTTGCGCGCTGCGGTCAAGGCAGAAACCGAGCTTGGCAAACGCGCCAAGGAAGTGATGGACGCCGGGGGGCTGGTTTCCGACGATATCATCATTGGCCTGGTGGAAGAGCGTATCAAGGAACCGGATTGCGCCCAAGGCTTTCTGTTTGACGGTTTTCCGCGGACCATCCCGCAGGCGCAGGCACTGCTGGAGTCCGGCGTAGTGATTGACCACGTGGTGGAGATTGTCGTTGATGACGAGGAGATTGTCGGGCGCATGTCAGGCCGTCGCGTGCACCCCGCCTCGGGCCGTATCTACCACACCGAGCACAATCCGCCGAAGGTTGAGGGCGTTGACGATGTTACCGGTGAGCCGCTGGTCGCCAGGGATGACGATCGCGAGGAAGTGGTGCGCAAGCGGCTGGCAGTGTATCACGAGCAGACCGCCCCTCTGGTGGGCTTCTATCAGTCTCTCACCAGCGACGCCGCGCCAGCGTATCACCGGATCATGGGCGTGGGCGATGTCGAGGATATTCGCGATCGCATCCTGGCCGCGCTTGGCGCGTGAGTTAGTGATCCGCGTCGGGCTGGTTGATATTGCGTAGGGCCTCCGGCGGCAGGTCCATTACAATACACTGGGTATAAAGGGTGGCGAGCCATCCGCGCACGCTGCGCTGTCCGCTGTCGAGATACGCCGTGAGCCCAGCCAGCGCTTCCCGGCGCAATGCCAGGCACAGGTAATGCTCGCGCCCGCCACTGCTGAGATAGGCCGCATCAAGCCCCTGCCCGCCACCTGCGATCAGACTATCGCGCAAGCGTACGAAAAGGGCCGTAGGAGCGCCGGGCATATCGCAGGGTAGCACCAGCAGATGCGGTGTCGACACCTGCATACTGGCCGCTTCCAGTCCCGCGAGAGGACCCTGGTAACCTTCGCGCTCGTCGACTATCACGTGATCGGCGAGGGCGCGGTAACACTCCAGATTGCGGTTGCAGCTAATCAGCAGACGGCTTGCCAGCGGCTGCAGGCAACTTACGGCATGCGTCACCAACGGCTCTCCCCGCCAGGGAATCAGGCCCTTGTCCCGCTTCTGCATGCGCCGTCCGGCGCCACCCGCGAGGACAAGCCCTGTTGTTCCCCCGCGCAGCCATGTGGCGCCGCTATTAATCGTTGAGTGGTTTGCTGGGTGCATGGAGCCGATTGTGGGATAATTCAGCGCTGCATGCACAGTATTCCGGCAGGTGAGAACTACATGGCTTCACAGGAAGGGCGCAGTCAACGACTGCTGGGCATTGAGACCGCGACCGATGCCTGCTCGGTTGCCCTGGGCCTCGAGGGTAATACAGAGCAACGCCACGAGTGCCAGCCGCGCCAGCACAGTCGCCGGCTTTTTCCGATGCTCGCAGACCTTCTGGGGAATCGCCCGCCGGCTTCCCTGGCGCTCGATGCCATTGTCTATGGCTGTGGCCCCGGTTCCTTTACGGGCCTGCGCATTGCCGCCAGTGTCGCGCAGGGGCTCGCATTCAGCCTCAACCTGCCGGTCGTGCCGATTTCCACGCTGGCCTGTCAGGCAGCCACGGCGTGGCGCGAGTACGACTTGCCGGACAGTGCAGTGATTCTAAGCACGCTCGACGCCAATATCGGGCAGGTTTATTGGGCGCTTTACCGCGCTTCGCCAGCGGGGCCGGTTGAACTGATGCCGCCAGCCGTGTGCACGCCCGAAGCGCTGCCGATCGCCGCGATCACGGCGCAATTGCCGGCAGCGCCGTCGCTCTCTGTCGTGGGATCGGGCTCCGGGCTCCTCGCCAGCATTCCCGGGCTGCCTGTCCACTGCGCCTACGGTGACGTGCTGCCCCAGGCGCGGGATCTGCTGTCGATGGCGGGGACGTCGCTGGCGTCGGGTGTCACGCAGGCTGCAACAGACGTATCGCCGATCTATGTTCAGGATGCGACGCGCTGGAAAAAGCTGGCGGAGCAGGGGCCGCGCGCGTGATCGACTGGTGGCAGGCCGCCATCCTCGCATTGCTTCAGGGTCTCACAGAATTTTTGCCGATTTCCAGCTCGGCCCACCTGGTGATTCCCTCACTGATGCTCGGCTGGAAAGATCAGGGCCTGGCGTTTGACGTGGCGGTCCACGTCGGCACTCTGAGCGCGGTAGTGGTGTATTTCCGACGTGACCTGACAGCGCTGCTCGGTGACCTGATGTCAGGTGCACGCGAGCGCAGGGTCAATGATGGCTGTCGCCAGGTGCTGTTTCTGGCTGTCGCCACCCTGCCAGTTATCATCACGGGTTTCCTGCTCAACGATATGATAGAGGTGCATCTTCGGACACTTCCCGTGATTGCCGCCACCACGCTGATCTTCGGCCTGGCCCTGGGGCTTGCCGACCGCGCGGCGCGGGGCGGTATCCAGCGTGACCTCACATTCCCCGTCGCTCTGACAGTGGGCATCGCCCAGGCAATAGCGCCGATACCCGGTGTTTCACGTTCCGGTGTAACCATTACCGCAGGTCTTCTCCTCGGGCTGGGGCACCAGCATGCGGCGCGTTTTTCCTTTCTGTTGTCGATTCCTGTTATCGCTGGCGCTGGGCTGCTCAAGGGGCGCGATCTGCTGCTGCTTGAAGCGCCGGTACCCTGGCTGCAGCTTCTGCTGGCGGCGGCACTGGCGGGCACCACGGCCTACGGCTGCATTGCGGCCTTTCTGCGCCTGATCGATCGCATTGGCTTGATGCCCTTTGTGTACTACCGTGTCGCCCTCGCGCTGGTTCTCGTCGTACTCTGGTTGACATAATGCAGCGCCTGTTATTCGGAGGAACAGCATGAAGATTGCGTTTATCGGCCTCGGCGTCATGGGTTTTCCTATGGCGGGTCATCTGTCCGCCGCAGGGCATGAGGTGACGGTGTTCAATCGCACGCGGCAGCGGGCCCTGGAATGGCGGCAACAGCACGGCGGCAGCGTGGCCGACACACCGGCTGCAGCTGCCGTCGGTGCCGAAATCGTGTGCTGCTGCGTCGGCAACGATGATGACGTGCGTCAGGTACTGCTCGCGGATGACGGTGCATTGGCAGCCATGGCCGCGGGTTCACTGCTGGTAGATCACACGACGGCGTCCGCGGCACTGGCCCGTGAGCTGCACGCGGCGGCCGATCTTGTCGGCGTCAGTTTTCTCGATGCGCCCGTGTCGGGCGGACAGGCGGGTGCCGAAAACGCTGCGCTCACCATCATGGTCGGCGGCGACAACGGGCCTTTCGCTCGCGCTGAGCCGGTCCTGTCGGCCTACGCTCGCTGTGTGCGTCTGCTGGGTCCCAGTGGCAGCGGGCAGCTGGCGAAAATGGCCAACCAGATCTGTATTGCCGGCGTTGTTCAGGGACTTGCCGAGGGCCTCGCGTTTTCCGAGCGCGCGGGTCTCGACAGCGCTGCCGTGATCGAGGTTATCAGCCAGGGCGCTGCGCAGTCCTGGCAGATGGTCAACCGCTACCAGACGATGTTGGCGGGTGAATACGAGCACGGCTTTGCAGTGAACTGGATGCGCAAGGACCTGGGCATGGTGCTGGAGGAGGCCGCAAAGCGGGATCTGGAGTTGCCCGTGACGTCGCTGGTCGACGCCTTCTATGCCGAGGTGCAGGAGATGGGCGGCGGCCGCTGGGATACCTCGAGCCTGTTCGCGCGCATGCAGGCGCACATGGCCGAAAGCGGGAGCGGAACATCATGAACAGCAGCGATTTCAACCGCGGATTGTGCGATTTTCTGTCTCGCGCCACGACGCCTTTTCACGCGGTGGCGGCCATGACCACCTGCCTGCACGAGGCCGGTTTCCAGTCCCTCGACGAAGCCGGCCCGGCTGTGTCGACGCAGCCGGGAGGCCGCTATTATCTCACCCGAAACGACAGTAGTCTGATTGCCTTTACCCACGGGACGGAACAGGCGCCCACGGACGGTCTGCACATGGTCGGCGCGCACACCGATAGCCCCTGCCTGATGGTCAAGCCCAACCCCGAGCGACTGCGCCAGGGCTGTTTTCAGCTCGCGGTGGAAGTCTATGGCGGCGCACTGCTTAACCCCTGGTTTGATCGCGACCTGTCTCTCGCCGGTCGGGTCAGCTATGCCGACGATAGCGGTGCGTTGGCCACGGGCCTGGTGGATTTCCGCACCCCGCTGGCGCTCATCCCGAGTCTGGCGATCCACCTCGATCGCGAGGCAAACCGAGACCGCAGCATCAATCCGCAGACTGACATACTGCCCCTGCTTGCCCTTGCCAGCGAGGGCGAGGAGCCGGCCCTGCGGGAACTTCTTGCCACGAATCTCCGCGAGCAGGGCCACGCTGTCGCCCGGGTGCTGGACTATGAGCTATGCTTCTATGACGTGCAGCCGCCGGCGCTGGTGGGTCTGCGGCAGGAATTTATTGCCTCTGCGCGGCTGGACAACCTGCTGTCCTGCTATGTTGGCCTGCAGGCGCTGCTGGCGGCGGACCCCGCCCAGTCTTCTCTGCTGGTATGCAATGATCACGAGGAGGTCGGCAGTACCTCTGCCGTGGGTGCCCAGGGCCCCATGCTGCGCTCGCTCTTGATGCAGCTGGCGGGCAGCGAGCCGGTCTATTCCCATATGCTCGATCGCTCGGTCATGATCTCGGCCGACAACGCTCATGCAGTGCATCCCAACTATGCCGACCGGCACGACGAACGGCATGGTCCGCGCCTCAACGCTGGGCCGGTGATCAAGCACAACGCCAACCAGCGCTACGCGACCAGCAGCGAGACAGCGGGACTTTATCGCCTGCTGGCAGATCAGGAAGGCGTGCCCGTGCAATCTTTCGTGGTGCGCACCGACATGGCATGCGGCAGCACGATCGGCCCTCTGATCGCGGCGGAGCTCGGCGTGCGGACGCTGGATATCGGCGTGCCGACGCTGGCTATGCATAGCGTCCGCGAACTCGCCGGCAGCGAGGACGCCTGCAGCCTGTGGCGAGTATTGCGCCGTTTCTTTGCGCATTCCAGGACGCCTGCAGCACGCTGCTGAGAATGCCGGCAGCGTTTGCCTGGCCACCGGCTTCTTCGCGCAGGGTACTGTCGCGCGACACGGTCGGCCGGAGCCAGCGAATGGCCGCCCGATCGGGGCAGCGGATAGATTTACCGACAGGAATCCGTATCATGGCGGACTTTTGCGAACGAGTCGAAAAAGCATGAGCGAGCAACGGGTTCTCACCGGCATCACCACCACCGGCACGCCGCACCTGGGTAACTATGTGGGTGCGATCCGCCCGGCAATCGCGGCCTCGACACAGCCGGACCAGCAGAGTTTCTTTTTTCTTGCCGACTACCATGCGCTGATCAAGTGTCAGGATCCCGAGCAGGTGCGTCGCTCGAGCCTTGAGATTGCCGCCACCTGGCTGGCTTTCGGACTCGATACTGACCGCGCGATCTTCTACCGGCAATCCGATATCCCTGAGATTCCGGAACTGACCTGGATTCTCAACTGCAGCGCCGCCAAGGGACTTATGAACCGTGCCCACGCCTACAAGGCCGCAGTTCAGGTAAACGAGGAGGCGGGCGAGGATCCCGACTTTGGTATCACCATGGGCCTGTTTTGCTACCCGGTATTGATGGCGGCGGACATTCTCATGTTTGGTGCACAGCGCATTCCGGTGGGGCGTGACCAAATACAGCACGTGGAGATGGCGCGGGATATTGCGCAGCGTTTCAATCACAATTTTGCCGACGTATTCACCCTGCCCGAGGCGGTTGTCGAGGACAACGGCGCGGTGCTGCAGGGCCTGGATGGACGCAAGATGAGCAAGAGCTACAACAATACCATCCCGCTGTTTGAGTCGGAAAAGAAGCTGCGGAAATCGATCAACCGCATCAAGACCAACCTGCTGGAGCCTGGTGAGCCCAAGGCTACCGATGACTCAACGTTGTTCCAGATATGGGCGGCCTTTGCCGACGAAAGCGAAACAGCGCGCATGCGCCAGGCGTTTGCCGACGGCATTGCCTGGGGGGAAGCGAAAAAACAGCTGTTCGAGCTGGTTAACGATCATCTGGCGCCGGCGCGCGGGTATTACACGGAACTCATGGATGACCCCGGGCACATTGAAGCGGTGCTGCAGAAGGGCGCGCAGCAGGCCCGTGAGTACAGTGTTCCCTTGATGCAGCAGGTGCGTGACGCTGTCGGAATCTCCAGTATGGGCGGACGCTAACGCCCGCCGGGATACCACGACACCTCAGCATAAACCCCTCGCGGCTGACCAACAAAGTAGCGGTACTGGCCGAAGCCGAAGTCTGCGCGCTCGGCATAATCCCGGTCCAGCAGATTGGTAATGCGAAGACCGGCTTCCCAGTTGGCGGCGACCGCACTGCGCAGGCGCAGGTTGAGCAGGCTGTGACCGTCGTATTCGTGCTCGTTATCCGGGTCAAGGTAATAGCTGTCCATATAGACCCATTCCAGTTCCGCATGGCCCGGACCGAATAATGACACCTCACGACCGATGCGAGCGCTGCCGAACAGTCGCGGCGCGGTGGTGATGTCATTGCCGCGGATATTGCTGCCCGAGCCGAGTAGCGGCGTCTGTCCCTCGTAGCGATGTCTGGCGGCACTGGCGTCAAGGCCGGCGTACCAGCCGCTGCCAGCGCGATAATCGAGGGACACCTCCAGACCGCGATGGCTGGTCTCTGCACCGCTGACATTCTGTCGGTCAGCGTCCTGGAAGATGACGTCGGTCTTTTCCATCATATACAGCGTGAGGTCCCAGCTCAGCCGCGCGTCGAAATCGCCGCGCCAGCCCACTTCCACGCTGTCGATGCGCTCGGAGTCCAGTTCTGCCACGGTCTGGCCCAATTGCAGCCGATACAGCTCGGCTGTCTGCGGTGCCCGGAAGCCGCGAGCCAGTCGCGTGTAGATTATGTTGTTGCCGAAGCCGCCGTAGCTTGCGCCAAGGTTGAAAGAGGCGTCGCTGAAGCGGTCCTCGCGATCGGCGGGACGGAAGAAGCGACAGGCGCTGGCCTCAGGAGCGCAGGCCGAGCCAGTGCCGGTGCGATTATCATAGTCGTAGCGTCGGTGCTCGAAGCGTCCGCCCGCCTGCAGTGTCCAGTCGGTGGCTGGCTGCCAGTTCAGCTGCGTGTAGGCGGCGGCAACCGAGGCGTCGACCGTGTAATCATAGTGTATACCGCGCGGTTGGTTAGGGCTGAAGTCATTGGCCTGTATCTCGCTCAGATAGCCGTTGGTGCGCTCGAGGTCGATGCCGCGAATCCACTCCAGATTTCCCTTATCCACCGTGAGCATCAGGTTGAGGCCCACGCTCTCATGGCCGTTGGTCTCCACGGGCTGCCAGGGCAGGAAGTGCTGCAGAAACTCCATGCGGTTGCGGCGCAGGTACGGTGTGATGGTGAGGGAGGTGTCAGAGGCGAACTGGCGCTGCCAGCGGCTGTAAGCGCGCAGTGACCAGGTATCGCGATACGCTTCGGGGTTGGGGTTGCGGCGCCGCAGATTGCCATCCTTGTAGGCTTTGAATCCCCGTATGAAGCCTGCGGTCTCCTGATTCAGGTTGGTCGCCTCCAGCGCGGATGTTACCTGCCAGATATCGCCGGCAAAATCGTGGCGCAGGGTCAGCTTCTGCTGGTCAAAACCGGAATCATCCTTGAAGCCACCATCGGTGGCGGCGTTGCCACGCAGGCTGATGCCATGTCGGCCAAGAGTATCGCTGTAGCGGTATTTGGCGCGGTAATAATCAAACGGACCGGCCTCCAGGGTGGCACGCTGTTCGCGCTCGGCAGTCGGTGCCGCGGTAAGAATATTGATCACGCCGTGCATGGCGTTGGAACCGTATACCGACGTACCCGGACCGCGAATGACTTCGATCCGATCCGCCTGCTCTGCATTGGCATCAAACAACTGGTTGACGTTGCAGAAGCCCGGCGCGCGCAGGCTGATGTTATCCCAGCCCATGAAAAACGGCCCGCAGCCGCCGGCGCCGGTCAGCACCGGCGAGCGCAGCGCGGTTAGGCTCTCCTGTCCGTTACCGCGGCTGATCCACGCGCCCGGCACGCGCTGCATCAGTTCATTGATGTGTACTGCAGCGGTGGTGTCGATCTCATCGCCGCGGATAGTGGACCAGCCGACGGGGAGTTCCAGGGCCTTGTCGGCACTGCGGCTCGCGCTGACAAATACTTCCTCAAGCCGCGACGGCGGGTCGGCGGCGGCGGTTGTGCTCAAGGTGAGTATCAGGGGCAGGGCGGCAGAGCGCCAGAGCGCGAATGGCATTGGGGTCTCCCGATTGCGATGAGGCGCAAGTGTAACAGCGCGCCGGTGCCGGTCCCAAATCGCCGGCAGCTGGGCATATGGTTCTTTCGGTATATCATGGCCAATAGCGTGAGACAGCGCCTGATCCCCTGCATGCACGCTGTTTGCTATCATGCACGCACTCGAATCCTGAAAGAGAGCACTGCATGTCGCCTGTTTCCGAGGTGCTGGCCGTCAATGATACGTTGCCCATCCGCACCGGCTCGCCCGTTCACAGTGGCAAGGTGCGCTCCGTTTACTGGCTGACCGAGGCAGACAGCTCACGTCTGGTGGCGCAGCGTGGCTATCCGGCGAGGCCTGATACACGGCTCGGTATCATGGTGATCTCTGATCGCCTGTCGGCATTTGACTGCATCTGGCACGCGGAAGGCGGACTGCATGGGGTGCCGGGGAAAGGCGCCGCATTGAATGCGATAGCCAGCTACTGGTTCCGTTGCTTTAACGAGGCGGGACTCGCTCCCAATCACATACTCGAGGTTCCGCATCCGCTGGTCTGGATTGTCCAGCGCGCCCGGCCTGTCGCCATTGAGGCGATTGCGCGGCAGTACATCACGGGTTCTATGTGGCGTGCCTACGCGCGCGGTGAGCGCAAATTCTGCGGTATTCAGCTGCCCGAGGGCCTGCAGCGTGACCAGCGACTCCGGAAGCTGCTGGTCACACCCTCCACCAAAGGTATTCTGACCGGCATTCCGGGTGTGCCCGCCGCAGATGATGTCAACGTCAGTACTGCACAGATCCGCGAGCACGCAGACCGCTTTCAGTTCGCGTCGCCGGACGATGTCGACACCTGTGACCGCCTGCTCCGGGATGGGTTTTCCCTCATCTCGGCGCAACTCGCGGACAAAGGCCTGCTGCTGGTGGATACCAAGTTCGAGTTTGGCTATGTGTCCGGCGAGGACGGGTCGGATCGGCTGATCTACATGGACGAGGTGGGCACGCCGGATTCCTCGCGTCTCTGGGACGCCGCGGCTTATCGCGAGGGTCGCGTGTTGGAGAACTCGAAAGAGACCTTCCGACAATCCCTGCTTGCGCGGGTCGAGGATCCCTCGGTGCTCCTCGATAAGGATCGCATGCCTGAGCGGCAGAGACTCGCGCGGGATACCGCACTGCCGCGAGCGCTGTTTGACGAGGTGTCTGCCACCTACACGGGTCTCGCCGAGCGAATCACCGGCGAGACGCTGCCGCGATCGAATGACCCGCGTCGTGACATCCTGGATGTTCTGGGCGGCGATGCTTTCCGCCTGATTGATTGAAGCCTCCTGTGCTGAGCGAACCGCTTTTCTGGCTTGTCAGCGTCCCGGCCGTTCTGTTGTTCGGCATCGGCAAGGGTGGCTTCGGCGGTGCCGTGGCGATCCTTGCGGTGCCGCTGATGGCGCTGGTCATGTCGCCGGTGCAGGCTGCGGCAATTCTGCTGCCCATTCTGGTGCTGATGGACGTTGTGGTAGTGCGCACCTTCTGGGGCCACTTCGACTGGCGGGCGCTGCGCCGTCTTCTTCCCGGCGCCGTTCTCGGCATTTCTCTCGGGTACTACAGCGTTGGCCTGCTGGATGAAAGCGCACTGCGACTGCTTGTCGGTCTCGTGGCCATCACGTTTGGACTGCTTACGCTGCTGGGCCTGCAGGCGGTCACCGGCCGCGAGCATCATGCCGGGACCGCGTTGTTCTTCGGGACACTGTCGGGCTACACGAGTTTCAGTATTCATGCCGGTGGGCCCCCACTCACGATGTATCTGCTGCCAAAGTCGCTGCCACCCATGATGTTTGTCGGCACGGCCGGGGTATTTTTCGCCGTCGTCAATGCGCTCAAGCTTTACCCGTATTATCTGCTGGGCCAGTTCGATACGGATAATCTGCTGTACTCGCTGGTGCTGATGCCGCTGGCCCCGATAGGCGTGCGTATCGGACACTGGCTGGTGCTGCACTCGCGGCCCGCCGTATACTACCGGATCATTGCAGTCTTCCTCGTGCTGGTGGGCATCAAGCTCACCGCAGACGGCCTGGGTCTGGGGTGGACTGTCAGTTCGATAGCCGCCGGTTGAAATGCCGTGCGGGTTGAAGCGCTACAGCGCGGGTAAACCTGCGCGGGGATGACCCCAGAGGAGAGAAAACATGCAGATTATCAATCTGACAGACAGTGTCGGTGTTACGGGTCAGGTGCAGCCCGCAGATATGCCCACTATCGCCGAGGCGGGTTACAAGGTTGTCATTAACAACCGCCCTGACGGAGAGGCACCGGATCAGCCCTCAAGTGAGGCGCTCGCCGCCGCGGCCGAGGCCGCTGGTCTGGAGTACCACTACTATCCTCTCAATGCCATGAATTATCCCGGCGATGACCCGGAGGCGATGGCCGCCTTGTTCGACGATGATTCCCGGCCTGTCTTTGCATTCTGTCGCAGCGGCACGCGCTCGAGCAATCTGTGGATCAGCACACGCCCTGCCGATGCCCGGGATGCGGCGCGACGCCGTGCGAGCAGTCTCGGTTTCGACATTTCTATGTCAATGCAACGCTAGCTGCGCCGACGTGTCTGGCATGAAAACCGTGCCCCCGGGTCCGGTGCTCTGGGACATCCCGGTACGCGTCATCCACTGGGCGCTCGCTGCCTGCGTACCGGCAGCCTGGTGGACGGCGGACCAGGGCTATATGAAGCAGCACGCGTGGATCGGCTATACCGTCCTGGTGCTGGTGGCGACGCGAATTGTCTGGGGCTTTGTCGGCAGTCCTCAGGCCCGCTTCCGTGACTTTCTGCGGGGTCCGCGGGCGGTCTGGCGCTACCTCCGTGGAGCGCCGCCGGAGACACCGGGCCACAATCCGCTGGGCGGCTGGTCATCCATGGCGCTGTGGCTGGTGCTGCTGTCCCAGGCGGGCAGTGGTCTGTTCAACAGCGATGGCATTCTGTTTGACGGACCGTTCTACCATGCCGCGGATTCTGCTGTGACTGATTATCTGGGCAGCATTCACGAAACGGCCTTCGACATTCTGCTCGGACTGATTGCGCTGCATCTGGCTGCAGTTGCCTACTACCAGTTTATCGCCGGCAAGCGTTTGCTCGGGCCCATGTGGCGCGGGTCTGTCGAGGGTCGACACGGCACCGGACCGGCGCGACCCTGGTGGTGGGCGGTGCTGATCGCCGGGCTGTTTGCCGCCGCGCTCTGGGGAGGCATCCAGCTAGCGCCAGCACCGGTGTCTTACTGGTGAGTCTGGCGTCTGTCGGGTGGCTGCAGGCGCGGGCTTGTCAGAACAGAGCGTGTTCGCCCAGTTCCTGCCCGGCAAGACCCTGGCGTCGCGTGCGCTTATAGAAGGCTTCCAGCGTGTCGTGGCCAAAACTCGGCGTGGCTTCGGCAGAATGACGGCCTGTATCCGGGTCTATGCACAGCATGGGTTCCGTGGCGTAGAAACGCCCGATGCGTGCAAATTCCGCTTTATCTGCCGCCGCCGATGACAGCTTCGCAAACGGCCACAGCAGGGCGGCGACAATGCTGAAAAGCTGTACCGGTACATGTGTATACTTCGGTGCTTTCTCATAGATACGAAACAGCATCTCCCCCTGCTGCAGCGGCGTGATTGCCGGACCGGGACCGCCGACAGGCAGGATGGCATTGTGGGCGCTGACGTCCTCCAGACAATTGGCGAGAAACACGGCTAGGTCGCGCTCGCTGATCGGTTTGCAGGCGGTTTGTTCGCCATCGCCAAATACAAGAAACGATTTGCCTTGCCGAATGCGCCTGATCTGCCCCGAGAGGGATTTGAAGAACGCGGTTGGACGGACGATGCTGTAGCGCAGACCGCTCGCCTGTAGTTCCCGCTCGAAGGCCAGCTTGGCGTGCTGAAAGGCGAGTGTCGGCGTCTGCACGCAGATAGCCGAGAGCAGGACAAAGTGGGGAATATTTGCGGCACGCGCCGCTATGAGCAGCTGATGATTGCACTGGTATTCTACGTGCCAGGCATCCCGAATGCCGCCGCCGCGGGTGGCGAGACAGGAATAAACGGCGTCAAAGGCATCGCCGCCAATGCCGTGTTGGCGGATGTTGTCGCTGCTGGCAAAATCCACCACCCTGATGGTGGCGTCCGCCAGTTCGGGCAGCCTGCCCGCGTCGGGCAAGGTTCGAAGGAGGCAGATGACCTCACAGCCGCGGGCGGTAAGCGCCGCAACAAGCTGACGGCCGATATAGCCGCTGGCACCCGCGACAAGTACCCGGTGGCTCACGACCCTGTGTTCGCTTTGGCTGTAGAGCCCGGTATCGGTCAGTACAGGTAGTCTTTCGCCTTGTAATCATCGTGGCAGGCCTTGCAGGCGCCACCGGTGTCCCTGACAGCGCTTGCGATCGCCTTGCGATCCTCGCTCTCAACCGCCTCCTCAAGGGCCTCTGCGGCGTTGCGGAGATCTTCGAGCTTGGACTCGAAGTCGTCCATGTTGTCCCAGATCTCCGGCTTGGCCCGTGTTGTCCCTTTTTCCGAGCCGGGTGCAAAGCCACGCAGCAGGTCGAGATCGACAGCGTCCTCCAGGTCGTCGGCGAATCCTTCCATGGCGTCCTGGTCCCAGGCGGTGTCGCCCTTGACCATACTCGCGATCGGCCCGAAGTTTGCGCCGATGATGGCGAAGATAGACTGGCGATAGGATTGCAGTGGCTCATCCTTCACCGAGTGCGCGAGAACGGTGGGTGCGCTTACCATGGCCGTCGCGAGGAGGGCGACGCGACAGTGCTGCTTGGTGACGTGAAACATGGGTCTTTGCTCCCGGGTGATTGTTAGATGCCATAACTCTAGCAGATTGATAACGCCTGTCGACCTGCGGATTGACATGACGCTGCGCTGATCCCGCTCGATTCCTGCCATGGCCGCGCGCTACACTGCGGTCTTTGCGTAACAAGGAGACTGCTGGTGACCCATTCTGCAAGGCCATTGGACGGTCTTCGGGTAATTGAACTCGGCCAGCTGCTCGCCGGTCCTTTCACGACGACCATTCTTGGTTATTTTGGCGCCGAGGTGATCAAGGTGGAGCCGCCGGGCGGCGATCCGATTCGCGGCTGGCGAGAGATGCGCGATGGCACCTCGCTGTGGTATCGCAGCCTCGGGCGCAACAAGAAAAGTGTGACCCTGGATCTGAAATCCCTCCGTGGCCGTGAGCTCGCGCTGCGTTTGCTCGATGATGCCGACGTGCTGGTCGAGAACTTCCGTCCGGGCGCCATGGAGGCCTGGGGCATGGGGCCGGATGTCGTTCGGCAGCGCAACCCGCGGCTTATCTACACCCGGATTTCCGGTTACGGCCAGAACGGTCCCTACTCGGACAAGCCGGGCTATGCCTCAGTCACCGAGGGCTTTGGCGGCTTTCGCTACATCAATGGCGAGCCTGGAAAGCCACCGGTGCGTCCTAATATCTCACTCGGCGACACGCTGTCGGCCATTCATGCTGCGCTCGGCGTTGCGCTGGCGGTGATACAGCGCCACCGCGACGACAGTGGCCAGACCATTGACGTTGCGCTGTACGAATCGGTCTTCAACCTGATGGAGGGTATGGTGCCGGAATTCGACGGCGCCGGCGTGGTGCGCGAGCCGGCAGGTACGACGATAACCGGCATCGTGCCGACCAACACCTACACCTGTCGCGACGGCAGGCACGTTATCATTGGCGGCAATGGCGATTCCATTTTCCGGCGGCTCATGACCGTCGCCGGTCGGCCAGACATGGCAGAGAACCCGGCCATGGCGCAGAACCCGGGACGCATTGTGCACCAGGCAGAAATTGATGCGGCGCTGGCAGACTGGTGCCAGCAGCACGCCGCGGCTGAAGTCATCCAGCGACTGGAGGCGGCCAGGGTGCCGGTCGGACCGATTTACAGCGTAGCGGATATGCTGTCTGATCCTCATTATCGGGCGCGGGGGCTGTTCGAGCGGGTGGAAATAGACGGCAAGCCGCTGAAAATTCCGGCGATCATGCCGCGGCTGGAAAAAACCCCGGGACGTACCGAGTGGCCTGGCGGGAGCATCGGCAGTCACAACGAGGAGATCCTGCAGGGCTTGCTGTCACTCTCTGACGAGGACGTCGCCGGGCTCCGCGCCGAGGGCGTGATTATCTGAACGGCGCCGAGGAGCCCGTGATCGAGGGGCTCGCCCGCCAGGTCTTCAGCGCCCGAGCAGGCTGCGCGCGACCAGTTCGCGCATGATCTCTGACGTACCCCCGTAGATGCGCTGTATGCGTGCATCGGTGTAGAAGCGTGAGATCGGATATTCACTGGTGTAGCCGTAGCCGCCAAACAGCTGCAGGCATTCATCGATGGTGCTGCACTGCATTTCGCAGGAGGCTAGCTTCAGCATTGCGGCCTTGTCTGCCGTCAGCTCTCCACGGCTGTACTCTGTCGCACATTGCTCGTAGAGGGCGCGATTGAGAGCGATCTCGGTTTTCACGTCAGCCAGCTTGAAGCGTGTGTTCTGGAAGCTGCTGATGGCCTGGCCGAAGGCTTTGCGTTCGCCGACGTAATCCACCGTCAGCGCCAGAGCGCCCTCGGCGGAGGCCACGGCCTGGGCTGCGATACCCAGACGCTCCCGGGGCAGTTCCTGCATCATCGTAATGAAGCCGCGGTTCAACTCGCCGAGCAGGGCATCGCCGGGCAAGCGCACATCCTGGAAAAACAGCTGTGCCGTATCGGAGGCATGCTGGCCTATCTTGTCGATCTTGCGACTCTTCTCGAAGCCAGGCAGGTGTGCATCGACCAGGAACAGCGAGGTGCCCTTGGCGCCCTTGCCGGGGTCGGTGATTGCGGCGACCAGCACCAGATCGGCATGTATGCCGTTGGTGATGAAGATCTTCGAGCCATTCAGTACCCATTCGTCGCCATCCCTGACGGCATTCGTGCGAATTGCCTGGACGTCTGAACCGGCGCCGGGCTCGGTCATGGCCAGTGCGCCCACGACTTCGCCGGTGACCATTCGCGGCAGCCACTGTTGCTTCTGTGCCTCGCTGCCGTGGTGGATGAGGTAAGGGGCGACAATATTGGAATGGATGCCGTAACCGCTGGCAAAGCCGCCAAAGCCCATATAGGAGAGCTCCTCGATCATCGCCAGCGTCACCTGCGGCGAGGTCCCTGCGCCACCGTAGGCCTCGTCGACGTCAGGGCACAGAAGTCCCGCCGCTCCTAGCGTGTTCCAGAGCGAGCGCGGCACCATGCGCTCTTCTTCCCAGGCGTCGTAGTGCGGCGTGATCTCGTGCTCGAAAGCGCGACGCGCCATGTCGCGAAACAGAGTCATCTCGTCGCTGCCGATATCCATTGTCATAGTGCCCGTCTCCCGGATCTGTCATTAACCTATTAAATTGTGTGGCAATCGGGAATCGTGCGCAAGCAGTCCCCGATCGGTCTCCCGCTAATGATCCCGCGCAGCTGTCATGTCGTTCTGTCGCGTCAGGGACGACGGCTGTCCAGCCGCGCCTCGGGTGCTACACTCCGGTAGAGCAACACGCATCATTATTTCTGGAGACACGCATGCGCGATTACACGCAATTCTACATTGATGGTCAGTGGGTCGACCCGGCCACCGCGAACCCCTTTGACGTGATCAACCCGGCGACGGAAACGGTGTGCGCGAGGATTTCCCTCGGCGGCGAGGCCGATGTCAATCGCGCGGTGGCCGCTGCCCGCGAGGCCTTCGACAGCTACTCGCAGACTTCGCGGCAGGAGCGGATCGATTTGCTCGACGCCTGCGCTGCTGTCTACGAGAAGCGTTACCGGGATATCGCCGCCGCTATCAGTGAGGAAATGGGCGCCCCGATTACCTTCGCGGAGAAAGCGCAGGCGCACACCGGGCTTGGCCACCTGCAGGAGGCGGCCCGTGTTCTCAGGGAGTTCTCTTTTGAGGAGAACCTTGGCGCCCACCGCGTGTTCAAGGAACCGATAGGCGTCTGCGGTCTGATCACGCCCTGGAACTGGCCGATGAACCAGATCGGCTGTAAAGTGGCGCCGGCATTAGCGGTGGGCTGTACGGTGATTCTCAAGCCCAGTGAAATTGCCCCGCTGTCCGCCTGGCTGTGGGCTGAGGTCATGCAGGAGGCGGGTGTTCCTGCCGGTGTATTCAATCTGGTCAACGGTGATGGCCCGGGTGTGGGCACGCTGCTGTCCCGACACCCGGATATCGACATGATGTCATTTACCGGCTCCACCCGGGCGGGCACGCTGGTGGCACAGAATGCCGCGCCCTCTGTGAAGCGGGTGACGCAGGAACTCGGCGGCAAGTCACCAAACATCATCCTTGAGGATGCTGACCTGGCCGCCGCCGTCAAGCAGGGTGTGCGCAGCATGTTCAACAACAGCGGCCAGTCCTGTAACGCACCGTCACGCATGCTGGTGCCGGCGGACAGGCTTGCAGAGGCGGAGGAGCGTGCGCGTGAGGTGGCAGAGAAAGTAGTGCTGGGCGATCCGACAGATCCCGGCACCCACATGGGGCCCGTGGTGTCGCAACTGCAGTACGATCGCATACAGGCACTGATCGAAAAGGGCATTGAAGAAGGTGCGAAGCTCGTGGTCGGCGGTCCCGGCAAGCCCGAAGGTCATGACACCGGCTACTTTGTCCGGCCGACCGTTTTCTCCGACGTCAACAACGACATGACGATCGCCCGCGAGGAAATTTTCGGGCCGGTGCTGGTCATGATTCCCTACACAAGCGAGGAGGAGGCTATCCGCATCGCCAACGATACGCCCTACGGGCTTGCCGGCTTCGTGCAGAGCAGTGATGTCGACCACGCGCGCCGGGTTGCGTCACGCATCCGCGCCGGTAATATCCATATCAACGGTGCTTCGGGCGGATACGACGTTCCTTTTGGTGGCTTCAAGCAGTCCGGTAATGGCCGCGAGTGGGGTGCGCATGGCTTCGAGGATTTCCTTGAAATCAAGGCGGTGGAAGGTTACGGGACCTGATATGGCAGGCTACATCCTTGCAATTGACCAGGGTACGACGGGAACAACGGTCGCGCTGATGACAACCGAAGGGACTCTGTGCGCCAGCGTCACTAATGAGTTTGAGCAGCTGTACCCTCGCCCAGGCTGGGTCAGTCACCGCGTTGACGACATCTGGCGGTCCGTGCTCAAGGGCATTCGCGGCGTGCTCCGTCGTGCCGGGTGCCGGGGTGGCGACATTGTCGCTATCGGCATTACCAACCAGCGCGAAACGTCTCTGCTCTGGGATCGCCAGACCGGCGAGGCATTGAATGACGCCGTGGTCTGGCAGTGTCGCCGCACCACGGAATTCTGTGAATCCCTGAAGGCGGCTGGCCATGAGAAGCTCGTGCAGGCCAAATCCGGGCTCGTTCTCGATCCCTATTTTTCGGCCAGCAAGTTCCGCTGGCTGCTGCAGAACACACCCCGTATTGCGGCGAAGCTCAAGTCCGGACGGGTTGCGGCGGGCACGGTGGACAGTTTCCTCATCTGGCAGCTGAGTGGTGGCGAGAACCATGTGACCGACGTCTCCAACGCTGCTCGCACGTCCCTGATGAATCTCAAGGATCTCACCTGGGACAGCCGCCTGCTGGACCTGTTCGAGGTGCCCGCCGCCATTCTGCCGACGATACGCCCCTGCGCGGGTGATCTGGGTTTCACCCGCAACGTTCCGGGTCTGCCAGATGGTATCCCCATCACCGGTTCAGCCGGAGACCAGCAGGCCGCGCTGTTTGGCCAGGCCTGTTTTGGCGTCGGTGATGCCAAGTGCACCTTCGGCACCGGATCGTTTATCGTCATGAATACCGGCTCAGAGCGGTTGCAGTCCCATTCCGGTCTGCTCACCACCGTAGCCTGGCAGCTTGGGGAGGGTGGCAAACCGGTGTACGCGCTTGAGGGTGGGGCCTTTATCTGCGGTGCTGCGGTGCAGTTCTTGCGCGATGGGCTGAAGATTATCCGCCATGCCCGGGAAGTCGAGTCGCTGGCGCGTGAGGTCAAGGACCACGGTGGGGTGGAATTCGTGCCGGCTCTCACGGGTCTGGGTGCGCCGCACTGGGCGCCTGACGCCCGCGGCCTGATATGCGGACTCACCCGGGGCACGCAACGTGGTCACCTTGCCCGGGCAACGCTGGATGCCATGGCGCTGCAGAACGCGGATATCCTCCTGGCTATGGAAAAGGACCTGGGTCGTCGCATGCGACCGCTGCGGGTGGATGGCGGTGCCTCCGCGAACAATCTGCTGATGCAGATCCAGGCAGATGTCCTGGGGCGCAAGCTGATTCGTCCGCAGTTGATCGAGACCACGGTGGCGGGGGCCTCCTATCTTGCCGGAGTAGGAGCCGGTATCTGGCGTGGGACGCGGGATATCCGGCGTATCTGGCAGGCGGGAGATGAGTTCAAGGTAGGCCTGTCGGCGCAGGCGCGCCGGCGGCGGCAGGATTCCTGGCGCACAGCGTTGGAGCGGACACTGGCCTGATCTGTTTGGATCGGGTCTTCGTCGACCGGTCTTTTGCCCGAGACCCGCTTCTCGCGACACGCCGTGGACCCATCCATGGGGGCTCGGCGGCGACATCCATGTCGCCGACGGTCGCAAGAAGCGGGTCTCGGGCAAAAGACCTGCATTGAAGCTGCCCGGAGGGTTCAGTGGTGCCGGGGTCAGGCGTCAGGTTTGACCCGCGTCTGGAATGTCGCTGTCCTTGGTGGGGGCCTGTTCCGGGGTGCCGGGCGGTGGCCTGGTGACCGGGTCGGTTGGGCCGTCGTCGGCAAGAAGGCCGAGGGCTCTGGCGCGTTTTTCCCAGTTGCGTCTGGCGAGAGCCTGCATGTCGGTCACGCTGTCGGACTCGTCGACAATTTCGAGGCCGAGCAGCGTTTCGATCACGTCTTCCATGGTGACAACGCCGGACATGCCGCCGTAGCTGTCCATGACCAGCGCGATATGCTCGCGATTGCTCACAAACCAGTCAAACAGGTCTGGCAGCGCGCTGGTTTCGTCGACGGCGCGCAGAGGACGTATTATGTCAGTCAAGGGGGTTGCCCCGGCATCACGGGTTTTCAGCTCGAGCACCTCGTTACGCAGCACGTAACCGGTCATGTCTTCGCGGCTGGCACGTCGGTAGACGGGAATGCGCGAGAATCTCAGCTTGTCATCGGCATTCGCGGCGAGGAAGTCATCCACGGTATCTTCCTGTACGGCGGTTTTCACCACCATGCGTGGTGTCATGACGTCGCGCGCGGTAATGTCCTGAAAACGCAACAGGTTCTGGATAATGGAGGTTTCGCCGGCTTTGAAGACCCCATCTTTCTCCCCGATTTCTGCCAGCGTCATGAACTCGGACCGTGTCAGCACGCTGGCGCTGTCGCCATGATTCAGACGCCGGGTGATGAACTGGCAGGCCCACACCAGGGGATACAGAAGGACGATAATGACGCGCAGCGATACGACCGTGAACGGTGCGAGGCGCGGCCACTGGTTCGCGCCAATGGTTTTCGGAATGATTTCCGACAGTATCAACACCGCCAGCGTCATTACCGCCGGGACCGCGAGACCGGTAATCAGGGGGTTGGCGTTGGCCCAGATCAGCGTTGCCTGCTGGCCGACGCCGATGGCGCCCACGGTATGCGCAATGGTGTTAAGCGTGAGTATTGCCGCCAGCGGGCGGTCAATATTCTGCTTGAACGACTGCAGATGTCGGCCGGTGGCACGGCCCTCTTCGGCGGCGAGCCGCGCATAGGCCGGGGAAATACTCAGTAGCACGGCCTCCCACAGGGAGCAGAGAAAGGACGTGACGATCGCGACAAGAAAAAAAAGCAGCAGCAAGCCTAGCATCCGCCGGCTCCGATGGCGCAGCGCTGCCAGGCTTGCAAAAACCCCGGCGCAGCACGTACAGCTGTCAACGTGACAGGCCGCCCATCAGCATGTACTTGATTTCGACATAGTCGTCGATACCGTAGATTGAGCCTTCGCGGCCGGAGCCGGATTCCTTAATGCCGCCGAACGGCGCCATCGCGTTGGAAATGATGCCTTCGTTGATGCCGACGATGCCGTATTCGAGGGCTTCCCCGACGCGCCAGACGCGACCGATATCCCGCGTGTAGAAATAAGAAGCAAGGCCGAACTCGGTATCGTTGGCCAGGGCAATTGCCTCGTCTTCATCGGTAAAGCGCGTGACCGGCGCCACAGGTCCGAATATCTCGTTGCGGAATACCGGCATGGCGGCGGTGACATCGGTGAGAACCGTAGGCTGATAGAAGTAGCCGCCCAGATCGTGCATGCCGCCGCCAAGGGCGACGCGCGCACCGGCGGCAACGCTGTCATCCACCAGCTCGCTCACGTCAGAGGCCGCCTGCCCGTTGATCAGGGGGCCGATGGTGACGCCGTCGTCCATGCCGTTGCCGACTTTCAGCGCTTCGGTGGCGCGAACCAGTTTTTCCACAAACGCATCGTAAACGCTGTCCTGAACGATGAGTCGATTGGAGCAGACACAGGTCTGTCCCGCATTGCGGTATTTTGACACCATTGCGCCTTCCACAGCGGCGTCGAGATCAGCATCGTCGAAGACGATGAACGGTGCATTGCCGCCGAGTTCCATGGAGGTTTTCTTTACGGTTGCCGCACACTGTTCGATAAGCTTCTTGCCCACGGGCGTGGAGCCGGTAAAAGTCAGCTTGCGAACCAGCGGGTTGGCGGTGAGTTCGCCGCCGATGTCCCGGGCGCTGCCGGCAACCACATTGATTACACCCGCGGGTACGCCGGCCCTGGTGGCCAGTTCGCACATGGCAAACGCCGACAGCGGGGTTTCGCTGGCCGGCTTAATAACGATGCTGCAGCCTGCAGCGAGGGCGGGCGCTGCCTTTCTCGCGATCATGGCATTCGGGAAATTCCAGGGTGTGATCGCAGCGACCACGCCCACCGGCTGGCGAATACAGACAATACGTCGGTCCGCCGCCGGCCCGGGAATCACGTCGCCATTGATGCGTTTTGCCTGCTCGGCAAACCATTCTACGTAAGACGCACCGTAGGCGATTTCGCCGCGGGACTCCGCCAGGGGCTTGCCCTGCTCTGCGGTCATAATCACGGCCAGATCTTCCTGGTTAGCCATTAGCAGATCAAACCATGCGCGGAGAATGTCAGACCGCTCCTTGGCTGGACGTGATCGCCAGGCCCCCATTGCGGCATCGGCCGCTTCTATGGCGCGACGCGTATCTGCGACGCCGCCTTTTGCTACGTCGGCGATCGTCTCACCGTTTGCCGGGTTGTTAACCGCAAAGGTGTCGCCGCTGTCGGCCCTGGACCAGCTGCCGTCGATATAGACGCCGGTCTGCAGGAGGGAAGAGTCGTTAAGGCTGAGTGCCATGTTGAGTTCCTCATTGCCAGTGTCGGTCAGGCTGTCGTCCGCTGTGAGCTCAGGGCCGCCGGCGTGGACCCCGGGTCCGCAGGCCGTGCTTGCGGACCAGTCCGCGCAGAGCGTCATAACTGAGACCAAGCGACCCGGCAGCGGCTTTCTGATTGTAGCTGTTCTCCGCGAGGCTTGCCTCCACCAGGCGACGCTCCTCTTCCTGTAAGTGCTGACGGAGGTCAATGGGCAGCGTCACGGCTGCGGCGGCGATAGTCCCGTCCTCTGCCGATGGCGGCGGTGCCACTCTCTCCGGGGTCGCGGTGGCTGCAGGTGGTGATCCAGTGAAGGGAGACCGGAATGGATCAAGCGTGATGGCGTCGACCGGCCTGTCAGGCTGCCCCCAGCGATACACTGACCGTTCCACTGTGTTTTTCAGTTCCCGTATATTGCCAGGCCAGGCGTGCGTGAGCAGGGTTGCCAGGGCCCGATGCGAAAAGCCTGGAAACAGCGACCAGCCGAGCTCTGCACTCATCTGTACCGCAAAGTGCTGTGCCAGCTCCGGGATGTCCTCCTGACGCTGGCGCAGCGGGGGGAGATGCAGCACATCAAAGCTCAGCCGATCCAGTAGGTCGTGACGGAAGCGGTTCTCTGCGGCCAGTCGGGGCAGGTCGGCGTGCGTGGCGGCGATGATCCGAACATCCACCTGCAGGGTGTCCTGTCCGCCCAGCCGCTCGAACTCTCCGTACTCCACCAGTCTCAGAAGTTTCTCCTGAAGGCGTTCAGAGGTAGTGGCAAGCTCGTCCAGAAACAGTGTGCCGCCGTCTGCCCGCTCAAAGCGGCCACGTCGGCGCTGGGTGGCACCGGTGAAGGCCCCGGATTCATGTCCGAACAGCTCAGATTCCAGCAGTGACTCTGCCATGGCGGCGCAGTTCACCTTAACGTAAGGGGCCTCCCAGCGCGGTGAAAGAAAATGCAGTCGCTCTGCGGCGAGCTCCTTGCCCGTGCCGCGTTCGCCGACGATCAGTACCGGTCGGTTGATCGCGGCGAGATCCGATAGCCGATCCAGTGTGGCGGCGAGGGTAGGGGATTGACCGATGATACTGTCCTGGGTGCGCATACTGTAAATATAGCTCAATAAGGTAAAAGATACCTTTAAATAAGGTAAAAAATACAGATATTGGTCTTTCAGTCGATAAGAGAGCTGAGGAGAATAACGCAAGCCTATGATAATGAACAAAATAATAGTGATGGCATATATCCTGCTTTAAAGAGGAGGAAGGCCAGGAAGAGTTGTGTGAACGCCAGTGGCCTGACGCAGGACAGAGACCCGCCTATCGCGGGATAACAGAAGGAGCAGTCTCATGGGTATTTTTTCGCGCATGACCGATATCATCAATTCCAACCTCAATGCGCTGCTCGACAGCGCTGAGGACCCGGAAAAGATGATCCGCCTCATCATTCAGGAAATGGAAGATACCCTGGTCGAGGTACGCAGTTCCTCGGCTCGGGTAATAGCCGACCGCAGGCAGGCTGCGCGCCGTCTTGAGCAGGTGCGCGAGGAGGCCGCCAACTGGGAGGAGAAAGCACGTCTGGCGATCAGCAAGGGTCGCGATGATCTGGCACGCGCTGCACTGCAGGAAAAGCGTGAACTGGAGAGCGACGTCCGGGCCGTGGAAGAGGAGATGGCAGCCACGGACGAGCATGTCGCGCATCTGAATACGGAGATTGCCCAACTGCAGCAAAAGTTGAGCGATGCCAAAGCCAAGCAGAAAGCGTTGGTAATGCGCACCGCTACCGTCGAGTCGCGCATTAAGGTTAAGAGGCAGGTTAACCGCGAAGCGCTGGATGATGCCTTCGATCGTTTTGCGCAGTTTGAGCGACGGATGGATAATCTGGAAAGCCAGCTCGAGGTCATGGATATCGGTCGCGATGTATCGCCGGGACTGGCAGCGGAGATTGATGCGCTGCAGGAAGACGAGCGAATCAATCGCGAACTGGAGCGGCTGCGCGCCGAAGTGACGGGTCGATCGTCGGAGCACGGGAAACAGGATCAGGCCTGATGGCCGAGGGGAGAGGAGTCAACGATGGAATTCTGGCAATTTATGACCATCCCGTCGATTCTGTTCGCCGTTGTTGTGGCGCCGATCTGGATCATCATGCACTACCGAAGTGTGAACCGATCCAGTCGTAGCCTCAACCGGGAGGACCTGGAGCGTATAGAGCAGATGCTGGAGACGGTAGATCGACTGAGCGAGCGCATTGATACGCTGGAATCCATTCTCGATGGGGACCACCGCGACTGGCGCGGACAGGCGGGTCGCCAGCGCGGTGAAAAGCCACAGGCAACACAGGAGCCACGCTATGACACATGACCGATACGAGCGAAACCGTCGCCACGGCGGGCCGCGCGAGACTCAGGATACTTTCCGTGCGCGCAAACGTCGGGGTTGGGATCTGGGGCTTTACCGCAACACGCGAAGTGGCAGGATCGCCGGAGTAGCCGCTGGAATCGCCGATTACTGGGATGTCGCGCACTGGGTGGTGCGACTCCTGTGGGTCGCCGCTTTCCTCTTCACCGGGACGCTGTCCCTGTGGGCCTATCTCGCGGGGTGGTTGCTGCTGGCGCCGCGGCGCGAGCGCACGATGGACGCGGCGGGTGCCGATGCAGCCCGGGTTTCCGAGGGCGGAGGAAGTGCGGGTGTCGCGATGGAGTACGACGAGGAGCGGCATGGTTTCCGGCCACGCAAGGCGTTTCGCTACAGTGACAGCGCGAGCCAGCGTCTGCGCAAGGCCCAGGAGCGTCTCGATGTGGCCAGTGCGCGAGTGCAGCGCATAGAGACTTACGTCACCTCCCGGCAATATGCCCTCAACAGGGAATTTTCGCGGCTGTAACGCTGCGCCTGCCCGCCGCGCCTGCTACTTTCAGCAACAGCTGAATCTGCGCTATGCTCCGATCCGGATATCAGGACACCGCTTTTCGCAGCAAGTGCAGCGCATTCAGCGCCGGAGGTAAACATTGGATCATTCAGGTCTGGCAGCAGTGGATAAAGGGCCGCTGCCGCCGCCGGTTGGCATGCCAGTCGACATGCCACCACCCCATCCACTATTGGCACTTACCGAGGTGCATCGGGTCGTGATCGAAGCGGCATCACTGTCTCTGGCGGCTCGCTTCCTCGATCGT
This sequence comes from uncultured Alteromonadaceae bacterium, assembly GCA_964613795.1. Lineage (GTDB taxonomy): Bacteria > Pseudomonadota > Gammaproteobacteria > Pseudomonadales > Halieaceae > Chromatocurvus. Next base: position 15,951 of record CAZTJR010000002.1, on the reverse strand, counting down.
GCGCCGCGGGGCGATGGTCATCCGGTGATGGTTCTGCCCGGTTTTCTCGGCTCTGATGGCTACACCGCATCGCTGCGCCGCTACCTTACGCGCCAGGGGTATGCCGTCCATGGCTGGGGCCTGGGTCGTAACCTGGGTCCGCGAGAGGGCGTGCTTGAAGGATTGCTGGAGCGTATCAAGTTTCTCTGCCACCGCTACAAATGCTCTGTGTCGCTGATTGGTCATAGTCTCGGCGGTATTTTTGCCAGGGAGTTGGCACGGGAGACTCCGGACCGGGTCCGACAGGTCATTTCACTGGGCAGCCCGTTCGGTGAGGGGCGCTGGACGGGGTCGTATCCATCCCGACTGTTTTCCAGGCTGAACCCCCCTGAGGATATACCGGTCGCCGAGGATGTTCTGCCGAACGCACCGCCCGTGCCCACGACCGCGATCTATTCCCGGGGAGACGGCATTGTCAATTGGCGAACCGCGCGGCAGCATCCGGAATTCGGCCACGCGTATGCGCAGAGTATCGAGGTGCGCGGTAGCCACTGTGGCATGACGCTGAACCCGTCGGTGTGGTTCCTGCTCGCCGAACGGCTGTCGCAGCCTGTAGATGGTTGGCAGCCGTTTGAGCGACGTCACTGGACCGCGCTCGTCTACCCCGCCGCAGCCGAATGATCCTGCAACTCAGTCCGAGCCGCGCAGATGCGCCGCGTGGAATGCAATGTGTTCCCCGATGAAGGTGGCGATAAAGTAATAGCTGTGGTCGTAGCCCGGGTGATAGTTGATTGCTGCCTCGTATCCGGTTTCGGTGCAGGCACGTTCGAAAAGCGGGGTTTTCAGTTGCTCTGCCAGAAAGGCGTCGTCCTCGCCCTGATCGATACGTAGCGGTTTCTGCGTCGCGCCGGCACGCACCAGTTCTGTGGCATCCCACTGTTTCCAGGTCTCGCGATTGTCGCCGAGATAATTGCCGAGTGCTTTTTCTCCCCAGGGGCACTGACTCGGTGCCACGATCGGCGCAAAAGCGGACAGGCTGGCCCACTTCTCGGGGTTGCGCAGCCCCATGACGAGTGCGCCGTGTCCACCCATGGAGTGTCCCATCAGCCCAGCCATGAGGGGATTGATGGGCAGTTGCTCCGCAATCAGTGTGGTCAGCTCATCCTGGATATAATCGTGCATCCGATAATGAGTGGACCAGGGTTTCTGCGTCGCGTTGACATAAAAACCCGCACTCATCCCGAAATCCCAGGCACCGTCCGGATCATCCGGCACGCCCTCGCCGCGGGGGCTGGTATCCGGCGCGATCAGCGCCACACCCTGCTCAGCCGCGTAGCGCTGAGCCCCGGCTTTGGCCATGACGTTTTCATCTGTGCAGGTCAGGCCTGACAGGAACCATACCGCGGGTACTTTGGCCTGCGATGCCTGCGGCGGCAAATAAACCGAAAACTGCATGTGGCAGTCAAGAATGTTTGAACGGTGGCGGAATCTGAGTTGATCGCCGTCAAAGCAGCGGGTTCTGCTGATTACTTCAAGCGTCATTGCAGCCTCTTCGTGCCCATGTCTCGTCGCACAGTATACCTGCCTGTCAGCCGTTCGCGAGGGTCGGGAATGGGCAGACGGGCGCTTTTGCTTTACTCTGAGCAAGGAGTGACGGGAGAAGCAGGACAGCAGATGCAGGAGCGTTGGGAAGCATTCGGCGGCTCAGGAGAGCCGCTGGTCTTTGCACATGCAAACGGTTACCCCCCCGGTAGTTATCGACAGCTTCTCGAGCTGTTGAGTGAGCGCTGCAGTGTTGCTGCCGTGCGGCATCGACCACTCTGGGGAGAGCGGCACCCGCCAGGCCGTCTGCGCTGGCAGCTCTTTGCGAGCGACCTGATTGACACGCTCAAGGCGCATCATGATGCCCCGGTGTGGCTGATCGGCCACTCTCTCGGTGCTGTGGTGGGATTGCTCGCGGCAGCGCGTGAGCCGACACTTTTTCGGGGGCTGGTACTGCTGGATCCGGTTTTCCTGCCCACGCGATTCGTCCTCGGTGTGGCGTTGACGCCACGTTCGCGGCTACGGCAGATGCCAATGATCCGCCGCGCGCTCGCGCGCCCCGATCAGTTTCCCGATGCGCAGGCCGCATTCGACTTTTATCGAGGCAAGCGTGCTTTCAGTGGTTTCAGTGATGATGCGCTGCACGATTACGTGTGCGCAAGTACGGCGCCGGCGAGTGACGACAGTATAAAGCTGGTATTTCCGCCGGCCTGGGAGGCCGGGATTTATGGCTCTGCGCCCTGGATATGGCCCACACTGAAGCGCGTTTCGCTCCCGGTTCTCGGCCTGCGTGGCAGCGATTCGCAAACGCTGTCGGCGCCTGCATTCCGGCGCTGGGGGCGTGTGCAGCCACAGGCGGAACTGCAAACCGTGCCGGGCGGTCATCTGTTTCCGCTGGAGCATCCCCGGTCGACGGCGGTGCATATTCTTGGGTATCTGCAGAGGCACGGCGATTGATGTCGGCCCTGGGCAGCCCGCAGATGTGATTGGATTGACACGCCAACAGGGCGTCAGAATGGAGAGAGCATGGGCAGGATAATGGTGATTGCGGATCGCAAGGGGCCTTGCGTGGCGACTGCGCGGGGTCTTGTGCTGGCAGAGGCGCTGGGCTGCTCACTGGAAATCGTGGCGTTCACGTACGCGTCCCTGCGGCGTCTTGGTATTCCACGAGATGAGCAGGCCCGTGTGAAGCGGGAGATGCTCGACCGGCGCGAGCAGGTACTGCGCGAACAGATTGATCGGGAAGCGCCGGCTGGCACACGGGTAGGCCTGCGTGTTGTATGGATGAAGGATATTGCCCCCTGGGTGATAAAGCGAACCGAGTCGAGACAATACGAATATGTCGTAAAAACGGCACATCACAGTGCCTCGGTATCCTATACATCCACGGACTGGCAGCTTTTGCGCGAGAGTGCGGCGCCGGTACTTGTCGTGGCGGGAAAGCGCTGGCATCGTCAACGGCCAGTGCTTGTGGCGCTCGACCTTGCAACACGCTCAAAGAACAAGCGAGCGCTCAACAGCGTAGTTCTAGGGCATGCCAGCAGGCTTGCCGAGGCACTCGGCGTTTCGCTGTCCTGTATCAGCGCGGTAGAAATTCCGCATCTACTGACGGACCTCGACGTGCTGGACCCGAACGATTTCACCCGTCGGATGAAGCGCGATATGCAGCCTCATATCACTGAGCTCGCCGACGCGTTTTCGCTGCCGAAAGCGGCGTTTCGCTGCCGGCGAGGGGCGACCGCTGATGTGATTTCCCGTGAAGCGGCAAAGCAGAATGCGCAGCTGGTAGTGATCGGCACGGTTGGTCGCCGCGGTTTGCGCGCCAAGCTGCTCGGCAATACGGCAGAATCGGTGCTGCAGACTCTGTCTACCGATGTGCTTGCTGTGCGTCCACCGGACGAAAAATGACAGAAATATGACAATTTCCCGCAGGGCTACACCCGGGCATCCTTATCACCTACTGTGGTGTGAACACGGAGTTGACACATCGCCGGAAAAGGCCCTGCAGCGGATACGACAATGACGACGAACCCCATTCAGCCACGTCTGGCCGATCTCGATGAAAACCTGTTTATGCCGCGGGAATTAAGCTGGCTGTCGTTCAATGCCCGGGTGCTCCAGGAGGCGGCGGACGAAAGCGTGCCGGAAATTCAGCGGCTGCGCTTTCTCGGGATATTCTCCAATAACCTCGACGAGTTTTTTCGGGTACGCGTGGCCGAGGTGCGCCGCCTCATTTCCGTCTCATCAGGCAGCACGCGGCAGCAGGCTAAGGATTTGCTGGCTGCCATCCAGGCGCGGGTATTCGAGTCGCAGGAAGAGTTCGAGAAGGTTTATAACGATGTCATGCAGGCGCTCCAGCGACGGCGTATCTACATGATCAACGAACGTCAGCTCGAGACCAATCAGGCGGATTACGTGCAGTCCTTCTTTACCTCCACCGTGCTGCCGGAGCTGGATCCCGTTCTGTTCTATGAGGGGCAGCCAATACCGGCGCTGAACGACGAATCCCTGTATCTGGCCATCGACATGCTGTCCGATGGTAAGCACACCTATGCGCTGGTCGAAGTACCGACCGATCGTATGAACCGCTTCGTCGAGATACCGCGGCGCAAGGGTAAGTCCGGGCGAGTCTTTATCGCGCTGGACAACGTGATTCGCTTCTGTCTCCCGCAGATGTTCCGCGGCATCCTTTCCATTGAGAAGGCGTCAGCGTTCTGCTTCAAGTTTTCCCGCGATGCCGAGATCGAGCTTGACGCCGGTATTACTGAAAGCCTGATTGAGAAAATGGCGCATAGCCTGAAGCAGCGCCAGCGAGCCGATCCGGTGCGCTTCGTTTACGATGCCGATATGCCGAAGCGACTGCTGGAGTTTCTGATTACCCGCTTTGACCTTGGGCGCTACGACAGCCTGATCCCGGGTGGACGCTACCATAACTCTAAGGACTTCATGGATTTCCCGAGGATAGGGCCAAAGTACCTCGAGCTGCAGCCCATGGAGCCAGTGCGCATTCCCAGTCTGGACGACTCCCGCAGTATTTTCTCGGAGCTCCGCGAGCGGGATATACTGCTTTACTACCCTTATCACCCCTTCGATTATATTATCGATCTGCTGAAAACTGCGGCGCTCGATCCGCAGGTGGAGTCCATCAAGATCTGCCTTTACCGTGTGGCCCGGGAATCGCGCGTAGTCGACGCCCTGGTGAATGCCGTGGCCAATGGCAAGCGCGTGCGGGCGGTGGTGGAACTCGCCGCGCGCTTTGATGAATCGGCGAACATCCGCTGGGCGCAAAAGCTGACCGAGGGTGGCATCGAGGTGATTTTCGGCATTCCCGGCCTGAAGGTGCATAGCAAGCTGCTGTTGATTGAACGTCGGGAAAGGCAGGGGCTGGCTTACTACAGTCACATCGGCACGGGCAACTTCAACGAAAAGACAGCCCAGCTATATACCGATTTCACCTTGCTGACCTACGATCAGGTCCTCGGTGAGGACGTTGCCAACGTTTTCGATTTTCTCAAATTTACCTATAAGCGCCCGGATTACCGGCAGCTTCTGGTATCGCCGCATTCAACCCGGCCTGCGCTCATCCGGATGATCGAACGGGAAATAGCGCACGCGCACGCCGGTCGTCGTGCGGCGATGACCCTCAAATGCAATAACCTGGTCGACAAGCAGCTTTCCATGAAGCTGTATGAGGCCAGTGCCGCCGGGGTGGAGATCCGTCTTATCGTACGCGGCATGTGCTCCCTGTTGCCAGGCGTACCTGGAACCTCCGACAACATCAAGGCGATAAGCATCGTTGATCGCTACCTTGAGCATCCGCGCCTTTATGTGTTCTACAACGGTGGCGATCCGAGCTACCTGATCGGTTCCGCCGACCTGATGACCCGCAACCTCGATTATCGCGTCGAAGTGTTGTGCCCGGTACATGATCCCGACGCAAAAACACTGCTGCAGGACATATTGGACCAGCAGTGGCACGATAATGAGCGCGCGCGTATTCTCGATCCTGGGCAGCGCAACACCATGGTCAAGCGGCGCAAGAAGGCCGCGAGCATCCGCTCTCAGGAGACGATCCTTCGCTACCTTGAAACCGGCAAGCTGCCGCGCTATCCGCGCTCCAACATGAAGAGGGCGATTCAGCGTCAGCGATCGAGCGAGGCCTGATCACAAGCTGATCGGCCGGTCAGGATCTCAATGTCAGGACGTCAAGGTGGTCTCAGAGGGGGCCTTTGGCTTTTTTGCTCTGGTGCGGGACGTCACTTTCGCCCGGGTCTTCTCCTTGGGTTTCGTCTTGGTGTTAGCCCTGGTTTTGGCCCTGGTCTTGGTTGCCGCACTGGTGGTGGTCTTTGATGCCACTTTTCTTTTTGTATCTGTCGCGGTCTTTGCTGGTCTTCGTGCCCGGCTTTTCGGCGGGGCCGCTGCTTTTTTTTCCGCAGTTTTGCCACGCGCGGCCTTTCCTGTATGCGCCAGCCCTGCGACCTCTTCGAGCTCCTGCAGCGCTTCCTCCAGGTGATCGATAATGCGCTGAATCTGCGGCAGCGATCGACGGCAGGCGACGACGCCGAAGTCGAGGTGATCGTGGTAGCTCACCAGAGTGATATTCATGGCAAAGCCATCAAAGACGATGGATGCGGGGTAGATACCGTCCAGGCTGGCGCCGTTCCAGTAAAGTTTCTCCCGCGGCCCCGGCACATTCGAGACAACGGTGGAGAAAGCCGGTAGCCGCGAGGAAAGCCCCAGGAGAAACGTGACTAGTGCGGGCAGCTGGGTAAGCTGCATGAACAGGTTGGCCTCTGCGGGGCTGAGTTCACTCAATAGGTCCTTGCCAGCCTGCATGGAGTTCTGAATACGACGCAGGCGCTTCTCCGGGTCGTGCACGTTGGTCGCCATATCCGCCGTGATGAAGCCCACCGCATTGGTGGAATCGAGGTCGGCCTCCGCACGCAGGGAGACCGGCGCCATGGCTTTCAATGAATGCAGGGGAAGTTCATCCCGGGACAGAAGGTAGCGTCGCAGGGCCCCGGCACACATGCCTAGCACGACATCATTGACCGTCGCCCCCATTACCTTGCTGACATCGCGTACGCGACTGAAGGCGAAAGACTGGGCAACAAAGCGTCGCGCACCACAGACCTGCGTGTTGATTGAGGTTTTGGGGACATTGTGCCACGGCACGGCGAGATTGCCGCTGCGCCCGAAAAATGCACCGCCGAAGCGGCGCATCGCGGTGACCAGATTCACGCCGGAATCGTACTGGTGTTTTAGCGCTTCCAGCACATTTCGCAGTTCTCTCTGGCGAGGTGGCGTTTGTGGTCGCTGGCTCTGCCCAAAGCGAAGTTGCTTGTAGCGCTGATAGGCTTCCAGTGAATAAGGCGCATAATTCACGCGTTCCTCAGGGTCTGTTGTGCACATACTGCGTGTGATGTGCATGGCGCCGACGCCATCCATGGCGGCATGGTGAATTTTGTTGTAAACGGCAAATTGCCTGTTCTGGAGGCCCTCGATCAGATGCAATTCCCAGAGCGGGCGGGTCCGATCAAGCAATGTGGTGTGAAGATGCGAGGCCAGGGCAAACAGTTCCCGATAGCGACCGGGAGCGGGGAGTGCGCTATGCCGGACGTGATAGTCCATGTCCATATTCTCGTCTTTTTTCCAGAACAGCCCGGTGCGTCCGGTAACGGGATATTCGGCAAAGGGTCTGCGAAATTCCTGCGTCGCCCGCAGCATCTCACGCAGGTCCTGCAGAAAGCGGCGCTCATTGACGCCTTCGGGCAGAGTGAACAGGTTCACCCCGCCAACGTGCATAGGGGTTTCACGTTTTTCCAGCATCAGGAAGCCGGCGCTGGTCAAGTCGATTCGACGCATCTGGAGTCTCCAAACAGAGCATTGTTATTACCGGCAGTGTAGCGCAGGCCAGGCAGGTATAGGGGACCTCTGGCATTTTTCACCGCTGTAGACTCAGTTCAGCTACTACTGCTACTGCTGGCGGTCTGATGGGCTTGGCCAGGGGCTCCGCACGCGGTAATGTACGACGATGTGCAAGCTTTGGAGCACCACGTGTCGTCTTTCGATCGAAGCAAGCTCCAGTCTGGTGACGTCATTAATGCGCAAGGTGCTCGTGACTCGGCCAGAATTGTGCGCATTACTGTTTGCATGAGCGCAGTAATTTATTTCCTGCTCTATCTGGCCCCTTTCGTTGTTGCGCAGACAGATCCGTCAGCAGTTACGGCGCATCGTCTGGAGGCAGACTGGTACGCTGTGCTGTCAGAACACGCGGTGCTCGCGGTGGTACTGGTCCTGCTGTTGCTCGCGCTAATCGCTGGCCTGGCCTATTCGATGACCAACAGCCTGCGCCTGGCGGCAGCGAACGCGAGGCTCGAATCGATTATCGACGCCTCTGACATGGGGGCCTGGGAATGGCATGTACCTAGTGGGCGCATGCTCGTCGATGAGCGCTGGGCATCGATGGTGGGCTATCAACGCGATGATATCGAACGCGATATCGGCGCCTGGAACCGGCTGCTTCACCCCGATGACGTCAAGCGCTTTCACGAGGCCTTTCAGCGTCACATCAATGGCCACGACGACCGTTACCAGTTAGAAGTGCGTTTATTGCACAGGGACGGTCACTGGGTCTGGATTCACGGTGTAGGCCAGGTTGTGAAGTGGGGCCGCGATGGTCAACCGTTGCTGATGCGCGGCACTCATACCGATATCACGCGTGAAAAAGCCCGCAGTGACCAGATCGACTTCATCGACCGTCGCGACAGAGTGTTATTGCTTTTGGCCAATTTAAATGAAGACCGGTCGGAGCATGATTTCGCACAGGCAGCGCTGCAGCGGCTCGAGGACCTTACCGGCAGCTGCGTTTCCTTTTTGCATTTTGTCAATGAAGACCTCGGGGAAGTCGAGCTGATTGCCTGGTCCCGACGCACGGAAGAGCGCTACTGCAAGGTCGTTGACTTTGCCTCCCATTACCGGCTCTCCGAAGCTGGCATTTGGGCTGACGGGGTGCATACGCGCAGTCCGGTGGTCGTGAATGACTATGCGCAGGCAGAGAAGCGCAAAGGCCTCCCTGAGGGCCACTCGGACATGCGGCGCTTCATCTCGGTTCCTCTGACGGATTTTGGCAGCGTGGTCCTGTTGATCGGCGTCGGAAACAAACCGGAGAACTACGTTGATCGGGATGTCGAGACCGTGCAGCTGTTCGCCAACGAGATCTGGCGCCTGATCCAGCGCGAGCGCAACCAGACTAGCCTGAAGCAGGCCAGCATGGTATTCGACTATGCGCGGGAGGGCATCATTGTCACCGATGCAGAGAACCGGATTGTAGATGTCAACCCCGCGTTCGAGCGCATGTCTGGTTATACCAGAAACGACGTGCTCGGCGCCGACCCGCGGCTGTTCCGCTCAGGTCGACATGGCCCCTCGTTTTATCGCGAGATGTGGGAGAACATCCGCTGCGATGATGTATGGGAAGGCGAGATCTGGAACCGCCGCAGGAACGGCGATGTGTATCCGCAGCACCTCAACATCAGCGTTATTCGCGACAGCGCTGGCAATATCGTCAATCACATTGCCCTCTTTTCCGATATCTCACTACAGAAAAAACAGCAGGATGAGCTACAGCGACTGGTCCATTACGATCCGCTGACGGGCCTGCCGAATCGCGTTCTCTGTATTGACCGACTGCAGCAGGCTATGGCCCAGGCTGCGCGGCACCGGCGAAAGCTGGCCCTCGCCTTCATGGATCTCGACGGTTTCAAGGAGGTGAACGATGCCCACGGTCATGACATGGGTGACGAGGTGTTGATTGAAATTGCCGGGCGCCTCAAGGCTGAATTGCGTGCCGAGGATACAATAGCGCGTCTGGGTGGTGATGAGTTCGTGGCGATTTTTTCCGATTTTGACCAGCTCGCCGTAGTGCAGCCGCTCTTTGAGCGGCTGCTGATTGCTGCTTCCACGCCGCTGGTGATCAGGGGCGTCACCGTGCAGGTGTCAGTGAGTATCGGTGTTTCCCTGTACCCGCGTGACAGCAACTACGAGCTGCAGCCAGAGCAGCTTGTGCGTGAGGCGGATCAGGCGATGTATCGCGCAAAGAATTCTGGAAAGAATCAGCTTGCATTTTTTGTCGATCCCGCGCGAGCGGCCAGAATCCCGTAGCGCCCACCGCGCACGCATGACGCCAGGGTGTCTGCCTAGACGGATTCAGTTGTCGACAGTGGCTTATCGCTGTCGCTTGAGGAATGACGGAAAGCAATCCCTGTCTGCTTGGCCTGATACATGGCGCGGTCCGCTGCACGCTGCAGGTCCTTGATCGTTTCACCGTCCTCGGGAAAGCGGGCGGCTCCGATACTTGCAGAGATGGCCAGTATGCGGTCCCGGTAGGCGATAGGTTGTGTAAGCGCTTCCGACAGCCGGCCGAGCAATGTGTCCAGCCGCTCCGGATCGGGTCGATCGGCCAGCAATATAACAAATTCATCGCCGCCCGTTCTTGCAATAACATCCGAACCGCGAAGATGCAGTGTCAGTCGCCTCGCTGTCTCGACAAGGGCAAGGTCACCGGCTTCGTGACCGTGGTCGTCATTGATCGCTTTGAAACGGTCGAGATCGATCAGAAGGAGCGCACTTTTATGCGGTACTTTCAGCAGCTTTTCCGCGGCATGCCCGAGACCGGTGCGATTGGCGACGCCGGTCAATGGATCGGTAGAGGCCGCCAGTGCAAGGTGTGTTGCGCGCAGATCGAGCGCTGCCTTCTCTGATTGAATACGGTGGATGCGGGCGCTTAGCGCCATGGCAAATACAATCATCTCCCCGGAAACACCCAGCTGAAGGGCGTTGGCAAGCAGGAAAGGCGACGTCAGGATTCCCCAGTTGATGAAAACCACCAGCACAGCCGCGACAAAGAGCGAGCTCTGGGCGCCCAGATACCACAGTGCTCCGGGTGAACCCTTCCGCCATAGCAGGATAGCGATGGCAGACATGATCAGCGCACCGCTGAATGCCAGTACCTCGGTGAGCGTCTGTGCAAGCTTAATATAGCCCGAAAGCCCGATTGCCAGTACGGCCATTACACAGAACACCAACCCCAGCACAACACGATCCGCAATCAGCATTGTTTTCTGGAGCGAAAGGAAGAAGCGGGCAAAAAGCGCGGAGAAAAGAAGCCATAGACCAGGCGCTAATGTGTAACTGTGCTGTATCAGCCAGGGACTATCTGGCCAGAGATAGTGCGCTGCGTGGCCGTTATAGGTTGACAGAGTGAGTAGAGCGGATGCACAGGTGAGGACGTAAAGCAGGTAGGCGCGACTGCGAAAGGAACTTGCAAGCACCAGATTGTACAGCAAAAGCGTGATGAGAATGCCGTAGCAGATGCCATCAAAAAGAGTCTTGTGTTTGCGCGCTGCCAGGTAGTCTCCGGGTCGCCACAGCTTTGGCTCTACATTGAGCCTGACGCTCGAGTCGAGTCGGAGAAAAACCGTATAGGTGCCAGGCGTCACGAGGGTTATCGGAAAGACCAGGCGTTCATTACCTAGGGGGCGGCTGGCAAAGGGCTGATCCAGGCCAGAGCGAACAGGGACCGCCTGTGGCCGGCCATCGGCATCGAATGGACCAAGAAAAAGTGCGCTTTCCACGGCGGTTGTGGGTAGCGTGAGTAACCAGTCACCGCTCTGGTTATCGGCGAGTCGCAGGCGCAGACGCAGCCAGATGGGCCGCCCCGCGCCGACCTCCAAAGGGGTAATGCCGGGCTGCCAATCGACGTTCTCCGGCGGAAGCTGCTCCGTCGCTGTTTTGTTTGACGGCTCTTCCAGCCAGCTGTCAAGGTGGCTCGCCAGGCGGATTGGCGATTCTGACGCTTCCAGGTCAACGGGGTTTGATGCTGTACCGTGGGATACGGTGGAGATGCTCAGAAGAGCGATGAGCGCCAGTCGGTACAGCACCGCTGCGGCTGATGGCGTTTGTTGTGAAGTGCCACCGAACCCGGCGAATGCGGGTGTGTGCGGCGGTACGGCTTTTGGCATTGTACTTGTTCAACATCGGACTGGGAAAAAAAGGAGGCGCCACAGTACGATGATGTGCCCCGGGTAGCAATGTTTACGTAGGCCAAGGTTCGGGGGGGTGGAAATGAATGTCAATCTCTGGGCGGCGATTCCAGCGTAACGGCGCCGCGGATGTCGCCAAGCTGGAACCCGGTGGCACTGTCCTCGGGGTAATATTCGGCAATGGTCGACTGCACTTCAGGATCCAGTTTCTCGCCATGACAGTTCAGGCAAACGCCTTCAACCACCTGGGCCTGCATGTAGCGATAGCGCCCCTCAACCCATTCACCGTGATTAAGCTCATTGGCATCTGCACCATTACGGCGTTTCTTCTCCAGCTGCAGCAGTGTGGCGGTTTCCCAGGCGTCGGGCATCCCCCGGTCCACATTGCGCGGTTTCAGGCTGACGCGGCCAACCTTCCAGCCGGTGTCTTCGCTGATGCGGTCGGCAATTTCAGGGGCTTTCTCCGCGCAGCCTTCCACGGCGCCGACTGGTCCGCGGCTCTTCATATAGCCCTGGAGCATCGGTTTCACTTCACTGACAAGGGTTTTGGCAATGCTTTTCGCCTCGGCCTCAATGGCTTCGCGATCGGGTGCAGCAAAACAGGCTGATGCCCCGAGGAGGACCAAAATGGCTGCTGCTCCGTGGGATCTTTTCATTGCGCGTCCTCCTTCTGCTGCATGTGTGCCCAAGAATGGCACAGCTGGCCGCTGGGCGTATTGACCTGCCTCATGATCATGCCGATAACTGCTCGCTGCGTGGGGTGTTGCCAGCAAACACATAACGCTGGGGCAGGAAGCTGTCGCTGTTTGCTTCGCGGATGTCGTCGGCGTAAGGACCCTGTGGCGGGCTGGCGCGGAACGAGCCTGTTGCAGGGTAGGGATACATCTGGTCATAGCGGGCCACCGCTTGCTGATCGATGCGACGGTAAAGGTGCGAGCGGGTAATCTCGCAGGGGCTTTGCAGACCGGCCGAGGAGACGATGTCCACCAGTGCGTGCAGGGTTTCCCGCTGGTAGCGCGCTACGCGGCTACCTTTGTCGCTGACATCGAGACCCCGCGTAAGACGGGGGTCCTGCGTCGTTATGCCTGTCGGGCAGCGGTTGGTATTGCATACCAATGACTGCACGCAGCCCATGGCGAGCATCATCCCGCGTGCGCTGTTGCACAGGTCTGCGCCGAGTGCGAGGGCCTTGGCAATGTGAAATGCGGTGAACAGCTTGCCGGCGGCGATGACGCGAATATCATCGCGCAAATCGAAGCCGATCAGGCAGTTAATCACGAAGGCCAGTCCGTCTCGCAATGGCATGCCGACGGAATTGCTGTACTCGAGAGGGGCCGCGCCGGTGCCGCCTTCGCCGCCGTCAACCGTGATGAAGTCCGGGCGGATGCCGGTCTCGACCATCGCCTTGCAGATGGCGATGAACTCGCTCTCCCGTCCGACGCACAGCTTGAAACCGACCGGTTTTCCGCCTGAGAGTTGCCGCAGGTGGTGAACGAAATCGAGCAGTCCCCGCGGCGATGAAAATGCGCTGTGGGCAGAGGGCGAGACGACCTCCGTATGTGGTTCCAAGCCGCGGATGGCTGCAATGAGATCATCGTTCTTGCTCGCGGGCAGAATGCCGCCATGGCCGGGCTTGGCCCCCTGGGAGAGTTTGATCTCTACCATGCGGACGCATTCCAGGGTCGCCGTGTCGCGGAATTTCTGTGCGGAGAAGGTTCCGTCGACGTTGCGACAGCCGAAGTAACCAGTCCCTATCTGCCAGACCAGATCACCTCCGTGCTCGCGGTGGAACTGCGACAGGCCACCTTCACCGGTATTCTGATAGAAACCACCAATGGCTGCGCCGCGGTTCAGCGCCCGTATGGCGTTAGCGCTGAGCGCGCCGAAGCTCATCGCCGAGATATTCAGCAGAGAGGCCTCGTAAGGATGTTGGCAGTCTGCGCCGCCAATGCGCACGCGCGGGTCGTTGTCGATGTCTTTGACGTTCACTGCGCCAATGGAGTGGCCGATCCACTCATAGCCATCGCTGCCAGTGTCAACGCGCGTGCCGAAAGGCACGCTGGCCAGGTCGCCTTTGGCGCGCTGGTAGACGATCGAGCGAAACATGCGCTTGACCGGCGCGCCGTCCATGTCCGATTCCAGCAGGTATTGGCGTATGAAGGGCCTCAGGTGCTCCATGGCCCAGCGTGCGCGGGCCACGAGCGGGAAGTTGCGTCGCAGGGTGTGCCGGGTCTGCAGCATGTCGTAAAGCCCAAGACCGAGCGTGCCAAGTGCCAGCGTAAAAAGCAGCCATGCCCACGGGGAGTCGAGGCCCGCAATATACAGAACGACAAAAATCAGGCCGTGGATAATGAAAAATCCCAGGTGCACAATGACTACCTCTGCTTCGCGAAAACTCCACCAGAGTCTACACAAAAACAGCGGCAGGGACCTTTGACCGGTCTGGAGCTCGCTATCAGGGTAAAAAAGGGCGCTACCCAAGAGGGGGGGAGAGGGGTAGCACCCTGGGGAGGGTCTTACTGGCATCCTGTCGCTGACTCTCGCCACCGCTCAGGCTGCTGAAAGTAAAGCATAAGGCTTAGCATGATATTTAACGACATAAGTATTGAGGATTCGCTATAGATAAAAGCTATTGTTATGCGTTTGCTTGCGGTCATACCGCAAGGTCCTGCGAGGTCGCGTCAGCTGTCCAAGACGTCGACGACGCTGCCCACGCTTGACCGCAGCAGGCCGCGCATGTCGTGCGCAAGATGCCGATAGAAAACCCGTGCTGGCGATGTGGGACGCCAGGCGAGAGCGTGAATCCGGGCGATGCTTTCATCCTCTATCTGACGGACCGCGAGCGCGGTGTCAGCGTTGATCTCGGATTCGATATAGAGTGCCGGCAGGAATGCCAGTCCCATACCCATAACGACCATGACGCGGAGTGCGTCAAGGCTGGTGCCCTGGTACTCACGCAGCACTTCTGCGCCCAGTCGTGCACATACCTGCTCAACCTGACGTGAAAACAGCAGACCCTCTTCGGTGGTTAGAATCTGTGTTCCCGCAAGATCGGCGGCCAGTATGTGGGCTTTGACGGCCAGCGGATGATCTCGCGGCACCACCAGCTTGACGCTCTCACGCATAAGGTTTTCCGACACCAGCTGCGAAGAATTGATCGGCAGCGCGGTCAGAATGAGGTCGTAATCTCCGCGCTCAAGGCCGTACTCGAGCTGTCGCGGCGAATCCTCCCTGATGTACAGCTTGAGATCTGCGTAGGCGGCGTGCAGGCCCGGGAGGATTTGTGGCAACACATAGGGGCCCAGCGTGGCAGCGACACCAAGCCGGTACACACCGCTGCTGCCGGAGCGCGCGTTGTCAGCGTCCTCAACGAGACTTTCCATGGCATCAATAACGTGACGGATGCTGCCTTCCAGCCTGCGGCCCGCCGGCGTCAGTGCGGCCCCCAGGCGCGTGCGTTCGAACAGCGTGACGTTCAGCGCCTTTTCCGCTCTGGCAATCTGCGCTGTCAGCGTTGGCTGGCTGATGGCGAGCTCGTCCGCCGCGCGCCGCAAACTGCCATAGCGGGCTACGGCGAGAATGTACTCCAGCTGTTTGAGTGAGGGACGGGGCATGAGAGTCCGGCTGCGCCCGCCTCAGCGGGGGAAGAGCCACTTCGCTACAGAGTCGCGGTTACATAGCGCCAGCTGCTGCGATTCCGGTGCCGCCCGATCACTATTGACATCGACATTCAGGCGCTGGAGTACGTAGGGTACCAGCGTTCCGCGCGTCGGTATGGCAAGAACGCCGTTGCGCATGCCGTAGTCCTGCATTACCACGTCCTGCTGGGCAGCCGTGAGACGCGGATCAGGAATCAGCTCAAGGGTCACCCGCGTGTGCCAGTGTGCATCGTCAGCGCAGGTCTTGTCGCTGTTTCCCAGCAGCTCGGGTTCGCCCCGGAATCGACTCAGTACAAAGTCGCGATAGCCCTGATTCTTCTCGCACCAGGCGCGAACATGCCAGCGCAGGCCAGTAAATATCAGTGTATGAGGCACGATGATTCGTCCCTCCCGGTCGGGATTGCTGATCGAGACGTAGTCCACCTCCATACGTTGAGCCAGGCGCGCCGCCTGCAGCAGTGGTCGAAGCACTGCAGGCCGCACATCGCGCACGGGAATTGACAGCACCTCGATATTGCGCAATTCAATCGACAGAGACTCGAAGACGTGACTCAGCTCCGCATTGCGGGCAGCGAGATGCAGATACTCGTCGGCAATGCCGCTGGTCAGCCGGGGCTCGAAATCCGGCGTAGGCCGATAACCCTTGAGGTACTTGTCGTACATCAGGTTGCCGTGTCCGACGCCACGAAGGTAGGCGTTTATATCCTTGCTCGCCTGCTGCCGGCCAA
>CAZTJR010000001.1:311571-396431 GCA_964613795.1 uncultured Alteromonadaceae bacterium | reverse complement strand
CCGAAGGCCGGCAAGACCATCATGATGCAGAGCATGGCCCAGGCCATCATGAGCAACAATCCCGAGTGCTACATAATCGTGCTGCTGATCGACGAGCGACCCGAGGAAGTTACCGAGATGCAGCGCTCAGTCGGTGTCCGTGGCGCGGAAGTCGTGGCCTCCACCTTCGACGAGCCCCCCTCGCGGCACGTGCAGGTAGCGGACATGGTGATTGAGAAAGCCAAACGGCTGGTCGAACACAAGCGCGACGTGATTATCCTGCTCGATTCCATTACGCGATTGGCGCGTGCCTACAACACAGTCATACCCAGTTCAGGCAAGGTGCTGACCGGCGGTGTCGATGCCCATGCCCTGGAGCGGCCCAAGCGCTTCTTCGGTGCCGCACGTAACATCGAGGAGGGCGGCTCGCTGTCGATTCTGGCCACTGCGCTGATCGATACCGGCTCAAAGATGGACGAAGTCATCTACGAGGAATTCAAGGGCACCGGCAACATGGAGCTGCATCTCGATCGCAAAGTCTCTGAGAAACGCGTGTATCCCGCCATCAATATCCGTCGCTCCGGCACCCGGCGCGAAGAACTGCTGACCGCCGAGGATGAACTGCAGCGCATGTGGATTTTGCGCAAGCTGCTGCACGGCATGGAAGACACGCCGGCGATCGAGTTCCTGATCGACAAGCTGAAAGACACCAAGACCAACGAGGAATTCTTCCTCTCGATGCGCCGTAAGTAGTCCGCAACCGCGTCGTCAGCGGGGCGACGTTGCTATACTGTGCCGCCCTCTGATGGAGCAGCACCATGGCAAGCAAGTACGCGGACCTGCGCGATTTCATCGACGCCCTGGAAAAACAGGGTGAACTGAAGCGCATTGACGTGGAGGTCGACCCGTACCTGGAAATGACGGAGATTGCCGACCGCACCCTGCGCGCCGGCGGACCTGCCCTGCTGTTCACCCGCCCGAAGCACCACAGTGTTCCAGTGCTTGCCAATCTGTTCGGGACTGAGCGCCGCGTTGCCATGGGCATGGGCGCAGAAGATGTTTCCGCCCTGCGCGAAATCGGCGAACTGCTGGCCTACCTTCGCCAGCCAGACCCCCCCGCCGGTTTTCGCGACGCCATCGACAAGGCGCCACTGCTGAAAAAAATCATGAGTATGGGCCCTAAGCTTGTGCGCAACGCTCCCTGCCAGACTCACGTTCGCGAGGGCAGTGCGGTCGACCTGTATGAGCTGCCCATACAGACCTGCTGGCCCGGGGACGCCGGCCCGCTGGTCACCTGGCCGCTGGTTATTACCCGCGGGCCGAACAAGAAGCGACAGAACCTCGGCATTTACCGCATGCAGCTGATCGGCCGCAATCGCCTGATCATGCGCTGGCTGTCACACCGCGGTGGCGCACTGGACTACCGTGACTGGCAGCTACAGAACCCGGGCAAGCGCTATCCGGTCGCCCTGGCCCTCGGCGCCGACCCGGCTACCACGCTCGGCGCCGTCACGCCGGTGCCGGACACGCTGTCGGAATACGCCTTTGCCGGACTTCTGCGCGGCGGCAAGACCGAGCTCGTAGAATGCATCACGCCCCTGTGCCGCGAACACGGCCTGCAGGTACCGGCCACCGCAGAGTACATTCTGGAAGGCTATCTGGAACCGGGAGACATGGCCGACGAGGGGCCCTTCGGCGACCACACAGGCTACTACAATGAAGTCGACAGCTTTCCCGTTTTCACGGTGGACGCGATCACCAGCCGGGAATCACCGATCTACCACACCACGTACACCGGACGACCACCTGACGAGCCCGCCATTCTCGGCGTTGCACTGAACGAGGTGTTCGTGCCGATACTGAAGAAACAGTTCCCGGAGATCGTCGACTTCTACCTGCCGCCGGAGGGCTGCTCGTATCGCATGGCCGTGGTGACCATGCGCAAAGAATATCCCGGACATGCCAAGCGCGTCATGCTGGGCATCTGGTCCTTCCTGCGTCAGTTCATGTACACCAAGTTCATCGTAGTGACCGACGACGATATCGATCCGCGCAACTGGCAGGACGTGATCTGGGCCATTACAACGCGCATGGACCCGCGGCGGGATTGCGTCTTCGTGGACGATACGCCTATCGACTATCTCGATTTCGCCTCACCCGTGGCCGGTCTCGGCTCCAAAGTGGGGCTTGATGCCACCAACAAATGGCCCGGGGAAACCACCCGCGAGTGGGGACAGCCCATCAGCATGTCCGATGAGGTGAAAAAGCGGGTTGACGACATATGGCAGTCACTCGGGCTCTGAAGCGCAGGAACCAGCGCTTGATACCGCGTGCTCAGTGTTTTTTGCCGGCGTTGATATCCACGCTAATGAGGCGGTCTTCTGCCACTGCGCCCTCCGGCAGTGGCAACTCCGGCAGCCCGCGGTCCTGCAGCGCCAGACCGGCACAGAAATACTTGCTGGCCTGCAGGTAGTCTCCGCTGGCGGCAAGCAGACGACCGAGCTCAGCACAGGCCTCATCGCCCGGATCGACATTGATGCTGCGCTCAAAGTAATCCCTCGCCTGCCCCCACAGACGCTGCCGCGCCGCCAGCCGGCCGAGGCAAAGCAGCAGCGTCGGCTCCTTCTCGCGCCCCCCCAGCCAGCTTTCCGCAAGCGCCAGCTGCTGCTGGGGATTCTGCCCGGGCAATCGCCCGAACTGTTCGACCAGCACCGGATCCCAGCGTTTTTTCAGACTGCGAGCGATCAGGTTGATAGTCTCCTCTGTGGCACCGGCGTTCGCCAACAACGCCAGATAGCGATGCAGCACGCGATCGTCGTTCTGAAGATCCGCCGGCGTCTGCTTCCAGGCGCGATGCAAGGCGGTCACCGTGTTGTCACCGAGGTCACCCGCCGCCACTCTGAGGAGGCGCAGCGCTGTTTCTCTGCGCAATCGCGCCAGCTTCCTCACCGACAGCACCTCATGCTTCTGCAAGTCGGGCAGGAGCGCGCGAAGACCCTCCCAGTCCGACAGGCCGAGCATTGCCTTGCTGCGCAGGCGCAGCGACAGGGGCGTACGTGAACCGCTGGCCTCGGCGCGATCAAGGCTTGCTAGCGCGGACCCGTACTGCGCGGCCTGCAGCTGCATCTCCGCCTGCACCAGATCCACCGCTGCCGCGGCCTGACTGTCTGACGCCAGCGCAGCCTCAAGATCACTTCGCATCTGCGATCTGTCTTCAAGCTGAAGGCTGGCACGCGCGGCCATAAGGTGATTGAAAACAGGGGTATCAGCATGACGGGCGCCGCGCTTGAGCTGCCGGCGGGACTGCTTCCAGTTACCTTCAATGAAATTCATCAGCCCACGACTGGTCAGCCGTGCCGCCTGCCGCCGATTGCGCGACTTCGCCCAGAACACAAGGGAGCCCGGAGTGGAGAGCACACGCTGCAAAAGGCGCAGCACGGCATACAAGGCCAGCACTATCAGGGCAATCAACAACAGCCCTATCCACAGGCTGGTCTCAATCGTGTATCCATTGTAGGTGAGCAGCAGGTAGCCAGGATCGCTGTCAATGAGGCCGACAATGCCGGCGCCCAGCAGGAGAGCAACAAGCGCCACAAAGAACAGGCGCATCATGGGCCGGCGTCCCCGTCGCGCTTGCGACCCGCCATGGCGGCCTGCATGGCCCGCAGCGTCTCCGACGCATCCGGCACATCGACGCTGACGGGCGTCGCCTCGAGGTCTTCCAGCTCTCGCAGCATTGCCACTGCCGCGGGTTCGTCGTCGCTGCCGGGGATCTGGTCGATCCAGGCCCGCGCACGCTGCAGGCTTTCACGGAAAAGACGCGAATTGCCCGATAGCAGCGCAGACTGGGCCTGCTCCAGCAGCATGCGCAGGTTCTGCCGCAACATAGCTTCCCACTGTGGGTCCATCAGAGCCTCTGACGGCCCATCCCGGCGACGGAACACCACGTAGCTGGAGAGTTTCTCCCGAGCCTTCTCGTACCCGAGACGGAGCCGATCGCGCCAGTCTCCGGCCTCGGTAATAGCGGGCTCGTTAATAGCGGGCTCTGTGATAGCGGGCTTCTCGCCCGGCGCGGGCAACGAGAACATAGCGAGCGTGACAGTCTGTTCGATCAGGGCACCGAGGCGGAGGTAGATTCCCTCGAGGTCAAGCCTGGGTACGGCCCGCACGGCCGCCATATCCGCGGCCAGGGCGCGGCGAACATCCAGCAGATCGGCCGCATCGATCTCCCGCAACAGGTCGTCCGTGCTGCGTAGCAGCGCCTCCGCCGCTGCAGTATCACCCGTCATGATCAGCCGCTGATTGGCAAGACGCATCAGGTGCTGCGCCTCTGCCAGCAGCCAGTTCTCACGATCGTTCCCGCTGAACCGGTCGAGCCGTGCTCGCTGGCGAGCCAGCTGGCTGTCGAGGGCAGCAAGCTTCTGTTCGAACAACTGCTGCGCTCCTGCCAGCGCTTCCTCCAGTGACGACACACGCCGATCAATGTCCAGCTGCAGCCGCTGCGTTTGATCCCTGCCATTGTCCAGCTGGCGGGTCTGTTCGCGCAGCCTCTCTACCTGATCCTGCCACTCACCGCGGAGCACCGTCTGCGCAGCGGCCACCTCCAGCTCAACCTGGCGCTGGAGATTTCTGCTCATCTCGTCGACACCGGATAGGTCGCTGCCGGCTTCCGTCTCTAGCAGCTGAAGTCGCTGCCGCAGCTGGCTCTCGCGCTGCTGGGCCTCCAGCAGCGCCCAAACACCCGCGGCGGCGAGAAACAGGACAAGCAGCAGCGCCAGCCAGGCGATGGCGTTGCTGCCTGAACGCGCCGCCGGTGCAGCACCGGCGGACGGGACGGGACCGGACGCCGCCGGCTCCAGTGCTGCAGAGGCGGAAGACGCCCCAGGATTGTTGCCCTCGTCAGCCACCCATCCGCTCACGCGTCAGATCCCACTCCTGCAGCGCCGCCAGCATGGCATCGTCAGAGGCATTGTCGGCCACTGTGACATCCCGCCAGCCGGCGGCCCGCGCCTGCTCGGCAACCCGCGCAGAGGGCACCACGAGGGCACAGTGCCTGCCGCTGGGTTGCGCGGTATCGGCAGGTTCGAGAAATACCCTCAGGTTGTCCAGCGCCTCCCCGCTGGATACCAGTATGCAGGCCACCTGCTGTTCGTCCAGCAAGCGCTGCAGCGCCTCTGGCGCCATGTCCGGTGGTAACCTGCGATAGCAGCGCAGCTCATCCACCTGCGCACCGCGCCCAGCCAGCGCCTCGCGCAAGGCCGTGCGCCCTCCCTCGCCCTTGACTATCAGTACACGCTTACCGGCCACCGCCTGCAGCGAGGGCAGCGCCAACAGCCCTTCACTGGTCATTTCCACTCCCGGCGTCTGCACGGCGATCCCCGCGGCCCGCAGAACATCGGCGGTACTGTCGCCCACTGCGTAACACTGAACCCCGCATGGCCAGGCAGAGCGCCCCGCCAGCAGACACTCAAGGCCATACCGCGCCGCGTTACTACTGACAAACAGGCAGTGCGCGTAGCTCTCCAGCGTGTCGGTCATCGCCTGCTGGGCAGTCTCCAGAGCGATGGGTGACACGATCAGCAGCGGCTGGTGTACGGGCCGATAGCCGGCCGCTGCAAGACCCGCGCACAACTTCCCGGCCTGACCCGCCGGCCGGGTAACCAGCACAGATCCGCTAACGGCCATACACCGCGGCGAGAATGTCAGCGGCACCCTGGGCCAGGAGATCATCCGCGACGCCTTCGCCCAGGTCATCGGCGTCCCGCGTACTGCCTCGTGCCTCGGCACGCAACACAAGGGTTCCGTCCGGACTTCCCACCAGGGCCCGCAGCCACAGGGTGTCGCTCGACTCATGCACCGCATAGGCGGCAATCGGCACCTCACAGCCACCCTGCAATCGGCGGTTTACGGCACGTTCAGCGGTAACACACTCCGCGGTAGCAGAATGATGCAGCACCTCCAGCATCGCACGGGTCGCATGATCGTCGGTCCGGATCTCTATTCCCACTGCGCCCTGGCCACCGGAAGGCAGCGACTGCGCCACCGGGATGCGGTTGCGGATGCGATCACCCATTTCCAGACGCAGCAGACCGGCGCAGGCCAGTATGATGGCATCGTACTCACCATCATCGAGCTTGCGCAGCCGCGTGTTGACGTTGCCGCGAAGGAAGCGCACGGTGACGTCAGGGCGAAGCTCACGCAACTGGCACTCGCGTCGCAGGCTCGAGGTTCCCACTACACTGCCGGCAGGCAGTGCCTCAATCGTATCGTAGTGATTGCTCACAAACGCGTCAGCAGGCTCTTCGCGCTCGCAGATCACGGCCAGCCCGAGGCCGTCGGGAAACGCCATGGGCACATCCTTCATGGAGTGCACGGCAATATCGGCGCTGCCGTCAAGTAGCGCGGTTTCGAGTTCCTTAACGAACAGGCCCTTGCCGCCCACCTTGGACAGCGGCACATCGAGCAACTGATCGCCGCGTGAGGTCATGCCCAGCAACTCGACCTGGAGGCCGGCGTGCGCAGCCTCGAGTGCGTCGCGAACGTACTCGGCCTGCCACAATGCGAGGGGGCTTTCGCGGGTCGCGATGGTGATTTTCTGCGCCATGTTCTGCTCTCTCATCAGTTCGCTGACATCATACCAGCGCCCGCAGGACGCGGCGAGGCGGTGCTATACTCCGCCCCGGAAATCAATTTCGCCTGAGCAGCCAATCAATGCCGGAGCCAAACAGACCATGAGCAGGACCACTGACACCAGCCACGTCTGGGGCGGACGCTTCAGCGAACCCACGGATGCCTTCGTGCAGCGCTTCACTGCGTCCGTCGACTTCGATCAGCGCCTGGCCGCACAGGATATCTCAGGCTCTCTCGCACACGCCGATATGCTGCGCCAGGTGGGGGTACTCACGGCAGCGGAACACCGACAGATTGTCGATGGCATGCGGCAGATACAGGAAGAGATCGACCGCGGCGAGTTCAGCTGGTCGATGGCGCTGGAAGACGTGCACATGAATATTGAGGCGCGCCTTACCGAACTGATCGGCAGCACCGGAAAAAAACTGCATACGGGTCGCTCACGCAATGACCAGGTAGCAACGGATATCCGGCTGTTCCTGCGCGACGCCATCGACACAATCAGCGCCGCACTGACCCATCTGCAGCGGGGCGCGGTGTCACTCGCCGAAGCCCACGCCGATACCGTCATGCCAGGCTTCACCCACCTGCAGACCGCGCAGCCGGTGACCTTCGGCCACCACGTACTGGCGTGGAACGAGATGCTGGAGCGCGATCACGGCCGGCTTTTGGACTGTCGTGCGCGGCTGAATCAGTGTCCGCTCGGAGCGGCGGCGCTTGCGGGAACCACCTATCCCATAGATCGCGAGCACACGGCGCGGGCGCTGGGCTTTGCTGCACCAACGGCGAACAGTCTCGATTCGGTATCCGACCGTGACTTCGCTATCGAGTTCTGCAGCTTTGCCGCACTGCTCATGACGCATCTGTCGCGCATTTCCGAAGAGCTGGTGCTGTGGACATCGGCACAGTTCGACTTCGTGCGACTGCCGGATCGCTTCTGCACCGGTTCCTCGATCATGCCGCAGAAAAAGAATCCGGATGTACCCGAACTGGTGCGCGGCAAGGCGGGCCGCGTCAACGGCAACCTGGTGGCGCTGCTGACTCTCATGAAGAGCCAGCCACTGGCATACAACAAGGACAACCAGGAGGACAAGGAGCCGCTGTTCGACACGGTTGATACGGTCATCGACAGCCTGCGCGCCTTTGGCGACATGCTGCCGGCCATAGAGCCCTGCATCGACAACCTGCGCGAGGCAGCCCGCCGCGGCTTTTCCACTGCGACCGACCTCGCCGATTATCTGGTGCGCAAAGGCATGCCGTTCCGCGACGCGCACGACGTCGTCGGAAAAGCGGTTGCCCACGGCATAGACCAGGGTCTGGACCTCGCTGAAATGGACCTTGCCACGCTGCAGTCGTTTTCCACGAGTATAGAGCAGGACGTTTACGCCGTGCTGACGCTGGAAGGCTCCGTTGCTGCCCGCAACCATATCGGCGGCACAGCGCCGGAGCAGGTTCGCGCAGCGGTCGATCACGCCAGGGCGCTCCTGGAGCAGCGGGACGCGCGCGCCTGAAAAACCTTCGCCTGGCGCCGGGGGACCGCGCGGCAGGTTCGCACAGTCACCGGCGCGGCGTTATACTTCGCCGCCTTTTACTGACGTATTCACTGTGGGGATAGCCATGTTTCGCACACTGCTGTTTATTGCCTGCGTCGCACTGGCGAGCTGCGGTCAGACCGGACCGCTGTACCCGCAGCCGGAACCGGAACCGGAAACGCTGGCCGGCATCGATCGCGCCGCCAGTGTGCAGCGACTGCCGTGACCCGGCGCGAGGACGATAACGCGGTTTTCACCCGCCGCGGCGGCGAACTGCATATTGAGGCCGTGTCATTGTCGGCTGTTGCCGACCGCGTGGGCACACCCTGTTACGTGTATTCACGCGCAGCCCTTGAGGGCGCGCTGGATGCCTACCTCGATGCACTCTCGGGCTGCCCTCACCTGGTCTGTTACGCCGTCAAGGCAAACGCCAATATCGCCGTTCTCGATGTTCTCGCACGCCGTGGCGCCGGCTTCGACATTGTCTCCGTCGGCGAACTTGAGCGGGTGATTGCCGCCGGTGGTGACCCTGGCAAGGTGGTGTTTTCCGGGGTCGGCAAGCAGGCCGCTGAGATGCGCCGCGCGCTCGAGGCTGGCATCCGTTGCTTCAACGTCGAGTCGGCTGCGGAACTGGAATTGCTCAACACGGTCGCCGGTGACATCGGCCGACAGGCGCCTGTTTCCATCCGCGTCAACCCCGACGTCGATGCCCAGACACACCCCTACATTTCGACTGGCCTGAAGGAAAACAAGTTCGGTGTCGACAGCGATGAGGCCATGCGTGTTTTCGGCCGGGCCGCGGCATTGCCGCATATCGACGTCATCGGCATGGACTGCCATATCGGCTCGCAGCTGACGCAGATCGCACCCTTTATCGACGCCGCCAGACGCATGCTGGCACTGGTCGACAGCCTCGCCGACGCCGGCATTCACCTGCGCCACCTGGACCTCGGTGGCGGTCTCGGCGTCCGCTATCGCGGCGAGTCGCCGCCGCCCGTTCGTGACTATATTGCTGCACTGCGCGAGTGCCTCGGCGAGCGCCAGCTGGAACTGATTCTGGAGCCCGGCCGCTCGATCGCTGCGGCTGCCGGCGTCCTGCTGACCGAAATCCTCTATCTGAAGCGCACGCCTGCACACAACTTTGCTCTCGTGGACGCGGGGATGAACGACCTGATCCGCCCCGCGCTCTACAGCGCCTGGCAGGACATCCAGCCTGTGGTGGAAAGCACGGGGGGCACAACTGCGGTATGGGATGTGGTCGGCCCCGTCTGCGAGACTGCGGACTTTCTTGGCCGCGACCGCGAACTGACCCTGTCCCCGCGCGATCGGCTTGCGGTGATGGGCGCAGGCGCTTACGGTTTTGTCATGAGCTCCAATTACAATACACGCGGCCGCGCTGCGGAAGTCATCGTCGACGGTAGCCAGATGCATATCGTCCGGGAACGCGAGACCGTCGCCGACCTCCTGCGTGGCGAAAGCCGCCTGCCCGAGTGACGCCCGCCAATGCTGCTGAAATTCACCAAGATGCACGGTATAGGCAATGACTTCGTCGTAATAGACGCTGTCACCCAGCGCCTGCAGCTGAAGCCGCGCGACATTCGGAAGATCGCAGACCGGCGTCTCGGCGTGGGCTGCGACCAGGTGCTGCTGGCTGAGCCGCCCGGGCGACCGGATGTGGATTTTCTCTATCGCATCTACAACCCGGATGGGAGTGAGGCCGAGCAGTGCGGTAACGGCGCGCGCTGTTTCGCCCGTTTTGTGCGCCAGCGGCGACTCACCCAGAAACGCATCATCCGCGTGGAAACGCTATCGGGCATCAGCGAACTGCGGGTGATAGACCGCCATCAGGTTGAAGTGGATATGGGCCAGCCGACGCTGGACCCCAGGAGCATTCCACTGCATCGTCCGCAGCGCGAGCAGGAGTACCGGCTCAAGGTGAACGGTGAGGACCTGTCGATCGGAGCCGTTTCGATGGGAAACCCCCACGCGGTGCTTCGCGTCGCCGACACCGATACCTGCCGCATTGAGCAGCTGGGCCCGCTGATCGAGCACCACGCCGACTTCCCCCACCGCTGCAATGTCGGTTTCATGCAGATCGTCGGGCGCAACGAAATAAGACTGCGCGTGCATGAGCGCAGCGCAGGAGAAACGCTGGCCTGCGGCTCCGGCGCCTGCGCCGCGGTGGTTTATGGCAGGCTTCGCGGCTGGCTGGATGAGCAGGTGACAGTCCAACTGCCTGGGGGTAAGCTCCACATCGCGTGGCCGGGTGACGGCCATAGGGTGCGCATGACCGGCCCTGCAGCCGTCGTTTTCGAAGGCAGCATCCGGCTGTAACAATCACAAGCTGACAGAGGAAGCGAAGGTATGGCGGCAGAGCAACCGACACCACTTACCGGCAGCGAGCTGAGCGACGCACAGGTGCGGGATTTTCTGGAGCAACACCTCGACTTTTTTCAGCGCAACCCCGACATGCTGCGCAAGCTGCATATTCCCCACGCCAGCGGTGATGCGGTTTCACTGGTCGAACGACAGGTAAGCGTGCTGCGGGAACGCAACGTCGACCTTCGGCATCGTTTGCGCGACCTGAGCGATGCCGCCCGCGATAACGAGCAGCTGTATATGAATACGCGCAAGCTCGTGCTGACGCTGCTTGAAACGGATTCGCTGGACAGCCTGTTTGATGTGTTCGTGAGCGCCATGCGCAAGGACTTCAAGACGGATCAGGCAGCCATTATCCTTTTCGACGACAACGCGCCTGCCGGGGTCGACGCGACCCAGAGCTGCAGGCTCGCACCGCAGGAAACCGTCCTTGCTCGTCTGGGACCACTGGTGAAGAGTGGCAAACCCACCTGTGGTGCTCTTCGGGATGAAGAATTCCACTATCTTTTCCCAGACGCACGCGGCAGCGGCTCCGCCGCGGTAGTCGCCATCCGGCACGGTGACAGCGAACTCGGCCTGATTGCCGTGGGCAGCATCGACGCTAAACGGTACCACCCACAAATGGGCACGATTTTCCTCGAGCATATTGCCGCCGTCCTGGCCCGACTGCTACCACGAGTGACCGCCGCGCGCTGACATGGCAACAGGCGACGGCACTCTCGTCAGCACGCCCCCCGGCGAAACCACCTTTGCAGCGTCCTCCGCGGCGTTTCTGGCGTATTGTCGTGATGTGCGGCAACTGTCACCACATACCTTGAGCAACTACCGCCGCGACCTCGACAGTCTGGAGACCGCGCTGTCGAGACAGCAGATCTACCGCGCCGAGCAGGTGCAGGAGGCGCATGTCCGTCACTGGGTGAGTGGCCTGCATCGCCGGGGCCTGTCGGGCAGCAGCATTCAGCGAGGACTGTCAGCAGCGCGCTCACTGTTCAATTATCTGGGACGGATTGCCGGCTACCCGCGCAACCCGGCGGCCGGCGTGCAGGCGCCCAGACAAGCCCGCCGACTGCCAAAGACACTGGACCCGGACCAGCTACAGCAATATCTGACTTTCGCCGAAGACAGCCCGGCCGCGCGACGCGATCGGGCGATGGCAGAGCTGTTCTATTCGTCCGGTCTGCGTCTCGCCGAGCTCGTCAGCCTCAATATTGACGATATCGACCGCCAGGAGCATCTCCTGCAAGTGACGGGCAAAGGACGCAAAACGCGCAATGTCCCGGTGGGCAGGGTTGCTGTTGCGGCAATAGACAGCTGGCTGGAAGTCAGGCCGTCCGTCATCACGGACCCCGATGCGGCGCGCGCACTCTTCATCAGCGCCCGGGGGCGGCGCATAAGCCTGCGTAATACCCAGGCAAGACTGCGGCTGCAGGGCCGCCGCTCCGGTATGCGTCAGGATGTCCACCCGCACATGCTGCGGCATTCCTTTGCCAGCCACATGCTTGAATCCAGCGGGGACCTGCGCGCCGTACAGGAGCTGCTGGGGCACGCCAACATAGGCACAACCCAGATCTACACTCATCTCGATTTTCAGCACCTGTCGAAAATCTATGATGCCGCACATCCGCGCGCGCGCCGACAAAAGGACCAGAAGTCGTCTTGAGCATTCGCGTCATTACCTTTGATCTCGACAATACCCTGTGGGATGTGGCCCCCGCGCTGATACGCGCCGAACAAACCCAGCGTTCATGGATGCTCGAGCACCGTCCCGGCAGCATGGAAAACATTGACCACCGTGCCCTGCTGACGGTGCGCGAGGCGGTGGCGCGGCGACATCCCGAACTCCTGCACCATGTCAGCCGCATGCGCCAGACCGTGCTGTATGAACTGCAGCGGCAGGCCGGATATGACCACGCCGCTGCACAGGCCGGAGCAGAGGCTGCCTTCGCCGTGTTTCTGCAGGAACGGCACGCGGTAGAACTGTACGAGGAAGCCCTTGCGGTGATTCAGCAGCTGCATCGGGACTATCGTCTCGGCGCGCTGACCAACGGCAACGCCGATATCTACAAGACCGATGCCGGCGACTACTTTGATTTTGCTTTCCTCGCCGAGGATATCGGCGCCAGCAAGCCCGCTCCCGACATGTTTCAGGCTGCCATAGAGCGGTCAGGCGTGGCGCCGCACGACATTGCGCACGTTGGCGACAGCCTTGAGCACGATGTCCGGGGAGCTCGCGACGCGGGCCTGCGAACAGTCTGGTTCAATCCCGATCAGGAACCCGCCACAGCGGATGTGTGGCCGGACGTGGAAATCAGCAGTCTGAGAGATCTGCCGCAGGCGCTGCGGACGCTGTCCAAGCGATAAACGACGCCTGCTGGCTGAACCCTGGCCGGATCAGACCGCCTCTTCACCGGACTCGCCGGTACGAATACGAATAACCTGCTCCATATCGGTGACGAAAATCTTGCCGTCGCCGATCTTCCCGGTGTTTGCGGACTGAATGATTGCTTCGATAATGGCGTCGAGCTGACTCTCGGCAACGGCGATCTCAAGCTTCAGTTTGGGCAGAAAATCGACCACATATTCCGCACCGCGATAGAGCTCGGTATGTCCGCGCTGACGCCCGAACCCCTTCACCTCCGTGACCGTAATGCCCTGCACACCAATATCAGACAGCGCGGCGCGCACATCGTCCATCTTGAAGGGCTTGATGATCGCGGTAACTAGTTTCATGGTGACGGAACTCCTGTTGATGAAGCGCCGATGATAGGGAGTGGAGGGCAGGTGTGGCAAGCTTCGGGCAGCGAGACAAAAAAAGGGGCCCGAAGGCCCCTGAAAAACGCATTTTTCAATGCGCCCGCAA
Source organism: uncultured Alteromonadaceae bacterium (assembly GCA_964613795.1). GTDB lineage: Bacteria > Pseudomonadota > Gammaproteobacteria > Pseudomonadales > Halieaceae > Chromatocurvus. The sequence goes on along the minus strand of CAZTJR010000001.1, from coordinate 383,051 downwards.
GCTTATTTCGCCGTCACAAACTCCGGGTAGGCCTCAAGGCCACATTCCGACAAGTCGACGCCCTCGTACTCCTCCTCTTCGCTGACGCGAATCCCCACCGCCACCTTGAGGATGCCCCAGACCACCAGGCTGGCGACAAATACCCATGCAAAGATGACAACCGCGCCTATGAGCTGACCGAGGAAGGTTGCCTCTGCGTCCGACAGGAGAACTGCGAAAATACCCCACAGTCCAACAACGCCATGTACGGAAATGGCGCCGACGGGATCGTCGATACGGAGCTTGTCGAGCGAGACAATGCTGAAGACCACAATGATGCCGCCAATCGCACCAACCGCTGTCGCCAGCAGTGGCGAAGGATCGGCTGGCTCCGCAGTGATGGCAACCAGACCGGCCAGGGCGCCGTTCAGCGCCATGGTCAGATCTGCCTTGCCAAACACCAGGCGCGCCACAATCAGGGCAGCAATGAGCCCCCCGGCAGCGGCAGCGTTGGTGTTAAGGAAGACATTCGCCACTTCGTTGGCAACGCTGATGCCCCCGAGCTTCAGAGTGGAACCCCCGTTGAAGCCAAACCAACCCATCCAGAGAATGAAGGTTCCGAGGGTGGCCAGCGGCATATTCGCACCGGGTATGGCCCTGATCGAACCATCAGCACCATACTTGCCTTTGCGCGGCCCCAGCAGAAGGACACCCGCCAGGGCAGCGGCCGCACCGGCCATGTGCACAATGCCGGAACCCGCATAGTCGCTGTAGCTCAGCGCACCGAGCAGGGGCACGTCTTTCGCGCCCCAAGTCCAGCCGCCTTCGATCGGGTAGATGAATCCGGTCATCACGACAGCGAAGGCGAGGAACACCCAGAGCTTCATGCGCTCGGCCACGGCGCCGGAAACGATCGACATGGCCGTGGCAACAAACACCACCTGGAAGAAAAAGTCCGAGGCACTGGAGTAGACCGAGTCGCCGTCGAAACCTGCGTCCACTGAGTCCACAAGCACCTGCGAAACAGCGGCCTCATCCATGGCGGCAACGGTGGTAATTCCAGAAAGAAAGAAGCCGCCACCATACATGAAGTGATAACCACAGATGAGGTACATCGTGGACGCCACCGAGAACAGCGCAACATTTTTGGTCAGGATTTCGGTCGTGTTCTTTGAGCGGACAAGCCCCGCCTCAAGCATCGCGAAGCCGGCGGCCATCCACATGACCAAAGCGCCACAGACGAGAAAATAGAACGTATCGAGGGCGTACTGCAGTTCAAAAATCTGGTTTTCCATGGAAATCACTCTCGTGTCGAAATCACCGTTATCGCCTGCTGAAGAGGATCAGATCGCCTCTTCTCCGGTCTCACCGGTGCGGATTCTGATCACCTGCTCCAGAGTCGCGACGAAGACCTTGCCATCGCCTATCTTGCCGGTGTTCGCAGCCTTGGTAATTGCCTCTAGCGTCTGATCGACCACGGCTTCCGATACCGCCACCTCAATCTTCACCTTGGGGAGAAAATCCACCACGTACTCGGCCCCCCGGTAAAGCTCTGTATGCCCTTTCTGGCGGCCAAAGCCCTTGACCTCGGTCACTGTGATCCCCTGCACGCCAATGTCGGATAATGCCTCGCGGACGTCATCCAGCTTGAATGGCTTGATCACAGCCGTTATCAGTTTCATGCAGCTCTCCCGAAGTTCATGGCGGCGACAATCCCCGCCAGGACTATTCCTGTCTGGTGATCGCCGCGCTGTCGGACATCATTGCTCGGATGTTGCCGCGCAGACGGCAGACTCTCTACGTTCGCAGGAGTGATAGCAGGCACTGTGCCATGACATTTATAAGTCTTTATTATCAGATAGATAGCAACTTTCAACCGTGTCGCCCCGTTACAGGATACCTGTCTGGAACAGCGCGAACGCACTTTTACGGTGCATTGCACCAACAAAAGGCACATAGCCGCGCTGTGCCGCGCCGCCCTCATCCACTACACTCGCAGAAACGCATGAAACAGGTATGACGGCATGGCACTGAAACCGCCACCATTTGGCGATGTGATTCAGCAGGTGAACCAGCTGGTGGGCGGCGAAGGGCTGCGCAGCGAGGTCGATCGCAATGCACGCTTGCTGGTGCAATCTGCGCTGCAGCGGCTCGACGTCGTGGCAAGGGATGAGTTCGATGCCCAGACTGAACTGCTCGCGAGAACGCAGGCGCGTGTGCGGACGCTGGAATCCGAGCTCGCCGCCCTGACCGCCGCCATCGACGACCTCGAGGCGCAGCAGACGCGTTAGACGCGGAACGTCATGAGGTGCCGCGGACAGGATGCGCCGCGGGCCAGAAACAGCGAGGCTCAGGGAAGAGCATGCAATACGCCTTGGTCTACAGCCGCGGTAGCGATGGACTGAACGCGCCCCTGGTGCGGGTAGAAACGCACCTGTCCAGCGGCCTGCCTGCTTTCCACATCGTCGGCATGCCCCAGACCGCTGTCAGGGAAAGTCGTGATCGCGTGCGCAGCGCGCTGCTCAATTCCTGTTTCGACTTCCCGGATCGTCGCATAACCGTGAATCTGGCGCCGGCAGACCTGCCCAAGGCCGGCGGACGTTTCGACCTTCCCATCGCGCTGGGCATCCTCGCGGCCTCTGCACAACTACCCATGCGGGGCCTGCAGGCATTTGAGTTCATTGGCGAGCTGGCGCTGGACGGCAGTATTCGCGCCGTACGCGGCGCAGTCCCGGTCGCTATTGCGTGCGCCGATGCGGGTCGCACTCTGGTGGTTCCCGCCGCCTGTGCGGGCGATGCCGCTCGAGCCCCGGAGAGTCGGGTAGTGGCCGCCACGGACCTGCTGTCCCTCTCCGCCGGACTTCGTGGAAGGCGAGTAATGACACCGGCGGTGGCCAGCGAGGACAGCGCCTGCGATGCGCCGCCCGACCTGGCGGATGTTGTCGGACAGGCTGCCGCCAGACGGACGCTGGAAATCGCGGCAGCGGGTCGACACCATCTGCTGCTACGGGGGCCACCCGGTACCGGCAAAACGATGCTGGCAAGCCGACTGACGGGTATTCTGCCGCCAATGGATGCATCGCAGCGACTCGTTTCGCTGGCGCTGCACAGCCTGACCGCAGAGGCCAGCATCAGCGGCGAGCACCCCTTCCGCGCGCCACATCACAGCGCCAGCGCCGCCGCGCTGGTAGGTGGCGGTAATCTGCCCGCACCCGGCGAAATATCGCTGGCTCATGGCGGCGTTCTGTTTCTGGATGAACTGCCAGAGTTCTCCCGGCGGACACTCGACATGCTGCGGGAGCCACTGGAATCCCGCAGCATCACGCTATCGAGGGCCAGTCGCAAGGTTAGCTATCCGGCAGATTTTCAGTTTGTCGGCGCCATGAACCCCTGCCCCTGCGGTTACGAGGGCGACCCCAACCACAGCTGCCACTGCACACCCGACAGAATCATGCGCTACCGTCAGCGTCTTTCGGGCCCCTTGCTGGACAGGATCGACCTGCATGTAGATGTTCCCAGAACCGATGCCAGAACGCTGCTGCTTGACGCGGGCGCGGCCGAAACCTCTGCCTCAGTGAGGCAGCGTGTGACAAACGCACGACAGCGTCAGCTCATGCGCCAGTGCAAATGTAACGCGGACATTGCCAGCGGCGAATGGCGGAGCACCTGTCAGCTTGAAAGCGCTGCAACGCGCAGACTGGAAACCGCCATCAACCGACTGAGACTCTCCGCTAGGGCCGCTCACCGCCTGATCCGTGTCGCGCGCACTATCGCCGACCTCGAAGAAAGCCTGCCGGTCACGGCAAGGCATATTGATGAAGCCATCAGCTACCGCCTGCCGATGTGAAACCGGCGGCAGCGGTTCCACGATGTTCGCGTTCATGCGACGATGCGCGCCCGTCACCGACAGCAGCCAGAGGCCTACCCAGCGCATGTCACGTCTCAACCCCCAGCAGCGCGAGGCCGTGCGCTACATTGATGGTCCGCTTCTGGTATTGGCTGGTGCCGGCAGCGGTAAAACCAGCGTCATTACCGAAAAAATCGCCTTCCTCATCAAACAGTGCGGCCTGCGACCAGACCGCGTCGCGGCGGTGACCTTCACCAACAAGGCGGCACGCGAGATGCGCCAGCGCGTCGGCAACCTGCTATCGAAAGAGGCGGCAGAAAGCCTGACTATCAGCACTTTCCACCAGCTGGGGCTGACTATTATCCGGCGTGAACAGTCGCAGCTGTCCCTGCGCGGCGGTTTCTCCATCTTCGACAACCAGGACACGCTGACGCTGCTGCAGGACCTGCTGGGCCAGGAAAGCAAGGCGGCAGCGGAGCAGGCGGGCGCGGTTGCGCAGCGTATTTCCGCGTGGAAAAACACGTGCACAGACAGCGAGGAAGCGATGCGCGAGGCATCCGGCCCCGCCGATCTGCTGGCAGCACGAAGCTACCAGCGCTACAGCGATGCACTGCGAGCGTTCAACGCGGTGGATTTCGATGATCTGCTGATGCTGCCGGCGCGCCTGCTGGAGGGCTGCCCCGACACGCGGCAGCGCTGGCAGGAACGGGTTCACTACATGCTCGTGGACGAGTACCAGGACACCAACGAAGCGCAGTACCGGCTGGTTCGCCAGCTTATGGGACTGCGGGCGGCGCTGACCGTGGTCGGCGATGATGATCAGTCAATCTACGCCTGGCGCGGTGCCAGACCGGAGAATCTGGCCCAGCTCCAGGGGGACTTCCCCGGACTCAGAATCGTCAAGCTCGAGCAGAACTATCGCTCCACAGGCCGCATCCTGCAGGCGGCCAACCAGCTGATCGCCAACAATGCCCACCTGTTTGAAAAGCGGCTCTGGAGCGGCCTGGGGCCCGGCGATCCGTTGCGGGTCATCGAGTGCGCCGACGAGGATGCCGAGGCGGGGCAGGTGGTGGCGGAGATCCTCGATCACCAGCTGCGGCGCGGCACCCAACTCGGTGACTACGCCATTCTGTATCGTGGCAACCACCAGTCGAAACTGGTGGAGCTCGCACTGCAGCAGCAGGGTGTTCCCTACCAGATCAGCGGTGGCACCTCGTTTTTTGCGCGCAATGAGATAAAGGATGTCATGGCATACCTGCGTCTGCTGATCAACCGCGATGACGACAACGCCTTCCTGCGTATCGCCAATGTGCCGCGCCGCGGTCTGGGTACTGCGACACTGCAGGCTATTGGCAACCTGGCGTCGCAGCGACACTGCAGCATGGCGAAAGCCTGCAGCGACGTTGGCTCAGACATCATCAACCCGGCCAGCCTGCGTCAGCTGCAGGCCCTGCTCGGCCATCTGGATGAAACACGGCAGACAGGCGAGGGTGGCGATATTGCAGGCGTGCACCAACTTCTGCGCAACATCCGCTACGAGGACTGGCTGCACAGGATCAGCTCGAGTGAGGATGTCGCGCAACGGCGCATGGGCAACGTGCATTTTCTTCTCGACAGCCTGTCGCGCCTGATGCAGCGGGAGCAGCGCACGCTACAGGACGCGATTGCGCAGCTGGTGCTCCGGGACCTGATGGAACAGCAGGAAGAAGACAAAAACAGCGATGCCTGTGTTCAGCTGCTGACCCTGCATGCGGCCAAGGGACTGGAATTCCCGCATGTGTTTATCGTCGGCATGGAGGAAAAACTGCTGCCACACCGCAACAGCGTGGAAAGCGGCGCCATTGAGGAAGAGCGCCGCCTTGCCTATGTCGGACTCACGCGGGCTCAGCAGAGTCTGAGCATGACATGGTCACGCACGCGAAGGCAGTTTGGTGAGCGGGTAGATTGCCAGCCGAGTCGCTTTCTGGACGAACTGCCGAGGGAAGACATGGAGTGGCTCGGAGGAACCGAAAAGGATGTAGAGCGGAATCTCGTGCGCGGCAGAGAAACACTCACCAGCCTTCAGGCGCTCCTGGATTAAAACGCGGTCGGCGGCCGACAGATGCGCCCGTCCGGGCGAATCCGCCGACCACGCACGGCTTACTGGCTGTTTTCCACCATGTAATCGACCGCCGCCATGACCTGCTCGTCAGACAGATCTGCGCGTCCGCCCTTGGCCATCATGCTGGTGCCTTCGACACCCTGGATACCGCTCTGATGGAGCGCGTCCCGCCCCTTTGCCAGGCGTTCACTCCACTGATCCACCTGACCTACGATGGGCGCGCCACCAGCGCCGGAGCTGTGACACGCCATGCACGCCTGATTGTAGACTGCCTCACCGGAAATATCGCTGCCACCTGCGGATGAATCCGCACTCGCCATGGTTGCGCCTGTGCAACTGGAATCACTGCTGAGGCAAAGGTCGCCGTGGGGCTTCAGACGGGCTTCGATGGCCGCACGCTGCTCCTCCGTCAGCTCAACCGCCAGTGCTGACAGCGCCAGGCCGCCAAGTATGAACATTGCTGATAATTGCTTGAGCACGCTATCGTCTCCTTTTGTCGGGGCGCGCATTATAGCCAGTATCCTGCGCCTGGAAAACTCGGGGCGGCCTCCCTCAGGCGATCGCGACTGCCATCGAACCCGAGCGGCGTGAAACGCAGAAAATCTGCTACCCTTTGTCCACTTTTCCGCAGCCACAGGCAGTACCATGCATCTGTATACCTATGATCCGGCACCCAATCCTCGCCGACTCGGTCTGTTCCTCGCCTTGAAAGAGATCGATATCGACACCACGCAGATCGATCTCATGCAGCTGGAGCAGCTGGGCGAGCAATATCGCGCCATCTGCCCTGCCGGCACCGTCCCGACGCTGCGTCTTGACGATGGCACCCTGATAACGGAAGTCATCGCCATATGCGACTACCTTGAATCACTGCACCCTCAGAAGCCGCTTATGGGAACCACGCCTCTGGCGCGCGCACAGGTGCTCGGCTGGGACCACCACATTTATATTAATGCGTTCAGCGCTGTCGCCGAGGTGCTGCGCAACGGCAATCCCAATTTTGCAGACCGCGCATTGCCAGGGCCGGTGAAAACCCCACAGATTCCCGCTCTGGTCGACCGGGGCCGTGAACGACTGCAGCGGGGCTGGCAAACCTATGACGAGGCACTCAACGGGCGGGATTTCCTGGTTGGAGATACCCTCACTCTCGCCGACATTGATCTGCTGGTGTGCAGCGAATTTGCCGGCTGGGTCAAGGAGAGTATACCGGAAGACTGTGAGTCTCTGCTGGCATGGCGCGCGCGCGTCCGGCAGGTTCTAGACGCCGGCTGATGCGGTGGCTGCCGCCGGCACTACTGCTTGCGCTCATGGCTGGCTGCGGCAATCCGGGGCCGCAGCAGGCCTTTGACACCTATCTCTCGCGGCTGGAGAGGCCGCTGGATACGGCTTCTGCGGCCTGGGAAGTGGAGCCTCTTCCCCACTCACCACGCCCTGCCAGACTGCGCATACCGCTGGCGCCGGGACGACTGGCGGCACTCGACTTCCTGGCATTGCGGGGTTGCAAGCTTCAGGTCACCGTCGGCAAACGCAATAGCAGTCTCGGACGCCTGGCACCGCCATCCCAGTCACTGCTGCTGGAGCTGGAGTTCCTGCGTCTGGCGCCCGCCTGCATCGAGTATCTCAAGGACCAAGACCGGGACGCGCTGGCCTCCGAGTTGAGCGCGGCAGTCGACAGCAAGCGCCTCGAGCTGCCCAGCCGCATCTACAACGCGACGCTGGCGACGGATGAATTCCGTCGCCTGTGGCAGGCACCACAGACCCTTGGCGACTATCCCGAATCCACCAGCAGCGCGCCGCTGTCTGCACTGGGCGCGATAAACGCGCTGGCGTCACGCTGGCTGGCAGGTGACTACTCGGCCAACAACCGCGACTTTGAGATGCTGCTCAGTGACGTTGCGACAGGCGATGCCGGCTCGCTGCTAGCGGCACTGAACCTGCAAAAGGCCGCACTCGAGGGCGCCAATGCGATGCTGCGCGCCCACCGGGAAGGGGGCGGATTCTGCAAGGGTGGCCTGATCTCGCCCGACCTGGATATTTTCAAGAATGTAGTCGAGAAATTCTTTATCCGCGGGATACAGCCCTGGTCCGCCGCGCTGAGCCAGCGACTTCACGGTCTGCTTCCGCCTATCAGACAACTTGAGACCCAGCTGTCAGAGGTGCTCCCCCCGACTTACCGCAAATGGCAGTTACAGCGCGACAGCTCTCTGGAGACAGGTAATCGAGCGCCGCGACAGCATGTCAGGCAGGTGCAGAAATCGCTGGAGGACTGCCAGCAGCCATCGCCAGACACACCGCTGAAAACCGTCGCAAGCCAGCAGCAGCCCCGCTAGCACATCTGCCGGAACATCAGCATCAGGCGCTTGCTGCGGGTGAGGTGGGTAAACATTTCGCGCGGATCAACGTCCCGGCTGAGAAAGTCCGAGACCCCCTCCAGCTCACTGACGTCGACTCCATCCAGCTCAACAAAGCCCATCCGCCAATCGCCAAACTCACGTTCCGCCAGCGGCTCTTCGAACAGGACTTCAATCCGTTGATGACGCTCATCCGCAACAACACGCTCGAAAATAGCGTGCACATCGTCCTCACGCCCCTCCAGGACCTGAAAGAACGAGTCACCGCGAAGCAGCAGCAACCCGGTGACTCCGCGAATTTCGTTACAGGCCCGGGCAACGCGCAGCAATTCAACAACCGTTTCAGAGGCCATCGGCGATACCAGTGTGCTGACGTAGGCCAGGTGATACAGTTCATCACCCCGGTCATCGCGACGACTGTCCGACGTGGAATTGCATGCTGAGCCTGTCATTGAACCTGTCTCCTGCCTGACACAGGGCATACCCCGCGCACTGATGCCGCCTGCCGGCAATTCACCTTGAGCATCACAGTATAGACACCTATACTTGACATGTGTAACGTCTAGTTTAGTTTACACTGCAACGTTGCCCGCCACAGCGTGGACATGCATGAATGAAAGAGGTTACCTGACAATGACAGATGCGACAGCCGCCCCCCCCTCATCGACCAAAGCCCGAACGGCAGAGCAGTCCAAAGCGAAGGATACACTGCTGACACCACGATTCTATCGCACTGACTATGCGCAGCTTGAAAAACTCGACATCTCGCCCGTGCGCCGCGAATGGGACCAGATGATGGCCGAATTCGAGCGCGACGAGAACCGGGATCACTTCCGCAAAGAAGTCGATTTCGATGCCGAAGGTGTGAATATTCCCGAACATCTGCACGACGAGTTCATCGATTTTCTGGTGAGTTCCGTCACGTCGGAGTACTCGGGCTGCGTTCTCTACCAGGAAATTCAGAAAAACATCGACAACAAGGACATCGCCGACCTGATGGGCTATATGGCACGTGATGAGTCACGCCATGCCGGCTTTATCAATCGCGCCCTCAAACACCTCGGCTTTGCTGTCGATCTCGGCTTCCTCAAACGCGAAAAAAATTACACGTTTTTCAAGCCCAAGTACATCTACTACGCGACGTATCTGTCAGAGAAGATCGGCTACGCCCGTTACATTACAATCTACCGGCACCTCGAGCGCCACCCGGAACACCGTTTCCATCCCATCTTCAAATGGTTTATGGAGTGGTGCAACGACGAGTATCGCCATGGCGAGGCCTTCGCACTGATCATGCGCTCGCATCCGCACCTCCTCAGAGGCGTTAACAAGCTGTGGATCCGCTTTTTCCTGCTGGCGGTGTACGCCACCATGTATGTGAGAGACCACACCCGGCCACAGCTTTACGAGGCCCTGGGCATGGATCCCACCGAGTTTGACTACCGCGTGTTTGACATTACCACCGAGATCACGCGGCAGGTATTCCCGCTGACGCTGGATACCGATAACCCGGTGTTCCGGCGCGGACTTGAGAAGCTGCGGCATATCAATGTTGCGATACAGGAAACCCGCGCCCGCGGCGGCATGATCGCAGGGCTGAAGCGCGGCTGGCTTACGGTGCGGGGTGCCACGGTATTTGCGCGACTCTACCTGCTGCCGACCAAGTCCAACCAACTGCCCGACACGGTCTGCATGGCGCCTGCCTGGTAGCCACGAGCAGCACGGCCAGGGGGTAGTGCTGCTGATCGACAAAAAAGGCGCCCGGTGTTTCCGCGGTGCCTTTTTTCGTTCCCTTCTTTTTTACCGGTCCGTCTGTGCTGCAGGTTTACCGGTCCGTCTATGCTGCAGGGACTTCTGTAGACGAGCGGTCCCGCGGGAATTCCGCCGTCAACGCTGCCAGCGCATAACCAGCTCACTGAGATGGGCAATCAGTGCAACCACCAGCGCCAGGGCGACCCAGCTGGCAGCCGCCTCTGAAAGAACCAGCCTCAGCGCGAGGAACAGGCAGCCGCCGGCAACAAGGTTGGGCAGCAGGACGCCCGGGGGAATGCCACGACCGCTGACACGATAGAGCACCAGCAGGCCCGCACCCTCCGCCAGCACTGCCAGCAGAATCAGATCAATGACCTGTGGCGAGACCAGCACAGTAAGAATTGATTCCACTGCGCAGGCCTGGCTCAGGTTCGCGCCATTCCGAGCAGGTGAGCCATATCCTTGAAGAAAATGCGCAGGTGCGCCACGGGCTTGGCGCGCACCAATTTTTTCTGGGTATACGCCTGCCATGTCAAATACTGCACGTCGGGGTCCCGGCAGATGGCAACAAACTTTTCCCTGCGCTTGTCGCTGGAATACCAGAAGCGCTGGAGGATGCCGAGAACAAAAAAGACACGGCCGTGCTCGCGTAAAAACCGCTTGCGCGCAGAGCGCAGAGCCGCAGGGTTTTTACTATTCAAAAACTCTGCGACGGATTCTGCGGCGAGTCGACCACCCAGCATGGCGTAGTAGATACCCTCCCCGGACGCCGGTGCAACGACGCCCGCCGCATCGCCCGCAAGCAGTACGCGACGCCCATCATCCCATCGCTTCAAGGGCTTGAGCGGGATGGGCGCACCCTCGCGGCGGACGGTTTTTGCGTCTTTCAGTCCCACGGTCTCGCGCAGGGCCGCTACCGAGTGAGGCGCGGAAAAGCCCTTCTCTTCACTGCCCACACCGATACTGGCCTTGTCGCCGTGAGGAAACACCCACGCGTAGAAATCAGGCGATAGACGGCCCTGGTACCAGACGTCACAGCGAAGAGGATCATAGTCCGCGCCCATGTCAGCGGCAGGTGCCTCGACAATCTCATGGTAGGCGAACACGCAGCGCATGCGATCGCCGCCGGGAACACACTGGGCGGCCACACGGGATTTGGCACCATCGGCGCCAATGACGGCGCTAGCCGTTACACAGCAATGCTCACCACTGCTGTTCTTGTCCAGATAGGTAACGCGCGCCAGCCCGTCCTCAAGATACTCTAGCTGCTTGAATGTTGCTGTGCGCACTTCAGCGCCGGCCCCACGTGCCCGCTCCCTGAGCCAGGGATCAAACACATCGCGGTCGACCATCCCTACATAGGTATCACCAACCGGCATATCGACGCGCGCATCCTTGGGAGAGACCATACGCGCGGACTTGATCTTCGCCACGATAAGATGCGACGGAATATCAAAGTCATCGATGGCCCGCGGCGGTATAGCGCCGCCGCAGGGCTTTATGCGGAATGCCCGCTCCAGCACCAGTACCCGCTTGCCCAGTCGCGCAAGATCAGTTGCCGCAGTGGCTCCCGAGGGCCCGCCACCGACCACGACTACATCAAAGTGTTCTACTGACTGCATGATTACCTCCCGTGCAGTACTTCCACCATGGCAACGTCGCCGAATCCCGGCGCAGTGCGGTGATCATTGGATGTCGCGGTGGTCCCGGAGCGCACTCCAGCACCCAGCACCGCCGCGTACAGGAAAAGCACAGCTTCACAGGCAAATACCAGTGCGTAGGCATACACCGGCTCCTGCAAAAGCTGTCGCGTAATATCGATGGCAACCGTGCCCAGCAATCCGCCGAGACCAAAGGCTATTGCCTGAGCGCCACCCCAGAGCCCCATTCTCAGGCCGTCGCGACCGCGGCTTCCCCGGCTTGCGAGGGCCATCATGGACGCGATCGCGGCGACGGCAAACGCGCCGTTGGCGATGCCGAGCAGAAAAACATTCAGACGCAGCGGCCAGTCCACTGACAGCATGCCGCCAAAGGCGACACCGAACAAAGCAAGTGCCGAGGCAATGCAGCCGCCCACCGTCCACAGCCGGAGCGTGTCGACCCCGGAACGGCGTCTGCCGGTCCCGGTCGCTGCCACCAGCAACATACCGAGCAGCACCCCGCCGTGCTGCATGCCTGCCATTTGCGTTGATTCGCCCGGCGTCATGCCAAAGACGGTGCCCGCATAGGGCTCAAGAATCAGATCCTGCGCGCTATAGGCAAGCATGGACACAAAGACAAACAGGGTGAAGCGCCGCGCGGTCGGCTCGCGCCATACCTCCGACAGTGCGGCACGAAAATCCAGGCCGGCAGCCGGCGCCTTTTCTGCGTCGGCAGTCGGCACCTGCGTTCGCGGGGCTGCACCCTCGATGCCGCGCAGCGCGACAAGGGTGAGACAGACAGCCAGCAGGGAAACAGTGCCGGTGACTGCAACCAGCCGCTCGGGCGAAAACGGATCAAGGAACTGGCCAGCTGTGGTCGCGGTAATGGCGAAACCGGCAATCATCATAATCCAGACAATACTGGCGGCGGCGGCGCGGCGCTCTTTGGCAACACGCTGGGACAACAGCGTCAGCAGTGATGTCCCGGCGGCACCGACGCCCATACCAATGGCGATGAACGACAGCAGGGCCACCGTCAGCCCGACGCCGGGGGCCGTCCCGGCAATGGCAGTCCCCAGAGCGGCACCCACGCCGCCCAGAGCAAGCACAAGCATCCCGCCGATGATCCAGGGGGTGCGCCGACAACCGATATCCGAACGATGGCCGAAATGGGGCCGGGACATCTGCACTAGATGATGAATGGCGACCAGAAAACCCGGAATCATGGCTGGCAGTGCCAGCTCTACCACCATCACCCGGTTTATCGTGGAGGTGGTGAGGACAACGACCGCGCCGATGGCGGTCTGCACCAGGCCCAGGCGAACAATGCCGAGCCAGCCCAGCGCCGGCAGGTTCATGCGCCGACTCCCGGCAGACCACGCACCGCAAAGGCAGCCACGAGCATACCCAGCACGTAGAGCGTCACCCCGGTACCGTTATACCAGGGCGCGAGGCCCTTGGGATCCGTCAGCAATCGGTGCATCGCCCAGAGCTGAAGCAGCATGCCGACGCCAATGGCGGCCGCAAAGGCGCCCTTGCCCCAGGCGAGCAGGAGGAAAGCGACGGTCATCTGCGGCACCAGCATGACCACACAGGCGAGGCGCGCCGCGCGATCCGGGCCCAGCTGCGCTGGAATACTGCGCACGCCCAGCTGCAGGTCGCCCTCAATCGCCTTGAAATCGTTCAGCGTCATGATGCCGTGGGCACCGAGACTGTAAAGCACAGCGAGAATAAGAATTTCATTGGCCGGCATGGCACCGCCCAGCATCACCGCGGCACCGGTCACCCAGGCAAGGCCCTCGTAGGAAAATCCGACAGCGGCGTTGCCCCACCAGCCATTCAGCTTCAACCGCGCCGGCGGCGCACTATAGGCCCATGCCAGCACCAGACCGAGCACGGTTGCCCAGAAGACCACGGCTCCCAGCGTCGCCGCGAGCAGCAGACACAACAGTGACCAGATGATCGCGTAATACAGGCCAATCCTGCCGGGGACGCGACCTGAGGGAATCGGCCTGTCAGGTTCATTGATGGCATCGACATGGCGATCGAACCAGTCATTCACTATCTGGCTCGCTCCGCAGACCATCGGCCCCGCGAGAAGCACCCCGGCAACAATCGCCCAGGGCATCTGTGCCGGTGATACGCCCGATGACACGACGCCGCAGCCGAAGGCCCACATCGGCGGGAACCAGGTAATCGGCTTGAGTAATTGAATAAAGGCCCGCGGGTCGGGACGGGTCGGTCTGGCGAGCGTTGATTCCGGGATTTGCATTGCCTGAATATAGAAGGCCGGCACCGAAGTGTCAATTGTTCATGACACTTTTTAGGCAAATTAGTGTCACATTGAGTTTACACCGGTCGATGCGCAGAATCTGCCTCAGGACGAAACCGGGTCTGACTCGAACCCGGAGATTTCATAGCGCCTCAACTTTGCGTACAGGCTCTGGCGGCTCAGGCCGAGCAACTCGGCGGCAGACGCCCGGTTGTCGTGAGTCAACTCCAGAGCCGCACGGATGCACATTGCCTCAATGACATCAGTGGACTCCCGCACCAGCTCTTTCAGGGGCAGCCGCCCCACACGATGGGTGATCTGCTCAATCGTGGAAGGCAGACCCGAACCCACCGCCTGCTGGGCGCTGACCCGGCGACTGACGTCGCGTATGAAGAAAGCGAACATCGGGCGCTGCGGCGATTCCGCGAGTGTTGCCGACACCTCGACATCAGTATGTACGCCGGAGTCACCGCGCAGCACTGTACTGAACAGTTTGACTGCCCCGCGCTCGCGCAGATTACTCAACAGCACGCTGAGATCCACACCGGAACGGCCGAGCCAGCGATCGGCAACCACGCCTACCGCCTGCTCTTCATTGACCACCTGCGAGAGATCGACAAACGCGCGATTTGCCGCCAGAACGCGACCCTCGGTATCCGTCAGCAGAACGGCATCCGGTGCCTTCTGCAGCGCGGGGGGCAGCAAGGCATCACTGCCAGCGCTGGCAAACTGCTCATGCGCCATTCTCACCAGGAAACGCGCTTCGTTGGCCTGACGCAGATAGCTGATGACCACCGTCACCAGACTGCCCTCGTTGTCGAGCTGCAGGCCCGATGCGTGGGCACGTCCCACAGACTGCGCCTCAAGCATCAGCGAATTGATGACCTGCGCACTTTCACTGCGCAGACCGAGCGGAAATGCCTTGCCGACGACACGCTGACCCTGACTGCCCAGCAGCTCCGCCGCCGCCGGGTTGGCCTCCAGAACGCGATGACTGACCGCGTCGAGCACCAGAATGGACTCAGACACGAGGTCGAACAGCTGACGATAGCGCGTCTCCACCTGGCGCAGGCGCCAGTAATCCGCCTCGAGCGCCTGCTGTGCGTTGAGCAACTGCTGACGCAGGCTGGCGACAGCGCGCATGTCCCGCCCCACCGCCAGAATGCGAGTGTCGCCCGAGGGCGCAACCATGCGGTACTGCACGGGCAGCAGCGATGAGTCAGCCAGCAGATGATTGACGTCGGCACGAATTGGCGTATCGGGTTCAGCAATGGCCGCCTCCAGATACTCTGTGATGCGGCCGCGGCTTTCAGGCGCTACCGTGTCAACAAGATCAGCACCGATCCAGCTCTCATCAATGTAGGACTGCAATTCATCGCTGCTGAGAGCCAACTCGACAATCTTGCCACTCCTGTCCAGAACAAGGGAAAAGTCCGCTACTTTCTCAAGCAGGCTCGCCAGCGCTGATATGTCCAAATCGACAAACATGCATTTGGATCCGAATAAAAAATTTAGTTTTGATTACCTTCGCCTCTAAGGGCGCAGCGCGACGATTATACACTTCCTTATCCCTGCTTTAGTTTCCCACGTCCGCAACCATAAGTTAAAGCCAGAAAGTGCTTTTTGTCAATTTAAGTGGACTATACTTTGTGTAAGGTTTAGTTGACATACGCTTTCAGGGCGTCTAACTTTGATCCTGACGACACGATAACGACGACCGGATGCCGCCATGAACAACCCGCACACAGTGCCCAGCACCCACTCTCTATACACACCCGAAGAACGCGCCCGGCGCGATGCCTCGCGCTGGACCATGGTTCAGGGCATTCTCGCGCCCCTGCAGTTCCTCGTGTTCCTCATCAGCGTCGTGCTGGTGGTGAATTTCCTGGCCAACGACAGTGGACTGGGTGCGGCAACCGCCTCGGTGGTCACCAAGACGCTTCTTCTTTACGCCATCATGATCACCGGCGCCATCTGGGAAAAAGAGGTGTTTGGTCGCTATCTCTTCGCGCCGGCCTTCTACTGGGAAGACATGGTCAGCATGCTGGTCATCGCACTGCACACCGCGTATCTCGTGAGCTGGATGTTTGATCTGTTCTCCCCCGCCGGCCAGATGTGGATCGCACTGGCCGCCTACACAAGCTACCTCGTCAACGCGGCCCAGTTCCTGCTCAAACTCGGCGCGGCGCGGCGCGAATCTGCCGCGGTGGCTTCAACCGACGATGCCGCCTGGGCGGGAGCCGCAGAATGACTGGCGCGGTACTGGCAAGTGACACGGCCCGGCAATCCCGATTCCCGGTCGAACAGGAACGCGGCCAGCGCGCGGTATTCTGTGGCCTCACCTCCATTATCTGGCTGCATCGCAAAATTCAGGACGCCTTTTTCCTGGTGGTTGGCTCCAGGACCTGCGCCCACCTTATTCAGTCGGCGGCCGGCGTGATGATCTTCGCCGAGCCACGGTTCGCAACAGCGGTCCTGCAGGACAAGGATCTTGCCGGACTCGCCGATGCCAACGAAGAGCTCGACCGTGTTGCGGCACAGGTGATCGCAAGACGCCCCGAGATCCGCACTATTTTCCTCGTCAGCTCCTGCCCCTCCGAGGTCATCAAGCTGGACCTTGGCAACGCAGCACAGAGACTCGGCGAGCGCTACGGTGGCCGCGTCAACTTTGTGGATTATTCAGGCAGCGGTATCGAAACGACATTCACCCAGGGTGAGGATCGCTGCCTTGAGAGCCTGGCGGCGCAATTGCCGACGGACACCAGCGAAAAGCTGTCCCTGATGGTGTGTGGCACACTCCCCGACGTTGTGGAAGACCAGTTTGCCCGGATCTTCGAGCAGCTGGGCATAGGCCCGGTACGCTTTTTCCCGGCGCGCAACTCGGATGACATGCCACCGGTAGGCCCGAACACACGCCTGTTGCTGGCACAGCCCTACCTCGGCGACAGCGCCCGCGCACTGATCAGTCGGGGCGCGCAGCTGCTTAGCGCACCCTATCCCTACGGGGCTGAAGGCACCAGCGCCTGGCTGCAGGCTGCCGCCACCGAGTGGGGAGTACCGGCGTCAACCTTCGAGTCGGTCACCGCAGCACCGCGCGCCCGGGCCGAACATGCGGTGGCGGTGCAGACCCGCACACTCACCGGCAGGCGCATCAGCTTTCTGCCGGATTCGCAGCTCGAAATACCGCTGGCCCGCTTTCTCCAGCGCGAATGCCAGATGGAGCTTGGCGAAATCGGCACACCGTTCTTCGACCAGCAGATTCTCGCCGGGGAATTGCCGCTGCTCCCGGAGGGCCTGCGGATTACAGAAGGCCAGGAACTCGACGATCAGCTTGATCGCGTGCGGCAGCTGCAGCCGGACCTGACGGTATGCGGCATGGGTATCGCCAACCCACTGGAGGCCGAGGGACTGCGCACCAAGTGGTCCATTGAACTGGTCTTCACGCCAGTGCAGGGCTATGACCAGGCGGGCGATCTGGCGGGACTGTTCACGCGCCCGCTGCTGCGCAAGGCACAACTGGGAACACAAATATGGAACTGACTTTCTGGACCTATGAGGGCCCCCCCCACGTTGGCGCCATTCGTATCGCCAACTCCATGCGGGGAGTACATCTGTTGCTGCACTCTCCGCAGGGCGACACCTACGCCGATCTGCTGTTCACCATGATCGAACGCAATAATCATCGGCCGCCGGTAACCTACACCACATTCCAGGCCAGGGATCTCGGTGGAAGCACGGCGGAACTGGTCACAGATACGCTGCGCAAAACCGTTGCTCGCTTCAGGCCAAGCCTGCTCATGGTCGGCGACTCCTGCACTGCGGAAATCATTCAGGATCAGCCCGGTGCGCTCGCTGAGGGCGCCGGCCTTGACATACCCGTGGTGCCGCTGGAAATGCTCGCCTACGCCCGCAAGGAAAACTGGGGGGCCAGCGAAACCTTTTACAGCCTGGTTCGCGCGCTGCTCGTCAGTCAGGCGCCAGCGGCCGGCACACAGCGTCCAGCGCGGCCCGAGGGCAGGCGCCCCAGCGTCAACCTGCTCGGGCCCAGTTCGCTCGGATTCCGCTGCCGCGATGATATTATCGAGGTGCGCAAGCTGCTCGACACGATCGGCGTTGATATCAACGTCACGGCACCGCTGGGAGCATCACCCCAGGACCTGATGCGTATCCCTGAAGCCGACGCCAACGTCTGCCTTTACCCCGAAGTCGCCGATGCCGCCTGCTCCTGGCTGCAGCGCACCTTCAAGCAGCCGACCATCAAGACCGTACCGATCGGTGTTGGCGCCACCGCCGACTTTCTGCAGGAGGTGGCCGAAACCCTGCAGCTCGACGTCAGCCCGCAAACCGCGGACGCGGTGTGCCGGCTGCCGTGGTACTCGCGCTCTGTGGACTCCACCTATCTCACGGGTAAACGCGTTTTCATCTTTGCCGACGCCACCCATGCCATTGCCGCCGCTCGGATCGCGCGTGACGAAATGGGTTTTGAGGTGGTGGGCCTGGGCACATTCTCCCGGGAACAGGCGAGGGACGTGCGCGCCGTCGCCAAGGAATACGGCCTGGAAGCGCTGATCACCGACAATTATGCGGAAGTGGAGAAGGCCGCTACCGAGCTGCAGCCGGAGATGCTGCTGGGCACACAGATGGAGCGGCACATCGCCAAGAAGCTCGGCATTGGCTGCGTAGTGATATCAACTCCCGCACACGTCCAGGATTTCCCGGCACGATACTCGCCGCAAATGGGCTTCGAGGGCGCCAACGTTATTTTCGATACCTGGGTACACCCCCTGATGATGGGGCTCGAAGAGCATCTGCTGGCGATGTTCCGCGAGGACTTCGAGTTTAATGACAATGCAACGCCATCACACCTGGCCTGCGTCGGCGGTACGGGACATCGCCCCGAGCAGGACAGCGTTGAAAATGGTGTTGCCGTCTGGGATTCAGATGCAGAAAAAGAGCTGAAAAAGATCCCGTTCTTCGTGCGCGGCAAAGCGCGACGCAACACTGAACAATATGCGGCAGAACGCGGTGTCGCCAGCATAAATGTGGAGACGCTTTATGAAGCAAAAGCCCATTACAGCCGCTAGAACGACGCCCCTTAGCTTCGTCCTGGTCACGCTGGACAATCACGTCACCAGCAGCGTTGAGCGCGCCGCTGTCAATCTCTCTGCGGAACTGCCAGGCGTCACCGTGAAGACCCACGCGGCCGCCGCCTGGGCCAGCGAGCCAGAGACTCTGCAGCGCTGCATTGATGATATTGCCACCGGCGACATCGTCGTCGTCACGATGATGTTTATGGAAGAGCACATCAACGCTGTGCTTCCGGCACTGACCGCGCGACAGCCCGACTGCGATGCCATGATCTGCTGCATGTCTGCAGCGGAAGTCATGAAGCTGACCCGAATGGGCAAGTTCACCATGGAAGGGGAGGCCAAGGGACCTGTCGCACTCCTGAAGCGCCTGCGCGGGAAAACGGGCAAGGCCAAGAGCAGTGCCGGCGCGCAACAGCTCACCGTGCTGCGCCAGCTGCCAAAAATCCTCCGTTTCATTCCCGGCACAGCGCAGGATGTGCGTGCCTACTTCCTGACGCTGCAATACTGGCTCGCGGGCTCGGAGCTCAATCTGCAGCGCTTGATGGCGTTCCTGATCGATCGCTATGCCGCGGGCGAGCGCAGCGCGCTTCAGGGAAGCCTGAAGACGGAATCTCCCATCGAGTACCCGGATACCGGCCTCTACGATCCGGGAATGAAAAAACGTATTACGGAAAAACTCACCGATCTGCCGCGCTCGAAGGACAGTGCGCGAGGCACTGTCGGCCTGCTGATCATGCGATCCTATGCGCTGGCGGGCAACACCCAGCACTACGACGCCATGATCGCCGGTCTGCGCAGCCGAAATTTCAACGTCGTAACGGCGTTCGCCAGCGGCCTCGACGCTCGACCGGCGGTTGAGGAGTACTTTATTGCCAACGGCGAGCCCGTGGTCGATGCCGTGGTGTCATTGACCGGCTTCTCCCTGGTCGGCGGACCTGCCTACAATGACTCCCGCGCCGCTGAGGACATGCTGGCCAAGCTCGACGTCCCCTACATTGCCGCCCACGCCCTGGAATTCCAGAGCCTGGAGCAGTGGGAAAATTCCGATCACGGTCTGATGCCCATCGAGGCCACCATGATGGTCGCCATTCCGGAACTGGACGGCGCTACAGGACCGGCCATTTTCGGGGGTCGATCAGACAAGGCCGAAGAGAACAACCGCCACGACATGCGCGCTCATCATGAGCGAATCGGCATGCTGGTCAACCGGGTGGAAAAGCTGGTTCTCATGCGCAACACGCCGCGCGCCGAGCGCAAGGTCGCGCTGGTCATCTTCAACTTTCCGCCACACGCCGGGAACACCGGCACGGCAGCCAACCTGTCTGTTTTCCGGTCGATCTTTAACACGCTGCAGGCCATGCGGGCCCAGGGCTACAGCATCGACATGCCCGCCGATGTGGACGCCCTGCGCAGTGCTATTATCGAAGGTAACGCGGCGCAGTACGGCGCCATGACCAACATCCAGGCAACGATCAGTGCGGATGACCATGTCGCCCGCGAGCCCTATCTTGAGGAAATCGAAGCCCAGTGGGGCCCGGCGCCCGGCAAGGACCTGACCGACGGCCGCTCTATCTTCATCATGGGTGCACAATTCGGCAACGTCATGGTTGGCGTGCAGCCAGGCTTTGGCTACGAAGGCGACCCGATGCGTCTGCTGTTTGAGCGCGGCTTCGCCCCGACACACGCGTTCTCTGCCTTCTATCGCTATTTGCGCGAGGACTTTGGTGCCAATTCGGTCCTGCACTTCGGCACCCACGGTGCTCTAGAATTCATGCCCGGCAAGCAGACTGGCATGGCCGGTTCCTGCTGGCCGGACCGCCTGATTTCCGATCTGCCGAATTTCTATCTGTACGCATCCAACAATCCTTCGGAAGGCCTGATTGCCAAGCGCCGGTCAGCTGCCACCCTGATCAGCTACATGACGCCGCCGATCACGCAGTCCGATCTTTATCAGGGCATGCTGGAGTTGAAGGCGTCCATAGATCGCTGGCGCAGCGAGCAGGATCGCGGCAGTGTTGCGCGCGATGACCTCGCCGCTCTGATACAGCTTCAGGGCAGTGAACTCGACCTCTGCCCGGCGTCACCCACCTGGACCGAGGACAGCGGCGATAACATCGAAGCTCTGCGTCGAGAACTGCTCGAAGTGGAGCAGACGCTGATTCCCCACGGCCTTCACGTGGTGGGCGACCTGCCCTCACGCAGCGAACGGTCCGACCTCTTACAGGCCATTGCACACGCCAGCCACACACTGACGCTGGACGGGAAGGCCTGCGAGGCGCTCCTCGAGGGCGCAACGCCGGAAGCACTGGCGTCCATGATCGATGCCGGGGACAAATCGGAAGAAGATCTTCTCGCCGCCTGCCGCGAACTGGCCCACACCGCCACGCTACTCGACAACAGCGGCGAACTGGAGGCCATACTGCATGCGCTGGATGGCGGATTCATCCGACCCGCACCCGGCGGTGATCTGCTGCGCACACCGGACGTGCTGCCTACAGGCCGCAATGTCCATGGCTTTGATCCCTTCCGCCTGCCGAGTGCCTTCGCCATGCGCGATGCCCGCCGCCAGACCCAGAACCTTCTCGATCGGCATGCCGTCGAGGGCAATGGTCTGCCGGAATCTGTCGCACTGGTGCTCTGGGGATCAGACAACCTGAAAAACGAAGGGGGCCCGATCGGGCAGGCACTGGCGCTGCTCGGTGCGGAACCACGCTTCGATGGCTACGGCCGCATTTGCGGTGCTACGCTGACACCGCTGGAGGAACTCGGTCGACCGCGTATCGATGTCGTGATCACGCTGTCCGGCATCTTCCGCGACCTGCTGCCGCTGCAGACACGCATGCTGGCAGAGGCCACCTACCTGGCGGCTGCAGCCGACGAGCCTGCGGAGCTGAATTTCGTGCGCAAGCATGCGCTGGCTCACCAGGCCGCTCACGGCGTCGATCTAGAGACCGCTGCCCTGCGGGTGTTCAGCAATGCCGAAGGCGCCTATGGTTCCAACGTCAACCTGCTGATCGACAACAGCCGCTGGGATGACGAAGGCGAGCTGGCCGATACCTACACACAGCGCAAGTGCTACGCCTACAGCCGCAGTGGCCAGGCAGCACCGCAGCCAGCGCTTCTGAATGATATGCTCTCCACGGTACAGCTCGCCTACCAGAATCTCGACTCCGTCGAGGTAGGCATCACAACCGTAGATCATTACTTTGACACCCTCGGCGGCATCAGCCGGGCGGTCAAGCGCTCACGCGGCGAGGACGTACCCGTCTACATCTCGGACCAGACCACCAGCAACGGCAAGGTGCGAACGCTGTCCGAACAGGTTGCGCTGGAAACACGCACACGCGTTCTCAACCCGAAGTGGTACGAAAGCGTTCTCGAACACGGCTTCGAAGGCGTGCGACAGATCGAATCCCACGTCACCAACACCATGGGCTGGTCAGCCACCACGGGGCAGGTCGCTCCCTGGGTCTACCAGAAAATGTCCGAAACATTCATTCTCGACGAGGACATGCGCAATCGGCTGGCAAAGCTCAATCCGGCGGCCTCAGTGAAGGTCGCCAACCGCCTGCTGGAAGCGCACGATCGTAAATACTGGAACCCTGACGAAGCCACTCTGGACGCGTTGCGCAAAGCGGGCGAGGATCTTGAGGACTGGTTAGAGGGCGTCACTGAAGAGGTAGCAGCATGAGTTTAGGTAATAGCATACCCGTACGACTGGTCGATCCGTCACCGACGGCACCGCCGGATGGCGACGGCAGCGAGCAGGTACACCTCGACCCCGAGATCAACATCGGCAAGGCCCAGGTATTCGCCATTTATGGCAAGGGAGGAATTGGCAAGTCGACAACCTCCTCCAACCTGTCCGTGGCCTTCTCGAAGCTCGGCAAACGCGTGATTCAGATAGGTTGTGATCCGAAGCACGATTCGACCTTCACGCTGACCAAGTGCCTCAAGCCCACCGTCATCGATGCACTCGAAGCAGTCGATTTCCACGCCGAGGAACTGCGTATCGAGGATTTCGTCTTCGAAGGCTATAACGGCGTGATGTGTGTTGAGGCGGGCGGCCCCCCTGCGGGCACCGGCTGCGGTGGCTACGTCGTGGGCCAGACGGTGAAGTTGCTCAAGCAGTTCCACCTTCTGGAAGATACCGACATCGTCATCTTCGACGTTCTGGGCGATGTGGTGTGCGGTGGCTTTGCCTCGCCCTTGCAGCACGCGGAGCGCGCGCTCGTTGTCACCGCCAATGATTTTGACTCGATTTTTGCCATGAACCGCATTGCCACGGCAATCGAGGCCAAGGCCAAGAACTACGGCGTACGATTCGGCGGTGTTATTGCCAACCGCAGCGCCAAGACCGATGAGATCGATCGTTTCAATGAGCAGGTCGGATTCAATCGCATCGCGCACTTCCCCGATCTCGACATCATCAGACGCAGCCGCCTGAAAAAATCGACCCTGTTCGAAATGGAGAACTGCGAAGGTCTTGAGGCGGTGCAGGAGGAATATCTCAGCCTGGCCCGCAACCTGCTTGCTGGCCGTGAGCCGACACCGGTCACGCCGATGAAAGACCGGGACCTGTTCGATTTTCTGGGATTCGACTGATGGGCGAAAACACTTACGAGGAACGCCGCTCGGAGATCGAGACCTACTTCGATCGCACGGCGGCGGACGCCTGGTCACGCTTGACCTCGGACGCACCGGTCAGCCGAATTCGGCAGACCGTGCGCGCGGGTCGCGACGAAATGCGCAACACCCTGCTCAGCTGGCTGCCCGAGGATCTGCGCGGATTGCGGATTCTCGATGCCGGCTGCGGCACCGGCGCCCTGTCTGTTGAGGCGGCACGGCGCGGCGCACAGGTAGTTGCCATCGACCTGTCACCGACGCTGGTTGAACTGGCACGCGAACGCGTCCCTGCGGAGATTGGCGAGGGCAGCATCGACTTCCGGGTCGGAGACATGTCTGAGCTGGATCTCGCCGACTTCGATCACGCCGTCGCCATGGATTCGGTCATTCATTACAACGCAACGGATGCGGTCAAGGTATTGACTCAGCTGGCGTCAAAGGTGTCCACCAGCATCGTCTTTACCTTTGCGCCGCGGACACCGCTGCTGTCGGTGATGCACGCGGCAGGCTCTCTGTTTCCGCGCGGCGATCGCGCGCCTTCCATTGAGCCAATCGGCGAGGAAAAACTCTTTCGACAGCTGGATACCGCGGAGTCTTTACGCGCGTGGCAACGCGGCCGTGGACATCGGGTAAAAAGTGGTTTCTACACGTCACAGGCGTGTGAGCTGCGTCGACAATAGGCCGGCAGAATGAAGCGCTCCGTCGCATTTACCCAGACCTTTCTGTCACGAGCCGGCACTCGCTGGCTACCGTTTGCCGATGCCGTTACAGAAGATCTCCCGCTCGGGCGTCTGCTGCGGCTCTCACTGTTCCAGATTTCTGTGGGCATGGCATTCGTATTGCTCAACGGCACCCTTAACCGGGTGCTGGTGCTTGAGCTCGGCCAGGCCGCGTGGCTGGTGTCACTGATGGTGTCGCTGCCACTGCTGTTTGCGCCGCTGCGTGCGCTGATCGGTTTCCGCAGCGACCATCATCGCTCTGCGCTTGGCTGGCGCCGGGTGCCGTATATCTGGCTCGGCACTCTGGCTCAGTTCGGTGGGCTGGCCATTATGCCCTTTGCGCTGCTGGTTCTGGCCGAGCCTTTCCAGGGGCCTAGCTGGGTCGGGCCCGCGGCCGCTGCACTGGCATTCCTGCTGGTGGGTGCGGGTATGCACACCACGCAGACGGCAGGTCTGGCACTGGCGACGGATCTTGGTACCGAGCGGACCCGTCCGCGCGTCGTTGCCATGATGTATGTAATGCTGCTGGTGGGAATGATCGGCAGTTCATTCCTGTTCGCCTTGTTGCTGGCGAATTTCAGCCAGCTGCGGCTGATTCAGGTCATACAGGGTGCGGCAGCGCTGACGGCACTGCTCAACGCCATCGCCCTGTGGAAGCAGGAACCGCGCAACCCGGCCCGCAACCGGGAAACCCCGCGTCCCCCCTTCGCCGTTGCCTGGGCGCAGTTCCGCCAACAGGGCCGTACACTGCGCCTTCTGATTGCCGTCGGTCTCGGCAGCGCCGGCTTCGCCATGCAGGACATCCTGCTGGAACCTTACGGTGGCGAAGTACTTGGTCTGTCGGTGAGCGCCACCACCGGCCTCACGGCCATCTTCGCCCTCGGTATGCTTTCTGCTTTCATCATTGCGTCGCGCCAGCTCAGTCAGGGCGCGGACCCGATTCGCCTGTCGGCCTATGGCGCTGTTGCCGGCATTTTTGCGTTCGCGGCAGTCATCATGTCCGCGCCACTGGATTCCGCCACGCTGTTCCGCAGCGGCTCGCTGGTCATCGGCTTTGGTAACGGATTATTTGCAGTAGGCACGCTGACTGCTGCCATGAATCTTGGCCAGCAGGGCGGTGCCGGCATGGCCCTCGGTGCCTGGGGAGCCGTGCAGGCTACCGCTACCGGCCTTGCCATAGCGGCGGGCGGCGCGCTGCGCGACATCGTTACCCACATGGCGGATGCAGGCACGCTCGGGGTCGCGCTGAGCGGCCCGGCTACCGGCTACGGCGCGGTCTATCATCTTGAAATTGCGGTGTTGTTTGCCGCACTGATCACTATCGGCCCGCTCGTGCGCGGCCCTGGCGAGCTGGCGGTAAAGCAGCCGGCATTTTATCTAGCGGAGTTTCCCGAATGACAAGAGTCCAACTGGAGGTCTCGATATGACAGGTGCAATCACTGGCTACATTGACGTAGCACAACTGGCGCTATATGCGTTCTGGCTATTTTTCCTGCTTT
Source organism: uncultured Alteromonadaceae bacterium (assembly GCA_964613795.1). Classification (GTDB taxonomy): domain Bacteria; phylum Pseudomonadota; class Gammaproteobacteria; order Pseudomonadales; family Halieaceae; genus Chromatocurvus. Next base: position 357,175 of record CAZTJR010000001.1, on the reverse strand, counting down.
TGGTGCTTTATTTGCACCGGGAGGGTAAACGCGAGGGCTACCCACTGCTCACTGACGCTCACCGCAATATCCGTGTGGTCGGTTTTCCGGACCTGCCGGATACCAAGGAGTACCTGATGCCGCACGGACAGGATTCGGTCATGGCGCCGCGTCAGGATCCCGCGGAATATGAAATGGCGGCAAAGCCGCTTGACGGCACCTTCGGCTCAGCGCACCACCCCACCGGGGATCCAATGCGCGACGGCGTTGGTCCGGGAGCCTGGGCGATACGACCGCAGGTGCCGGACCTGACCATCGACGGCCAGCCGAAGGTCGTCCCGATGCGGGTGGCTACTGACTTTGCCATCAATGAAAAGGATCCCGACCCCCGCGGCAAGGCGGTCTACGGCCTCGACGGTGAAAAAGCAGGCGAAGTGGTGGATCTGTGGGTCGATCGCGCAGAACCCCAGGTACGCTACCTGGAAGTGGCCTGCACGGGTTTTCATGCCGATGACGCCGAAGGCGTTGAAGTAAGTTCTGATAGCGGACCGCGCCGGGTGCTGCTGCCGATCACACTGGCGCGTGTCAGTGGCAAGGACGGTACCGTTCGCGTGCGCTCCATCAAGGCAGAACACTTCGCCCATGTCCCGACGCTGGCAAACCCTGACCAGATCACCCTGCAGGAAGAGGATCAGGTCTGCGCCTACTACGGCGGAGGTACTCTTTACGCAACGGCTGAACGCACGGAGCCCCTGATATGAACGAGTATGAAATTGAACCGGTAAAAGGCCTGCCGGAGGAGCTCCCCGCGGGCGAGCACATGACCTGGCAGGGGTCACCTGACTGGCGCAGCATGGCGCGGCGGACATTCAGGGTTCAGCAGTTTGGCCTCTATTTTGCCATTCTGATAGGCGCGCACCAGGTGATCCACTACAGCGGCGGCGGCGACGTCGTCGGTGGCATGGCGAGTCTGGCGTGGCAGGCCGCGCTGGGCCTGTTCACCCTTGGGCTCCTGTCCGGACTCGCCTGGCTGTTCGCACGCAGCACCGTATACACGATAACCAACAAGCGCGTTGTATTGCGCTTCGGTGTCGCGATACCAATGATGATCAATCTGCCCTTCGATCGGATGCACGCTGCGGACCTGCGAGCATTCAACGATGGCAGCGGTGACATCGCCCTGCGGCTCGAGGATGGTGAGCAGATCTCCTACTGGGCGCTGTGGCCCCATGCACGCCCGTGGAGCATGTCCCCCGTCATACCGATGCTGCGCAATGTGCCGGCCGCCACCCGCGTTGCGGGGGAGCTGGCGGCTGCCGTCGCCGAGCACCGTGACGACGTTCGCACCAACGCGGCTGTCAGCGTCTCTAAGACGACCCGACAGCCCGAATCGCGCGGACTGGAACAGGCGGGAGCGCTGGCGTGAATCCACGCCACTGGTCACCGACGCGCTGGCTGGCAACACTGGTCGGCGCCATTGTCATCCTGACGGTGGCAACGGTGGCCGCAATGCGCCTCTCCGGATTCACACCGGACACGAAGGTCGACAGTGAAGTAGTCCACGAGGTCGCACTGCGCTTCGTGGATGTCGGGGGTGGTGAGGTTCATGTTTTTGAACAGAGCACCGACAGTCATATCGCCACGCTCGAGCCCGCTCAGGACAGCTTCATTCGCGGCGTCATGCGCGGCATGGCGCGCGAACGTCGCAGTCGCGATATCGACATGATGCCGCCCTTTCGTCTTGTTGCCTATGCGGATGGCAGTATTGTGATCGAAGATCCTTCCGTGGGCACATACATAAACCTGGTGGCATTCGGTCCCACCAACATCGGCTCCTTCAACACCTTGTTGAACAAAGCCGTCGCCGCCACCCGATAGCGAACGACCAGTGTCCAGCTATCTGCTCGCTATTTCGATTGCTCTGCTTGGCTGGTGGCTCAGCACCGGGATTATTCTCTATCTGAATCTGCTGCCTCGCCGCAGCCACGCCTGGAGCGTGGGCGGCTTTGCACTGCTTGCACTCGCCAGCCTCGCCCTGCTGCCCGGCATTTCCGCAGAGCACTCCCAGCCGGCTGCCATTGCCGGTTTCGCGGTAGCGTTGACCGTCTGGGGCGCGCTGGAGATCAGCTACCTGATGGGCTTCCTGACCGGCAATAACAGCCAACCATGCCCCGCCGGAATCAGCGGCTGGCGGCGCTTCCGGCTCGCTATAGCGACCAGCATTCACCATGAACTCGCTGTCGTCGCCTGTGGCGTCGCAATCATCGCACTGTCCTGGAAGGCTCCCAACCAGGTGGCGGCGGGCACCTACCTGACGCTGTGGCTGATGCGCTGGAGCGCCAAGCTGAACCTCTACCTCGGGGTGTCCAATTTCAATGAGCACTGGCTGCCGGAACGCAACCGCTACCTGGTCAGCTACATGCGCACGCGGGCGATGAACTGGCTGTTTCCCTTTTCGGTGGGACTGGCGACAATCGTGGCCACTCTGCTCGCTCTGGCGGCCTCGAGCGCGGATAATGCCGTCGACCGCCTGTCCTCTTCACTGGTCTGTACGCTGCTCGCACTGGCCATACTGGAGCACTGGTTCCTGGTTCTGCCCGTGCGTGACAGCGCACTCTGGCAGTGGGCGATCACCGCGGCAGAGCGCGTTCGCGCCCGCACCAGCCAGAGAGCATCTGCCCGCAAACCGCCTGCCTGCAAGGTAGCCATGCCGGGGCAGGCGACAGCAGGAAGCACAGCATCGGGCCAGGGGACGCGCTCCCCGGCCTTTTAAGCGCAGGGCCACACCCCGCGCCGGCAGGAATAGTGTCAATATTATTTGACAGGGCTATCAGCGGCTTCTACTCTGGAAAATGAAAACAAACAAGAACTGGAAACTAACGTACCCACTGTCTAAAAACTGTTATCTGACACCTCTCTGCACCAGCAGAGGAGTCACTGCCAGACCAGTTGTACCGCAGCGTACAGGAGGAGGTGCTCGATGAGCCCACTGGTCCAATTGCCTGACTACATCGCACACTCGAGCGGCGATCTCGACCAATTGCCGCCCTTATTTGGCTCCATTCATACTCCAGGCCTCACTGCTGGCGATTATGCCGATGTGTTGTCCTCATGGAGCGCCACGGGCAGCAGGAATATCGCCATTCACATACGCCTGCCATTCTGCCCGTCCCGCTGTCTTAGTTGTGATCACCACACCACAATCACGCACAACGGAGATGCCATTGACGATTATCTTAATTGCCTCGAGCAGGAAATCGAGATGGTCACCGATCGGATAGGTCGTCATCTGCCGCTGACGCAGCTACACCTGGGCGGCGGGACGCCAAATTACCTCAGCGATACCCAGCTGTCCCGTCTGATGGATGTCGTCGATAAGCACTTCAGTGTTTCCAGCGAGACTGAAACCTCTCTGGAAGCCAGCCCAAAGCGCTGTTCACCATCACAGCTGGCGCTGCTCAAGGGGCTGGGGTTCAAGATTATCAATTTTCAGGTCCGCGACATCGACAGTGCCGTTCAGCTGGCGGTGGGCCGATCACATTCCCTGCCCATGTTGCAGGATGTACTTGGCAGCGCCCGCAGCGAGGGTTTCGACACGATCGGCATGGATCTGGTGTACGGGCTTCCCAACCAGACCCTCGGCAGCATTCAGGAAACCATCGGGCGCATGGTGGAGCTGGCACCGGAACGGATCGTTTGTCATGCATTTTCGCGCAGGCCGGACATCTTCAAGCATCAGCGCGCCATCGATGCGTCAAGCCTGCCGTCCCTGGCTGACAAGGTTGCCATGTTCAACAGTGCCTGCGAGGCCATGCTTGACAACGAATACGACTGGGTAGGACTGGACTGTTTTGCACATCGCGACGACCCTCTGTCAATCGCCCGTCTTGACGGTAAGCTTCACCGTAACTGGGTGGGCTACACAGCGCAGCATGCCGGCGATCTGTTTGGTTTCGGTGCCGACGCCATAAGCCAGATCGGTTCCGCCAACGTCCAGAATCAGGTGCAGCTTGACGATTGGCGGCAATCCATTCAGAGCGGCAGTCTGCCACTGCAATCGGGGATGCTTGTGAGTGAGTCCGAGCGCCGACGCCGCCAGGCCATGAACGATCTCATGTGTAACCTGCAGCTGTCCGATTATCGCGATCTGCTGGAAACAAACGGTGAAACCAACACCCTTGCGGAACTTGAGCGCGACGGGCTGGTGCAGGTGACGCCGGAAAAAATTGAGGTAACAGAGTACGGTCGCTTTGCGCTTCACCAGCTCTGGGGCGATGCCTCACCACACTTCCGCGGTCTCGCCGTCCTCTGACCGGGCTGTAATGAAGAACTGCCTGCGTATAAAGCGCAGGCAGTTTTTTTATGCCTGCGCTTTATACTGCTTCCGCAGTCTGCAGTAGGCCACGCAGTACTCTATTCGCCAACGGCGTGAGGTCTTGAATCCAGACGCCCTGAGTCAGCGAACAGCAAACTGATATCTTTCATATGGCGGCCCCGCAGCTGCTGCCACTCAAGCTTGAACCAGGGTGTAAGCGTTTCCGGCGACGCTGACAGCCACCGATCCACCTCATCCACATGGAACCAGTCCCACTCAGAAATCTCACTGCGGTTCACACGCAGCTCCTGCTCATCGCCAAGCCTGCCGATATACACGGAACACAGCTCATGCTCCGAACCCAGATCGCCAAAGGCTGCCTGATACTGAAAACGGTATAGATAGCGGAGCACCGCCGACACCCCTAACTCCTGTTCCAGCCGTCGTGAGGTGGCTATCCTGTTACATTCGCCCCGGCGGGGGTGACTGCAGCAGCTATTGGTCCAGAAGCCGGGCCAGAGCGGCTTTTCTGCGCTTCGCCGATGCAGCAGAACGTGTTCGGGATCGCGGAAAAGAAAAATGGAAAACGCGCGATGCAGTCTGCCCGCACCAGCGTGAACATTGAGTTTGCTGTCGAAACCGCAGGGTTCGTCCCGGCCATTCACCAGGATCAGGGGTTCCTCCGCAAAAGAGACCTGCTGCCATCGTGGCTTTTGCATACAGGGACTCCGCGCCGCATTGCGGCTTCAGAAATGAAGAAGCCCCGGCGTGTGACAATCTGGTCGACACGCCGGGGCAGTAATGGGTCAGGAGTTGTGCCCGTCATCATGTGACGACGGGCCATACTCCTGAGTGGTCCCATGGGGACCGGTCTTTGAGCTAACTACGCGTCGCGGGAAGCGGCGCCATTTGCTGTGCAACCTGCGAACCGGCCGTCGGTCCTTCGATCCAGTTGAAGCGCTCTGTGCTCAGCAGGATGAAGTGAATCAACAGTGCCAGCGTGAACAGGAACGCCGCTGTTGCGACCAGAATTCGACGGGGGTCAAAAAGCAGCCAAAGTCTGTACATATCGTTCTCCTAATTTTCGTTTGCGGTTCACCGGAACCATTTCCGGCTTTTCCGCCAGGTTACTACCGAAGTACTACTGACTCAGCCGAGCCAGGGACGCCACATCCACACCAGAATGTGAGCTACCACCGCAACGGCGGTGAAACCCAGGAATCCCTGCATGAAAAAAGTGTGGAACTCTTTGGCTTCGTCAGCAGAGAAGCCTGAAACGCTTGTGTTGTCACTCATGATTGTTTCTCCCAAGTGAGTTTTCAGTTTGAGCACCCGGTGCGGAATCGCCCGGGATGCTCTCTACACCTGCCTGTGGATCCAGAGATCCTGGGCCGGTGATTACCCTTGACCCGGGCCGGTTGCGCAGCCTGTACGCAACTAACTCAGTAAGGATTTCCTGCAGACCGGCAGCGACATCCGGCCGCCACTGGCCGTTGCCGGGCAAAACTGCCGGCATAGTCATCTCAACCACCCTTCTTGTGCATGTCGACCGCAACACCGGTCTTCTTGCTCAGGCTGGGGAACTGGTCGATCATCTTTGCACCATACATCGGCTTGTAGGCTCCCTGGTGGCAGGTCTTGCAGCTCACCTTGAGAGGATCACCCAACGCTCCCTTACGGGAGTCCGGCAGCCAATCGGCCGTGGAATCGATATAGGCGTTGTTCATTTCGCGAACCATGCGGATGGCGTGCCAGGCTTTCAGGCGCGCCGGTGAACTTTGCTCCCAATCCGACCACGCCCGACTGTTGTGGCAGTACGTGCAGTTCACGTTCATCGAGTCGGAAAAGTGCATCATCAGCCCATAGGTCCACTCGGTCTCCTTGATGGAAGCCCGGTTGCCGTTCGGCAATGCGGTATCCGAGGCCACGCGGATTTCGTAGTCTTCTGACAGGAAGGGCGTCAGCGGGTCGTACGGCAGCGACGCGTATGCCACCGCCTTTTTACCCGCAACGTTCTGCTCTGCCCTGGCCAGACCTTTGGCATGCGGACCACCCGGATCCTCCGCCCAGACGTACTCCGGCACCGGCTTTCCACGGTGACAGGTGTAGCAGGTCACACCAGTCGGCGCGACGTGCTTGCTGCCCCAGTCCTCGTTGGCACGCTGGGTCATGGCAAACATCACCCGTGAGACGCGCTTTGTGTAAGGCGCTTCACTGGCAAAGTTGTTCCCTTCATGGCAGTACGCGCAGCCCGCTTCTGGAGCCACCCATTCGGTAATTGACGCCATCACGCGGGTAAACTGTCCGACGCTCAGGTCGCCGAGCACCTCCACATTCTGGTAAATGTCACCTGCCCGCGGACCGTCGTCGTCCTCTATCTGCGGGATAATGTCCGGCGGCATGTTTTCGGCAACACTCCTGGCACGATCATCAGGATTGATGACCACTTCCATACCCAGACCGCGGTAGCCCCGCTGCACTGTGTCCACCGGTGGCGGCTCACAGGCCGCCAGAGTGAGTGTGGCAAGTGCAGCCCCGACCACAGGTAAACGAAGGTTAGGTATCATTTTCATTGTCCAGCTCCCGTTGTCAGGGGATCTTGCAGCGGCATTGCCTCAAGCGCAGGGTAGGCCGGCGCAATACCGTGTTTGACACCCCAGAGATACCAGTTGTCTACAACCGTGCCGGTAAGCAGGATGCCGATACCACCGGTAATCACTGTCAGTACCGCAAACCAGAGACCCCAGCGGTGAATTGATTCCATGGTTGCATTGAAGCCCATGGTCCAGCGCCAGAACAGTCCGGCGCGCTCAGAGGCGGTGCCGCGGTAGGTGATCTGGTCGATCTCACGGTCACCACCGTAGCGACTGGTTGCCAGAATGGTTGCACCGTGCATCGCGAAGAGCAGGGTCGAGCCATATAGGAACACAATGGACAGCATGTGGAACGGGTTATAGAACAGGTTGCCGTAGCGGATAGAGAACGCCGCCGTCCAGTCCAGGTGGGGGAAGATGCCAAAGGGCACGGCCTCGCTCCAGCTACCCATCAGTACCGGCCGGATGAAGCCCAGCACCAGGTACAGCCAGATGGCACCGGCAAAGGCCCAGGCGATGTGCGTACCCATGCCGTTCTTGCGCGCCAGATTGTAGGTTCTTACCCACCAGAGCAGAATTGATGCTGTCAGGAAGAAGCCTGCCATCAACCACCAGCCACCATCGTGCAGCGGCGGAATGCTGAGTCCATACTCCGGCGGCGGCGGCTCAAGGGCCAGCCAGAAAAGCTGCCGTATGAACTGCACCGGGTCCCAGTTCACCGACGCCAACATGTTGAGGCCGATGATTTCGATCGCTATAAAGCCGAAAAGTATCGACAGTACACCCGTCGGACCGAGATAGATCGGCCCGAGCTGGGCATCACCAATCTTGCCGAGCCAGTAGTTTTCCGTTGCACCCGTGCGGTTGCTGGCATCACTGCCGATGTCGGTGCCCGAGTAAATAGGGGCCGTCACCTGGACGCGGGTAAAAATGTTTTGATATTCAGCCATGCTGTAATCCTCCGCTTAGTTCCAGATGGGCAGTTCGAGCCACCAGTTCCACCATTCCGGCCAACCTCTGGTCCAGAAAGGTCCACTGATGATGATGCACACCGCACTCCAGAAACCGGCCGACAGGGCCAGGAACAGGCCCAGACGGTGAATGCCGAGGGCACCGATGGAATAGCCGATGTCGTCGCGGAAAAACGAGTTCTCGTGCTCCGCTGTTTTCACGTTCTCACCCTTCTTCGGGTTGGTTACTGACAGGATCAGGCCACCGTGCATGGACAATGCCAGCGTGGTGGTGAAGAAGAAGGTGATGGCGAGCATGTGCGCCGGGTTGTAATGGAAGTGCAGGTACTGATAGCCGACGTTGGACACCCAATCGAGGTGACTGAGAATCCCGTAGGGAAAACCATGACCCCAGGCGCCCATCAGCAGCGGGCGGAAGACCACCAGGGTCAGATAGGCAAACACCGCGACGCTGAAGGCGAAGGGAATATGCAGCCCCATGCCGAGCTTGCGCGATATCTCTACCTGTCGCAATGCCCAGGAGATAAAGGCCCCCGCGGCACATATGGTAATGATCTGCCAGAGTCCACCCTCGGCGAGGGGCGCCAGGCCGAGACCATAGCTCAGGTCCGGCGGTGCAATATTGATCTGCCAGATGTTCCAGGTCGTACCCATGGACGCGCCATAAATAATCAGCAGCGTACCGAGAATACTGAAGAAGGCCGTGGTGACGCCGAAAAAGCCGACGTAGAACGGACCTACCCAGAAGTCGAAGAGGTCGCCTCCGATGAGGGTCCCCCCCCTGACCCGGTATTTTTTCTCGAAACTCAGCATTGTCATAGTTTTTCCTCCGGTCCAGATGCGGGACCTGCTAAATAAAACCAACACATCACCGGGACCCCGTCCCGACACCTGGCGTCGGTCATAGCAGACTGACACCGCCTGTTTTTGCTTGATCTTTGCACGAGCACCTCCCCGGTCTTAACGCATGAACGCGTAGGGAATCACTGTGTAAGCCGTGCGTCTGGCCTCGGCGAACAGGGACTCTCCGCGGGCGGCACGCGACGACAGCGGTCGCAACTTGCGCGGAAGAAGTCGGCTCACCGCCGCCACCACCAGGAACCACAACAGCGATACCGCGATCAGCAGCCGGAATTCGATCCGGTCGTGCAGCGGTGTTGCATGGGATACGGCTTGCGTAGACGTCGACGTTTTCATAAAACTCCCCTGGCCCTGCAGCGAGGGCTCTTCGATACCTGGTGCGTCCAGCCCGAGAGGGGCGCCACACCATCAATCCGTGTTCTTGCAGTCACAGTCATGCCACAACTCCGGCTGACAATACCTGCCGCGCAGCCTGCAGATGGCTGACGGTGACCTGTTCGGCACCGCTGCCTCGCGCAGCATTTTCGGCGGCATCCCGCAGGCGTTTTGCTGCGGAAATCCGCACCAGAATCGGCTCGGCAGCAACGAGCTTGTCGAGCTCGAGCTCCGCCGCGACTTCCCAGGCAATCGACGCGCGTTCGCGCGTCGGTGTCGCTGGCGCGCGATCGAGATCTGAACCCAGCGGCAGGATGTTGAACAGCGCATCAAACAGCGCGTTGCAGACTTCCTGGATGAGATAACAGGCGCCGCCATAACCCATGAATGGCGTACCGGTGTGCCTGCGGATGACTGTGCCGGGCAGCGATGCCGGGATATACACACCGCGAACACCGGTTTCGGCCATGTACATGCGCTCGTTGTAGCTGCCGAACAGCACTAGCGGCGGCGTGTTCTGCACCGCTTCGCGTATGGCGTTATTGTCAGGCTTGACCCCGGGGCGGCGCTCAAAGGCAAAGTTGCAGGGCAGCCCCATTTCCTCTTCCAGGAAATGGCGGATACCGCGGGTGTAAGTGGCATTCGCTGAAATGCCGAAGCTCGCAGTGCCGAAGAAATCCTGGGTGACCGATCGCCACAGATCCCAGATCGGCTTGATCGTGGTGTGCTTCTCGCGCTCAATGAACGGCGTGGGGTCAAGATCAAGCAATTCACCCAACTTCTCGAGAAACTTGGTGGTGCTGTGCAGACCGATAGGCGCCTGCAGGTAAGGACGGTCCAGCTCTTCGCATAGCAGCCGTCCGAACTCGCGATACATGCAGACGTTGATATCGGCTTCCGCGAGCTTGTAGACATCATCAACGTGACAACCCAGCGGGAACACCATGTTGACTTCTGCACCGATACCCTCGATCAATCGGCGTATTTCCGCAAGATCGGACCAGGTATTGAACATGCCGTAGATCGGGCCAATGATGTTGACCTTTTTGGTTGCCGCCGCATTGGCTTTCTTTGCCTTGGCGATTTTCTTGGCTTTCTTGGCTCCGAAACGAGTCCACAGCCAGTTCATCGCGCGATCTGCACTCTGCCACTGGTCTTCATCGATCGTGCGCGGTAAAAACCGCTCAATACCGGTGCCCTGGGGCGTGACACCGCCACCGATCATCTCGGCAATGGAACCGGTGACCACGACACTCGGCTGATCCGGATCCAGCGTTTCGTGGGCGCGACGCATCGCGCCCTCGGTACCGTGCTGTCCGAGTTCCTCTTCACCCAGACCTGTGACAACCACCGGCAATTCATGCGGCGGCAGCGCGTCGGTGTAGTGCAGGACAGACGTCACCGGCAGATTCTCGCAGCCCACAGGCCCGTCGATGATTACCTGCAGACCCTTGACAGCCGTGAACACATAGACAGAGCCCCAGTAACCGCCAGCCCTGTCGTGATCAAGTACCAACATCAGGCACCTCCCGCAGGCGCTGCACGGCCGACCGGGGCATGCTTCGCGTCGAGCATTTCCGGCTGCCAGACCCCGGCGTTGTCGCCGCTGCCCACACCGTGGAAAAACGCTTCCATGTCATCGAAGCGAGACTTGTTTGCCAGTGCCGCGTTGATGACCTCGGCAATGGAGCCAGGACCGGCGACGCCCATCAATGGGCGGGCCGAAATCAGGTTGGTGAAATACAGGCTGGGAATCGCCAGCTCTTTGGCCTTCTGCACAACCGGCGTCGTGCCAATCGCGATATCCGGCTTGTAGTGGTGCATCGCCGCAACGTCTTCCTCGAGCGACGCACGGAATTTCACTTCAACGCCACGCGCCTCAAGCCACTCGCGATCAATGTCGGACCAGCGTGTCTTCGGGCAGGCAGAACCGACATAGCAGAGATCGGCACCACTTTCGACCAGCAGGCGCGCGACCAGCAACTCGGATCCTTCGTAACCAGACAACGTAATGCGGGCATCGATACGCGTGGTTTCGAGCGCCGCCTTGATCGCGGGCAGTACGGCTTCCTTCGCGGCATTGAGCCTGTCGTCATCAATATTCAGCAACGCTGCAAGCGATTCCAGCCAGGCTTCCGTACCCTCGTAGCCGACCGGCGCGGAGCCCACAGCCGGCCGCCCCGCGGCTTCGAACTGACGGTAGCTGGCCGTATAAAAGGGATGAATCATCGCCACCGCCGAGCAGTCGAGTGCGGCATACAGTTCGCGCCACTCGCGTGTCGGGACGGTTGGGCCCGCGCACAGGCCCATTGGCGCCAGCAGTCGGGAAATTGTCATTGCGTCGACCGGGAATATTTCGCCGACCAGCGCCACTGATGGCATCTCGCTCCGCGCCTGCTCGGGAGCGGCAACCGGTCCGTTCTCGACCTCGGTGCGCGCATAGCGCAGCATGGCGCCGGCCAGGATGTCCTTGGCTTCGGCATGGGTCGGCACACCAAATCCCGGAACATCAATACCGATAATGCGGACACCGTTGATGGCTTTAGGCAGCAGGTCCAGAGGAACGCCGGATGCCGTCGGCACACACAGGTTGATAATGACGACCGCATCGTACTTGTCGGGGTCGGCCAGCGTATGGACAGACTCGCGAATATCCTCGAACAGCTTGCCGGTCACCAGCGTCTCGGAATCGAAGGGCACGTAACCGACCGTGCGCCGGGCACCGTAGAAGTGGGAGGTGAAGGTCAGACCGTAAACGCAGCAGGCCGAACCACTGAGTACCGTCGCCGTGCGCCGCATACGCAGACCCACGCGCAGTGAACCGAAGGCCGGACACATACTCTGGGGCTGATCATGCGGCCCCATCGGGTAATCTTTCTTGTACTGCTCGAGAACCGCTCCCTTGCCGGACAGCGTTGCCTCGGCCTGCATGCGATCGGCACCGGCATGGCAACCGGCACCTGAATCAACCGCCTGCTCAACATCTGCCAGCGGAATATCACCCGCGGGCGCTGTTTCCGGGAGTCGCTCGGCGCCGTTCAGGGCAGGCTTCTCCAGCGTGGCGTCTGTGTGATCAGACGGTGTCATAAATCACCTCCAGGGATTCCTTGTTCAGCACGGCTGCGCTGCAGAGGTCTTCCTGGGTAGCGGGCTGCAGGACGACGTCGCGCCCGGTGGTGTCGCTGGAGAACAGGTCCAGCAGACCGTCCGGCGTCAGCGGCGTCGGGTGGTGTGGTGGCGCTTCCGCCACGTTCTTGGCAAGACCACCGAACAAGGATCCCCATTCACCTTCCGGGAAACCGATAATCTCGTAATTGGCGCTCTTGCGCCGGATGTCGTCGTGAGCCGGAATGCTGGCGAGTTCGGGGATACCGACTGCCTTGCAGAACGCCTGGGCCTCACCAGACCCGTCATCCTTGTTGGTCACCATGCCGGCGACGCCGACGTTGCCGCCCAGCTTGCGGAAGTATTCAACCGCAGAGCAGACGTTGTTAGCGACGTAAAGGGACTGCAGATCGTTGGAGGCCACCACGATGACCTTCTGGCACATGTCCCTTGCAATGGGCAGACCGAAACCGCCGCACACCACGTCACCCAGGAAATCGAGCAGCACGTAATCAAAGTCCCAGTCGTGGAATCCGAGCTTTTCCAGCGTTTCAAAACCATGGATGATGCCCCGACCACCGCAACCGCGGCCAACTTCCGGACCGCCGAGCTCCATCGCGAAGACGCCGTCACGCTTGAAGCAGACATCCTCAATGCGGACTTCCTCACCGGCTTCCTTCTTGCGCGAGGCCGTCTCGATAATCGTCGGGCAGGCCTTGCCGCCAAACAGCAGCGAGGTCGTGTCACTTTTCGGATCACAGCCGATCAACAGCACTTTCTTGCCCTGCTGGGCCATCATGTAGGACAGGTTGGACAGTGTGAAACTCTTGCCAATACCACCCTTGCCATAGATCGCGATGATCTGCGTTCCAGGGCCATCTTTCGAGCTGGCGAGCATGTCGGTATCGTCAAGGGTTCCGTCTTTTTCCATATCCGGCGTAAACTGAGCGACAGACGCTTCCGTCATTTCGCAGACCTCCAATCCAGAATCATTTTGAGGCAGTCCGCATCAGCGAATGCCTGTTCGTAGGCCGGCTCGGCGTTCGCCGCCGGCGAGCGGTGTGTAATCAGTCCGTCGAGTGACAGTGCGCCACTGGCGAGCAGTTCAGTCACCCTGAGCAGGTCGGCCGGCTGCCATTCCGCCGAGATGCGCAGCTGTGCTTCACGCATGAACGCGGGCGGGAAGGCAAACGACACGGGCTCCTGGTAGAAGCCCGCAAGAATGACGCAGCCGGCGGGTGCCAGGCGCGAAATGAGCGTGTCGAGCAGACCCGGTGCGCCGCTGGCGTCACAGATCAGACGGTAGTCACTGCGAGTATCGGCATCGGCTTCAATAACGCTGTAGCCCTCGGCACCAGTGCGTCGCGACGCCTGACTCTCCCAGACAGTCGGCGCTGCGCCGCCAAGGGCGATAACCGTGCGCGCCGCGAGTCGGCCGAGCACGCCGTGGCCGATAATCAGATCCGGCAGAGAGCCCTCCGGCCCGCGGGTAACCGCGCGATACGCTGTTGCCGCGAGCGCCAGCAGGGTCGCCTCCTCGCCAAGGCTCTCGGCAAGTGGCGTCACACGTCCGCCATCAACGACCAGTCGCTGGGCAGCGCCCCCGAAAAGCCCCTGCACGTCCGTGAATCCTCTTGAGCCAGGCACGAACACACGCTGGCCGAGCTGTAGATCACAGTCGCTGCCAACCGCGCTGACGCGACCAACAGACTCGTAACCCGGCACCAGGGGATAGGCGAGGCCGGGAAAAGCCGGCATACGACCCAACCAGAGCAGTCGTTCTGTACCGGTACTGATACCGCTCCACTCGACATCCACGACGCAGTCACCATTGCCCGGCAGGGTTAGGCCCACGCTACGTACGGCCAGCTCGCCAGGCTGCTCAAACACGACGGCGGCAACGCGATCTGTCATTGGGCGCCTCCGATACGTGCTCGCTGCAGGGAATGACTGACCATGTGATTTATCGCTTCCATGGGTGTCAGTTTAAGTTTACATTCCGAGATGTCAAGTTTAATTAACAACGTCGGCACCAATTTTCGCGACCAGCACGCGCACCAGCATAGGCTGCGATGTCTTGAGCTCACGCACGCCCTGAAATCCCGCCTCTCTCAGCATCGCGGAGAGCTCCCCGGCGCTGCGCGGACGGCCACTGCCCATGGCCAGCAGGTAGAAGCCGAAGTAGCCGTCACCCACCGGTTCTGCGCCCGGCGTCTGTGCCATGGGCTCGGCAATCATGACCCTGCCACCCGGACCTAGGGCTGCGTGGGCGCGCGACAACAGTTCCCGCACCGGCTCATCGTCGTGATCGTGAAGCACGCGAACGAAAGAAATCAGGTCGGCACCCTGCGGCCAGACATCGGCAAACATATCGACCGGCGCCGCCGTGGCTCGCGGCGCGACGGCAGCTTCAGCCAGACGCGTGGCGGCGCGCTCGGCCACCGCGGGCAGATCCATCACAGTGCCCTCAAGGTGCGGCCAGCGGCGCAGTGCGGCGGCGAGGAACACGCCCTCACCCCCGGCGACGTCCAGCAGGTGGCTCGCCGATTTCATGCTCACTGCATCGAGAATGTCGTTGCACAACATGGCCTGCGAAGCCGCCATCAGCTCGCTGTAGGCAGCGACCTGGTCGCCTCCGATGCCGCCGCGATCCTCGCTGCCGGCATAGGGCCAGTAAGCCGCCAATCGGGTCTCCCCGGGGTTCGCCAGCAGGGCTAGCGGATCGACGAGGTCGGCATACAGCCGCTCATGATGGCTCACCATGGCAGCGATGGATGGATTGCCAAGCATGACGGCACCGAGATCGCCCAGACGGTAGTCCTCACCCGCGGGCTGCACCAGCCGCAGGGAGGCCGCGGCTCGCAGCAGGGTCAGGGCAGCAGACTCGGGCAGGTCGACGGCACGCGCTATGCCGGCAACACTGCGCGGCCCGCCGGCAAGCGTCTCCAGCAGGCGCGACCGGACACAGGCAAAGAGGATCTGTGAATAGACGAAACCGGCGCTTATGTCGAACAGGGTCCGGGCCCGACGCCGCGCCAAAGGGCGCGTCAGCGGAAAGCGTGCCGCAGCGCGCTGGAAACGTGGACTGCCCAGAAGGCGATCACGCCAGGCGAGGATCCATTCACCCATGCCGTTCGATTCTTGCTGCTTTGTGTGTGAAAGATCCTCTCCGGTGCTAGCTTCTGTACGCATCAGGCAGCCTGCACCACCAGCCCCTTGGGCAGAAAGCGTCGTGACTGATTGCGCACCAGCGCCTGCAGCTGCTCCCGGCCAGGGCACGCGGGCACCGCGTCGACACTGGCATCAACCCGCTCTCGCAAATGCTGCACGGCACCCTCAAGACCAAATTGACGCACCGCACTGGGTCGGCCAAGCGCAACATCCTGACCGGTGGGCTTGCCGATAACGCTGGCGTCCGCCGCCGCATCCAGAATATCGTCCGCAACCTGGTAACTATGCCCGATGGCATCACCCAGCGGCCGCCACAGAGCAGGATCCGCACCGGCAACCGTCGCTCCCGCGCAGGTCGCGGCGATGAACAGCGCGCCAGTCTTTGCCTGGTGGTAACGGGCGAGGTCTACCTCTGATTCGCATTCCCAGGCCTGGCCGGCACAGATCCCCATCGGCGCACCGACGCCGCCAGCGATGCAGGCCATCAGGGCCGGCAGCCGGTGCGCCTGCGCCGTGGCTACGGCCGCTCGCGTCAGGCTGCTGAAGGCCTCGACAATCAGCGCATCACCACACAGCAATGCCAGCTGTTCGCCGTATTTCTGATGCACTGATGCCTTGCCGCGACGCTCGTGCGCGTTATCGAAACAAGGTAGGTCGTCATGCACCAGTGACGCGCAGTGGAGCAGCTCTATCGCGGCCCCGGCAGCACCGGCGAGATCGGCATCATAATCTCCGGTAGCGGCCGCAACCGCCAGGCACAGCTGGGGACGCACCCGCGCGCCACCCGGGAACACGGCGTAGCGCATCGCTTTTGCCAGACGTGGCGGGCAGCCCGCCGCCGTGGCGTGATCCAGCGCCGCATGCAGAGCGCGCTCGTACACCGGTAGTGAGGGATTTCCGCTTGTCGTTATACCAGGTTCAGCCATGCGATCCACCTGAATTGCTGCTCCAGGCCAGGCCTTTACAGATCACCTGCACAACCCACCGGAACATTGTTTGATGTCTACTTTATTTGACACTCTTATATGTAATTTAGATTAGACACTGGTAAACTGCAAGCGACTTTGCGGACTTTTCACTCCAGCCGCGCCGAATCCCAGACGGAAATGACATGCTCCAATCCGAAATCCTGCCTGACTCACCCAGGACCGGCTTTGCCTCTGCGGTAGGCGTCAATGGCTATCAATGGTGGTATATCGACGCATTGAGCGACGATGGGCGATTCGGGCTGACGATTATTGTCTTCGTCGGCAGCGTCTTCTCACCCTACTATGCCGCTGCCAGGCGCCGTGGGCCCACCGACCCCGGAAATCACTGCGCGATCAACGCCGTGCTCTACAATCCGGGAGGCAGAAAGGTGTGGGCGCTGACTGAACGCGGTCGCAACAATCTGATTCGGGATGCAGCCCATCTGCAGGTGGGTCCGAGCGCAATACACTGGGACGATAAGACGATATCTGTCGCAATAGACGAAATTACGGTGCCGCTGCCGCGACGCCTGCGCGGCCAGGTGCGACTGACGCTACCGTGCATCAGTCGCGAGGATTACGCCATTGATCACGATGGGCGGCACCGCTGGTGGCCCATCAGCCCTGCATGCAGGGTGTCGGTAGAACTCGAAGCGCCCCGACTGTCATGGCAGGGCGAGGCCTACTTCGACAGCAACCGCGGCAGCGAGCCCCTCGAGGCCGGATTCACGGACTGGGACTGGTCCCGGGCAACCCTCGCCGATGGCGGCAGTATCGTGCAATACCACACGCGCCCACTGGACCCGGGCGCGGCGGCAACAGCGCTGGCGCTGCGGTTTGATGCGCAGGGGAAGGCAGAGCGGATCGCGCCACCACCCGGAGTGATACTGCCCACAACCGGGATCTGGCGCATTCCCCGTCAGACCGGGGCAGATACAGCGGGAAGGACGCGAGTGCGACGCACACTGGAAGACACGCCGTTCTATGCCAGGTCCATGCTGGAGACACAGTTACTGGGAGAGCACGTCACCGCGTTCCATGAAAGTCTGTCGCTGGTGCGCTTCCGTCAGCGCTGGGTGCAGAGCCTGCTGCCGTTCCGCATGCCCCGAAACACGCGACCCGTTCGCGGTGGGCCCGGCTGAATTCCGCCACCCGCACGCGATGCTGACATGGCCTGCTGGCGACAAATTCAGCCAGCGGCCGACCTGCCTTGGCTATCGCGGGCATCGAGCGCATCGGGCGATCGTTCACGGCGCTCAAGATCCTGCAGCAGTGCCAGCATCCAGGCAACCTTGCCCTCATGCTCGACGAGAGAACTCACCCGTGGGCCGGGATGTGAATTGACGGCCTCCACCAGGAAGCGGTTCTCCCGCAGAACGGGCGCCGACACTGCGTCGGCGTCCAGAAGCGGCAGACCCGCAAGCCGCAGCAGGTGCCGGAGCTTGCGCTGCGCAGGAACCACAGCGCGCTGGTTCACGCTGTCGTAATCCAGGCGCTCAACCTCATTGCCAATGGCCGAGTACAGCAGTCGCGCTGCATACATGCCGGGGCGACATCGCAGCGGCAGGCGGGTCAGGCCGGCATCCGCCCGCCGGTAGAGTTTATCGGCCACAGTGAGAAGACGCCGGGTCACGAGAGTCAGCCCGGCACTGTGCTGTGGCGCCCGGACGAACGCCGCCGGATCGATTCCCGCCTCGCGCAGCCACGCCGCAGGCAGGTAAAGCCGCCCGTTGCGGGCATCCTCCCCCACGTCCCGGCTGATATTGGTCAGCTGCATGGCAACCCCCATATCCGCCGCACGCGCCAGCACGCTGGCATCACGTATTCCCATGATGACCGCCATCATCACCCCGACGGAGCCAGCCACTCGCGCCGCGTAATCGAGCACCTCCGACAGCGTCTCATACTCGCGCTCAGCCGCATCCCAGGCAAAGCCCTCCAGCAGAGCATCCAGCAGACCTCGGGGCAGACCATAACGCACAACAACGGATGCGAGCGCACGATCCGCGGCGTAGTCCTCCGGCGCGCGCGCGTACACGGCATCCAGGCGGCCGTGCAGCATCTCCAGCGCCAGATGCGGCGCACCGCTGTCATCGACAGCGTCGTCCGCCTGGCGGCAGAACGCATAGAGCGCGGTGGCAGCGTCGCGACAGTGATAGGGAAGAAAACGGGATGCCGCGTGAAAGGATCGCGACCCGGTCTTCAGCAGGCCGCGGCAGGCGGCCATGTCGGCCTCGCGCAGCGGCGGTGGAGCCTCAGCGGAAGGTATTGGCATGCGGCACAACGGTATCAAGAACTCGCGCAGAGGACAGTACGCCAGGCATTCCGGCGCCGGGGTGAGTGCCTGCGCCCACCAGGTACAGATGCCTGACATCCTCGCTTCGATTATGCGGCCGGAACCAGGCGCTCTGCCAGAGCACGGGCTCGAAACTGAACCCGGCACCGCGGAAAGACAGCAGCCTTTCTTCGAAATCCAGCGGCGTCATGACGCGCGATGTCACCACGGCCTCGCGCAGGCCGGGGAGCATCGTTTCCTCCAGCCGGGCCTCCACCGCCTGTCGATAGCTCTCGGCATGCTCCTTCCAGTCGACGTCGGCGTCCAGATGCGGCACCGGCGCGAGCACATAGAAACAATCGTGTCCCTCTGGCGCCATGGAGGGATCGGTCGCCGTGGGCCGGTGCAGATACAGGCTGAAATCCGCAGTCAGCTTCTTGTGTGCAAAGATATCTTTCAGCAATGGCTCGTAGCGGGGGCCGAGCACGATGGAGTGGTGTGGCACGTCCGGGTATTGTCTCTTGGTACCGAAGTACCAGACAAACAGGCCGTTGGAGGAACGCGACCGCTCGATACGCCTGTTGGTCCAGTGACGGCGGTGCTGCTCCGGCACCAGATGCCGGTAGGTCCACGCCGAATCGGCATTGGAAACGACCAGGTCTGCCGGCAGGACCTCACCAGAACGCAGACGCACACCCTTTGCGGTGCCCTCTTCCACCAGGATCTCTTCCACCTCTGCATTCATGCGCAGCTGGCTGCCCTGCCCTCGAATCAGATCGACCAGACCGTTGATGATGCTGCCGGTGCCCCCCATTGCGGAGTGCACGCCCCACTGCCGCTCCAGGAATGAAATGAGGGTATAGACCGAGGTGACCGCAAATGGATTGCCGCCCACGAGCAGGGGATGGAAACTCAGAACGATGCGAACATAAGGGTCGGTTACGTACTTCGCAACCTGGGAATAGACACTGCGATAACCGCGCAGGTGCACCATGTCCGGCAGAAATTTCAACAGCTCGGCAAAGGTGTCAAACGGCAGATGCCCCACCTTTTCAAAGCCGATTTCATAGGCCTTGCGGCTGGCATCCATATACTCGTCATAGCCCGCAACATCGTCCGGATTGAAGCGGGCGATCTCGGCCTTCACAGCCTCCGGGTCACCGCCGTAATCGAACACCTTGCCGTCGTCAAAACGGATGCGGTAGAACGGCGACATCATGCGCAGATCGACATCGTCCTCGAACCGGCGACCACACATGTTCCACAGTTCGCGCAGCAGGAAAGGCGCAGTGACGATCGTGGGGCCAGCATCAAAGGTGAAGCCGTCCTGGCGGAACACGTAGGCGCGTCCACCGGGGGCATCAAGCTTGTCGACTACGGTAACGCGAAAGCCTCGCGCGCCAAGACGTATGGCTGCGGCCAGACCGCCGAAACCGCTACCGATAACAACGGCATGGGGCGCATCGGGACTGGCAAGCGGCACTTGAGGCGTTTCAGGAAGGGGGCTGTTCATGGGCTGAGCACTGCATCGTACGGAGTCGGAAAGAGAATAGCAGCATGGTGCGGTGTTTCACACCCACAGCGAAGCGCAGCGGATGCGAATTCGCGCCGCGGGCGTAAGGTCTGGTGGGGGCGGGGACAGCGCTCATCAGCCCAGCAACCGGACTTCCGCCGCCGCCTCTCTCACAAACCCGACAAACTGCGCCGGGTCCTCCTCGTGACCCAGGTGCCCGAGCTCGTGCACGATACGCAGATGGGCACAGGCAAGCCGCGCCTTGAGAAAGCGCGCCTGCGCAGCGGGTACCGCACGGTCATTTACGCAGGCCACCAGATACAGTGGCGTATCGAGCGCGAGAAGATCCCGCTCCAGCGTCGCGAGATCCCAGTTGGCCATCATAGCCAGCACGCCGCGTATGTGACGTGGCGACTGCGACAGGCTTTGATAGTGAGCGAGGTCCAGTGAGGCGCTTCGCGAGCCAGTCTGCTCAATCAGGCGATCGACCATGGGCGAGCGCCTGGCGCGCCGCGCCAGCAGGCCCGGCAATATGGGCACGGCAGCGAGTGCACGCGCCGCGCGCGGAAATACCTTGCCCATCAGGCCTTCGAAGGGCAGTAGCGCACCGTTGAATGAAACGATCGCGGCTGGCCGGATCAGGCCATCCAGCGTCATGCGGACCAGGACGGCCGCGCCGGCCGAGTGCCCGACCACCAGCTCTGGCTCCACTCCCAGTGCATCGATGAGACTGGCGACCAAGGTGGCCATGCCAGGCAGTGACTGCTGCTCGCGCGCGGCGGGATCGGTATAGCCGTGTCCGGGAAGATCCGGCGCAATCACGCGGAAGTGCTGCGCCAGCAGAGGTGCCATGCCGGCCCAGGAGTGGGTGGCAGCACCGGTGCCATGCAACAGCAGAAGCTCGGGGCCCTCGGTGCCTAGCTCCTGCACATGCCAACGCAGCCCACCTGCCTCCACGTAGCGACTGGCTGTGCGATTGGGCCACTCGTCGTGAATCTCGCTGAGATCCTCGCTCATCGGCCGGACGCCAGCTGCACGCTGTCGCGCAGCATCGCCGCGTCGGCATGGGGCAGCGGCAGATAGCGGCCGTCCAGCGCGCTCGCCAGGGCGGCGGCATTCGGATGCGGACGCGGCGAGGTATCAATCACCATGGTGGGAACACGGCAGCTGCGCACAATTGCGGCAGCCGCCAGCGCCTCCTCAAAGGCCTGCTGGCGCCCCGGCTTTCCGGCCCGGGTGATATTGGCGCGAGCATCGGTCAGCAGAACAATACTCGGCGTGCCGCCGCGTCGCTGGATTTGCACGGCGAGCTCGCCCGCCGCATCAATCGCACTCGCGAGAGGGGTGCCGCCACCGCCCGGCAATGCCGAGAGATTGCGCTTGGCGCGAACCAGCGATCGCGTGGGCGGCAGCAGCATCTCGGCAACCTCACCCCGGAACGCAATCAGCGCCACCTGATCGCGGCGCACGTAACAATCGTTCAACAGCAGCTCCACCGCGCCCTTGGCCTCCGCAAGCCGATGCAGCGCCGCGGAACCGGAAGCATCCACGGCAAAAATAATGGTGCTTTCGGTTCTTTCGCGGAAGCGGGTAACACGGAAATCCGAGCGCCGCACGATGATTCCGGGGCCCCCGGCATTGGCCTCCGCATCCTGTTCGGCGCGACGCAGACGCTGCCAGGGCGCTGCCGTCCGCAAGGTGTCGATAAGACTGAGACGCGCGCCACTGCGTGGATCGCCAGGCATGGTACCCATGGGACGCCCGCGGGCCTTGGAACGTTGCTGGATACCCGAGCGCCCTGCGGGCGAGTTGCCGCGACTGCGCTGCGCCAGCCCGGACTCAATGCTGGCGAGCAGTGCGGCGGGTATAGCCGCCGTCGCGGCCTCAAGGATGCGATCCTCCAGAGGCTGCTGCCCGGGCTGGTCATCATCGTTTTCCGCGCCGCTGTCCCGGTCATCGTCATCCGGGTTCTCCGGATCATCGGAGGTGTCATCAGCGGGATTGTCCTCCGGGGGCTCGGGTTCCGGCGGCGGTTCATCCGGCTGTTCCTGCTCTTCATTTTCCTCCGGCGGTGGCGCGGGCGCCCGCGTCGCCCGCGGCGCCAGCACAAGGCGCGCCGCGGCGTCGAGATCGCCGGCCTCAACGAGCTCGCGATCCGACAGCGCCGCAACTGCCCGCGCACACGCCAGTGCAAACTGACAGGCCCGCAGCGAGTCAATCCCCAGCATGGCGGCGGTGGCGCAGATGGCTTCCAGAGCGTCGTCATTCACCATGACCCGGGGAAAACGCGCGCGGGCCTCGGCGATGGCGTCTGCACTGAAGCCCGAGGCATCGAGGTCACGGATGCTCAGGGGCGTCAGATCGAGGTGGAATGCCAGGCGGTCGCGCAAAACAGGCGACAGCGCCTCGTCATCGGCCTGGCCTTCATCCAGGGCAATCAAGGCGAGACGGGCAGCGACGTCGCCGTTCACACCTTCCCGCGCCAGCGTCAGCTCGCCCCGATCCAGCGCGGTTGCCAGGTGGGCAACCGTGCTGCGCGTCGCGCGCTCGGCCATTGCCAGCAGTGCGAAACCGCCATCGCACTCGGCAAGCAGGCCGCGTTCGGATACCGGTAAGCCGGCCCGCAGCGTCGCCGCCAGATCGAGTCCGCCAAGCAGACGGGATTCCGCGATATGCAGAGGAATGCGCCGCACTGGTCGTTCCGGCTGCAGCCCATCGCGCCAGGCTTCCAGCCAGGTATCGCGAACCGGGCCAGGGCAGGCGCGCAGGGCAACGCCTCCCAGGGCATTCGGCGCCACTGCGGTAGCGGCCGCGGCAAGCACAGCGTCTTCCCAAAGCGCCGCCATCCCGGCAGCGGGCGTCATGTCGGGCTGGCTGGGCGCTACCGCAGTCACGCTGCGAACAGCTCCTCCATGGCGCGGGTAATGCGGGCACCGGAACCGGCTTCATCCAGCGGATCACGGCGCAGACGGTGGCGCAGCACCAGCGGAGCGACGGTCTGCAGATGCTCTGACGTCACCTCTTTGGCGCCCTCCAGGGCGGCTAACGCACGGGCAGCGCGTATCAGGGTCAGCTCGCCGCGGAGCCCGTCCGTGCCCAGTGCGATACACAGGCGCGCCGCCAGCTCGACGACGCTGTCGGGGAGCTCAACCTCCTCGAGATGCGCGCGGGCGTTCTGTATCTGCTTGCGTACCTTGCCCTCCTTACGCTGAAAACGCTTTATGAAGGCGGCTCGATCACGATCAAATTCGTCCCGGGAGCGAACAATGCTGATGCGTGACCTAAGCTCCGTCGGCGTCGCCACATCCACCGAGAGACCAAAGCGATCCAGCAGCTGAGGCCGCAATTCTCCCTCCTCCGGGTTGCCGCTGCCGACCAGGACGAATCGGGCCGGATGGCGGATGCTCAAACCCTCGCGTTCGACCACGTTCTCGCCAGAGGCCGCCACGTCGAGCAGCGCATCGACAATATGGTCCTCGAGCAAATTGACCTCGTCGATATAAAGAAATCCGCGGTGGGCGCGCGCCAGCAGGCCCGGCTCAAAGGCCTTTTCACCGTCGCGCAGGGCGCGCTCAAGATCCAGCGCGCCAATAACGCGATCTTCCGTCGCGCCCAGTGGCAGGTCGACCACCGGCATGGGTTGGCTGCGGACTTTTTCCGGTCCTGCATCCTCGCCCGGCCGGCACTGTGCACACAGCCCCGGGCGCTCTGCGCCAGGAGCGCAGTTGTAGGGGCAGCCCCCGACCACATCCATTTTTGGCATCAGGGCCGCGAGGGCACGGATCGCGGTGGATTTGCCGGTGCCGCGGTCACCGAACACCAAGACGCCGCCGACTTCCTGGTCGACTGATGCAATCAGCAGCGCACGTTTCATATCGTCCTGGCCCACAATGGCCGAAAATGGGTAGGCAAGCGCCATAATAGAAAGAGTATCCCTGTTGCTTGTGACTGAAGCCGTGGTGTATCGGCCGGGTTTTCGCCCTGCAAGATGGCACGTCCGGCAGCTCAGACTGTCAACCTGGTGCAACACCCTCGGCGTCCTGATCTTTTACCCGCAGCGCCGCCGAAACTCAAGCACCGACGGCAAACATCGACGTTTTTCCTCAGACGGGGACACCCATGCGGGTTCGACGATGATTGTTTGCTACCCTGTTCAGTTCACTTTGTCCAGGTTACGCCTAATGTCAGACCCGCTGCCAGCCGCACTCGATGCCGACATCTGCCATTGGACTTCGCAACGCTGTGGACGGGTCGCCTGCTACAGGGACACGTCTGCCTCCGCGGGCAGACCTCTTCTGCTGTTGCACAGCATCAATGCGGCGCCAAGTGCGATGGAAATGAAGCCGCTGTTCGAGCACTACCGGGGGGAACGCCCGGTCTACGCGCCGGACCTCCCCGGTTTTGGCCAGTCCGAGCGGGGGGATCGCGACTATTCTCCGGCGCTTTATGCCGACGCCATTCGCGGCATTCTTGACGAGGTCATTGGCGAGCCCGCGGATGTGGTGGCGCTGTCGACCAGTGCGGAATTCGCCGCCCGCGCGGCCCTCACGTGCGATCATGTCAGGAGTCTCGCCTTGATCTCGCCCACCGGCTTCGGTGCCCGCCCGCGCCCCTCAAAGAAAACCCGCGACCGCCTGTTTCGTTTTTTCAGTACTCCGATTGTCGGCACCTGGCTTTACAAGGCACTGACCGTCAAACCCAGTGTGCGCTATTTTCTCAACATGGGATTTGAGGGGCGCCCCCCTGCGGAGCTGGTCAACTACGCGCACCGCACCACCAAGGAGGCGGGCGCGCAGTTTGCACCGTTCTGCTTTCTTTCCATGCGCCTGTTCACCGATGATGCGCCGAACACGCTGTATTGCCATGTTGCCGCGCCGGTGCTCGTACTGTACGACCGCGATCCAAATATCAGCTTCGAGCGTCTGCCCGAGGTGCTGGACCAGCGCGCCAACTGGCACTCAGTGCGCATTAGTCCGACGCTGGGACTGCCACATTGGGAGCAACCTGAGCAGACGATCAATGCGCTGGACGAATTCTGGCATGCCACATCGGCAGAGTGACGACCGAGGTGGGCCATGCGCTAAGCTCATGCAGGACATCGCTGTAATGCGATGCTAGGCTCCGCGGTGGACCCGACCGATCCGCCCGCCAGAGATCTGCCATGACAGCACAAGTACCCGGCTCGCCACAGCGACAGCAGCGTATTGCGCTGAGCAACGAGTGGCATGCGCGACCCAACCTCAGCCTGCCACCGCCCTTTCGCTGTGCGCACGTCGTCGCATTGCGCAGTGAAACCACCATTGAAGAAAGCCGCCAGGCCTTCGGCAACTTCTGCAGTGAGCACGGCCAGGGCCGACCCGCCACAGACAGCCGTCATCACTCTGTGCACATCGGCTCCTGTCTGATCAAGTGGGAAGGGCATACAGAAGCCAACAGCCACACCCTGCTCGTACCGGGAAACGGCCAGCCACCTTTCTCCGAGTCCGCAATCGACTTCCTCGACGGCGGCAAACGTCGCGAACTGCTCGAAACCATGTTTATCGGCGTCAAGATCGAGGTGCTGGGCAGCGGCGCCGGCGATGGCAAGGACAATGTCGCTCTGGCGCAATCACTCCTCGGGGCCCAGTCACTCTATGGCGGCGCCATGGCCGAAAGCTGTGCCGAAGTGTGGTCTGCCTTCCGCCTTGATGCGGAGGGCTTCGTGCGCATCGTGGTTATCGATCGCGGGATCAGCGAGGAACGCCTGGCGCGCCTTCTGCAGCGACTGCTGGAAATGGAAACCTACCGCATGCTCGCCATGATGGCCCTGCCCCGGGCGCGGGAGGTGATGGCGGCGCTGGGCGACCTGGAGCCACAGCTCGATGATGTCATGCGCCAGCTGGCGCGCAGCACCGTGGACGACACGCAGGAAGAGCTGCTGCGGCGAATCACCACGATCTCAGCACGGGCAGAGCATATCGCCGCGGCGAACGCCTACCGCTTTGCCGCGGCGCGGGCCTATTACGGTATCGTCGATCGGCGTATCAGGGAAACCCAGGAGCAGAAGCTGGGCAGCCACCAGCGCTATTCGAACTTCCTGCTGCGATCCCTGCAGCCCGCCATGCGCACCTGCGATGCCGCCGAGCGCCGCACGCACGAAGTGGCGGAACGCGTCGCGCGCGCAGCCAATCTGCTGGGCTCCATGGTCGACATGGTGCAGAAAAAGCAGAACCAGGACATTCTGGAAACCATGGCCGAGCGTGCCACGCTGCAGCTGCGTCTGCAGCAGGCCGTGGAGGGCTTTTCGATCTTCGCGATCAGCTATTACGCCGTCGGCCTGCTGGGTTACGCTCTGAAATCCGCCAAATCGGTGGGCGTGAAAATCGACCCGGATCTCGCCACCGGCATTGCCGCACCGCTGGTCTTCGTCGTCGTGTGGCTGACCGTTCGCCGGGTGCGGCGCCGTCTGCATAACAGCGCGTAAAAACTGTCGACCAGCTGTTCACCTCGATGAGCCGATCCGGGCGGATTCACGCTCAGACATGACGCAGGCAATCCCGACCCGACCGCCGAGGCGAGCCAGGCCATCTCAGCGCACCACAAACACCGACAGATCCGTGTGGCTGGCGAGCCAGCCGGCATTTGAGGAAAACACATAGTCGCGCAGCCCAGGAACATGCGAGGCGACCACCAGCAGATCAACCTCGAGCTGGTGGAACGCCTCTGACAGCGTGCTGTCGAGCTCCACCGCCGGATCATCGCACACACGGACATGAGGCGTGAAAACGACACCATGGCGGGCGCTGCACTCGTCAGCATAAGCGGTGAGACGCTCGGCGAACGCCTGCGGGTTAGGTGCGACAGCGCCGGGCGATGGCGAGGTCACCGCCACCAGATGCAGCGACGCAGCGAAGGCGCCTGCCAGCTTGGACGCCGTGGCCATGGCCTTGGCCAGCGTTTCCGGATGCTCGAGATCCACGGGGACGCCGATGCGTTGATACATGGTTCATGCCCTCCCGGTATGCTGAAGCAGCTTGAGCTCTGCACGGAGCCCGCGATGTAAACTCACTACCATAAGCAGCATGATTGCCGCGAACGGAAACGCCGACGCAAGCGCAAGTGCCTGCAGGGAGCTGAGGCCGCCACCCAGCATCAGCGACACGCCAAGCAGACCGAGAAAAATACACCAGAAAATCCGCTGCCCTACTGGCGTTTCGATCTTGCCGCCCGCCGTCATGGTATCGACGATCAGCGAGCCCGAGTCCATGGATGTTACAAAGAAGATAATGACCAGCACAACGCCAAGCAGCGACGTGGCCAGCGTGAGCGGAAACGTCTCCAGGAAAACGAACAGCGTCAGTTCAGGCTGGAATTCCCGCACCGTGATGGCAACCTCCTGCAGACCTTCCAGAAAGTACTGGTCCATAGCGGTCTCGCCGAATATCGTCATCCACAGCACGAAAATCGCCGATGGCGCGAGCAGGGCCGCAACCACAAACTCACGCACGGTGCGTCCGCTGGAAATGCGCGCGATGAACATGCCCACAAACGGCGAGAAGGCGATCCACCAGGCCCAGTAAAACGTCGTCCAGTCGTGCATGTAGTAGTTGTCTTCACGTCCTACCCAGTTGCTCAGTTCCGGCAGATAACGCACATAGGCAGCACCGTACTGGAAAAACCCGCCGAGAATATCCCCGGTGGGCCCAAGCACGAGAATATAGGCACCGAGAACGCCCGCCGCCAGCATATTCAATTCACTCAGCCGCTTGATGCCGCCATCGAGCCCTCTGAGAATGGAGATGAGCGCAATGGCCGTAATAAAGGCGATAACGGCCACCCGCAGCCAGTTCTCGTTGGGCAAGCCGAACAGATAGGCGATTCCACCGGAGGCCTGCTCAGCACCAAAACCGAGCGATGTGGCCAGTCCGAACATGGTCGCAAGGACTGCCAATACATCAACTACATGTCCGGGCCAGCCCCAGATGCGGTCGCCGAACAGGGGGTAGAGCGCCGAACGAATCACCAGCGGCAAACCCTTGTTGAAGCTGAAAAAGGCCAACGACAGGCCCACCAGGGAATAGATGGCCCATGGATGGAAGGCCCAGTGATAGATTGTCGACGCCATCGCCAGCTCGCGGCGCGCGCCGCCGGTAATGCCATCGGACGACAACGGCGGAGTCAATGCATGGCTCATGGGCTCAAGCACCCCGTAAAACATGATGCCGATGCCGATACCGGCGGCAAAGAGCATTGCCACCCAGCTCGGATAGCCATAGCGAGGACGCGCCTGCGGGCCCCCGAGCCGGATGGACCCCAGCGGTGAGACCACCAGATACAGACAGAAAAACAGCGCAAAGTTGGCAACCGCCATAAAGAACCAGTCAAGCCGCGTGGTCAGCGCGATGCGCCATTTACCGAACAGCTCACCTGCGAGTTCGGGGAACGACAGCGCAAAGGCAACGAAGAACACAATAGTCGTGCCAGACACCGCGAACACCGGGTTATGTACATCGAGCCCGAAAGCGCGAATGTTGTGCTCGCCAACGCGGTGATCGGAGGTGTAATCCGCGATCTTCTCTGTCCGGTCGCTCGCGGAAATCTTTTCGCTTTGCAGCATATGCGAGATGCTCTTCGTTACAAACCGGCGCCCACGATAGCGGTTTTTCCCCCATGCGGCGATTCTGGCCGATACCGTCGTGCTGCCCACCGGGTGTCAGACGACACCCAACAGCCTGCGTGCACGCACCGCTACCAGACCGTGGTGCCCGGCCATGGCAACGTTTCGCAGAAAAACCCAGTACCATTGCCTCTGGATCCTGACGCGATACACGCATGATGCTTATAAAGGCCAGCAACCTCGCCTACGCCTACGGGGAGGCGGGACAGTCCCACACCGTGCTCCACGGCGTCTCCGTGGCGATTGCCGCTGGCGAGCGCGTGGCGCTTCTGGGCCGCAGCGGCTCGGGCAAGTCGACGCTGCTCAATCTGCTCGGCGGCATTGACCATCCGACGTCCGGACAGGTACAGCTGAACGGCGAATCCATGGGTCTGCTCCGGGAGCCGGCGCTCACCCATTTCCGCCGACGACACATCGGCTACATCTACCAGCGCTTCAATCTCGTACCGACACTGACCGCCGCCGAGAATATCGCCCTGCCGCTGGACCTCGCCGGCGTATCGCGACAGACACAGGATACCGAGGTACTGGGATGGCTGGACGCCGTGGGCCTCGCCGGGCGCGGCGATAGCTTCCCCGATCTGCTGTCCGGCGGAGAACAGCAGCGCGTTGCCATTGCCCGAGCGCTGATACACAGGCCGGCCCTGATACTGGCCGACGAGCCTACCGGCAGCCTGGATGCCCAGACCGGCGAGCGGGTGCTGGACCTCCTGTTCAACCGCGCCGGCCAACGACAGCAGGCATTGCTCGTGGTGACTCACAGCGATGCCGTCGCCGCGCGGGCCGATCGCGTACTGGTGCTGGAGGACGGGCAGCTACGCACTGATAGCGACGAGCGGCAGGCATGAGTCCACTGCTGCTGCGCGCCAGCCGACGATTCTTCATTCGCCATCCATGGCAGCTTGGCCTGACGCTACTCAGCATCGCCCTGGGCGCGGCGGTCATGGTGGCCGTGGATGTCGCAAACAGCGCGGCAATCCGCTCCTTCGACCGCTCTATCGATGCCCTCTCGGGACCGATGACCCATGAAATCACCGCGGTGGATGGCGACATTGCCGAGGATGTCTATCGGACACTGCGGCTGGATCGGCGTCTGCGTCGTACCTTGCCGCTGGTGGAGGGCCGGATCGGGATACAGAATGCCAACCATCCCCTTGTCGGCACCGACCCGTTCGCCCTCACCGGCATGGACCTCGGCGCCAGCGCACCGTCCGGACTGGAGGGCGACACGCTGCGCACACTGCTGACAGAGCCCGGCGGCGTGGTGATACCGCAATCCCTGGCCCGAACCCTCGGCGTCGGCAAAGGCGATACGCTGAGCGCCACGGCCAGCGGCGCCACGGTCAGGCTGCGCGTCCTCGCCGTCACTGACCCGGTCCCGGGCAGCTGGCTCGCTGATCGCATCCTCGCAGACATTGCCACGGCACAGGAGGCGCTGGAAAAAACAGGCCACCTGAGTCGCATACAGCTGAAGCTCACTGACGCAGAGGCGGCGGCGCTTGACCAGAGCCTGCCATCTGCCCTGCAGCTGGAAGCCTATCAACAGCAGCAGGCAACCTTTGCCGAGATGACCGAGGCCTTTCGCGTGAACCTCGCGGCGATGAGCCTGCTGGCGGTGCTGGTGGGCGTGTTCCTCGTCTATAACACCATAACCTTCGCAGCACTGCAGCGCCGGCAGGCATTTGCCGTCATGCGCATGACCGGCGCAAGTGGTGGACAGCTGTTCCGTCTGCTACTGCTGGAGGCGGGCCTCCTCGGCGTTATCGGCAGCGCCATCGGCGTCGCTCTCGGCATGGTGCTGGGTCAAGGCCTATTGGTTCTGGTCGCACGCACTATCAGCGACCTTTACGTGGAAATCTCACCGACGCAGATCGACATCGCACCGGCAACGGTCCTGCGCAGCATTACCATCACTCTGGTCGCCGTCCTTGCGGCGACACTTGTACCCGCACGCAGCGTGGCGCGCGCGGCGCCGGTTATAGCCGAACGACGCTCGCAGCAGGAAACCAACGGACGTGCAGCCTGGCTGCTGCTGTCTGCGGGTGTTGCGGGAATGCTGGCAAGCCTGGTGCTGATTGCGCTATCGGGACAGTCGCTTGTGGCGGGCTTCAGCGCGCTGTTTGTTTTCGTGGTCGGCTACAGCCTGTGCGTACCACCGCTGATGCTGCTGCTGTTGCGCGGCTGTGAGCCGCTGCCGCTGTTTCGTCGCAGCGTCGGGCGGCTCGCCCTGCGCGGCGTGCAGTCGTCTCTCAGCCGCACTGGCCTGGCAACGGTGGCGCTGGCTATTGCGGTGTCCGCCACCGTAGGCGTCGGCCTCATGACGGGCTCTTTTCGTGCCAGCGTCGCCGACTGGCTGGATACCACCCTCGGCAGCGACCTGTACGTGTCCGCAGCCCGCGACAGCCAGGGCGAGCGCCGCCTCGATGCCGCCTGGCTGAAGGCCGCGAAAAACGTGCCCGGCGTCAGCGACGTCAGCACCGGCATCAACCTCGACCTGCAGATCAACGGGGAAAGCGTCAACGCGCTTGTGCTAGGCTCCGCTGGCCAAAGCGCGCGCGGCTTCGAATTCATCGGCGGCGACCCCGCGGCCGCACGGCAAGCGTTCAGCGGGGGCAGGGCATTGATCGTCTCGGAACCCCTCGCCTATCGCCAGAACATCAGCAGCGGTGACCGGGTCCGCGTGCGCAGCGTCACATCGGGAAACATTGAACTGCCCGTGGCCGGTATCTACCGCGATTACAGCTCGTCCCGCGGCATGGTCGTACTGCCCCGTGTGCTCTACGAGCGTCACTGGCCGGACCGCGACATCAGCAATCTGGGCATCTCGCTCGCCGAGGATGCCAGCATCGAGGACGTGGTCAACGCCATGCAGGCACTGGCAGAGCTATTACCGGGGCATGCCGAGATCACCTCTAACCGGGCGATCCGCGACAGCTCACTGGCGATTTTTGACCGCACCTTCGTGATTACTGATGTGCTGAAAGTCCTGGTCATACTGGTGGCCTTTATCGGCGTCTTCAGCGCGCTCATGGCGCTGTTTCTGGAAAAGGGACGCGAGTTCGCCGTGCTTCGCGCCACCGGCATGACGCCGGGCCAGCTGCAGCGTCTGGTGCTGAGCCAGGCAACGCTCGTCGGCCTGCTGGCCGGACTGCTGTCTATTCCACTGGGCTGGGTGCTTTCGGAGATTCTCATCGACGTCATCAACCGACGCTCCTTCGGCTGGACCATGCAGAGCCATTTCTTCCCCGCTATCGCGCTGGAAGCGGTGCTGCTGTCCGTCGTCGCGGCACTGCTCGCCGCCCTTTACCCCACCCGGCGCATCGGCACGGCATCTCTGCGCGACCGGCTGGCAGGCTTGTGATGTGCCGTCATACACCACGTCTTGCCAGGTTGCCGGCCTTGTTGACAGGCCTGCTGCTGACAGCATTGATTGCCGCCTGCGACAACAGAACGACGGAGGACTCAATGGCGGTCGGCGATGCCCTTGGCGGCATTGCGGCAACGGGCTTTACCCGGGCGGACAGCCCACGGCGCTTCGTGTTTCCCGACGATCATGCGGCCCATCCCGATTTTCGTAATGAGTGGTGGTATCTCACCGGCAATCTGGAGGCAGCGAATGGTGATCGCTTCGGCTATCAGCTGACGCTGTTTCGCATTGCGCTGGCGCCGGGCACTCCTGAGAGTGAGTCGGCCTGGGCGACGCATCAGGTGTGGATGGGACATGTTGCCGTCACCGACATCACCAATGCCGATCACCGCCACGCCGAGCGCTATGCGCGCGGTGCCGTCGGTCTCGCCGGGCAATCAATGCAGCCCTTCCGTGTCTGGCTGGAAGACTGGCAGATCCGCGGCGATGCAGACGGCAGCTTCCCCTGGACCATTGATGTCGATGCCGGGAACTTCGCGCTGCAGTTGAGCGTTGACCCCATCCGGGAAGCCATTCTCCAGGGCGATAAGGGCCTCAGCCAGAAAGGCGCCGCGCCTGGCAATGCGTCCTATTACTACTCGATCACCCGCCTCGCCACGCGCGGCGAGGTCCGCATCGACGACGACACCCGCGCTGTCTCTGGCATGAGCTGGCTGGACAGGGAGTGGAGCACCAGTGCCCTGGGGGACGAGCAGGCCGGCTGGGACTGGTTCTCCCTGCAGCTCGACAGCGGCGAGGATCTCATGGTCTATCGCCTGCGAAAAAAGGATGGCACTAAGGATGAGCACAGTGCCGGCGCCTGGGTCGACGCGCAGGGCGTGTCCGAGACACTGCAGGCAAACGATTTCAGCCTGCGCGAAGAACGTTTCTGGACCAGCGATTCCGGTCGTCGCTATCCCGTGGCGTGGACACTGGACACCAACGGCCGCTCTCCCACACTGCGCATCGAGGCCCTGCTGGACGATCAGGAGATGAGCACCAGCATACGCTACTGGGAAGGCGCCGTGCGCATTGAAGCGGCCGCAACCGGCCAGCATCTGGGCCGCGGCTATCTCGAAATGACCGGTTACTGAGGAGTACCGCATGCGCAGGAAGCGGCCCGCCCGAGCACGCCAGTCACCGTCTCATGAATCGCCATCGGATACTGGCGGCGTCCGCACAGGCGATGAATTCATCGGCACTGTGCGCGATGTCAGCGCCGCTGGCAGCGGTGTCGTGGAACACCCGAACGGACGCATATTCTTCATTCCCGGCGTGTGGCCGGGCGAACAGGGACGGTTCCGGGTTACCGGCCTGAAGGGCCGCTCGGGCCAGGCCAGGCTTGTGCAGCTCATCGAGGCCTCGCCACACCGCATCACGCCAGATTGCCCGCACCATGGCGTTGGCGCCGGGGATTGCGGTGGCTGCCCCTGGCAGTTCGTCGATTACTCCACCCAATGCGCAGTCAAGGAGGCGCGCGTGAGCGCCGCCATGCAGCCACTTGACGCCAGTGATGCGGTACAAGCGCTGTGGCCCTCGCCGCAACACTACGGCTATCGCAATCGCGCCCAGTTCAAAACAGACGGACAGCAACTGGGCTATGTCGCTGCCGGATCAAATACCCTGGTCCCGATCAATGACTGCCCCATACTGACGGCGCCCAACCGGGATACCCTGCAGGCTCTCCTTCGGCGATTGCCGGAACCAGCGTGGAAGCCGCCGCGCAAGCAGCTGTGGACAAGTCTCGATATCGACGAGCAGCTGAGCGCGGCAAACGTTGTCCCCAACCAGCGTCGCCCTTTCCGCCAGGGCAACACGGCACAGAACCAACGCATGCAGGAATGGCTATCAACCGCGCTGCAGCCCCTCGACCGGAACGAGCCGGTCATGGAGCTGTTTTGCGGGGACGGCAACTTTACGGCAGTAATGGCGCAGCTGGGCTTCAGCCGCATTAGCGCCGTCGACAGCGCGGAGGACGCGATTGCCACGCTGGCCGCACGTAATCTGCCCGGCGTGACCGCCATCGCACATAATCTGTATGCAGAACAGGCCCTCGACAGACTGCGCATTCCGCTGAAACAGAC
Source organism: uncultured Alteromonadaceae bacterium (assembly GCA_964613795.1). Taxonomy (GTDB): domain Bacteria; phylum Pseudomonadota; class Gammaproteobacteria; order Pseudomonadales; family Halieaceae; genus Chromatocurvus. Next base: position 322,902 of record CAZTJR010000001.1, on the reverse strand, counting down.
GACTGTCCTGGTGCTGGATCCGCCGAGAGACGGTCTCAGGCACATCGACTCACTGTTAAGGTACGGTCGACGCTTGCGCCACATTTTTTACATCTCCTGTGATCTGGCCACCTTTACCCGGGATACCTCGCGCTTCCTTGCGGCCGGTTTCAGCGTCAACACGCTGCAGCCACTGGACCAGTTTCCGCATACCCCGCACATCGAGCTGCTTGCCCATCTGGCAAGATAGCGCGCCTTCAGGCCGGCGCATCGCTAATTCTCCCTGTTACCCCAGGCGTCTTCATGCTAGTATTCGCCGCTTTTTTTGCGCGCCGTGGCGTCTACCGCGCATGGGCCACATTGCTGCGGGACTGTGTGCTCCACCCGCTGCATTGCGCCTCCCATAATGCCGACGCGCGGGCCTGTGCACTGGGTGTCCAGAGCAGCGGGACCCCCGGCATCCGAAGAGGAAAACCCTGGCATGAACACCCTCAAACAGGAATGGCTGTCCAACGTACGCAACGACCTGCTCGCGGGGCTGGTTGTGGCGCTCGCACTGATTCCCGAAGCCATCGCGTTCTCGATCATCGCCGGCGTTGACCCCAAGGTCGGCCTCTATGCGTCGTTCTGTATCGCCACAATAACGGCCATCACCGGCGGGCGGCCGGGCATGATCTCCGCCGCCACCGGCGCCATGGCACTGCTCATGGTCATGCTGGTGAAAGAGCACGGCCTGCAGTACCTGCTTGCGGCAACCGTCCTCACCGGCATTCTGCAGATCATCGCCGGCTGGATCCGCCTCGGCACCCTGATGCGATTCGTCTCGCGCTCGGTGATTACCGGTTTCGTCAATGCGCTGGCGATACTGATTTTCATGGCACAGATACCGGAACTCACCGGCGTCACCTGGCATGTCTATGCGATGACCGCCGGAGGCCTGGGCATTATCTATCTGTTTCCCTACCTCACCAAGGCCGTGCCGTCACCGCTGATTGCGATCGTGGTGCTGACCGCCATTGCCATGTCTCTGGGGCTGGATATTCGCACGGTGGGCGACATGGGGGACCTGCCGGACAGCCTGCCGGTATTCCTGCTGCCTGACGTACCCCTTAACTTCGAGACGCTGCAGATTATCTTCCCGGTGGCCGCGACGCTTACCGTGGTCGGTCTGCTGGAATCGCTGATGACAGCCTCGCTGATCGATGACCTCACCGACACCGGCAGCGACAAGAACCGCGAGTGCGTTGGCCAGGGCGTAGCCAACATCACCTCCGGTTTTATCGGCGGCATGGCCGGCTGCGCCATGATTGGCCAGTCGGTGATCAACATCAAATCCGGGGGCCGCGGGCGCCTGTCATCCTTCTCTGCCGGCATCTTCCTCCTTGCCATGCTCATGCTTGCCGGCGACTGGGTCGCACAGATCCCGATGGCGGCGCTGGTCGCCGTCATGATCATGGTGTCGATCGGCACGCTGAACTGGCAGTCCATTCGAGAACTGACCGTGAACCCGAAAAGCTCCAGCGTTGTCATGCTATCCACGGTAGTTGTGACGGTAGCCACGCATGACCTCGCCAAAGGCGTGCTCACGGGCGTACTGCTGTCCGGTTTCTTCTTTGCCCACAAGGTCGGTCAGATTCTCGTTATCCGCTCGCACTCCGAAAACGAAGGGCGCGTACGCACCTATCACGTGGTGGGTCAGGTGTTCTTCGCCTCGGCAGACCGCTTCAATGCCTCCTTCGACTTCAAGGAGGTGATTGAGAAAGTAGTGATTGATGTAAGTCGGGCGCACTTCTGGGATATCACGGCGGTCAGTGCGCTGGACAAGGTAGTGATCAAGTTCCGACGCGAAGGTACCGACGTCGAGGTGATAGGCCTGAACGAGGCCAGTTCGACGCTGGTCGACAAGTTCGCCATCCATGACAAGGACGGCGCCGAAGACATGATGATGAGCCACTGAGGGAGGTCGCAATGAAGATTGAGGAAAAAGTCCTCGCCTGTGTCGACCAGTCGCATTTTGCCGACCATGTCACCGATTACGCCGCCTGGGCCGCACGTCGCATCGAAGCGCCACTGGAACTGCTGCATGTCATTGACCGCCACCCCGAGATAGCCACCAGCACCGACCACAGTGGTGCCATCGGTCTCGGGGCGCAGACGCAGCTACTGCAGGATCTGTCCGAGCAGGATGAATCGCGCAGCAAGGAGGCCCGCGAGCGCGGCCGCATGTTCCTCAACCGGCTGCGTGAACGGGCGATGACCGCCGGTGTTGTCGAACCCGACATGCGCCAGCGCCTGGGCGAGATCGAGAGCACGCTGACGGACCAGCAGGATGACGTGTGCCTGTTCGTCCTTGGCCGGCGAGGCCGCTCTGCCGAGGCGACCCAGCGCGACCTCGGGCGTAACGTGGAGCGCGTGGTACGCGCCCTGCGCAAGCCGATACTCGCGGTCACCGACAATTTCACCGAGCCGAAGCGCGCCCTGTTCGCCTTTGACGGAGGCAGCATTACCCGCCGCGGCGTTCAGACCATCGCCGCCAGCAGGATGTTCCGCGGCATGCCGATTCAACTGCTGATGTCCGGCAAGGAAAACAAGGACTCGGGGAAGCAGCTTGAGTGGGCGGGACGCACGCTGACAGAGGCCGGGCTGGATGCCACCACCACGCTGCTCCCAGGGGATGCCGAGCGCATCATCGGCAGGCAGGTGATGGACAACAGCATCGACATGCTCATTATGGGCGCTTACAGCCACTCACCGCTACGCACGCTGCTGCTGGGCAGCAAGACATCTGACCTGCTGCGATCGGCGCGGGTACCGACCTTGCTCCTGCGCTAGCGCGTTCTGACGCCGGCCTGTTGCGATGGATTGCCGATAACCGTAATGCCAGGCGGCAGTCTTTCAGGCAGGCCAGGCATAACGACGGCGGCGCCGGGTCCAAAAACCCAGCAGCAGCAAGCCGAGGGCAAACGCTGACAGCGTTGATGGTGCGGGGACATCCATGTAGCGGTAGTTGTTGATCTGTCCCGCCGTTAACCTTTCATCCAGTGCGTACTCCAGAGAGTCGCCCCAAAGATCGGGCGCAGTCAACGATCCGGCGATGAGATTGCCGTCAATGTGTCCATTGTAAAAATTTACTGCTGCCTTCGGCGCCAGCAGGCTTCCCTTGAAACCAATGGCATTCATGTTGAGGCTGGTCGCATTCACAAAGTTGAACAGAATGCGATTCGTCAACTCGCCATTGTGGCGGAAGAAATCGGGCTGGTTATCACGCATCTTGTTGTGCCCACCCAGCAACTCACCGTTCTCACCATGCCTGGCAATTGCCGTATGGTGAAAGCCGAGCTGACTCAACGTGACATCAGTATTGAACACGTTGATCATGGCAGTCGTGTAGCGCGGTATATCGAACAGAAAACTATTCACGTCAGCCAGTCCATTCGCGCACAGGGCGTGCTGTTGACCGTCATCGTCGCATAAGTTGAATACCGCTCTCTTACCTTCCCCCGTGAATTGAATGTTTCCGTATTCGTCCTTGGTCACGGTGCCATTCGGGGTCCAGTCTCCCCATGCGGCGGATTTCGCGAGCAGTTCATTACCGATCTGATCGAAATCCAGCGGAACCTTATCACTTTCAATTACCGTTCCCGATGGATCGGCAGTGTGCTCTCCTCGATACAGACCCACGCTGCCGGAATCCGGATCAGTCTCGTCGTATTGAGAATCTATATTGTTATCCCCACCCACCACGGCATTACCGCTGTAGATCCGCCCATTCCTGAACGTGGCATTACCTCCAACGATCAGATCATCCCGTTTCCCCCGCGAGTTGCTGAGCTGCAACCCGATGGAATAATTTTCGAGAGTAAGATCGCCACCCACCGCCAGGCGCCCCTCGACATCCGAGTGATAACCCTCCATGTTGCCCAGAACAAAAGCGTTGAACGTACCCGCAACACCGAGATCCGGCATCATTAGAGTGGCGTGCGCTGATACGCCAGTCAGCAGACAAACGGAAACGGCAGACGCCCGACTCCATGCTTTCAAGGACTGCTCGAGAATTTGACCAATAAACCCGGACATAAGGAACATGTTCATTTGGGGAATGACCGGCGAACTATCCTGTTACGGTGGGTAAAGATCAACGAACAGGGGCCGGCGGTCTCTGGAAATGCGAGTTGCGCCACACCTTTGCGCCGGCAGACCGGTCTTATCCGGCCATGAAACACGACGATGGGGCGGCGAAAGATAAAATCTGGGGAGCAGTCACACCGCCGTGCTATTCTTTTGACTATGTGGTCACAGTACACATTGCAAACCCGGACCCGCGGACGGGGCACCTACGATGTCACGGCAGACATTGACCAAGGCATTGCCGACAGCGGCATCATGACCGGTCTCGCACATCTCTTCCTGCAACACACCAGCGCATCGCTCATACTGTGTGAGAACGCTGATCCCGATGTCAGACACGACCTTGAGGGCTTTCTGTCGCGCCTTGCACCCGATGGCGACCCGCATTACCGACATGATCAGGAAGGGCCGGACGACATGGCTGCGCATTTGCGCACTGTGCTGACCTTCAGCTCGCTGAGCCTGCCCATCACACAGGGACGACTTGCGCTTGGCATCTGGCAATCCATCTATGTCTACGAGCATCGCACGGCGGCGCAGACGCGATCTATCATGATCACCCTGCAGGGCAAGGGTGATTGACAGGGCATTGGGGCGATGGGTTCCACAACGCGGGGTTGCACTCGGGGCTTGTTAGTATTGAGGGGGGCCATGCGCTTTGTTATTCTTTATTGAAGGCAAACACAGCCCTTCCGAACCATCTTCGTATCGTTATTTGTCTTTTCCGCCCGTAGCTCAGCTGGATAGAGCGCTGCCCTCCGGAGGCAGAGGTCGCAGATTCGAATTCTGCCGGGCGGGCCAATAACGCAATCAAACTCAAACGCCCGCGTCTGGCTAGACAGCCTACCTATACCCCGCAACAGCACTACGCGCCCGCGTAGCGGCCAGCCAGCCCCATCTTGCTTCTGGTATCGCTAATACGTACCGTTTCCCCGATGTCAACGCACCTCACCGGACAGTGACAATGCTCGTAGGCTCTACAATCGGCTTCATCGAACGCGTCATCATTATTCTGATCGTCATTCTCACGGTTGCCGCCGTCGGTCTCGAAGTCATGAATATCTGGGACCGCCGGACCGTCGTGATTGCCGATATTCTGCTGCTTTTTCTCTATACCGAGGTCATTTCCATGGCCAGCGTGTTCTACACCAGTCGGCGTATTCCTGTGGTCTATCCCCTGCTGATCGCCATAACGGCGATCTCCCGTCTGATCGTGCTGCAGAGCAAAGACATGGATCCCGTTTCTATTCTGTACGAGGCAACCGCGGCCTTGATTCTCGGCGTGGCGGCCGTCTTGCTGACGTGGTCGGAGCGAGCCGCAAAACACAGGAAAGACCACAACCCTGACAACGACAAAGGCTGAAGCCCGCCGGCTGGGGCCTGTTTTCGCGGATCAAAGGCCTGCGGGGTTACATCAGACTGCCTTTTTACCGCGACTGCAAGCTTGATAAGCGTTTTATGCTCCCCTGCACTCATTCATATAATGCGCAATGCGGTCCAGTGCCGGCGCCAGCACCTCGACTGGCTGGCACAGTGACACACGCACGAAGTGACCGCAGCCCGGTCCGAAGCCGGCCCCGGGGAGCACGGAGACGTCATGCCGGTCGAGGAGCTCGCGCGCAAACATCCCGCCATCGCGGCCACTGCCCGACACATCCATCATCACGAACATACCGGCCTGCGGGGCAACGCAGCTCAGCCCCTCCAGCTTGTCTATGCGTCCGCAGAGGTAATCGCGACGCCTACGGTATTCCTCTCGAACGTCGGCAATATAGGCTTCGTCATTGGTCAGAGCAAAGGCCGCGGCATCCTGGACAAACTGACAGCATCCGAACACGGTGGCGCTGTTGAACGCCAGCAGGCGTTCCGCCATGTCGAGACTGGATACGGTCCAGCCGAGCCGCCAGCCGGTCATGGCGTGTGACTTGGAGAGGCTGTCAATCACCACAACGTTGTCAAGCGCCGCCGCCGCACGCCGCAACGACACATGGCGGCGCTCATAGGTGATCATCGAGTACACCTCGTCACACACCAGCCAGATAGCGTTTTCCCGGCACCAGGCTGCCAGCGATGACAGGGTTTCCGCATCAATCATGTTGCCTGCCGGATTTCCGGGCGTATTGAGCAGCACGGCGCGGGTGCGCGGGGTCACTGCCGCCTTTACCGCCTCCGGGTCGAGTCGGAAACCGGCGTCAGCGTCCAGCGGAACAACCGATTTCGAAATACCCAATGCCTTGAAAAGGCCGTCGTAGCCGACATACATGGGCTCGGCAACCACAACGCTGTCGCCGGGGTCGGTAATGCAGGCCAGCGTGGAGTAGATGGCATTGGTGGCGCCGGGAAAAATGATGATCTCGTCAGGATCACAGGGCCGATCCGAAGCGCGCGCCTCAATGTCGGCAATCACGCGCCGTAGGCGCAGTTCACCGCGCCCCGGCGCGTAGTGGGTGCGCCCGTCGCGCAGACTGTCGATGGTGGCTTCAATCGTGGAAGGCAGCGTGGGCAGGTCCGGATCACCGATCGACAGCAGATAGATATTCTCACCCCGAGCGTGTCGCTCGCAGGCGGTATCGTGCACGGCCCAGACACCGTCTTCCTCATCGGCAAACGCCATCACGCGATGACTGAAGCGGTAGGCGAAGTGTTCGGCTGGCATCAGCATGTACTGGGTCCTCTTCTCTTCGGTGTTGCAAGGGGCATGACTGGTAGGCCACGCTACCTGCACAGGTTATCAGCCACAATACACCGGGCGACGTACCGTGCACCGTCGCCGTTTTCCGGGCAGCGCCTCCGCGGCATGCAATAACCGGCACACTGGCAGGGTCAGGCATGAACCGCCTCTGCCGCGACACAGGGATTACCATCATGCGCGTTTTCTTTGGCATTGAGCCAGGATCTGAAACCCGTCAATCCATTGCCGACTGGCGCGATCGCTACGGACTTGCCGCGGGCAAGCCTGTCCCGCCCGCAAACTTCCATGTCACGCTGGCGTTTATCGGCGACGTCAATGATCGCGATCTGGAAACACTGTGTCATACCGTGGATGAGCAGCAGCGCGGACAGGCCTTTGTCGCCGGCGCGCTAACCCTTGATCGTGTGGGCTACTGGCCCGGCCCGGCCATTTATTGGATGGGCACGTCGCAGGACGTACCGCAGATCAGCCAACTTGCACACAAGCTGCAGTCCCTCAGTGGACGGGTCGGTGGACGATCGACGAAAAAAGCCTTCACGCCGCATATCACGCTGTATCGCAACTGCGGCGCCCCACCGCCTGCGCCGGTCGTCCTGCCGGACATCGAGCTCACCTACACACAGATCACCCTGTTCGAATCAAAGCCGGGACGGGCAGGCGTCAGCTATCATCCATTGGCCGAGTGGGACCTGGGCCAGGCGCTCGGGTTAACATAGCCACGCAGCGCAGTTTCCGGACCGAATCGGACCTGACCCCATAAGGACAGCCAGCACCGGCAAAAAGAAAAGGAAATAACAGATGACCAACACCCTCGTACCCTTACTCACCGCAGTTGTCATGATCGCGACCCTTAACCAGTCCGCCGCGGCCAACAGCGGGCAGGACAGATCCGGGGACGAGGCCAGCCGCATTGCCCGGGCGACGGCGATCCTTGAAGGTGTGCCACTGTTCGATGGCCATAACGATCTACCCTGGCAGTACCGCGGCAGGGTGAATTACCGCTTCAGCGAGCTGGACGTTCGGGATACCACGAAACAACCCGCGGACTCCACCGCCAATCCGATGCACACCGATATTAATCGCCTGCGGCAGGGAAAGGTCGGTGCACAGTGGTGGTCGGTTTATACACCCGCGAACACCAGCGAACCAGAAGCGGTACTGGCCACGATGGAGCAGATCGACTTCGTCCATGGCATGATCGCCCGCTTCCCGGAAACATTTGCCCTTGCACTCACCGCAGACGATGTTGAGAAGGCCTTCGCCGATGGCAGGATCGCTTCGCTGATGGGCATGGAAGGTGGCCACTCCATTGCCAACTCCCTCGGCGCGCTGCGCATGTTCCACCGGCTGGGTGCCCGCTACATGACGCTCACCCATTCGCGTACCCTCGACTGGGCGGATGCCGCGGGCGACGATCCGCAGCACGACGGCCTGACCGCCTTTGGCGAAGAGGTAGTGCGGGAAATGAACCGTCTCGGTATGGTCGTGGATATTTCCCACGCGGCGCCAGCCACCATGCGCGATGCCATGGCCATCTCGGAAGCGCCGGTGATGTACTCGCATTCCAATACGCTGGCCCTCAACGGCCACCCGCGCAACGCACCGGACGACATGCTGCAGTTGCTGAAGAAGAACGGCGGCCTGATCATGGTCACCTTTGTCGAGGGCTTCACCTCGGAGGAGGTCAGACAGGCGGGTGCCGACCGCAGCGCGGAGCTGGCGCGTATTACCGCCCTGAACCCCGGCCGCCCGGCGGTTATCGAAAAGGCCATGGCAGACTGGGATGCGGCCAACCCCGTGCCCAAGGCAACGCTTTCACAGGTAGCAGATCACATTGACCATATTCGCTCCCTGATCGGTGTGGATCATATCGGCATTGGCGGGGATTTCGATGGCGTATCGACGCTGCCGCTCGGCCTTGAGGATGTATCGACCTATCCGGCGCTGTTTGCGGAGCTGCTCAAGCGCGGATATAGCGAGCAGGAGCTTGAGAAAATCGCGGGGCGTAACATGCTTCGCGTAATGCGTGGCGTCGAGAAGACCGCGGCAAGACTGCAGAATGAACGAGGGCCGTCCGAAATGACTTTCAAAGACTGACAACGACTCGGGCAAGGCCCCTGCCAGAGGCCAGGACATGATAGTCTTGGCTTTCTGGTGTTGGCACAAGGACAGATCATGCGTCGCCCGAACGTCTCTTACCGCCACCTGCTCCGCTGTAGTGCAGCGGGCGCTACCACCATCCTGCTGCTTCTGCTGGCAAAGGCGACGATGGCCGCCGACAGCAATCCGCCCTGCGAATCCGCTGAAGGATTTAGCCCCATCTGCGGCGTTGTTGCACCTGAGGATCTGGTGCGCGCACCGCAGGAAGGACAGATCATTTTCGGCCAGATGGATGGCCCCGGGGGCATTCACCTGCTGTACACGCGTGAACAGCGTATCGAACCGCTGTTTGCGGGGGACAGGCGCGACATAGACCCCACGCCGGGCTGGGGCGACGCGGACTGCCCGGCTCCTGCCGCAGTACTGCACGCCCACGGCATTGATCTGCACAGGCTCCCGGATGGTCGCTGGCGACTGCTGGCGGTGAACCACGCTGGTCGCGAATCGGTCGAGTTTTTCGAGCTCACCTACAGTGACGACGCACCGGCACTGGTCTGGCGTGGCTGCACCGAAGCCCCTGCAGATGGCAACTTCAATGACGTTGCCGGCCTTGCCGACGGCAGCTTCCTGGTCACCCATATGGGCAGTCGCTCCCGCGGCACCTGGGAAGCGATTCTCGCGCGGCTGGGTGTCAGGACCGGTGTTGTCTATCACTGGCAGCAGGCGCAAGGCTTCAGCGAAGTGCCGGGAACCGCTACCCGCTTCCCGAATGGTCTCATTCTGTCGGCTGACCAGCAGACACTCTACCTCAACGAATACTTCGGCCAACGGGTACTGGCCATTGACTGGCTCACCGGCGAGCGCCTTGGCGAGGCCAGCGTGGAAAAACCGGATAACCTGAGCTGGACCCGCGACGGCCAGCTGCTGGTCGCATCGCACCATGCCAGTCTTCTCGCGCTGGCCCGATCGCTCAATCAGGCACCGGACAAGGTGAGCCTGCTGCCCTACTCCATTCTCGCCATAGACCCGGTGACCATGGCCACGCGCACCCTACTCAAACACGAAGGCGCACCGATGGGTGCCGGTACCGTCGCCCTCGATGCGGGCAACCGACTCTATATCGGCTCCTATCGCGGCGACCGTATTGTCCACACTGCCCTGCCCGAGTAACGCCCGCGACCGGGCCGCCCCGGGCGCTGCTCTCAAGCCGGCAGCGACAGGGTGCCCGACAGGAACAGCTGGCATTTCCCTGACAGCCGAACACGATCTCCACTGGCTTCACAGTGCACCGTGCCGCCGCGACGGGATGCCTGAAAACCCACCAGCGACGATCGCTGCAGGCGCCCGGCCCAGTACGGCATGAGCGTGCAGTGTGCTGAGCCGGTGACCGGGTCTTCATCGACGCCCTTGAGTGGCGCAAAGAAACGCGAGACAAAGTCATGTCCGGCGCCCGGCGCCCCCGGCGCGCTGGCGATCAGTCCCCAGGCGCCAGCAGCCTCAAGAGCCGGTACCAGCGCCGCGGAATAGCGCAGCGACCGCAGCGCCTCCTCGCTGTCGAAAATAGCCAGCAGATTCACCGCCCGATGCACCTCCAGCGGCCGACGGCCAAGCGCCGCTTCCAGGGCGCCGGCGATGACGGACGCTTCGTCACCCGCCAGCTCATGTGCCGGCCAGGCGGGGAAATCCATGCGCAGGGCACTGCCTTCGGTCCGTGTCACCGTGAGCTCGCCGCTGCGGGTATGAAAATGCAGCGCATCACCGGCGTGCGCCAGCACCTCGAAAATCACGAAGGCCGAGGCCAGCGTGGCGTGCCCGCAGAGATCGACTTCCGCGTCCGGCGTAAACCAGCGCAGAGCAAAGTGATTGTTACGCTGGCTGTCGGCGACAAAGAATGCGGTTTCAGAGAGGTTGTTCTCGAACGCGATCTGCTGAAGCAGCTCGTCATCGAGCCACGCCTCGAGAGGACACACCGCGGCGGGATTCCCGGCAAAAAGCCGGTCGGCGAAGGCGTCAACCTGGTAGAGCGCTATCGGCATGAAGAAAAATTCCTGTAGAGGGTGACGTCTGCCTCAGTCGACAGCGCTGGCAAAGTACTGCAACGAGAAATAGTCGCGCGGATCCGTCCACACCTGCCGGCGCTGCCAGCCCGCCTCTGCGGCGAGTGCGGCGAAGCCATCGAGACTGAACTTGTAGGAGCACTCGCTGAGAATGTGCTCGCCGCAGGCGAAGTGGAAACGGCGCCCGCCAACCTGCACCTGCTGGTCGCGCTCACTCACCAGATGCATTTCAATGCGGCTGTCCTGCGCGTTCCACAGCGCGCGATGGCTGAACTGCGACAGCTTAAAGTCAGCCGAGAGTTCACTGTTGATGCGCTGCAGCAGGTTGAGGTTGAACGCCGCGGTGACACCCGCCGCATCGTTGTAGGCGCGCTC
>CAZTJR010000001.1:256152-311471 GCA_964613795.1 uncultured Alteromonadaceae bacterium | reverse complement strand
AGATGCTCACGGGAAATCTCCACCGGAACATAGCCGGCGGGATCATCCAGCGCGGCGAGCAGCGTCCGTGTTTTCAGGCTACTGCCACTGCCGGGCTCGATAATCAGCGCCCGTGGTCCCACCACGGCAACAATCTCGTCCAGCCGGGTGTCGATAATCTCCAGCTCCGTGCGCGTGGGGTAGTATTCATCCTGCTCACAGATACGGTCGAACAGCTGCGAACCCGCCGCATCATAGAAGTACATGGGGGACAGCCACTTCTGCGGCGCATCCAGCCCTTCCAGCACATGCTTGAGAAAGACCTGCTGGTCGGGCTGCTGGTCACTGAGCGGTTCTGCCTGTGTCATTCTGCGCCTCCCCTAGTGCGCGAGCCGGATACCGGAAAACTGCCAGCGGTCCGACGGGTAAAAAAAGTTGCGGTAGGTCACGCGGGCATGCCCGCCCGGCGTTGCGCAGGAGCTTCCGCGCAGCACCATCTGATTGCACATGAATTTGCCGTTGTACTCGCCGATAGCGCCGGCGGGAGGACTGTAGCCCGGATAGGGGCTGTAAGCGCTTGCGGTCCATTGCCAGCACTGACCAAACAGCTGCTGCATGCCGCTGCCGTGATCACTCCCTGTGGGATGCCAGTCGTCGGTATCGGGTTCGGGCCCGCCCGCGGGCAAAACAGCGGCGGCGGCCAACTCCCACTCGGCTTCCGTCGGCAGCCTGGCTCCCGCCCAGCGGGCGAAGGCATCGGCTTCGTAGAAACTAAGGTGGGTTGCCGGTGCATGCGGATCAATCGGCTGGCGCCCGGCCAGGGTAAACTCGGTTTCCAGTGCGCTGTCCCAGTACAGCGGCCGCTGCCAGCCGGCGTCACACTTCAGCGCCCAGCCATCGGATAGCCAGAGCGCAGGATCGTCGTAACCACCATCGCGGATAAACTCGCGGTACTCGCCGTTAGTCACCAGTCGGTTCGCCAGTGCATGAGAATGCAGGAACACGCGATGCCTGGGGCCTTCATTGTCAAAGGCGAAGGCGTCCCCTGCATGGCCTATCTCGCAGACGCCCTCGGGGCCATCGTGAAACGCCAGCGCCGGCGCTGGCGACGATATCCCCGGCGCGTTGAGGGTCAGCGCGGGTTCCAGAGGGTTGGCGGCGAGAACCTGCTTGATGTCCGTCAGCAAGAGCTCCTGATGCTGCTGTTCGTGATGCAGACCGAGTTCCACGAGCTGTCGCAGCGCCGGTGTCAGCGGCGACGCCAGAAGAGTCTGCAGGGCGTCATCGACATGCTGGCGGTAAGCGAGTACCTCGTCTATTCCCGGCCGGGTGAGGAATCCCCGCTGCGAGCGCGGATGCATGCTCCCCGCTGTCACGTAATAGGAGTTGAACAGGTAGTCGAAATCGGCATGAAACACCCGATAGTCCGGGTTTTCCTGCGTCAGAATGAACCGCTCGAAGAACCAGCTGGTGTGCGCGAGATGCCACTTGGTGGGGCTGGCGTGCTCTGCCACCTGCACCTGCATGTCTTCCGCGCTGAGCCCGCGGATCAATGCCAGACTACGCTGGCGGACGCGATGGACACGTTCTGACAGCTCAGCGCTGTCATCTGTCGCCCGTGCGGCGGTCATCGGCATTGCCTGTCCTCTCGTTGCTGGGGGTGACGCCGCCGCCTGGCAGTAGCGGCAGAATGACGATAACCGGACTGACCGGCCGGTGCAAAACCCGCGGAGGGTTAACGCGACTCGCTATCATGACTCGAGTGCGGCCAGCACTGCGGCAGCAAACTCATCAACCCGGAAGGAGTCACCGCCAGCCATGTCGTAACCACGACGCACAATCACCAGGTCCCTCGACGGCACCACCACGAGGGACTGGCCGCGATTACCCAGTGCAGCGAACGTATCTGCGGGCAGGCCGGGCGAATCGTCGTAAAGCCACCACTGCGCCCCATAGCCACGCTGCGCACGGGTGTCACCTTCAGCGGCAGGCGGCTGCGAGGAGGCCGGCGTGGCGACGTAATCCACCCAGCCTTCCGCGAGCAGACGCTCCCCCTCCCAGATGCCATCGGCGAGATGCAGCAGGCCCAGCCGCGCCAGATCGCGCGATGTGGTCCAGACCTGGCTGGAGAGAATGAAATCTCCGCCCCAGTCTGTCTCCAGACGGGTGTGCGTCATGCCGATCCGGTGGAGAAGTGCCTCAAAGGGAAATCGCAGAAAAGCGTCATGCGAGTCGAAACGATGGCGCAGCGCATACACCGCGAGCATCGTATCGTTATTGGCATACTTCCAGCGAGCGCCCGGCTCGGCCTCAAGCGAACCGGATGTCGCGTTATCCCGGACCAGCCCGCCTCCCATGTACACGCGGTCAGTGCGGTTACCCGCCGCATTGCTGTCAAGGCCAGACGCCATCTGCAGCAGATTCTCAACCGTGATCGCGGCTCGCGGATCCGCCGGATGCGACCACTCGGGCAGCCCTGCGGCGTCGCTTACATCGAGCATGCCCCGATGCACGGCGGCCCCTATCACGCTGGCTGCAATACTCTTGGCAACGGACCAGGTTCGCTGGGACGTTACCGGGGTATAGCCTTCCACGTAGTGCTCCGCCAGGATGGCGTCCGGCGAGGCGATGAGCACGGCCGTGGTCCTTTCGTCACCGCCAAACCTGCCGGCGAACGCGTCTTCGATTACCGCATCGAGTGCGGGATTGCCGGAGGATTGATTGACGTCGATGCGGGTTTTCCAGGGCTGCGCATCATCGACAGCGCTGTCCGCTTCAAACCCCGGCAGCGTAACGCCGGGTATGTACTCTGCCGCCTCTGCAGTCGCGCCCACCGGCAGATCTACGCAGCCCAGATGAGGACGCCACTGCGAGATTCTGGGCGGCAGTCTATCATCCCAGGTTACGCTGACGCGCCGTGCGTCACGGTCTATCGACATCGGCATGTCGGGAATGAGCGCTGCCACCAGCGGATAGATTCCGCTCAATTCGTGTGCCTCGATCTGCGCCACTGTCTTACCGCCGTTAAAGGTAGCGCTGCACACGAAACCCGCCTTGTAGCCGGCGGCATAGGCTTTCACGGTCGCGTCGGTTTCACGGTCACTGAGAGGCTCCGCTGTCACAGTGCAGGCCGCCACTGCAAGGGACAGGGCAATGCCGGTCGATTTCCACATAGGCTGTTGTCTCTTTGAATTCAGCATTTATTTCACAAAAGCATCGTATACTGCGCGTACTGCCAGTGCATAATCATCCGGCGACACACCCACAATAATGTTGAGTTCCGAGGCGCCCTGATTGATCAGGCGCACATTGACGCCGGCGCCGGCAAGCGCTGAGAAAACCTTGCTGGCAATACCCGGGGTACGCGCCATTTCTTCGCCAACAATGGCAATCAGGGCAATGGCCGGCACGTAATCCAGGTCATCCGGTTCCAGGGTGCGCCGTATTTCATCGAGCACTTCCTCAACCCGGCCTTCCAGCCAGCGCGACTCCACGATCACACTAACGCTGTCGATACTCGACGGACAGTGTTCAAACGGAATGCCGTTATGTTCGAGCACACCGAGCAGGCGATAGACGAAGCCCACCTCGCGATTCATGAGGTTTTTGCCAATGGTGATCATGGCGAAACTGGCCTTACCCGCGATGCCTGCAATCTGCGTACTCTGGATGACCTCTGGCGAAAGCTCGGCCACGATGCGGGTTCCGGGATCCTCCGGCGCATTGGTATTGCGGATGACGATGGGTATGCCCACCTCGCGCACCGGCGCCATGGCCTCGTCGTGCAGCACGCTGGCCCCCATGTAGGAGAGCTCGCGAATCTCCGCGTAAGTCACTTCTGCCATGGGACGTGGGTTATCGACGACGCGCGGGTCCGCCATCAGCATCCCGGAGACGTCGGTCCAGTTCTCGTACAGCGCTGCAGCGGCCGCCCTTGCGGCAATGGCGCCGCTGACATCGGAACCGCCGCGGGAAAAGGTGCGCACCGCGCCTGCGGCATCGCGTCCGTAGAATCCGGGCATGACATAGCGGCGGGCGCCAGTAGCGAGGCGTGCACCTAGCGCATCCCAGGTACTTGCCTCCACCACACCGTGACTACCGATATACACGCAATCGGCCGGGTCGATGAACTCCGCATCAAGAAATGCCGCCAGCAGGACCCCACTGAAGTATTCACCGCGTGACGCGGCATAGTCGGCACTCACACCGGCGGTCAGCTGGCGACGAAAATCCTCGAACCGCGCAGCTATGGTCTCGGGCATGCCCAGCTCGCGTTCGATCCCGATGAAGCGCTCGACCACCTGCTCAAAGGGCGCCGTGAAATCGGCGCCCACGCTGCTGGCATGATGGCACAGGTAGAGAAGGTCGGTAACTTTGGTATCCGCCGGAGAGCGCCTGCCGGGCGCCGAGGGCACGATGATGCGACGGCGCGGATCGCTTTCAACAATCGCGCGCACCTTGCGCAGCTGCGCGGCACTGGCAAGGCTCGAGCCACCAAACTTGCAGACTGTGAAGGACGCCTGTGCGTCATTGCTCGCCCCGGTGTTGATCAAAACGCCTTCCCCTGCGCTTATTGTTGCCGCAGGATAACAGCCCGACCCCCATTACCGGAACTGCTCGCCCCTGACGCGCACACGGCCAGCCTGCGGCAGAACACATCGCGGCCTGCGGCAGGCACTGTCAGCGCGCAAGAAATACTGACAGCGGGGTGCGGGTGAAGAAACGCCGCACGTCGCGGTCATGGCCGGTCATCTCGTAGCGAATCAGCGACATGGGGATGCGCCCTTTCGACATGAATTCGTCATGGAAATCCCGCAGCACGAATTCGTCACGCAGCTGACGCTTCCGCTCGCCGAGCAGCTGGAACATCTCGATATTGCCAATGGTGTACTCCAGTCCATGGCCCGGACTCGGTCGTAGGTAAGCGTATTTCCGCGCAACGTCCGGATCCAGTAGCGGCGTCAGACTCTGCCAGTATTCCGCGACTTCCCGCGATGTCATGTCGTTCCACTGATTGTAAATATCGCCGAGGGATCGCGCCGCCCGCCAGATACCGAATAGATAGATCAGCTCGCGGGTACGGGCACGCTCCTCGAAAATACCAAGCTGCAGCGGCGCCTCTTCCAGGTATACCGCCCAGCCCTGCCAGCGGGCCCCGAAGTTCACCTGGCCGCGAATCGGGTGACCGTTATTTTCCGCCATCAGGGCATCGAAGCGGTGCCCGGGTATGACAGCATGCAGGTGATCCGGCGCCGGATCGCGAAATTGCACCTGCTCCCAGTAGTTCGGCGGCGTGGCGCGCTCGATCCACGGCACGTTGTAGCCCATCTCCCGCCAGTCACTGGGAATAAAATCGGGGATGGAGATAATCTCTTCGTCGCGCAGCCAGTCGCGCACCATGCGATCGGTTCCGGCGATGCGCGCCTGGTACTCCTCGCGTGAGTCGGCCAGCTCCAGCTCCGGCAGGTCGCGATTGCGATGATGTTCGAGCGCGTAGAACGCCCAGAGACGGTCCAGCTCGCGCTGGGACAGAACGGCCATTTCCGCCGAGGTATACGGCAGCAGCAGCGCATTCTGCACGAACCAGTCGAGCGCCTCTTCACCGACGCCATTCTCCCCTTGCATGCCTGCGCGGTTAGCCATCAGCCAGCCGTGAAAATCGCGCAGGGCAACGAGCGCCGTCTGGATATCATCCTCGAGTTCCGGCTGTGCCTCCGCTCGCTGCAGCAGGTCCTCATACCAGCCGATGACGCCGTCCGGTGGATCGGACCGATAGGGATAACCGTTCTCCACGCCATCGGACAGTGTCAGTGAGCGTATGGCGAGATCCGCATAATCCACCGAGACATCGTCAAGATTTTCCCGCGCGGCATCCAGGTAGCCGGGCAGCGCCCTGAGTGTCCGCTGCAGCCCGGACAGTGCCTCTCCTGTCACCGGCAGCTCGGTAAACGCCACGGGCAGCAGTCGGGAGACATAGAAAACCGGGTCGCGCTGCCAGGGGCGCGTCACCCGCAGAATGAAATCCTGACGGTCCATCTCGGCACGAACCGTGAGGTAATCGACCTGACCAGGCACGGACCACTGCCGGGCGTCCATGGCCTCGAGCCGCGCCTGCAGTGATTCCAGCGCGGCGATGTTGCTGCGCACGCGCTCGGCATCATACCGCCCGAGACCGTCCCCCCAGGCAGCGTCACGCCAGTCCCGGAAATCCTCGAACACCGCAACCAGCGAGGCGTGCTCCGCCTCCTCTGCCGCCCCTGCCGCCCCTGCCGCCCCTGCCGCCCCTGCCGTCCGCGCCGACAGCAACAGTGCCAGCGCGATTCCGATGGCGGCAATCACAGCGCCCGCGTCCCTTTTTCTTATACTTATCATTTTTTTATCCTCTCGTTACGAGAACCGACCGCAGGGCACGACTGCCCTGCGGCAGAAACCTGTTGGTGGCCAACTAGCGCATCGTGGCGATCTCGTCATCACGGCCCGTCATCTCCCAGCGGATCAGCGCAATCGGTATGCGGCCGATCGCCAGAAAGTCGTCGTGGAACTGCTTGATGTCGAAGTCCCGGCCCTGCGCCGCTGCCACCTCGGCGAACAGTTTCTCCAGCTCCACCTTGCCCATGTAGTAGCCTATACCGTAGCCCGGCTGGCGCAGATAGAGCTCGAGGTCGAAGCGCGCGATGGCGTCATCCGGCTCCATCCAGTAGGGCGTTCGCGTGGTCAGAGAGGTCAGCGCCTCATTATAGGTCCAGGCATTAGCCTGCATCATAAGCTCTGGCTTGACCCGCGCGGCGCGCTTGGCCTGGAGGATGTAGTTAATCTCCCGGGCCTTGGGCCGATCCTGAAGAAAACCCAGCTGCTGAATCATCTCCTCCAGGTAGAACGCCCAGCCCTCCGCGCGGATACCGTCGATAAAGAACAGTCGTCGGTCGCCGCGGATAGGACGCTCGTCGCGATCAACCAGTAGCGCATCGAACAGGTGGCCGGGCACATTGTGCGCCCGCAGGGGACGCGGGTCGCGGTCTTCAGTCTGGCGGAAGAAGTGTCGCTGAATCGGCGCTTCAAAGGGCCCGGCGCGCTCCGGATCGCGGTCCGCCGGCAGCAGATAGGGACCCTCGCCGGCAACCGGGACCAGATAGTCCGGCACCGTCATAACGTCCTCATCGCGCAGAAAGGCCAGAAGGTCAGCGTCGGCCTCTGACCGTCGTCGCTCAAACTCCGCCATGCTCCCGGCGGGTTCTATCATGGGCAGGGCCCGGTGTCGGTGCTCCTCCATTTTCAGGAAGACCATGGAGCGCTGATACTCGCGCTCGGCCAGGGTCATCAGCTCATCCGCAGTGTAGGGGAACAGCATGACATGGCGCAGGTACCAGTCGTAGTCCTCGGCACCGACGCCACCGTGGGGTGGCAGATCAGCTTCTATAGACTGCAGCCAGCGCATGAAACCCTCTGCCGCCGCTGCCGCGCCGGCAGCAAGCCCCGCAAGGTCGGGGTCGCTAAGCGCCAGGCCGTCCGACAGGCGCATGTAAACGTTGCGCTCGATGCGCTTCTGCTCGATCGCCAGGCGGGCAAGATCACCGCGGGGATCCGTCAGGTTCTCGCGCGCTGCCTCATAGATGGCGGGTACGGCTGCCAGCTTTTCCCGCAGGCCTTCTGCCTCATCAGCAGACAGGGGCAGGGCGGGTATCCGCATTGCGCCATGCATCTTCGGTCCGAAACCGAGGTTGGTGCTGCTATAAAACGCGGGATCACGCTCCCAGGGACGCATCACGCGGTGCATGAACGCAAGGCCGCGCATTTCCGCCAGCACCAACATGTAGTCGACGCGCCGGGGTATCGGCCAGGCGCTGTCGTCAATGCCGTCAAGCCGCGATCGCAGCACCTCCAGCTCGGCGCCCTGCGCCTGTATTGCTGCCGGCGAGTAATCCGGAACGCCGTTGCGAACCACGGGAACCGCCAGCGCCCGGAAGTCACGATACAGGTCCAGCAGGCGGTCGTAGCCGGGCGGGAGATCTTCCCTCGCCGCTGCCGGCAGCGTGAGCATTGGCGCAAAGAACAGCAACAGGATGACAATCCCTGCACGATTTACAGCACTGGACATGCGTTACCCCCTGCCGGTGTGCGGCTTACTGGCGCGACGTTCGCGCGACTATGGCATCACCCTGACATCATGACAGCGGCGGCGCCTCGATGGTCTTCAGATCCTCAGCAAGCGCCAGCGGCGCGTCGGTGAGCTCCCGCAGCTCCTCCACCGTGACACCCGGCGCCGTTTCGCGCAGCAAAAAGCCCTCTGGCGTGATATCCAGAACGGCGAGATTGGAGTAGATGCGCTGGATCACGCCGGCGCCCGTCAATGGATAAGTGCAGCGGTGCAGAAATTTTGGCTCGCCCCTGGAAGTCACGTGATCGGCAATCACGTAGACCCGCTTGACACCGGCCACCAGATCCATGGCGCCACCGACCGCAGGCACCGCGTCCTTTGCACCCGTAGACCAGTTGGCAAGATCACCGTTGTCGCCGACCTGCAGGGCGCCGAGGATGCAGATGTCGATGTGTCCGCCGCGAATCATGGCGAAACTGTCGGCATGGTGAAAAAAGGAGGCGCCCGGGTTCAGCGTGATCGGCTTCTTGCCGGCGTTGATCAGCTCCGCTACTTCCTCGCCAGGCTCCGGTGGCGGCCCGAAGCCCAGAACCCCATTTTCGGTGTGGTAAATCACTTCACGCCCCTCGGGCACAAAGCGCGCTACCATTTCAGGGATACCGATGCCCAGGTTCACATAGGCACCGTCGAAAATGTCCTGTGCCGCACGCCAGGCCATCTGCGCACGTGTCAGCCCACGGCGCTCTTTTTTGCTGCTCATGGCGGCAGTGTTATTACTCATGGATAGGTTGCTCCCTGCGCAATCAGCGTCGACTCCAGCTGCGGTTTTTCCACCTGCAGCAGACGCTTGACGAAGATTCCCGGTGTCACGATGTGCTCGGGATCGAGCGCTCCGGCCTCGACGGTTTCACTGACCTGAACGATCGCGGTTGCTGCCGCCATGCACATGATTGGGCCAAAATTGCGCGCCGCTTTGTTATAGACCAGATTACCCAGGCGATCACCGCGCTCTGCCTTGACCAGCGCAAAGTCCGCCGTCAGGCAGCGCTCCATGACATATTCGCGCTCATCGAAAACGCGATGCTCCTTGCCCGCTGCCAGTGGCGTGCCGGCTGACGTGGCGGTAAAAAAGGCGGGGATACCCGCACCGCCGGCGCGAATGCGTTCGGCAAGGGTTCCCTGCGGCACGAGTTCGAGCTCAATGCTACCGCGCCGGTAAAGATCCGGAAATGCCGTTTCCGAGGTGCCACGTGGAAAAGAACAGATCATTCGTCGAACGCGACCGGCGGCGATCAGCGCCGCAAGGCCGACCTGGCCATTGCCCGTATTGTTGTTGATTACGGTAAGGTCTGTGGCGCCCTGATCAATCAGCGCGTGTATCAGTTCAATCGGTGAACCCGCTTCGCCAAAACCACCGATCATTACTGTGGCGCCATTGCCGATATCGGCAACCGCTTCCGCTGCGGATGCGACCCGCTTGTCGATCATGAATGCACTCTCCTGTCTGCTGCCCTGGGGTCGACGGTGTCGGTCCAAACCCTTGACCGGCGCGCTTGCAGCTGCCTTTTTTTGGACTTTTTAGTGTACGCCAAACGCCCGGCGGTTCGCAAAGAGAACAGAAAGGTTTGAATTTAGCCGTGCAATCCCCTATTTTGAAGCGGCGTTTCCGCGTTTTACAGCCGTTCCCCGGTCGTTCGGCTTTGTTCCGCCGGACAACCGGACGCATAAGCACCTTCGCATCAGACTTACCAGAAGAGGACCATCACGCATGCTATCTGCTACCGTTTGTGCGCCACTCCGGCGCATCCTTGTCAGCGCGTTCGCGACGGGCCTGGTGCTCATTGGCGCCATGGGGGCCAACGCCAGCACCAGTGACGATTACTTGGTGCTGGTATCGCTGTTCGAGGAATGGCGCGAGCTGGAGCAGCCCGCCCTGCGTAACGGCGCACCGGATTACACGCCCGGCGCCGTGAAGCAGCGTCACAACGGCATGAAAAAATTGCGTAAGCGTCTCTACGCCATCAACACCGATGACTGGAGCGTGGAAGAGAAAATCGACTGGCACCTGGTGCGCGCCGAGATGAACGGCCTCGATTTCTACAGCCGCGTCCTCAAGCCCTGGGTTCGCGATCCGGCCTACTACGCTTCAGTAAGGAGCAGTCAGAGCGATACGCCAGCCGAGGAGGCCCCCACTATTCACAATGCGCTCCGGCTCTGGGAATACACCATCTGGCCGCGAACCGCACTGTCGACCCCGTCACCGCTGGACGCCGATGCAGAGCGTGCGCTGACCGCCGAGCTGCAGGCCATCGCCCCCCTGCTGGAACAGGCGCGTGGCAACCTGAAGAGCAACACGCGCGATCTCTGGCTCCCCGCGATTATCAGCTTCCGCAATCAGGAAGCCACGCTGCAGAAACTGGGCGAGAAGCTTGACGGCTATGGCGCTGAGCTGCGCAGCGCTCAGCAGGAAGCGCTGGCCGCCACCACGGCATTTCGCGAGTGGCTGGAGGTGGAAGCACCGAAGAAAACCGGCCCGTCGGGCATTAGCCGCGAAGAATACACCTGGCACCTGCGCAACGTCCTGCTGGTGAACTCTTCCTGGGAAGAAGAAGTCACGATCATGCAGCGGGAAATGGCCCGCGGTTATGCCTCGCTGCAGGCAGAGGAGGTCGCGAATCGGGCGCTGCCGCCGCTGGAACCCGCCGGCAGTGCCGAGGAATTCGCCGAGCTGCAGGAAGACTCCATCGACAACTACATAGCGTTCATGGAAGACCGGGACATTCTTACCGTGCGGCCATGGATGAAGCGCGCCCTGCGCGAGCGGGTTTTCCCCTACGATCCGCCGGAGGGACGCAACTTCTTCGGCCAGGCCACCCACCGCGATCCGCGCACGCTCTGGACTCACTTTTATCACTACTGGGATCTGGAGCAGATGCGGGAAGAACCGCACAGCAGCCCCATTCGCCGCAATGCACTGCGCTACAACGTGTGGATGAGCCGCGCCGAGGGCACCGCTACCGGCATGGAAGAGTGGATGATGCACGCCGGCCTGTTTGAGGATAACCCCCGTGCACGCGAAGTCGTCTGGATCATGCTCATCACGCGTGCTGCACGCGGACTCAGCTCACTACAGGCGCACGACAACCAGATTACCCTGGAAGAGGCCGCTGACATGCACGTGGAGTGGACGCCGCGAAACTGGATGAATCGCAACCTCGACCTGCTGGGCTTCGAACAGCATCTGTATCTACGTCAGCCGGGCTACGGCTCCACCTACGTGACCGGTGCCCGCATGCTCGACATGATTATCGCGGAACGCGCCCGTGAAGCGGGTGGCGACTTCAGCATGAAAGACTTCTTTGATGACATGAATGCAGCAGGGATGATTCCGGTATCGCTGCTGCGCTGGCAGCTCACCGGCAACGATGTCGATATCCGCGCCATCATGGACAGGCCCAACGGCTGATTCTCCAGGCGGCTGGCGGACACTGGTGGCAGACTAGACGCGCGTCGCGGAAATCACCGATCCCAGGTGGTTTCCCGTCCCGCTGTCTGCCAGCGGGGACATGACGACATCCTGCCAGCCCGATACCGCGAGAGACTCCAGGACCCGGCTCTCGCGCTCAGGGGTCAATTGTGCAGCCAGCAGGTCACGCAGGCGTCTGCGGTAAAAGCGCATCTTTTCCCGGTTCTCCTCCACCAGAGTCGCAATGTCCTCAGGGTGATAGCGCTGGTTCTCGATGGCCATGTGCATGAAGCTGCCACAGATCTGCTGCACCAGCTCCGAGGGTGGATTTTCCAGGCAGTAGACCCGTGCCCCGTCGAGAGACGACTGCAGCCGATCCCGGGCTTTGGCGAGTCGGCGGCCCTGCAGCAGGGCTCTGGTGAAAAACGCCATGGCGGCGAAAGGGCCATCCCGTGCGAGCAGATAATCCATCTGCGCTACCCGTTCGGCGCTTTCAACCACAACCGCACTGGACGCCCCGTGAGCCAGCCAGCGCAGGCAGCCGCCGGGAGCCAGCACCCGCGCCACCTCCGGAAGAGAGGCGTCGAGGTCGCTGTACTCGAGGCCGAACTGGGATACGACGACATCAAAAGCGGCGTTCCCGAACGGCAGACGTTCTGCAGCCACGTCGCCATGGAAGGCGATGTTGCGCAGAGACTCCTGTTCGGAGGCGACGAAGCGCAGCGGGTCGATCGGCGCCGCGTCGATGCCGGTAAGCGCCAGCGCACAGCCACGATCCACTGCACTCTGCGCCGCCCAGGCCAGCAGCACTCCATTGCCGGTGGCGATATCGAGTACGCGGGCACCGGGCAACAGGCCGGAAAATTCGCCTTTCCAATAGCGTTCGATCGCGCCTGCCGCCGCGGGGTTGTCCGGCATGCAGGCCGCCAGACGATCAGACTGCCAATAACGCTGCCAGGCACGACGCGACAGATCGACGTCAGTGGTTGTAGAAGCCATACGAATGGGGTGTCGACGTCAGGCGGAATCGCGCACCCAGCGCGCGAGATCCGCATGCGTGGTAAACCAGGGTTTGCCAAGGCTGCGGGCGTGTTCGATAAGGCGATCCATAATCCACATGCGCGAGCGATAGCCGATCACGAAAGGATGCATCACCAGCTGAAACACCCCGCCCTCCGCCGCGGCTCCCTCAAGCTCCAGGCGGAATATCTCGAACACCTCCTGCGGCGACAGCCAGGGACGCGTTGCCGGCTGGCGGTTGAACATGAGGTAGACGGCATCGTCCCGCATCCACTCCACCGGGATTTCCACGACCCCGGTAGGCTTGCCGTCCACGTTGAGTTCGTAGCAACTGTCGTCGGCCATGAGTGACGAGTCGTATTCCAGCCCCAGCTCCGCGACCAGTGAAATCGTATTCTCACTCAGGTCCCAGTTGGCAGAGCGGAAACCCACGGGAGCACTGCCTGCGGCGGATTCCAGAACATCCCTGGCGCGCAGGATCAGATCGCGCTCCGTAGAGGCCTCCAGAAGGGAATTGTTTTCGTGAATCCAGCCATGCAGACCGATCTCGTGACCGGCCTCCACAATAGCGCGGGTTTCGTCCGGGTCGATCAGGGCGCACACGGCGGGCATGAAAAAGCTGGCCGGCACGGATTGCCGCTTCAGCAGCTCGAGAATTCGCGGCACGCCGACGCGACGCCCGAATTCGCCCCAGGCGAGGCGACCGACAGCCTGCCTGCCCATCCCCAGTTCAAAGGTTTCGTGATCGCAGTCAAAGGACAGCGCGACCGCGAATCCGGCATCATCCGGCCAGCTGGATGGCTTTAGTGAGCGCCCTGCGCGCACCCGGCCAATGATCTGTCGCCACTCCTCCTCGCGCAGTGCCCAGGGTTCGGCTATCGGACCGGCGGAGGGGGTGGTCGGCGTATCACGCATATTCGTTTCCTTTTATGAAAAATCCTGAAAAAAGGCGATTTCAGTATACATCAGTGCTTTTACAGGAGGCTTGTTTCTGGTTTTTCGCAGCATTCGCAAGACACCGTCGTTTCTTCCGCGTGACCCGCGACGCGGCACTCAACAGTCGATGTTCACGCGACTGGCGCCCATTGTGCTGAGCGACCCGCTGTTCTGGTGAGAGGGCGCTAGCGCTCGCGCGCGCCCGCCCCCACATGGCGGTCAAAGAACGCCCGCATCTTGCGAAAGGTATGAACAGCGTAGTGCTCTGGGTACCCCCACCAGTGCGCGGACTGCGGCGGCACCACCATGTCGAAGTCCTTGCCCAGCAGCATCAGCTTCTCGATCATCGCCGCCGTGGTCTTCCAGGGCACTATATCGTCGTGCAGGCCGTGGATGATCATCAGCGGATCCTCGAGCTTTTCTCCATAGTTAAGCAGGGTCGAATCCCGGAATATCTGCGGGTGGGTATGCGGTCGCCGCGACAGGTGCTGGTCGTTCTG
Source organism: uncultured Alteromonadaceae bacterium (assembly GCA_964613795.1). Taxonomy (GTDB): domain Bacteria; phylum Pseudomonadota; class Gammaproteobacteria; order Pseudomonadales; family Halieaceae; genus Chromatocurvus. Next base: position 297,475 of record CAZTJR010000001.1, on the reverse strand, counting down.
GGTGAAGTAGTTCACGTCAATGGCCGGGGATCCCGCCACACCCGCCGCGAACATGCCCGGGCGCTCGAACAGCGCAAACAGCGCCATCATGCCGCCGTAGCTGTTACCCCAGATACCGATGCGATCGGCGTCCACATAGGGCAGAGTTTTCAGATAATCCACCGTGCTGTGCAGATCCTCCAGATCACCGCCGCCCCAGTCACCCTGGAAGGCTTCCCGGAAGTCCACCCCGTAGCCCGAGCTGCCGCGCAGGTCGACCTGCACCGTGATGTAATCGCCGTCGTGCGCCATGGCATGCTGCAGCAGGCTGACCGGTCGCGGCCAGGTCCACTGGTTGCGCGCCGTCGCTGAATACACGTTGCCGATGATCACCGGATAGGACTTGGTCGGATCGAGGTCCGCGGGTTCGATAATCCGGGCGCGCAGCGTGAAGTCGTCGATGCGGCTCGGGAAGCTGACGTAGCGCACGTTGGCCAGCGGAAAATCGGCAAATGCCGGCAGCGGCGACTGCGTGACCTGACGGCTGTCGCCGCCACTGGCATTCACGATATGCAGCTCTCCCGGACGTGTATCAGCCGACACGATGCTGGCAAGGTGCTTTCCGTCTGGAGACAGCGCCGCGCTCTCGTGGGTTCCCGGCACCGACGTCACCTGTCTTCCACTACCACCGCCTACCGGCATGCGGTAGACCTGTCGCTCTGCGGGACCGGCCTCACTCGCGGTGTAGAAGATGTCGCCACTATTGGCATCCACCTGCAGCACGGCCGACGAGAAGCCAGGGCCGGTAACATCGAAATCGCCACGGGTGAGTATGTCTGGCTTGCCGCCGTCTGTGGGGATCGAGTACAGGCGGTACCAATCGTCGGTATCGCCGACATAGATAATGCGCGAGCCCTCGCGGTCCCAGGCCGCCGTGAACAGCGCGTAGATACGCCGAGGGCGGTAATCGTGATGTACCTCTCGCACCTTACGGGTCGCGGCATCTGCCACGAACAGCCAGCGATGCTCGCCGTCGTAGGTGTCCTGCTGCACCAGCAGTTCAGGCGCGGTCGGCGACCACTCGAGGGTCATTACCGTGCGCCGGGTTGGCTCTTCCAGATCAAGGAAGCTGACCACGCCATTGCTGACATCGTAGATACCCACCTTACGCACCACCCCTTCCTCGCCCGGATAAACGCGACGTACTTTGTGCAGAACGGGCTCGTCGTGCAGGTAGGAAGGAATCTGCATGATGTGCGCATCGCGTCGATCCACGTATTCCAGCGCCACGTAGCGGGAATCGGCAGACCAGCGGTAGCGGCTGTATTCGCGATCGCGGGTATTGTAGGCGCCCCGGGGTACGCCCCCGATGGCGGGAACGCCGACGCGCGTAGCGCGCATCAGGAAGCCGCCGTCAAAGCGATACAGCCACAGATCGCCGTCCTGGAGGAAAGACAGGTGGGAGCCATCCGGCGACAGCGCCAGACTGGAGCGACCCGCCGGCTCATCGATCAGCGTCTCCAGACCGCCATCGGACAGACTGACGCGCTGCAGCTTGCCCGCGTAATTGAAGTACAGGCTGTCGCCCTGCGCCGACCAGATCATGCTGCCAATGCCGCCCGCGTGTCTGCGCGCTGACGCCTGCTCCAGTGCCGCCAGTGAGGTATCCTCGCCGAGATGACTGCCGAAGGTCGCCTGCTCCGAGGCTTCCGGCGAGAGGTCCGTCAGCTGTTTTGGCTCGCCGGAACTGGCGCCAACAACGTAGATGTCGCGAAACGGGAAACCGCTGTCGTTCCAGAGAAAGGCCAGGTGGCTGCCATCCGGCGACCAGATGGGCCGGGACGGCGGGGTTCCGCTGAGAGTGGGTAATGAAACCAGCCTGTCGATATCGGGCACCCGGGCATCATCCGCGCTGGCCAGGCCCGATGTGAAAGCGACTATCGCGCCGGCCAGAATGGATTGCGCCAGTCGCGCCAGCGTTCTGCATTGTCGCTTTGCCATTGTTCTACCTCAGATATGCCGACTCAAAAAAAAGCCCATCTGGCAGTATAACCTGCTCGATGGGCCAAGGGGGTTACCGTGACACCGATGGATGAAGCCGCAGTTGCGCTTTACTACCGTCGATATTCACACGAGGCGGGGTCTGGACCTTTTGTCGGTTGCATAACGCACACCTGTGCGCAAAATCAGGGCGCAAAAATAGTGAGCGTCGCGGCCTTTGTCAATAAATAAACACGTGAATTAACGGTATGGTGCAAAACGCGACCCTTTTCTTGTTCTCAATGCGCACTGATGTAGCGCTCAAATCGCACATTTATGGCATCACAAAGTCAGGCAAGCGCCGCATCTGCATCGATCACCCTGCACATCATCTGTCGCGCGCTGCCGGTAAAAACCGGCAGATAACCCGCAAGCGACGCATTCACCGCGGGATCGCCGGTATCGACCCGCAGCACCCCGCCTGGCAAGCTGGCCAGCTTCGCCGCCGAGGACACCACGTCAATGTTCTGGCGCCCGACGCGCGCCAGGACGCGTGCGCTGATCTGCTGATTGCCGCGACCGAAGAGAAAGCCCTGACCGCCGATGACGCCCACGACGATGCGCGCCTCCCGCTCACTCACCAGCGACCAGAGCTGGCGCTCATCGACATCGTGGGCAACGCACTTTCCGTGCTCAAAGATATCGACACCGAGCAGGGTACCCCCTGCACCGAGGCTATTTTTTAGCCGCAGGAGGGTGGCGCCCGGGCCCAGAGCGTACAGACCGCCCTGCTGAATCTGGTCCGCCAGGCGCTGTAACGCACCGCCCAGCGCCGCATCATCACTGGCGCCGACAGACTTCGCGGCCTGCATCAACCGAGGCATCGCCGGCACACGGAGATAGCCATACAGCACCGGAGAACCCACCGGCTCCCCGCTCTCGTCTGGCTCGCGGTCCATGACTTCCGCCTGCGTCAGCGCCGCCTCGGGACAGCCGCTGTCGAGAAACGCCCTCGCCGCATCGCCCGCTGTCATGGCAGTGACCCCAAAGACTGCAGAATGCATTTTCACGCCGGCCGGAATGCCCAGCACGGGCGTGCGCGTGGCTGCCGCCATGATTTCGCGCGCAGTGCCATCGCCGCCGGCGAACAACAGTAGATCAACATTCTCCTGCAGCAGCGCAGTCACGGCATTGCGTGTATCTGCCGAGCCCGGGGGGTCATGAGGCCGGAACACTACGCGGTGCGGCAGGCCCGCCGCCTCGGCGGCATCGGCGCCCATGCTTCCCTCACAGGTCAGAACCTCAACTGTCTGCTCTGCGCGCTGCAGGGCCTGAAGCGCAGTGAGTGCCCGCTTCTGCGCTTGAGGCTGTGCCCCGCGACGCCGTGCTTCCTCAACCAGCACCCCATCCGTACCTTTCAGGCCCACCGCACCACCCATCCCCGCTATCGGATTGACCACCAGGCCTAGGCGCTTCCTGTTATCGTTCATCTGTCGTCTTCCGCTGCGTGCACAGAATCTGCCCGACATGATTTGGCCGAGGCGACCACCATCATTGTCAACAGGAACAGAAAAAGGCACTATTTATCTCATATGCATCAATTGTGCGTTATGCGCACAAAATCCACTTTACGCTGGGAGATACCAGAATGAAAGAGGCAGTTCGCCGAGCGCATCCGTTCATGCCCAACTCGGTCGACAGCATCAAGCAGGGGCTACTGCAGGAATTGGGCATCGACTCTGTCGAGGCATTGTTCGAGCAGATACCCTCTTCGCACCGGGCTGCCGGCACCTTTAATTTTCCGCCGGCGCTGAGCGCCGAAGTCGAGCTCAACCGGCATATCAGCAGCTTGCTGGCGAAGAACCAGTCCTGTGAGAGCCACCTGAGTTTCCTCGGCGGTGGTTGCTGGCAGCATTACGTGCCGGCCGTCTGCCAGGAGATCATGTCGCGCAGTGAATTCCTGACGCCCGTATGGGGCACGCCCTCGTCGGATCACGGTCGCAACCAGGTCTGGTTCGAGTTCAACAGCCAGCTGGGTGAACTGATTGCCGCCGACATGGTCGGCATGCCTGTGTACAGCTGGGGCTGCGCCACCGGTCACGCCATCCGCATGGCATCGCGACTGACCGGACGCCACAAGGTGCTTTTGCCGCGCATCCTCGATCCCGAGCGCCGCGCCGTTATCGCCAACTACTGCGAACCCGAGGAAATGCCCTCCCACATCGCCATGATCGACATTGCCAGCGATCCGGCCACCGGTGGCCTGGATCTGGCCGACCTCCGGAAGCACCTGGATGAGAGCGTTGCGGCGGTTTACCTCGAAACGCCAAACTACCTGGGCGTTATCGAGACCCAGGCCGAGGAAATCGCGGCCATGGCCAGAGCGGCGGGAGCCGAAACCATTGTCGGCGTCGATCCGATCTCTCTGGGCATTCTCAAGGCACCGGGCGACTATGGTGCCGACATCATTGTTGGCACTACCCAGCCCATGGGCGTTCCGATGAGCTGCGGCGGCGGCCTTGGCGGCTTTATCGCCTCGCGGGACGAACCGCGCTACGCCCACGAGTACCCCACCCTGATGTTGAGCATCGCAGACACTGCGCGCGAGGGAGAGGTCGGCTTCTCGATGGCGCTGATGCACCAGAGCTCCTACGGCTCCCGGGAAGATGGCAAGGACTGGACCGGCAACTCTACCTACCTGCATGCCATCGCCGGAGCCGTATACCTGTCATTACTGGGACCGGAAGGCCTGCGCGAACTCGGCGAGCTGATCATACAGCGCGCACACTATGCAGCACAGCGCCTCAACGGTATTGACGGCCTATCCGTTCCACTACAGCAGAACTTCTTCAAGGAATTCGTGGTCAATTTTGATGGCGTCGGGAAATCCGTCGCCGAGATCAATGCGGCGCTCCTCGAGCGGGGCATTTTCGGCGGCATCGATCTGACAGAGACCTTCCCCGAGCTCGGTAAAAGCGCGCTTTACTGCGTTACCGAGCTGCACAGCCAGGCCGATATCGACCACCTCGCCAACACTCTGCAGGAGGTATGCAGCTGATGTCCAAACCCGTCAAACTCCGCCGCTTCCAGGCGCCGATCTGGGACGAACCTGTCATCATGGAAATGGGCGTGCCGGGACGACGCGGCGCCCATTTCCCCGCCGCCGAGGACGCCGTGGCTGAGGCCGTCGGTGGCGCCGGGGCTCTGGTGCCCTCCGCCATGGCAAGGCCCGAGCGGCCGGCTCTGCCGGAGCTCTCCGAGCCCGACATTCTGCGTCACTACCTGCACCTGTCCCAGGAAACCCTGGGGATGATGGGTATCAGTCTGTTCGGCACCTGCACTATGAAGTACAACCCGCGGGTCAATGAGCGTCTTGCGGCGCGCCCGGAAATGGCGCAGCTACACCCGAATCAGGACCCATCGACACTACAGGGGCTGCTCGAAGGCGTACACAATTTCGACCTCATGCTGCGCGAGCTGTCGGGCATGGATCAGTTCGTCTTCCAGGCCGCTGGTGGCGCGGACGCCGCCTACACCCACACCTGCATCACTCGGGCCTACCACGCCGCACGCGGCGAACTGAAACAGCGCGACCAGATCATTACCAGCATACAGTCCCACCCCTGCAGTCCGGCTACGGCCAACACCGCCGGCTTCGAGGTGATCACCCTGCCGCTCGATGAGAAGGGCTACCCCTCGCTGGAGGCGCTCAAGGCCGCCGTGTCGGATCGGACGGCGGCACTGATGATCAACAATCCGGACGACATGGGTCTGTACAATCCAGAGATCAAGGAGTGGGTGCGTATCGTGCATGAGGCCGGCGGCCTGTGCTTTTATGACCACGCCAACTTCAACGGCGTGATGACCAAGATCCGTGCCGCCGAGCTCGGCTTCGATGCCTGCATGTTCATGCTGCACAAGACCTTCGGCGTACCCAAGGGCGGCGGTGGTCCCGCAGTAGGCGCCTATGGCTGCAGCGCGAAGCTCGCTCCCTACCTGCCCGGCCCACTGGTGACGCTGGACAACGGCCGCTACGCACTGACTGACCCCGGCCCACACTCGATAGGCAAGGTGCGCGAGTATTACGGCAACCTGCAGCAGGTCATGAAGGCCTACGCCTGGACCCGGGCAATGGGACTGGAAGGCCTCAGCGAAGCGGCAGACATTTCTGTTCTCCTGAACAATTATATGGAGAAGGAACTGCTGAAAATCCGCGGCGTAACGCGCTCGCACCCGGACATCGACGGCTGGCGCCTGGAAATGACACGCTACAGCCTGGAGCAGCTGTACGAGGAAACCGGCGTCACGGTGGCTGACGTGCAGAACCGCATGGTGGATTTCGGCATCGACGCGTTCTGGATGGCCCACGAACCCTGGCTCGTACCGCATCCGTTCACGCCGGAGGCCGGCGAGATGTGGTCACTGGAGGACATCGACTACTGGATTGCGGTGCTCAGGCAGGTGTCGGATGAAGCCTACAGCAATCCACAACTGGTGCAGACCGCGCCGCACAACCAGGCGGTGCAGAAAGTGAAGGTGGAACCGCTGGAAGAGCCGGATCACTGGGCCATGACCTGGCGGGCGTGGAAGCGCAAGCGCAGCGCGGCCTGATACCCTCTCGCGTCGTGCAGGGCTCGGGGTGGTGACGTGCCGCCAGCCCCGAGCCCCATCCGCAGTAGCCTTACCCCGCCCAGTCGCCGCTGGCCTTGAGCTCGGCAGCGACTTCATCCACCGCCTCACGAACGCCCTCGACCACTCGATCAATCTGCGCCTCGGTAATCACGAACGGCGGCGAAAAAGCGAGGCTGTCGGAAGCCGGCAGGGCACGGCTGATGATGCCGCGGTCCCGCGCAGCGCTGACGACTCTCGGGGCGACCTTGAGGGCGGGATCGAAAGCCTTTGGCACCTCGCGGTGTGCCACCAGCTCAATCGCTCCGATCAGGCCAAAGCCGCGAATCTCACCCACCAGCGGATGGTCGGCGAACGCAGCCTGCAGGCGCTTGTGCAGGTGCTCGCCGCGCCGCCCGGCCTGCGCCACCAGGTTTTCCTTCTCGAGCAGATCCAGACTGGCCAGCGCCGCCGCGGCCCCCACGGGATGCGAGCTGTAAGTGTAACCGTGCCCGAAAGCGCCGAATTTGTCGCCGCCGGCAACCAGGACCTGCCAGACCTTGTCCGAGACCATGCAGGCCGACAGCGGGAAATAGGCCGATGTGAGACCCTTGGCCACCGTGATCAGATCCGGCTTCATGCCCATTGCCTGAGAGCCGAACATTGAGCCCAGACGCCCGAAACCACAGATAACCTCGTCTGCGATCAGCAGAATATCGTGCCTGTCGAGCACGTTCTGCACTGCCTCGTAGTAGCCGTCTGGCGGCACAATAACGCCGCCGGCACCCATAACGGGCTCCATGATCATGGCGCCGATGGTGTCTGCACCCTCACGGGCTATCAGCTGCTCGAGATCGTCCACCAGCCTGGCCACGAACTCGGCGTCGCTGAGGCCATAGCCTTCCCAGAGTCGATGCGGCGCCATGGTGTGCTTGATAAAGGACAGGGGCAGATCGAAACCGGCGTGCAGCCCGGGCAGGCCGGTCATACCTGCCGACATGACAGTCACTCCATGATAGCCACGCTGGCGGGCAATGATTTTCTTTTTCTGCGGCTTGCCGCGCACGTTGTTGTAGTACCACACCAGCTTCGCCTGGGTATCGTTGGCATCAGAGCCGGAATTACCGAAAAACACCTTCGACATGGGCACCGGCGCCATATCGATCAGGCGCCCCGCCAGGATGGCCGGCTTGTCGCTGGCCATGGATGAGAAAGCGTGACAGTACGATAGCTCCATTGCCTGGTCGCGCATGGCGTTGGCAATCTCCTGGCGACCATAGCCGGCGTTCACGCACCACAGACCCGCCATGGCGTCGATGTAATCGCGTCCCTGGCTGTCGTGCATCATCACGCCTTCGGCGTGCGTCATCACGATTGGCGCACCGTCGCGCTCGTGACTGCCAAGCGCCGTGAACGGGTGAAACACATGCTGGCGGTCCAGGTCTGACAGCAAGCTGGCATTGGCGGAGTTTTCAATAGCGTTGGACACGTGGTTCTCTCTCTGGTCGGCAAAAGCTGTCGCGCGGGCAGCCTGAAGTGTAGCGAACTTCCAGCGAACAGGTGTTCGCAATATACATAAACTGCTATTCTAACCGCCCGTCTGGTGTCGACACCAGACTTTCAGCGCAGACCGCGCAGCCCGGCAGGTGCGGCCGGTCAGGCCTTCGCGGCAGAAAAGATTTACTATCACACGTTAACGGTGGCCACGACACTATGCTCAAGCTCAACGACAAAGATCTTCTACGTACTGGTGTATTTATCAACGGCGCCTGGTCGGACTCGGCGGGCGGGCCGGCCATTCCGGTATACAATCCTGCGACCGGACAGGTGATCGTCGAGGTCAATGGCGCCGATCGCGAAGCCACCGTCAACGCCATTGAAGGCGCCGCCGAAGCCCAGAAAGATTGGGCCGCACGCCCCGCCAAGGAGCGCTCGGCAATACTGCGCCGCTGGTTTGATCTCGTGGTCGCCAACAGCGAAGATCTGGCACGCATTCTCACCGCCGAGCAGGGCAAGCCGCTGGCGGAAGCGCGGGGGGAGATCCTCTACGGTGCCGCATTCTTCGAGTGGTTTGCCGAAGAGGCGAAACGCGTTTACGGCGAGACCATTCCCAGCCCCGACCGCGAGCGGCGCATGATGGTCATGAAGCAGCCTATCGGCGTGTGCGGTGCCATTACACCCTGGAATTTCCCGATGGCCATGATCCCGCGCAAGGCGGCGCCCGCGCTGGCCGCCGGCTGCACGATGGTACTCAAGCCGGCCAGCGCCACCCCCCTGTCGGCACTCGCCCTCGGTGAACTCGCGGCCCGCGCCGGCGTACCGGCGGGCGTATTCCAGGTGGTCCCCGGCAGCGCGTCGGTGGTGGGCGAGGAAATCGTCACGCACCCACTGGTGCGCAAGATCACCTTCACTGGATCCACGGAAATCGGCAGTCACCTCATGGCGAAAGCCGCACCGACGGTGAAGAAACTGTCGCTGGAACTGGGCGGCAATGCGCCGGTCCTGGTGTTTGACGATGCGGACCTTGAGGTCGCTGTGAAAGGCGCCATTGCCACGAAATTCCGCAACATGGGCCAGACCTGTGTCTGCGCCAACCGTATTTATGTGCAGGACGGCATCTACGACCGCTTTGTCGAGGCGTTCTCCAAAGCCGTGGGCGCCATGAAGGTCGGCGACGGCATGGAGGACGGCACCGAGCAGGGGCCATTGATCGATAATGACGCCGTGTTGAAAGTCCAGGAGCACATAGATGATGCTGTCACCAACGGCGGCACGCTGGCAACCGGCGGTAAGCCTCACGCCCTCGGCGGCACCTTTTTCGAACCCACCGTCATCGCCAATGCCAGCGCCGACATGAAGATTGCACGCGAGGAAACCTTTGGCCCGGTGGCCCCCCTTTTCCGCTTTAGCGATGAGGCAGATGCGATCCGCGTCGCGAATGATACTGAGTACGGGTTGGCAGCGTACGTATTTACACGTGATAATGCCCGGATATGGCGTGTCACCGAGGGACTCGAATTCGGAGTGGTCGGCGTCAATACAGGTAACACATCCTATGAGGGCTCTCCGTTCGGCGGCTGGAAACTGTCTGGCGTGGGTCGAGAGGGATCACACCACGGGATTGATGAGTTCCTTGAAATCAAATACGTGTGCATCGCGCACTGACAAAGGCAAGCGAATAACAATATGTCGAAATCCCTTGAGATCCTGGAAGATCAGATAGAGCCGGGAATGGACGATGAGTCCGTTACCACCCGCATCAGCGATCGGGACTTCATCAACTCTCTGGCAAGGGGTCTTGAGGTCATTTCGGCATTTTCGCGCACCAAACCGAAGATGACCCTGAGCGACATGGCGAGGGCCACGGGTATGACCCGGGCCACTGTCCGCCGCCTGCTGCTGACCCTGGTTCGCGAGGGCTACGCACAGACTGACGGCAAATACTTCAGCCTGCAGCCAAAGGTACTCAAGCTCGGTTTTGCCGTCATCTCGTCCATGGGTATCTGGGAAGTCGCCCAGCCCATCATGAACTCGCTTTCCGAGACGCTGGAAGAATCCTGCTTCGCCGCTGTGCTCGACGGTTACGACGTGACCTATGTCGCCAGGGCAAACTCGGACCGGCTGGTGAATATCGGTATCAGCGTCGGCAGCCGTGCCCCGGTACATGCCGTATCGACAGGGCGGGTGCTGATGGCGGCGCTGTCTGATGACAAGCTGCAGAGATACCTCGACGAGGGCGATTTTGAAAAGGTCACCCCGCTCACCACCGTGTCGAAGGTGAAGCTCCGGGCGGAAATCGAGGAAGTCAGGGCCCGCGGCTGGTCCATCGTGGATCAGGAACTGGAGGTCGGCCTGCGCTCGATTTCGGTGCCGATCCGGGGATCGGACGGCACGGTGATCGCCGCGCTCAACGTGTGCTGCCCCAGCTCGCGGATTTCCCCGGAGGATATCCGCACCCGCATTCTGGCGGAGCTGCTGACGGCCTCGAGGGAGATTACGGCGGGCCTGCAGACGTCCTGAGAACATCGCTTCGCGAGATGTTTCCAGCGCCTGTGGCCTGGATCTGCTTTCCTGCCAGGCAGCGCACCCTGAGCACATAAAAAAGGCCCCTTCAGGGGCCTTTTTTATGTCTCTCGCAATGCTCCCGGCACAGATCAGTCAGCCAGAACCTCGGACAGCGGCGTGCGATCCCAGAACAGGGAGACTTCATCATCGAGTCCCGTGATCTCGTAGCGGATGAGGGCAATCGGCAGTGCGCCTGCAGCCATCACCGCATCGTGGAACTCACCGAGAGCAAAGTCATCGCGAAGCTGTTGCTTGCGATCTGCCAGAAGTTTGAACATCTGGAAGCTGCCCACGGTATATCCCAGGCCGTAACCCGGCGGACGGCGCAAATAGATTTCCGCATCGACCCGGGCAACGTTCTTATCCAGCCAGGGGGTCTTTGCGCGCCAGAAGTCCACGGCTTCTTCAATGGATATTTCGTTGCGCTGCAGGCGGACATCACCCAGGGTTCTCGCTGAACGGAAGATGCCGAAATTGTAGATCAACTCGCGGGTGCGGGGACGCTCCTCGTAAAAACCAAGCTGCAGCGGAGTTTCCTCCAGATACAGCGCCCAGCCTTCCATGCGCCCGCCATCACGGAAGTACTTGCGTATCGGGTGAGTGATCTTGGCGACAGTGCGCCCATCCACCTTGTGGCCGGGGATTACCGCATGCCAGTGATCCGGTGACGGATCGCGGTATTGAATCTGCTCCCAGTAGTTGGGCCCGCCATCGCGCTCTATCCACGGTACATTGAAACCGATTTCCCGCCAGTCTTCCGGTATGTGATCGGGGATGGTCATGAAATCCTGCTTCTTGATGAACGCGCGAACATCCGCGTCCACCGACGCGATGCGCGCCTCGTACTCTTCCTTCGACGTCGGCAGCGTCAGCACCGGCAGGTCGCGGTTACGATGCTGTTCCAGTGCATAGAAGGCCCAGGTACGCTCCAGTTCACGCTGCGCCATAGCCTCGACATCGTCTGAACTGTAGGGCATGTACTTGACGTGCATCAGGTACCAGTCCAGCAGTTCCTCACCCACCCCGGCCTCAGCGGTCATACTGCTGCGGTTTTCCTCAAGCCAGGCAAGAAGGCTCCTGACCGACTCCCGTGCACTCTCGATTTCCGGCACCAGCGCGGGCTGATCCTTTCGCGCGCGAGACAGGAGATCGTCGTACCAGCCGATCACGCCAGCGGGGGGGATCGCGCGATAAGGATGCCCGTGGCCAACGCCATCTGCGTTGGTCAGATTATGAATGGCCAGATCCGCGAAATCCGCCGGCACGTCCTTGAGATTGCGTTTCGCAGCGTCGACCAGCTCCACCGTGGCGGCCAGTCCTGACCGCAGATCGCTGAGTTGCTCACCCTGTGCCGGGAGATCGACAAATGTCAGACGCAGCATGCGGTCCACGTAGTAACCCGGATCGCGCGCCCAGGGCCGCGACACATGCAGCAGGAAGTCGTGCTGATCCATTGCCGATCGGACGGCCAGGTACTCCGCCTGATGAGGCCGATCCCAGTCGGCCACCGCCATGTCCTCGAGCCGCGCCTGGAAGGCGCGCAGATCGTCGATACGGCGTTTCACCTGCGCCTCGGAGCGATCAACGGCAATACCGGTGGCCTCAGCCTTCCAGGCAAAGAACTCACTCGTCAGTTCAATCAGATCGTTGTAGCTGCCGCTGCCCTGAGGCGCACCAGCGTTAGCGGCATAGCCGCCAACGACACAGACCGCCAGCAAAGTAACCCGTGCCAGGCGTCGCAAGTTTCCAGTAGGAGACATAATACATCCTCTTTTCAAGCCTTATTTTGGATTAAACGCTTGAGGCACGGGCGCCTCGAGCGCGTCAGACATCTATATCAACGTGGACCGAAACCGACGTTAAAGCCAATAAAGAAACGCCGCCCGACCGGTTCAAACAGCTGCACGCTGCTGTTGGCATCGCCACTGGCGCGGAACCCGAGCAGCGGTGGAGACCGGTCGAGCACATTGTTGATCCCGGCATACACCTGAATGCTCTCAGGGACATCATAGCCGGCAGTCAGGTCGACATAATCCTCCGGATCCGGGGTTCCATTCTCATTGGCAAACGCGCCCTCGGCCAGTTCCCGTTCGCCAATCTAGCGCAACTCCGGAGCGTCGCGCCCTGCCCCGACTAAATGTACGCAAATGTGTCTGCCTACTCCGCTGCCGGAACGCCCCTGAAGCGGGGGATTGTGTTGGATTACCGGCTTTTTAATCGCTTTAACAGTGGAGCAGCCATCCGCAGCTGTCAATATTTTTGGTCGTATAAAGCACAGATAATCGCCAAGCGAACATTTTTATTATAGGATTTCGCTAACGCTTTGATGAATACCGCATGTCAGTCAGACATGCCCTCATCCGTGGGCCTGAGCGACGCCAATCGCTGCATAAGGACTCGGTCACGCCAGGCTACACGCTCCTGCCACTGATCAAGCGGCAGTAACGCGCGGCGCTGTGCCTCTACCGACGACACCAGGTCGGGCGTCCAGGGGTCATCCTGTCCGCGCTCAGCACCCATGCGCGCGTAGGCGGGCCCCAGTTTTTCGGCGTGGGCGGCGATGCCGCCCCGGGTATTCAAATCCACCGTCTCGAAAGGGCCGACAACGGACCAGCGCAGGCCGAGCCCGAGGCGCACCAGCGTGTCGATGTCCTCAACGGACGCGACGCCATCACGAACCAGACAGTAGGCTTCCCTGAGTATGGCGCCCTGCAGACGATTGAAAACAAAGCCCTCGACCTCTTGCCGCACGCGCACGGGATGCAGTCCCACCCGACGCGAGAAGGCCTCGGCACGCCGCACAAGCTCCGGATCGGTGAATTCGGCAGGAACCAGCTCGATAACGCGCAGCAAATACGGCGGATTACCCGGGTGCGCGACCAGGCAGCGAGCAGAGCCCGGCAGCTTCGACGCAAAGCGGGATGCCGGCATGGCCGAGGAAGAGCTGGCAAGAATCGCATCGGCCGGCGCACAGCGGTCGAGTCGCGCGAACAACGCTCGCTTCAGCTCAAGATTTTCCGGAGCGCATTCCTGCACCCACTGCACACCGTCGACGGCCTCTTCAAGACTGTCAGCGGTACAGATATTCCCCAGAACCTGTGCATCAGACGCGGTGGTAAGCCCTGTCTCACGCAGAGAGCCCAGATTGCAACGGATCTGCTCCAGGGCAGCCGGGAACGCCCCGGGAAATTCATCGTACAGTCTTACCGCCACACCGGACAGCGCATACTGCAGGGCAAAACCGGAGCCGATACTGCCGGCGCCGATAATCGCGACAGGCGCATCACTGGCCTCCCTCCCAACTGTGTCAGTGTTGCGGGTAGCGGAAGCTGCGGTTGTCGTGTTCATTGTCTGCGGTCCCTTGCGAAGAGCGCAGTATGCTCTTGCAGCGGATCATCGGGTGTCAAGCGCTTCCGCCGCAGGGCTCTCCTGCGCGAACAGCGTTTGATCTGAATAACGCTGGCGCGAAGCTGCTTGCAAGGGGCAGATAAACTCACTATCAACCGCTTCACAGGAGACGATAGAATGCAGGATCTGACAGGCCGCATTATTCTACTCACCGGCGCTTCAAAGGGGATCGGCGCTGCCACGGCGCGATTCCTCGGCGCGGCGGGTGCAACGCTGATCGCACACTACGGATCTGACAGAGACGGCGCGCTCGCAGCCACGGCGGACATCCCGGAGGAACGCAAACTGCTGGTGCAGGCCGACCTCGCCAATCCCGACGACGTCGAGCGCCTCTGGGCAGAAGCCCGTGGCTGGAAAGGCCATATCGACGTCCTGGTGAACAATGCCGCGGTGATGATTGGCAACGGCGGCGTGGATGAAGACCTCGAAGACTGGGATGCCGTCTGGGAAAAGAGCATGCAGATCAATGTCCTGGCGCCGGCGCGAATGCTGCGCCAGGCGGTGCGGCACTTTCGTGAGGTTGGTGGTGGCAGCGTCATCACTATATCGAGCTGGGCCGCCCAGCGCGGCGTCGGCAACCCCGCTACTATTGCCTATGCTGCCTCCAAGGCTGCGATACGTGCGGCCACACAGACGATTGCCAGAAACTACGCCAGTGAGGGCATTTATGCCTACATTATTGCGCCCGGCGTGGTTCGCACACGACTGTCGGAGGATTTCGCGCGCAGCCAGGGCGGCGAGGACAAGGTTACGGCGGGACTGGCCATGGGGCGCTGGGTGGACCCCGAGGAAATCGCGGACCTCGTGACATTCCTCTGCAAAGGCAGCGCACCGAGTCTGTCCGGAGGCACTATCGATATCAACGGCGCCAGCTACATACGCTGAGCCCAGGGACATAGCATGCGTATACACACAGCAGGCATTCATCGGGATTCCGATCCCTTTACCTTCGACTTCGAGGGCACTCCAGTCATCGCATACGCGGGCGAGTCCATTGCCGCCGCGCTGGTTTCCGCCGAACAGTGGCACTGGCGCCAAACCCGCAGCGGCGAGACCCGCGGGCTGTTCTGCGGCATGGGGGTCTGCGGCGAATGCACCGTCTCGGTGGACGGCAGCGCGCGGCGCGCCTGCCTCGAGATGGCACGGCCGGGACTGCAGGTGACACAGCAGCCCGCCCGGCGCGCGGTCGCCGGGAGCGGGCAGGCGCCACCTGAACGCCACTGGCAAACCGTGGAGACGGACGTGCTTGTGGTCGGTGCAGGCCCCGCGGGCCTGGCGGCGGCAGCCGCCGCAGCCCGGGCCGGTGCCAGCGTGACCGTGGTCGACGAGCGCGCCAAGGCCGGTGGCCAATACTTCAAGCAGCCGGGCGATGGCTTCGACATTGCCGAAGCCCGGCTCGACCACCAGTTTCAGGAGGGCCGCCAGCTGTATCGCGATGCCGGCGCTGCCGGTGTCAACTTCATTTTCGGCGCAACAGTCTGGGGCGCCTTTACGCCCCGGGAAATCGCCGTGGTAACAGAAGACACCTGCATCATGATCCAGGCGCGGCGCCTGATACTGTCACCGGGAGCGTATGAGCGTCCCCTGCCGTTTCCGGGCTGGACACTGCCCGGCGTCATGACCACGGGCGCCGCGCAGACACTGCTGCGCGCTTACCAGACCGCGCCGGGGCAGCGTGTTCTGGTCGCGGGCAACGGCCCGCTCAACCTTCAGGTTGCGCGGGAGCTGAGCGCCGCCGGCGTCGATGTCGTGGCTGTCGCGGAGCTCTCACGGCGTCCTGGCCCGACGCTGGCCGCACCGCTCATGCGCATGCTGCGCAATGGTCCGGGCCTGGTCGCCGATGGCATCGGCCACCTGGTGGCATTGCGACGCCGGCGCGTACCCGTGTTGCATCGGCACGTGATCTGCTCCGCCGAGGGCGATGGCAAGGTAAGCCGAGCCAGCCTGGTCAGAATAGACGGCGACGGACAGCCATTACATGACACACAAGTGAGTTTCGACGTCGACGCTGTCTGCATGGGCTATGGATTCCTGCCGCAATCGGAGCTGGCGCGGGCGCTGGAATGCCGGCACGACTACGATCCCGTGACTGGCGTTCTCGCCATCCAGCGCGGCCTGGACGGCAGAACCAGCGTGAAGGACGTCTTCGTCGCCGGCGATGCCGGCGGCCTTGGCGGCGCGAAAGTCGCCCAGGCCCAGGGCACGCTCGCCGGGGCCGCCGCGGCCGCGGACCTGGGCCTCGAAGACGACAGCAGGACAGGCGTCAGCCGGGCTCGCGCCCTCGCCCTGCGTCACCTGCGTTTTCAGACCGCACTCTGGCAGGTCTACGCTGCCCCCGATGTCGGATTGTCGCTTAGCACGCCGGAAACGATCATGTGCCGCTGCGAAAGTGTCCGCCGCGAAACACTGGCGGCCTGCTTTGCCAGCGGCGTCGCCGGAATTGGCGCAGTAAAACGCGAAACCCGCGCGGGCATGGGTCGCTGCCAGGGCCGGTATTGCGCGGCCCTGTTGGCAAAAATGGCCGGTCAGGCCGGTTTTGAAGTCGCGGCGGAGAGCGACCTGTTCGCGCCGCGTACGCCCTTCAAACCCATGCCGATCGGCAGCCTGGCGACGGCCTACGACGCCTCGAGTCCGCCCGATCGCGAGGCCGAAGCCCGGTGACAGCTTGACAGCAAAGGGCTTGTTCACCAGAATTAACGTACGCTATGAGAACGAGTGTTACGCATTTTTTATCCACGGGAAGGTAACGCTGCAACACAGCGCCCGCTCGGTATACAATAAATTCCGCCCCATCGGAGAAGTGAATCATGTTGCGAAAAGTTTCTCGCTGGCTTTCTGTGGCCGCCCTGGCCCTCTGCGCCGTTGCCGCCCAGGCGCAGATGCGATCCCTGGACGAGATTGTCCGCGATGGTACGATCCGCGTCGGCGTCAACCCGAACTTCCCGCCGATGTCCTCCTACGGCAGAACCAATGAAATTGAAGGGTTTGATGTCGATGTCGCCCGCCGCATTGCCGAATTACTTGATGTCAAGGTAAAGCTGGTCCCCACCGCTACGGCACAGCGCGTTGCCTTTCTCACCTCCGGCCGCATCGACATTGCGCTGGGTGCACTTACCCGCACCCCCGCCAGAGCGCGACTGATCGACTTCACTGCGCCACTGCACACTGAATCCATGAGCGTCCTCACCACCGATCGTATCGATGCCGAAAGCTGGCGCGATCTCGACTCCAGCGACATTACCCTGGTGAACATGCGCGGCAATCTCTCGGTGGAGCTCCTGAAAGACAAACTGCCCAACGCCAAGGTCCTGCTGGTGGACGGAAACGCCGATACCGTGAGGGCGCTCGCCCAGGGTCGTGCCGATGCACTGGTCGAGAACACCGACCTGTTCATGAACTTTACCCGGACCTACCGCAACGTGAACTGGCGCGTTCTGGATGAGTCCATCTATGTCGCCTACTGCGGGATCGGGCTTGCCAAGGGCAACAGCGATCTGCGGCACTTTCTCAATATTGTCCTGTACGATCTTCACACCAGCGGCTTTGTCAACGAGCGCTGGGAACACTGGTTCGGCGCTCCGATGAGCGTGCCAGTAGAGGCACAGCCGTACTTCTGATACGCCGGCACATCCCATGCGCCACACCTGAGGGGGTGGTGCAGCCCTATCCTTTAACGAGCAGGCAGCAACCCGGAACGGCATGAATTATACGTTTCAGTTCGGCGAAGTCATGGCAGAGCTGCCCTACCTTCTTGGCGGGGCGCTCGTAACGCTTCAGATCGTCTTTTTTACGTTTTTCCTGGGTGCAGCGCTCGGACTGATGGGCGCACTGGGCAAGGTGTACGGACCGACGCCCCTGCGCAAGGTGATCTCCGCCTATGTCATTTTCATCACCAACACGCCGGCGCTGGTTCAGATTTTTGTTCTCTATTACGCACTACCGGATGCCGGCATCCTGCTCAGCTCCATGGCAGCCGTGCTGATCGGCCTGACGCTCAACTCGACCGCCTATCTTACCGAGATCATACGGGCCGGCGTGGTTTCCGTGCGCCAGGCCGAAATGGACGCCGCCATTGGCCTCAACATGACCCGCCTGCAGATCCTGCGTTATGTCATGCTCCCGCATATTGCAAAAACCATCTTTGCACCTCTGTCCAACTTTTTTATCTGGTTGATGCTGGGCAGTTCCATTGCCGCGCTGTTCGGTGTTGAAGAACTCACCGGACGCGCCATCAATGTCAGCTCGGTGAACCTGCGCACGATAGAGACCTTCTCGGTCGTTGCCGTGATCTATATCGGGCTGACGCTCATTGCCAGCATGTCGCTGGCGCTTCTGGGCCGCTTCGCCTTCCGCGTCAAGGCCAGGGTATTCTGATGTTCGAGAGACTCCTTTTTGAAGCCCCGGACTTCTTCACCTACCACAACGTGGTATTCCTGCTGGAAGCGGCCGCGCGCACGCTGGGCATGACGCTGATCGGCTGCACCGTCGGCTTTATCGCCGGCCTGCTGATCGCGGTTCTCAGGCAGTCGGCAAATCCATGGACATTGCCACTGCGTGTCATTGCGATTGCCTATGTCGAAACCTTCCGGCGCATACCCTTTCTGGTCATCATATTCATTGTGCTGTATGCCATACAGCCGCTGCTGGAAGACGCGTCCCTGCTGACTATCGCCACCATCGCCATCTGCCTCGTGTCCACGGCCTTCCTCTCGGAAATTGTCCGTGCCGGTCTGGAGTCGGTGCCGAAACAGCAGATAGAAGGCGCGCGCACGCTCAACTTCGGTGCGGCGCGCACACTGTGGTATGTGGTTCTGCCGCAGGCCTGGCGCGTCATATTGCCGCCAGCGATCGCGTTTGCAGTCATGTTCATCAAGGATACGTCACTGGCATCGCACATCGGCGTGGTCGAACTGACGTTCTCGGGCAAGATGTTCGTTAACCGGGGCTTTTCGCCGCTGCTGGGCTTCGGTGCCGTGCTGGTACTGTACTTCCTGCTGTCCTACCCACTCAGCCGTCTCGGCACCTATCTGGAGAAGCGCCTTGACCCATCTCGACGTTCGTGACCTCGCCTGCTCCTACGGCTCGGAAAAAATCCTCAAGGGCGTTACCCTGAGCGCAGAAAAGGGCGAAGTCGTCAGCCTGATCGGGCCCTCGGGCTCCGGCAAGAGCACCCTTCTGCGAGCACTGGTTGGGCTCACCCTGCCAAGCGCTGGCGAAGTACGCGTCGCCGGCAAGGCCGTGGACTACAGTAGCCGCAAGAGCGTCCGCGAGCTGCGCTCGCAGCTGGCAATCGTGTTCCAGCAATACAACCTTTTCCAGAACATGACGGTAATGCGCAACGTCACGATCGCACCGACCACGATCAAGAAACGGCCGAAGGCCGAGGTAGAAGCGCTGGCAACTGAGCTGCTGGCGCGGGTGGGCATGGAAGCCAAGCACGACGCCTATCCGGAGGAGCTGTCCGGGGGCCAGCAGCAGCGGGTCGCGATTGCCCGCGCACTGGCGCTGCAGCCAGAGATACTGCTCCTCGACGAGGTCACTTCGGCGCTGGATCCGGAGCGGGTGAACGAGGTGCTTGACACTATCCGTCGACTGACCGAGGAGGGCATCACCATGTTGCTGGTGTCCCATGAAATGTCTTTCGTCCGGGAGGTGTCTACCCGCGTGGTCATGATGGACGACGGCAAGGTGGTCGAGACCGGCACACCATCACAGATATTTGATTCACCCACCCACGAACGCACCCGGGAATTCGTCGGCATGATTCTCAAGCACTGACGGCAACTGCCGTCAGCGGCGTATTACTCAGCGCGCGCCGGGCGCGAAGGCCGCCGCGTCTATATTCAGGGGCGGCGTCACGCCCTGCACCATACTCGCCACCAGTCGGCCCGCAGCCGGGCCCGCGGTAAACCCCATCCAGGGCACATAACCGAGGAATGCACCCGGCAATCCGGGCAGCTCACCGATGATCGGCATCCAGTCGTGCGTACCGTTCACTGTCGCGGCCCAGGTCCGCACGATGTTGACAGGCGCAAGCTGTGGCAGGATTTCCAGCGCCAGACCAAGATTCGGCCCGACAGAATAAGGATCTGCGATCGGGCGCCGCTGGCTGTCAAAGCGCGCTGGCCAGCCACCACCCACAATAATGCTGCCAACCGAGGTCTGCTTCATGGTCAGCGGTGCGCGGGCGTAGTAAAGAAGGTGCCGGATCAAGGGCTCTGCCGGCTCTGTCACGCTGACCTGTATCGGGAAGCCCTGAAGCGGCAGGTCGACACCGAGCATGGCGGCGATGCGTCCGGCGTCGGCTCCGGCGGTGTTGACCAGACGGGCCGCCCTGTAGGTGCCGCGATCAGTCGTCACCTCGTAAGCCCCGTCTGTACGCCGGATATTCTCTACCGACGTGCGCGGCATGACGCGTGCGCCCATGGCAGCCGCCGCGCGCGCAAAGGCCGGCGCCGCGATCAGCGGGTTGGCCTTGCCCTCCACCGGACAGTAGCCTGCACCTACCATGCGGTCTGATACGTAGGGCGCGAGCGCGCGCAGGCTCTGCGCATCCAGTACCTCGCTGTCCAGGCCAGCCTCCCGCTCAAGGCTGACCTTGCGCGCGACATCCCGCATCTGCTGCTCGTTGGCCGCCAGCAGCAGCCCTCCGCCCACCTTCACTTCAAGATCAACGCCGAGCGTATCACCCAGATCCTCCCAGAGTCCGATTGATGCCCGCAGCAGGCGCAGCGCCGGCAGAAACATGCGCGCCCAGGCGTCGCCATGCTGCAGATAGGTGTCGTGCGGAATCTGTCCGTGCAGGCTGCCGGAATTGGTACCCGAGGCCTGGGTATTCAGGTCGCCAGTCTCAACAAGCGTCACTGCCACGCCGTCGCCGGCGAGGTAATAAGCCGCGGCGCAGCCGATGATTCCGCCGCCAATAACGATGACATCTGTCATGAGGTTTCTCTCGGAAGGGGGATGGAATAGACTTTGATGTGCGCTATGCTAACGCATGTCCGGCATGTGCTTGCAATACCGCAGCCGCTTTTCGCGGATTTTACCGCATTCTAAAATCAATCACGCAAAAGGAGCGCCGAGGCGTAGGTCGGCGTTAATACAACCTGATGTCTAAAACATTTCTAGGAAGTTACACGGTCGCCGTCACCCCGTTCACTGAGGATGGCGAAGCCGTTTGCGTCGAGTCGTTGAAACGCTATATCGACTGGCAGGTTGAATGCGAGGTCCCCGGCATCATCATGCTGGGCACTACCGGGGAATTTCTCTCGATCAGCGACGAGGAGCGCCGCCTGGTGGTGGAGACCAGCGTTGAGCATGCCGCCGGGCGCCTCGACATTCTCGTTGGCAGCATGGATGCCAGCACCCGCAAGGCGGTCCGATACAGCCGCGAAGCGCAGGAGATGGGCGCTGACGGACTCATGATCGTCCCACCCTATTATTACACGCCTACCGAAGACGAGATCTTCGCTTATTACCGTGCGATCGCCGAGGCAGTCGATTTACCGATCATGCTGTATAACAATCCGTTCACGTCCAACGTCGATATGTCGGCCGCACTGGTCGCACGTCTGACCCGGGCGTTTGACAGTATTCGCTACATCAAGGAAGCCAGCTGTGATGTCGGCCGCGTGTACGACATTGTCGAAGCCACCGACGGCATCATGAATGTCTTCGCGGGAGAAAGGCCGGTGGAGAGCTACCTTCTCGGCGCCGTCGGTTACGTCAACCCCTACGGTAACTATCTCCCCTACAGCACAAAACGCATTTGGGATTTCCTCGTTGCAGGCCGCACGGAAGACGCTGCGTCTATCCAGCGCATACTCAATCGGATTGATCACATTATCGCCGAGGGGCACCCCACTTACGGCCACCAGTGCTACTCGAAGGCGCTCAGCGCCGCCGCCGGCTATCCCACCGGCGACGTGCGGCCACCGCTGACGCGATTCCGCGACCTCGGCAGCGAAGGTCATGAGCGACGCGATAAAGTGACGGCGCTGATGGCCGAGATGGATGCCCTCATGCTTAAACTCGACGCAAAACCGGAGGCCTGATGAGCACGATCGACAGCACACAGGAAATCAACGCCGGGCAGATGCCTGCCCTGTTCACGCCCTTCACCCTGCGCAACGTCACGTTCCGCAACCGGCTTGTCGTCTCGGCCATGTGCCAGTACGCATCGGAAGACGGCTTCGTCAATGACTGGCATTTCGCGCACCATGGCCGCTTTGCCCTTGGCGGCGTGGGCGGCGCCATTCTCGAAGCCAGCGGAGTCACCGCTGAGGGCAGAATCACCCCCGGTTGTCTGGGTATTTACAAGGACGAGCATGTTCCGGGCCTGAAGAAGGTCGTCGACATCTACCACGCCCAGGGTATCCCTGTCGGCATACAGCTCGCGCACGCCGGGCGCAAGGCCAGTGCGGCGACGCCCCTGAACGGCGCCAGACCGCTGGCGCACAGTGATCCTGATGCCGCCTGGGACGCAGTCGCCCCCAGCGCCATCCCGCTCACCGAAGACTGGCCGACACCGCACGCGCTTGACGAGAGCGAGATAGATGATCTGATCGTATCGTTTGCCCGTGCCGCCCGGCGCGCCCTGGACGCCGGCTTCGATTTCGTCGAAATCCACGGTGCCCATGGCTATCTGATACACAGCTTTCTGACCTCACTGTCCAACCAGCGTGATGATCAGTGGGGCGGCGACCTCGCGGCACGCATGCGTTTTCCCCTCGCCGTGACCGATGCGGTAAGGCAGGTGGTTCCAGACGACTATCCCGTATTTTACCGAGCGTCTTCGGTGGACGGTGTCGACGGCGGCATGGAGCTGGAAGACACCGTCAAGCTGTCGCGCGAGCTTAAAGCCCACGGCGTGGATCTCATCGACTGTTCTTCGGGCGGCATCACCGGAGCCTCCGGCCGCGCCAAGACGCCACCGTCACCGGGCTATCTTGTGCCCCATGCCCGTGCTGTAAGGGACGGTGCCGACATGCCAACCATGGCGGTCGGACTGATCACCGAAGCGGCGCAGGCGAACAATGTGATTGTGGAAGGCAACGCCGACCTCGTCGCCATGGCACGCGGACTGTTGGCAGACCCCAACTTCCCCTACCACGCCGCCATCGAGCTGGGCCATCCGGAGCCGCACACCCTGCTGCCGGCCATGTACGGCATGGTGCTGAAACGTCGCAACACCGGCTAGCGCATGTCCCCGGCGGTGAACTCACTCGCGTCGCTGGTACAGTCCAACATGCACGTAGGGCGCCGGTGCCGGTGTCCCTGCACTCACCCTGCGCGGCACGCGATGCTCAAGGGGCTCGATGTTCTTCAGGTAGCGCGCAATGGCCAGCGCATCTGAGGCTCTAAGCCGCGCGTAGTTCTGCCAGGGCATGACAGGCAGGGCGCGGCTACCGTGTCGATCCATCCCGCCACGCAGCAGCCGCACCAGATCGTCCTCGGTCCAGGCGCCGATACCCGTCTCGTCATGCGGAGTTATATTGGGCGGATAAACAATTGCCGGATACCGATCGCGCATGGGATCGGAAATGGCTATCCCGACGCGGGACCCCCCAAGGGAGCGATCGCTGTCCGGGGCGCCAAGCAGCGCACCGTCAGTGTGGCAACTGGCGCAACCGAGCAGGCTGACAAGATAGCGACCGCGCTGGACATCAGGGTCATCGGCACTCTGCGCAGCCTCTGGAACATCCACTACCAGCGCATTGTCCACCGGCAGATAATCGTCGAGGTAGCCCTCCGGGTCCTGGGCGTGTGCGGAAGCGACGGGCAGCGCCAGCGCCAGCGCAGCGAGAGTTCTGAAGCAGGGAACTTTAACAATCATGGTGTTTCTCCGGCATCGACTCCCTGTGACTTTAGCGTCTGCCACGCCGGAGTGCTAGCGCCCGCGCTCTGTTCGGCAATGTTCCGGCATTCTCGGCTGGCCACTCCCGGACCGAGTCGCTAAGCTACGCGCCCCTGGAGCTTACCTATGAAACCCATACACACCTCTCGCTGGCAGATCGGCCTGTGCTGCATTTTTCCTGACGCGAAGGCAGACGCGCGCCTTGCGCTGACCGGTCGTTACAATGCCTGACATTACTGCACCACAACTGACTGCCGCGGACATACGCCGGGGTTTCTGGCGAATTCTGCCCATTTCCCTGTTCGTCTTTGTGTTCGGGCTGGCCTTTGGCGTTGCCGCCCTGCAGAGCAGTATGACCAACATCGACGTAATGCTGATGAGCATCACCGTCTTCGCCGGCACCGTGCAGTTCGCCGTGCTCGACATGTGGGGCACGCAGGTACCCATCCTGCCGTTACTGCTGACTGCGCTCGCTATCAACAGCCGCATGCTGCTGATGGGCGCCAGTCTCTATCCCTGGCTGCGGCTACTGCCCGTGCGCCGCCGCTACGCATCGCTGATCATCCTGTCGGACGCCAACTGGGCCATGACACTCAATGACCTGCAGCAGGGGCGCAACAACCTGGGCACACTGGTCGGCGGCGGTATCGCGCTATGGACCTGCTGGCAGGCGGGGACGCTGACGGGTCTGTTGCTCGGCTCGGGCATCACCGATCCGAAAAGCATCGGGCTGGACATGGTGATGGGCTGCTTCATGCTGTCAATGGTGATGGTGGGCAAGCGCAACCTGCGCAAGAGCCTTGCCTGGTGCCTGAGTGCCATCGCCGCCTACGCGGCCTATCGCTGGCTGCCACCCAACACCCACGTGATTGTTGGCGCAGTCGCCGGCGGAGCGGTCGGTATTTTCTGGCTGGAGACACCCAGTCAATGATGTCCACCGACGGCTTTGGCGCCTACCTGGTCATTGCGCTGATGGCACTGGTCATGCTGTTTACCCGCTTCGGCGGTGTGTTCATCACCGGACTGCTGCCGCTGCGACCTCGAGTCATGAGCTTTATCGACGCCATGTCGGGCTCGGTACTGGTGGCAGTTCTGGTGCCCATCGCCGTTGAAGCGGATATGGCCGGACGGCTGGGGATGCTGGCAACCGCCGGCGTCATGCTGCTTACCGCAAGACCCATGGCGGGCGTCAGCCTTGGCATACTGGTGACGGCTCTGCTGCGCCTCGGAGGAATCTCCTGATGGCTCCACGACTGCCCGCAACGGTTTATCTGCTCATGAGCCTGCAGGCGCTGTCCATGTGTATCGCGCCACTGTTTTTCCTGACCGGCGGCCTCGTGGGCAACGACATCGCTCCGCGTCCGGGCCTCGCCACCCTGCCCA
Organism: uncultured Alteromonadaceae bacterium; assembly: GCA_964613795.1. Taxonomy (GTDB): domain Bacteria; phylum Pseudomonadota; class Gammaproteobacteria; order Pseudomonadales; family Halieaceae; genus Chromatocurvus. Next base: position 272,196 of record CAZTJR010000001.1, on the reverse strand, counting down.
TTGCCATGGTCATTATCGGCACCGCGGTTTCCGTGGTTGGCGTCACGCGACTGATGGCACGCATCGGAAGACGTGCGGTCTTTGCGCTCGGTTCGCTTCTGGGTTGCGCCAGCGGCGTGGTTGCAGCCTGTGCGCTGGTGCTGGGGCATTTCGCTCTGTTCTGCGCCGCGGGACTGATCGCCGGGGTCAGCATTGCTGCGGCACAGCAATACCGCTTCGCGGCGATTGAGACCGTCTCGCCCATGCTCGCCGGAAAGGCCGCATCCCGCGTCCTGCTGGCGGGCCTGGTGGCCGCCTACCTGGGGCCGGAGCTGGTAGTGTGGGGCGCGTCGGTACCCGGGCTGGAAGCACTGACGACAGCCATCGACAGCCATCAGCCGTTTATTGGCGCGTTTCTCCTGCTCTCCGGCATCAATCTGCTGGCGATGGGCATTGTACTCACCGGCTACCGCAACCGGTATGCAGAGGCCAGCGAGAAGGCAGCGGAGGCGCGGCCTCTGGCCACTATTCTGCGTCAGCGCCCGATCTGGCTGGCGATTATCGCCTCTGCCATGGGTTACGCCATGATGAGCTTCATGATGACGGGCACCCCGCTGAACATGCACGCGGTGAACGGACACAGCCTGCTTGACACGAAGTGGGTCATCCAGTCACATATTGTCGCGATGTATGCGCCGGCGCTTTTCTCGGGGCGGCTTATCACCCGCCTGGGACATCGCACCGTCATCGCACTCGGCGGTGCCGCCTACCTCGTGTGTCTGGCCATCGCACTTTCCGGGCAGCATCTGATGCATTACTGGTGGGCCCTGGTGCTGCTTGGCATCGGCTGGAACTTCATGTTTGTCGGCGGTACGACTCTGCTTCCGCTCTGCCACCGGCCCAGCGAGCGCTTCAGGGTTCAGAGCGCCAATGAGTTTGCCGTATTCGGCTCACAGGCCGTTGCCGCCCTGAGCGCCGGGTGGGTGGTGAACCTCCATGGCTGGGACGCCATGGTGGCTCTGTCGTTTCTGAGCGTGCTCGCCGTCTGCCTTGCACTCTGGATCAACCGGCGCGGCCTGCCGCGGTCGACGGCGGCAGTCGCCGGTTGACGGTGACTCCGGGACGGACTCAGGCCCCGGTCTTGCGCAGGTAGGGGAATATCGTCTCAAACTCGCCGAACTTCTCCTTCGCGTCGGCATCGGAAACACTTGGCGGAATGATCACGTCCTCACCGGCAACCCAGTCTGCCGGCGTTGCCACGCCGCGCTTCTGCGTGTATTGCAAGGCGTCCAGCGCGCGCATGATTTCAGAGAAATTGCGCCCAACCACCATGGGATAGGTCATGGACAGCTTGAGTTTCTTGTCTGGTCCGATAATAAACACCGAGCGCACGGTGGCGCTGTCCGCTGCCGTGCGCCCGTCGGGCAGGTAGGCTTCTGCGGGCAGCATGTCGAAAGCCTTGGCGACCGCCAGATCCGTGTCTGCGATAATGGGAAAGCCGACGCTCGCACTGCAGTAGGACTCGATATCGCCAATCCACTGGCGGTGCTCGTCTACACCGTCAACAGATACGCCGATGGGCTTGGTGTTGCGCTTCGCAAACTCATCGGCAAGCTGGGCAACCGCACCGAATTCTGTAGTGCACACCGGGGTGAAGTCTTTCGGGTGCGAAAACAGAATCGCCCAGCTATCACCAATCCAGTCATGAAAAGAAATAGGGCCGAGACTGGTTTCGGCGGTAAAATCGGGTACTGTATCGTTAATTCGCAATGACATGATTTTGCTCCTGTATTACGCGTACGGGGTGGCGTCGTGCACCACCAGCCAGCGCGAAGTATAGGCGCCATTGAGCTGGTTTTCGACCGCTCCCGCGCAAGGTATACCGGTTGTCGAGCACAGCCAGATCTTATCCGGCGCTTTTCCGAAACGGCCCGAGGGGGTGCCGCCAGAACATGCTGACTGTTGAACTGAGTTTCTACCCACTCACCCGCGCCTATGAGCAGCGCGTGATCGACTTTATCCGCCGGCTCAGAGAACACCCTGACGTTCGCTTGCATACCGGCGGCATGAGTACGCTCATCAGCGGTGATCACGACACCGTCTTTGACCTTCTTCGTGACGCGACGCGGGATTTCAATGCCGGCGACGATACCTGTATTTTTGTCGCCAAGTTTCTCAACAGGGATGCGTTTGCTACACCGCGAATCGATTGATGCGGCGCTGGAAATCGCAGCGGTCGGTTTCAGCATTGCCTTTACACTGCTGTATCTGCGCGGCGCTGTGCCGGCGTGCTATGTGGCTGCTTTCTTCGGCTCGGTACTGTTTGCGATTCTCTGTTGGCGAAAACACATTTTTGCAGAGAGCGCACTGCATGTGTTCTACGTGGGCATGGCCGTGTACGGCCTGTTCGCCACCGGAGAAGACTGGCGCGTTGTCAGCTGGCCGCTTGCCGACCACCTGCCCTGGCTGATAACAGGCATCATTGCGACCGCTGCTGTCGGCTATTTGCTAAGCCAGAACCCGGTCGCGCATACACCCTGGCTGGACGCTTTCACAACCGTGTTCAGCCTGATAGCAACCTGGCTGATGATTGCGTACGTTCACGAGAACTGGCTGTACTGGATGGTTATCGACAGTGCCGCCGTAGCGCTATATGCCCTGCGCCGGCTTTACCTCAGCGCGGCGCTCTTTGTGTTCTATCTGGCCATGGCCATCGACGGCTACTTTCCGCAGATCAGCTGGTTCTCCTAAGGACCACCGATCGCAGCGCCACCTGCAGATCAGGCACTCACCGCCACGTATGCCGTGCACCAGCCGGTTGCCTTGACCGCCTTGCCGGCGAAGATCGCACAGGGACCCCAGTCGTCACCGTCGTTGCCCTGGTACACCTGGCAATTGGCGCACGCCTGGCCTTCCTGGTAGCGCGGGTTCTTGCTCGTGTCGACATCGCTTGCGATATGTTTGTAGTTCAGAGACTTAGCCTGCGTATTGTCCTCGCTCAGCTGTGGCAAACCCTCGCTATTGCCGGAACCGCTAGCATCATTCTGGGCCATCTGCTCGCTGTCGGCCGCCGCCTGTTGCCCCGCCTCGTCGTCCTCTGCTGATGCCGTGTCAGTGCTCGTCTCGGCTGATGGCGCTGCAGGGTCCGGTCGGGTCGCCGGCGCATCTTCAGCGTTGGCCGCGATCGTCGGTGCAGCCGGCTCCTCGCTGGAACAGGCAACGAGGCCTGCAAACGGCAGCATGACAGCGCTACCGCCCATCAGCGTAAGAAAACGGCGGCGTTGCGTCATCGGTTGATCCTGCTTCATGGTGCTGTCTCCCCTGAGTTGATTATCTGCATTACCGGCGCCCCAACTACATAGGCACAACATCAGTACGGTTATACCCGCCTTTCTGGACCATACCAAGAGAAACCTTGATCTGCACGACGCCGCCGATCAGCCCTCGAATACAGCATTCATCTCCAGCGACTCGTCCGCGAGCGCTGCCGGCGCCGGCCTGCAACCCGCAAGTATGGCGCGCTTGGCGGCCATGAACTCCCGGGGCCTGTTGATGGCATCCGCGGCGACAAGTCGTCCGCCGCACAGGTAAAACGCGCTGAAACTGCGGCCTTCAGCGATATTTCCTCGTACAACAACCTCATCATAGCCGGCAGAAAGCCCCGCAATCTGCAGCTTGATATCGTACTGATCCGACCAGAACCAGGGTAGTGCGTGATAGGCGACCGGATTGCCCGCCACGGCTTTTGCAGCAGTCCGCGCCTGCTCGTTGGCATTCTGTACAGACTCAAGACGCAGCCAGCGATCGTACACCGGGTTGTAATGACGGGTGCAGTCCCCTGCTGCCAGGATGTGGGGATCCGAGGTGCGCGCAAATTCGTCGACAACAATGCCGTCGTTGACCTCCAGGCCGGCGGCTTCCGCCAACGACGTATCGGGGACCACTCCAACACCGACGAGAGCCAGATCTGCCGCAAATTCGCGGCCATCGCTGCAGGTCACGCCGCTCAGGGTGCCTTCCCCATGGAATGCGCTGACGGTTGTGCCCGTCACGACAGTAACGCCCTCTTCCTCGTGTACCCGGGTGAAAAACGCGGAGACCTCGGGGGCGGTGACGCGCTGCAGGACCCGCGACATCGCCTCGAGCACGGTGACCTGCAGTCCCGCAGAGCGCAGCGACGCGGCCGTCTCCAGACCGATATACCCGCCGCCGACGATCACCACCGACTTGCCTGGCTTCAATCGGGACCGGATGGCATCGACATCGCGCATATCCCGCAAATAATGTACGCCTTTCAGTTCGCTGCCCGGCAGACTGATACGACGTGGCAATGCGCCGGTCATCAGGGCCAGCCGCGTGTAGGCCAGGCTGGTGCCGTCGCTCAAGACAACACGCTGTGCCTGCCGATCAATACGCTCTGCCCGCACGCCAAGACGCAGTGCGATTCCCTGCGTGTCGTAGAAATCCGCCGGGCGGATAGCCAGCGAGGCCGCGTCCTTGTCGCCGATCAGAGCGGCCTTTGACAGGGGCGGGCGATGGTAAGGAAGATGCTGTTCCTCGCCCACTATCGTAATAGTGCCCTCCCAGCCTTCCTGCCTGAGCGTCGCGGCCATACTGGCAGCCGCGTGACTGGCGCCAATAATGACGCAGTGTTGATCTGTCATGGAAACCCTCTGAATTCTTCGGTTGACTCACTGTGCACTCGGGTCGACGCCTCCGGCGTGTCGTCGATGCGGTAAACCCGATAATCTAGCACATTGAGAACTCATCTCCGTAGCGGCATGAAAACGCTGACTGAACACCTCGGGGAATGAAACGACGGGACAGGCATTGGCGAACACCGTCTGTGAGAGCGATGTCGATGACCACTCACGGGCAGGCACAAGGTATACTCGTATCATGACAGCCGCACTCGACACACTGCGCGCCGTATTCGGCTACGAAACCTTCCGCGAGCCCCAGGATGCGATTATCGACGGCGTCATCAGTGGCCGCGACGCGCTCGTGCTTATGCCGACCGGCGGCGGAAAGTCGCTCTGCTACCAGATTCCGTCTCTGGTCCGCCGCGGCTGTGGGATCGTTGTCTCGCCGCTGATTGCCCTCATGCAGGATCAGGTCGACGGCCTCCGCGAGCTCGGAGTCAGCGCCGCATTCCTCAACTCCAGCCTCGACAGCCAGCAGGTCCGGGCGGTGGAGAGCGCACTGCAGGGTGGCCAGCTCGACCTGCTGTACATTGCACCCGAGCGCCTCGTTCAGCCGCGCACGCTGGACCTGCTGACGCGCTGCGATATCGCCCTGTTCGCGATAGATGAGGCGCACTGTGTGTCGCAGTGGGGTCACGATTTCCGCGCCGACTATCTGCAGCTGAACCTACTGCACGAACGCTTCCCCCATGTGCCACGCATCGCTCTCACCGCCACCGCTGACGCCCGTACGCGGCGGGAGATTGCCATCAGGCTTGATCTCGAAGATGCCAGCCACTACGTCGCCGGCTTTGACCGGCCCAACATTCGCTACCGCATCGCGCTCAAGCAGAACCCGCGCCAGCAACTGCTGACCTTCCTTCGCGGCGAGCATCATGGGGACGCCGGCATTGTCTACTGCCTGTCGCGGCGAAAAGTGGAGGAAACCGCACGCTGGCTACAGGAGGAAGGCATACCGGCACTGCCCTATCACGCCGGTCTGCCGGCGGCGGAACGTTCGGCACACCAGTCACGCTTCCTGCGTGAGGAGGGTCTGGTCATTGTAGCCACCATCGCCTTTGGCATGGGAATCGACAAGCCCGACGTGCGTTTTGTCGCTCATCTTGACCTGCCAAAAACCGTAGAGGCCTACTACCAGGAAACCGGCCGCGCCGGTCGCGACGGCCTGCCCGCCAACGCCTGGCTGGTGTACGGCCTGCAGGACATCATCAAGCTGCGCCAGATGATGGACAATTCAGCCGGCAGCGAAGAACACAAGCGCGCAGAGCAGCAAAGACTGAATGCCATGCTTGGACTGTGCGAGATCACCAGCTGCCGGCGCCAGGCCTTGTTGCACTATTTCGGCGATACACTCAGCGATCCCTGCGGCAACTGTGACACCTGCCTGCAGCCGGTGGAAACCTGGGACGGCACAGAGGCCGCGCAGAAGGCCCTCAGCGCCGTGTACCGCACCGGGCAACGCTTTGGTGTCAGTCATGTGATTGACGTGCTGCGCGGACTGGAAAACGAGCGAGTGCTGCAGCTCGACCATCACCGGCTGGGTGTATTCGGCATCGGAGCCGACCTGGGGGCCAACCCGTGGCGTTCGGTCTTTCGCCAGCTCGTGGCCCGCGGCTACCTGAGCGTGGATATGGAGCGCTATGGCGCGCTCAGGCTGCAGGAAAAAGCACGTCCGCTGTTGAAGGGCGAGGAGTCGCTGGCGCTGCGCAAGGATAGCAGCCCGGCAACGAATACACGCCAGAAAACCCGTCAGACGCTGCCGGAGGATATCGACATCAGTCTGTGGGAGGCGCTGCGCGAATGCCGGCGCCAACTCGCCGAGGAACAGAGCATACCGTCGTACATCATTTTTCACGACAGTACGCTGGAGGCAATGTGTCTGCAGCGTCCGCGATCTATGGCGGCCTTTGGAGAATTGCCAGGCGTGGGCGCTCGCAAGCAGGAGAAATACGGCAACGCCTTTCTGCAGGTGATCAACGACGCCGCGAAGTGAACCGCCCGCGGCACTGGCTTCAACCGGCGGGCTGAACCTCGGGCAGCGGATCGCCAGCCTGACGCTCCACGGACTCTGTCTGCGTTTCTGCATCAGTGGCATGCGTGCGCGACGCCACGGCACGGTAGGCTGCCGGCACCACGTACAGCGACAGAAACGACCCCAGCAGCATGCCGCCTATCACCGCCAGACCCAGCGGCACCCGACTCTGAGCACCGGCTCCCAGCGCAAGCGCAATTGGCAGGGTACCGAGCACCGTGGAGAGCGTCGTCATGAGAATGGGGCGGAATCGCGCTGCTGCCGCGTCCTCGACGGCCTCGGCGATGGACAATCCGGCTGCGCGACGCTGATTGGCGAATTCGACGATCAGAATACCGTTCTTGGTGACAAGACCAATGAGCATGATAAGACCGATCTGGGAGAAGATATTCAGCGTCTGACCGAAATACCACAGGGCAATGAGACCCCCCGTTATCGCCATGGGCACCGTCAGCATGATTGCCAGCGGATCGCGGAAACTTTCAAACTGGGCACACAGCACTAGATAAATCAGCAGCAGCGCGAGAACAAAGACGAACAGCAGGCTGCTGCCAGTGTCGGCGAATTCCCGTGACTGCCCGGCCAGCTCGGTGTTGAAGGTGTCGTCCAGTACCGCGTCCGCGACTTCCCGCATCGCCCGAATGCCGTCGCCAAGCGACATCCCATCCGAGAGATTCGCCGAGAACGTGGCCGCAGTAAAGCGGTTAAAACGGAACAGCACCGGGGCCGAGGTCTGCTCGCGCACGGTGACGAAGTTTTCTGCCGGCATCAGCGTGCCGTCGCCAGAGCGCACCTGCAGCCGCGACAGGTCGAGCGGATCATTACGCGCCTGGCGCAGGAACTGTCCGATGATTTCGAACTGCTCGCCATCGCGGAGAAAGTAGCCATAGCGCTGCCCGCTCAGGGAGGCCTGCACGACATCGGCGATCTGGGCGACATCAACGCCGATGGCATCCGCCCGGTCACGGTCAATATCCAGCGCCAGCTCTGGCTGGTTGAACAGCATGTCGACGTCGACGAAGCTGAAGGCCGGGTGCTCACGCGCCCGGGCAAGAAAATCCGGGATGATCTCGCGCACCTTCTCGAGATCGGTGTTTTGCACCACAAACTGAACCGGCAATCCGCGCCCGCCCCCGGTATTGATGGTCTGGGGCTGGCGAACCGACGCCTGCACGGCGCTGACATTGGCCAGGGCCCGCGCCACGACGCCCGCAAGCTCGTCCTGGCTCTGTTCGCGCTCGGCGGCAGGCTTGAGGATGACGCGGGAGAAACCGGTATTGGTTGTCGTAGAGGCGCCGAAACCAGGCGACGTGACGGAAATCGACGCGTCGAGGGCGTCGGGTATGGCGCTCTTGATCGCGGCATCCACTTCATTCATCGCTTCATACATGTAATCGTACCCGGCGCCCTGCGGCCCCTTGGTCTGCACCACGAGCATGTCGCGATCCTCAAGCGGCGCGAGCTCCTCAGGCAGGCTGCGGTAGATCACCACCAGTATCGCCAGACAGCTCAGAAGAATCGCTGGCGCCATCCAGCGCCGCGCCAGAAAGCCCCGCAGCGATCTGCGATAACCATCAGCCATAGACTGGAACATTGGCTCCGTTGCGCGGTAGAACGCGGGATGACGCGCCCGGTTCTTGAGAAAACGGCTGCACAGCATGGGTGCCAGCGTCAGCGCCACGAATGAGGAAATCACTACCGCAGCAGCCAGCGTAACGCCAAACTCCCGGAACAGGACGCCCGTGAGACCGCCGAGGAAGATAAGCGGCGCGAACACCGCTACCAGCGACAGGGTAGTGGCAATAATGGCGAAGAAGATCTCCTTCACCCCGTCGACGCCTGCCTGCCGCGGCGACTCGCCCCGCTCTATGCGCTTGTAGATGTTCTCGACAACGACAATCGCGTCATCCACGACCAGGCCGATGGCCAGCACCATACCGAGCAGAGTGAGGACATTGATCGAGAAGCCGGCGACATAAAGGACAAAAAATGTGCCCGTGAGGGCAATGGGAATGGTAACGATGGGGATAAGCGTGGTGCGCCACTCCCGCAGGAAGACAAAGATGGTCGCGCATACCAGCAGCAGCGCCACCACCAGCGTCTGTATGACCTCGGCGATACTCGCGCGAATGAAGGTGCTGGTATCGAAGCCAATAGCCACATCGACGTCCGCCGGCAGATCGCGCTTGATAAGCTCCAGGCGGCGGTAGAATTCGTCGGCGATCGCAATCTGGTTCGCCCCGCTCTGGGGCCGCAACACCACACCCACCATGGTCACGCCGTTCCGCCTGAGTATGGTGCGCTCATTCAGTGGTCCGAGTTCGGCGTAACCGACATCGCGGAAACGCACCACACGATCGCCCTCGCGCTTGATCACGCGCTGATTGAACTCCTCCGGATCGGTACCGAGACGGCTCAGAGTGCGAATATTCAGGTCAATGGTGTCGCCCTCGATACGACCGGTCGGCAGCTCGACGTTGGCACCCTGGAACGCCTCGCGTACATCGATGGCAGTGAGACCGTGTGAGGCCAGCGCATCAGGATTCAGCCAGAGGCGCATGGCGTATTCCTTGTAGCCCCAGATATCCACCTGACCAACGCCGGATATCGTTTCAAGGCGGGATTTGAACAGATTGTCGGCAATGGCGCTCAGATCCAGCAGGCTGCGCTGATCACTGCGGACATTCAGAAATATGATGGGGTCGCCGTCTGAGTCTGCCTTGGAAACGGTGGGTGCCTCGGCGTCTTCAGGCAGACGGCGCACGGCTGCAGACACACGGTCGCGGACATCGTTGGCGGCGCGGTCAATGTCGTCTCCCAGCTTGAACTCCACCGTGACCGTGCTGCGCCCCTCGCGGCTGACAGCAGTCATGGTCCGTATGCCCGAGACGGAGTTGATTTCCTCCTCAAGCCGCTCGGTGATCTGATTCTCGACTACCGTGGCATTCGCACCCGGGTAAGACGACTGTACGGAGACAATGGGCCGCTCGGCGAGAGGGAATTCCCTGATGGCGAGTTCGCGCATGCCAATGACGCCGAAAACGATGATGATAATAGACATGACGACCGCCAGAACCGGCCGCTCAATACTCAGCTCATGCAGGCGCATCAGCTGGTGCCCGCCGCATTGCGAATGTCCACCCGTTGCCCGTCACGCACGCTTTGTATGCCCTGCGTGATAACTTCATCACCGACCTTCAGGCCTTGCAGTATCTGCACTTGGGAATCGCTGCGCACACCGGTTTTCACCTCGGTGCGAACGGCGACGCCATCCTGGACAGTGAACACAGAAACGTCCTCCAGGCTCTGTAGCACGGCCACGCTGGGTACCAGCAGCGCCGCCTCGTCGCGATTTATCAGCTCCACCCTCGCATAATTGCCCGGCAGCAGCTTGCGTTCACTATTAGCGACATCAGCGCGCACCATAATGGTTCGCGTATTGATATCCACCCGCGGGCTTATCGCACGAACCCTGGCGCTGAAAGACTGGTCATAGCCCGCCACCCACAGGCTTAGTGACATGCCAACCTCCAGCAAGGCCTGATAGCGCTCCGGCACGCTGAAATCGACCTTCAGGTCTTCGATGGTCTGCAGCGTAGTGATAAGAGTATCTGCCTCGATGAGATCGCCGAGACTGACCTCCCGCAGGCCCAGGGTGCCGGAAAAGGGAGCGAGGAGCTTGGTTTTTTCCAGGCGTACCGCCAGGCGTCGCTCTTCCGCCTTGAGCACCTCGCGCCGGCTCACCGCATCATCGCGCTCACTCGCCGTGACGGAACCGGAGGAAAACAGATTCTGCAGGCGCTCGGCGTTGGTCTCCGCCAGCGTGAGCTGCTCGCGGACAGAGCTGAGCTCGGCGGCGAGTTCGCCCGACTCGATGCTGACAATCAGTTCACCCGCCTCGACTCGCTGACCATCGGTAAACGCGATGTTGGCGATTTTGCCGCGCAATTCGCTTTTGATGTCGATGGCGCTATCAGCGACGAGGGTGCCATTAAAGGTCAGCCGGCTCTCGAAAGGCACGGCCTCAAGCCGCACTGTTTTGACCGCCGGCGCCCTATCACGGGCTTCATTTCCCGCAGTTTCCACGGTCTCCTCTGAGAGCAGCGGAGATATCTTAGGCCAGGCTACAACACCGGCGACGGCGACCAGCACTATAGCGGCAATGGCTTTCTTCATTGTTTTCCCGGTCAGTTTTCCAATAGAGCACGTCGACGGCGTGCCGGCCGCAGGTTTGTAAAGGCGAGCAATGCTGCGATACGGCTTCGGAAGGCATTGCAGATCAGGCTACCCGTGGAGAGATAGGTTCCCTGGAAGTGGCCTGAACCTGCCATCGTGGATCGAGCAGTACGTTATCGCGCCAAACCTGTCCCATTGTAGCGCGAACCACCCGACAGATCTGTGCGGCCGACGACAGAACGGAAAACTCAGCGCTGCAGCCATTCGACATCAGCATACGGGTTCTGACCGCCCTCGGCGATCCAGCGATCCAGCTCGCTTTCCAGCACGGACAGCGGCACCGAACGCATACCGAGAATCACATCGTGGAAATAGCGCTGATCAAAGGCGGTACCAAGGACTTCTTCTGCCTCGGCACGCTTGCGGCGAATCAGCATTTCCCCAAGCTTGTAGGAAAGGGCCTGGCCGGGCCAGGAAATATAGCGATCGACCTCTGTAGTGAGTTCGTGTTCCGACAGCGCCGAATGCCGACGCAGATAATCCTGCGCCTGCTCTCGTGACCATCCGAAGTAATGCACGCCGGTATCGATAACCAGGCGACAGGCCCGCCACATCTCATAAGACAGGCGCCCGAATTCCTCATAGGGAGTCTGGTATATACCCAGCTGACTGCCCAGCCATTCGGTGTAGAGTCCCCAGCCTTCTCCGTAGCCGGAAAAATAATTGCGTGCCCGGAATTCGGGAATATCGCCGGGCGCCTCGCGTGAAATAGCGGCCTGAAGCGCATGCCCGGGCGCGCATTCGTGCAGCGTCAGCGCGGGAATGGTGTAAAGCGGCCGTGATGGCAGGTCATAGGTGTTCATCAGGCAGGAATTCAGCCCACCGCGGCCGCCCGTGTAGAAAGGCGCAATGGCTTCCGGGACCGGCAACAGGGTAAAACGTCTGCGCGGCAGGAACCCCAGCGTTTCGGCGAGCTTTCCGTCCATGCGCTTGGCGACGTACGACGAGACCCCGAGCAGTTCGGCCGGTGTCTCGGCGTAGAACTGCGGATCGTTACGCAGGAACGTAAAAAATGCCGCCATGTCGCCATCGAACTCCACCTCATCGCGAACCGCCTTCATTTCGGTCCATATCCTTTCGACCTCCGCGAGACCCTGTTCGTGAATCTGCTCCGGGGTCAGATCCAGCGTTGTATATTCACGAATCTGTGCCAGATAAAAGGCCTCACCGTCCGGCAGGCTTCTTGCGGCGAGGTCTTCCCGTGCCCCGGGCAGATACTCTTCCTGCATGAACTCGAACAGCGCTGTATACGCGGGTACCACAGCCGTCTGAACTGCCTCCAGCGCCTGCTGGCGCAACACTGCCTGCTGCGCCTCACTGATGCGTGAGGGCATCGCCTTGAACGGCGCATAGAACGGGTTGTCTTTCCCCGCTATCCGGTACGGCAGGATGGATTGCTCCCGTCCCTGCAGTGTCACTGCGGGAACGCTGTACCCGCGCGCAAGGCCTTCACGCATGTTTGCCATGTGCTGCTGAAAATATCGCGGGAGGTCTTCCAGGCGCGCTATGTAGCGCTGATAGGCCTGCGCATTGTCGAAGCCGCCCATTCTCGGATGCAGTCCGGTCCAGAAGAATGTGTCAGAGTTCAGTGGCGCCTCATAGGTGCGAAAGCGGACATTCGATGCTCGCGACGTGATGATCTGCTCGAAAACCTCAGCATTGATCAATGCCTCCGCGCTGAGCTGATCCCTGGGGATACGGGCCAATTGCTCAAGAGCGGCATTCCAGTATTCAAGACGGCGCGCCTGCGCGGCGGCGCTGACGTCGGGCCAACGGCCGGCATCGACCCAGTCGCCTCCCTCGATTCTGATCTTGCCCATTTCATGCTGCCGCCAGGCAAACTCGGTTTCATAAAGCTCGCGCAGCTGTTCATCGGCGGAGCGCCTTTCCTGCGCAGCGATAGTGCTGCTGATGGTCGTGCTGACTGCCCCCCACAACAGAGTCATTGCGATCAACATCGCCTTATAAGAAACGGTCCGGCTGGCGTTCATGCTCTCTCCGATGCGTGTCTGGCCGTGGCGGCGCAGCGTACGACAGTATTACAGGCAGGCTGGAGACTCAATCCCGGGAACAGATGCCGCAAGGTCATATCTATTATTGCGAATGATTCGTATTTACGATACTTTGTACAACCTGATTCATTCTTTTGACCTGACACAGGATGATTGTTCATGACACATCGCTTCCTTTGCCCCAAAAGACGCCGACGGTGAGACCCTGGAGCGCATGCGGCTCGCCTGTCTGACCCCCCGTCGACACTGCATGACACGCATCGCCAATACCGGACTCACCTGGCCGGACATCACCATTTCAGACGCGACGGAGCAAGCCAATGAGCCAACTGCAACAGCGCCACCAGAGGGCGGCAAACGATCCCTGCGCCGCGATCAGCAGCAAAGAGCAGCGCCTGCAAATTGATGTGGATATCGCGCAGCTGGAAGCCCTGCTCAGGGACAGGCAGCTGACTGCAGATCATATCCGTCCCTGCAACCCGCAAAGTGCCGCAGCACTCAGGCACATGTTACTCGGGTGCCTGCAACGTCACAGCCGTCATCCCTACTGACCGGCTGCAACGTGCACCGCGTCGGTGCACGTTGTGATATCCAGGTCCTTTTTACCGCCGTAAAATACCCGTCTGCTTACGCACCTCCCTGTTATTTAAAGTAATTCATCAGCCTGGCACAGTTCCCGCTATCCCCTTGGTGAGAAGAAGTCCAGACGCCCTTGCCAGCAAACCGGCCGGGCGCATCCCGCGCCGGAAAACATTCCGCACGGCTTCTTGCGCGAACTTGAGATCTGTTGATACAGAGAGGGTACTGCCATGAAACGAGCACTGATACACCTGACAGCGGCCGCCGCCCTGAGCGGCGTTGTCTGCAGTATGGCCAATGCACAGGAGGACGATCGACTGAGCATGGACGTCTCCATGAACCTGGATTCCTTCTTCGGTTTCAATCCTTTTGTCGGCGTCACCTACGACACAGATAAAGATTACGACCTTACCTTCTACGGCATTGCCTGGGGTGCCGGCACCGGCGCAGACTGGGGGCAGTGGACAGAATTTGGCTTCGGCGTGGGTTTCGAAGCCATGGATGGCGCTCTGTATATTAACCCGCAGCTCGGTTTTACCCAGGGTAACCTGCTGTCTTCAGGGACAGCCGACGACGGCATAGTGGGAGACGGCATCGTGCCGAATCTCACTGTCAATTACGACACAGAGGACTGGGAGGGCGAATTCTACTTTGGCTGGTACAAGGACCTGAGAGACGAGGCGCCTGCAGAGGGCACGACCCTCGAATACATTCACTACTGGGGGAATTATGGCTATCGCTTCGCCGATTACTTCTCAGTCGGCATGCACTTCGAGGAACTCGAGCTGCGCGGTGGCTCCAACGCCAGCAGCCAGGATGGCTACCAGTGGCTGGGCCCGTATTTCCAGGTTGCGAAAGGCGATGCCGGCATGCGCTTTTCAGCGGGCTGGGATCTGACCAACGATAACGATTCCTTTTCCACCAATGACTTCTACAAGCTGCAGTTTTTCTACAGCTTTTAACATCCCGCAGCCGCAGAAGGCGCCGACACGTGGCGCTTTCTGCCACGCGACTCGCGCCCGGATGGGGTATCAGCTCCCATCCGCGGCTACCATGCCGCGAGTTTGCACCTTCGATGTGCTTCATCCAGCATGCGAGCCTTTTCATCATATGGCATGATGATAACGTTATCCGCGCGATTACGTTGAACCCACCGAAGCGCTCGGGATATAGTCACTGAAGGGATATCAGCACCATGTTTGAGCGCAAGAGTTCAAAAGCGGCATTACCGCCCGACACGCCGGCGAAGACAAGCGAAGCGCCCCCTGTGGCGGAGCGCAAGCCAGCTGCAACCCCACCCACTGTGAGCGAGGCAATTGCCATGATTGGTGCAAAAGTGAAGGTCACAGGTGACATCGAGAGCAGCGAAGACCTGCTCATCGAAGGTGAAGTCAACGGCACCGTGACACTGACAGACAATGAACTCGTCATCGGCAATTCCGGGCGCGTCCAGGCGAATATCGAGGCAAAGACAATTCGTATCGAGGGCGAGGTTCAGGGGGATATCGTCGGCCAGGAGCGCGTCGTTATTACCACCACCGGGAACGTTCAGGGCAATGTATCCTCGCCGCGCGTCATGCTCGAAGACGGCGGCCGCTTCAAAGGCAGCATCGATATGGGCGGCCCAGCCAAGGGCAGCACGGCGCAGACGCGTCCGACAGCATCTACGCCTGTCCAGCAGGAAACGAAATCCGCCGATCACAAAGCAGCGTCGCATCAGGACGGCGGCAAGGCAGGTTAAAAAGGTCAGGCCCGACAGAGACCGTCATGGCACTGGCCCTGCGAAAACGCCCGTCTACACCATCCGAACTGCAGAGCCGGCTGCTGCCAATGGTGCTGGGTGAAAGCGCGTTATCGGTGACGGAACACTGTCGAATCCTCGATTTTGGTCGTGCCAACCGTGTCAGCCTGTCGTTTTACAGTGAATTATCCTGCCGCCTGCAGGTGCTTGACGCGAGTGAAACCCTCATTGCTAAGGCGAAAGACATACGCGCTGCCGCAGAAAGCGATACACCTGTCGAGGTGACCGCAGACGACTTTGACGCAGCATTCCCGGAAATTGCACAACAGGGCTTCGATCTGGTACTGCTGTGGGACATGATAAACCTTGTCCCGCCGTCGGCTCTGCCTGCCCTGCTCGACTTCATCCACCGGCATGCCAACGATGGCTTTCGCGGCCACGGCTTCATGCTGCACAAGCGCAATGTAGAAAGCACTGTGCGGCACCTGGGGGTCACTAATGCCGCTGCGCTGCGTGTCGTCGCCACCGATCCGGCATCGCTATTCCTGCACTCCCGCAGATACGTCAACGACTGCATGCATCCCATGACCATCGACCACGGCGTTCTCCACAGCGATGGTCGACTGGAATTCCTGTTCCGGGGCGCGTCGGGACAATAAAGCCAGGGCGTCGCAGTCGCTCATGACAGCGCCTGCGACGCCCGACCTACGCGGCCCGACCTACGCGGCCCGACCTACGCGGCCCGACCTACGCGGCCCGATC
>CAZTJR010000001.1:77994-256052 GCA_964613795.1 uncultured Alteromonadaceae bacterium | reverse complement strand
ACGCGGCCCGACCTACGCGGCCCGACCTACGCGGCCCGACCTACGCGGCCCGATCGTTGATGGCACCCGGCTCCTGATTGTCGACGGCGTCACCGGGACGATCCGACACCTCTTTTTCCTCAGGGTGCAGTACCGACCCCACCGGGGAAACCGGCGTCTGCAGCACGAGGTGGGCCTTGTACTCCACCGGCAGAGCGGGAATGGTGATCACTCGATAAATGCTGACCATGGCCATGAGCAGCAGAATCCCGGACATCAGCAGGAAAAAGCTTTGCAGCCCGAACCACTGCAAGGCATAGGAAACGGTGATAGGCCCGGTCACGCTGACAACCCCGGAAAGCATAACAATCGTACCGCTGGCCGGCGTCATCTCCGAGGGTCGCAGGTGATCGTGGATAGACGACACGACCAGTGAATATTGTGACAGGCTGAAGCCGCCGAAGGCCAGGGCACTGAGGTAAAGCGGCCATCCGGCCTCCATCTGGCGACTGGCGTAAACACCTGCAGCGACGGCAATGAGGCTCGCGCCACCCATCACCCAGCGACGGTCTACATGATCGGACAGCTGGCCCAGCGGCCACTGCACGATCATTGCCCCGCCCATAATCGCGCCCATGAATAGCGCCACTTCGTGAGCGCTCAATTCCAGCTTCGCCGCGTAAACGGCGCCCATGCCATACACCATGCTCGAGCACCACTGGATCAGCACAAGCCCTATCACGCCCATTTTTGCCCGCCGCCAGAGATGCAGCACACTGACACGTTCGGATGCCTCCAGCGCTGGCGTGCGCATCACCGTCATCAGAATCGGAATGGCAGCCACGCTGACCATGATGGAAACAAGCACGAAAAGCGTCAGGCCCGCCGGATCGGCTACATTGAGCATGAACTGTCCCGCACAGGTACCGCCGAGCAGAATCACCATGTAGACAGCAAGAATACGGCCGCGACTTTCGTTGGTGGCGGCCTCGTTCAACCAGCTTTCGGTCACGACATAGATGCAGGAAAAGGCAAAACCGGTCACCAGGCGCATGGCCGACCAGGTCCAGGGCTCAATGAAGCTGGCGTGCACCAGAATGGTGACGGAGGCCAGTGCAGAAACGGCGGCGAAGGTGCGGATGTGGCCAACCCGGTCGATCAGCCGCGGCGCGAGCACCGAGCCAAGCAGAAAGCCGGCAAAATACGCCGACATCAGCAGTCCGATAAGGGCATCGTCGAAGCCCTCGACCTCCGCCCGATAGCCCAGCAGCGTACCCTGCACGCCAGCGGCGAGGCCTATCAGGGAAAGGCCAAAGAACAGTGGCCAGAGTGAGACGACGGTGCGGGACGACATGCTGCGAAAACCGGGTGCGAGGAGCCTGAGTTTACCGACCTTCGGGGAGACCGGACAAGCCGAAAAAACACCAATTCCCGTGGTCCGACCGCGGCGAGACCACTGGGCTGCAAGGCCGGCGCAGGAACGCTTGGGGCCCGGCACCGGGATGCGTATACTCCCTCTTCGAGCCCGACATCAGCCCGGCGCGGCGCTTTCGACCGCCCTTCCGGGCGGTCCCGCCCACCGGACCGGACACTGCTATTGAGGAGATCTCATGTCCAATGAAGAGCAGATTGCCTATTGGAATGGAGAAGCCGGCCGTAAATGGGCACAGAAAGATGACATGATGTCTGCCATGCTGCAGCCGATTGCCGCGGACCTGCTGCGGCATATCGACCTGATCGACTGCCAGCGGATACTTGACGTGGGCTGTGGCGGCGGTAGCGAGACACTGATGCTGGCCGCGGCACTGCGCGGCGGCGCTGAAGTCGTCGGCGTTGACATATCAGAACCACTGCTTGACGTGGCACGTGCGCGACTCACCACCGCACCGGCGGCGGGGAGACAGATCGAGTTCATCCGGGCAGATGCCGCTACCCATCCCTTCGCGCAGAACGAGTTCGACGGTTTGTTCTCGCGTTTTGGCGTGATGTTCTTCGATGATCCGGTAGCGGCTTTCGGCAACCTGCATCGGGCACTGCAGGATGGCGCACCGATTGCTTTCTGCTGCTGGCAGGCGCTCAAATACAACCCCTGGGTGGCTGTCCCCCTGACTGCCGCACTGCAGCATCTACCTACTCCGGAGCGGACAGACCCAGAGGCGCCCGGTCCCTTCGCCTTTGCGGATGCAGAGCGCGTGCGCCGCATTCTCGAGGACGCCGGGTTCAACACTGTCGACGTTCACCCTCACCCCGTGCAGATGTGCTGGACGCCAGGGCAGGATCTGGAAACCTCAGCGCGGGAAATCATCAATATAGGGCCCGTTGGCCGCCTGCTGACGGACGCCGACGATGCCACTCGAGACCACGTGCATGCAACAAGCCTGGAAGCGCTGGCACCCTTTTACCACGATGGGCAACTGCGCCTTCCCGGCGCCGTGTGGTTTGTTACCGCGCGCGCCTGACAGCATCCGCTCTCACTGATGAGCCAACAGACCGCTCTGCTGACGCTTGGACGCCTGCCCAAGGCACTCGCGCTGGCACGCGCACTGCATTCTATCGGCTGGCGTGTCATTGTTGCCGACCCCTTCCGCTGGCACCTGTGCCGACCCTCGCGGGCGGTGGCCGCCAGCTACCGGGTAACGGCACCGAACACGGACCGCGACGCCTACCGACGTGACCTGGCTGAGATCATCCGGCGTGAACGGGTTACCACGGTGTTTCCCGTGTCCGAAGAAGCCCTGCATGTTGCCTACATTGCCAGTGCACTGCCTGCCGAAAGCCATCTTTTCTGTCCCGGCTTCGACACGCTGCTACGCCTGCACGACAAACTCGCGTTCGCGGCACTCGTACAATCTCAGGGCTTGCCGGTCCCGCCGACGTTTCCCGCTGCCAGCGAACCGGGGCGGGAACTCTGCAGCCGCACGGACACGATCGCCAAGCCAGCCCATGCCTGCTCGGGTATTGGTCTCGAGCGGCTGAAGCGGGGACAGCAGCCATGCGGCGATGCGCCCGACCTGTTGGTGCAGCACTTTATCGAAGGCGACGTCATCAGCACCCTCTCGCTGCTGCGCAATGGCCATGAAGTGGGCCGAACGCGATATCGAGGGACGGTCTTCGCTGGCACCGTCGCCGTCTGCTTTGAGCGATGTGACCAGCACGCCGCCATCGACGCCTGGCTGGACGCCTTTTTTCGCGCCAACCCCATGGAAAACGGATTTATCGCCTTCGATTTCATTGTGGATGCGGATGGCTGCGCCTGGGCGATTGAGTGCAATCCGCGGGTAACCAGCGGCATTCACTTTTTTGACAGCGCAGCTCTGGGCATGGCGCTGACCGCCGCAGAGGGCGTTGCGGCAGAGGACGTCGCAACCGCTGCTCACAATCGTTACCAGTGGTCCTACAGTACGCTGACCGAGGCCTACCGGGCCGTTCTGCAACCGGCCGAGTTCCGACGCCGTCTGCGGGAGATGCGTCGGGCCAGGGATGTAGTCTGGTCGCGGGCGGACCCACTGCCCTTTCTGCTGATGACGCCGCTGTCCGCTGAAATACTCTGGCCCGCCATGACCAGCGCCCTAACGCTCGGCGAAGCGACCCAGAGGGATATCGCCTGGTTTAACTGAGCGGTGATTTTGCTTATCATCCACATCCGTACGGCCTACCCGGTACCTCTTTCTGAACACCAAGCATCCTGATCCCACATTCGCTGACCTCGATTGCAGGCAGTGCGACCGCGCCGAATTGCTCGGCTTTGATTTCAGCATGGCGCTACAGCCCATCGTGCGCTTCAGCAGCCGCGATACGTACGCGCAGGAGGCGCTGGCACGCGGCCCTGGTGGCGAACCTGCCGCATCCGTGTTCGCCAACGTCAACGACGGCAACCGCTATCGCTTCGACCAGACCTGCCGGGTCAAGGCAATCCGCCTGGCATCAAAGCTGAAAATCAGCAGCCTGCTCAGCATCAATTTCATGCCCAACGCCGTTTACCAGCCAGAGCTGTGTATACGCAAGACGCTGCAGGCCGCCGCGGAATATGAATTCCCGTCCGAGCGCATCATTTTCGAGGTGACAGAGGGTGAGGAGATTGATAACCGCGATCACCTTCGCCGCATTGTGGCGTACTACCAGAAAACCGGATTTACCACCGCCATGGATGACTTTGGCGCAGGTTATTCGGGACTCAAACTTCTCGCCGACATGCAGACCGACCTGATAAAGCTGGACATGGCGCTGGTGCGGAACATCGACCAGGACCGCAATCGCCGCACTATCGTTCGCGGCATTCTGCAGATCTGTCGCGACCTGGGCATTGATGTTATCGCAGAAGGTGTTGAAACCCGCGGGGAGCTCAGCGCCCTGGTCGACCTGGGTGTCGACCTGTTTCAGGGCTATCATTTCGCACGACCCGCCTTTGAGGCAGTCGCCGACGTGCCCGCCAGCGCCTTCGAACTGTCCTAGCGAGCTGCGCCGCTCCTGGAACACTAACTGCCAAAGGCATACTCGCCGCCGCGCTCCAGTGCGCGACGATAGGCCGGGCGTGCGTGGATACGATCGAGAAACTGCTGCAATGCGGGAAACGGCTCCAGTGTGTACAGCAGCCGCGCTACCTGCGGTACGAAAGACAGCTGCACGTCCGCGGCACTGAAGCGGTTGCCGACAAACCAGTCAGCGCCTGACAGCGCGGCGTTCATATAGCCGAGGTGGTTAGCAAGCTCACTGTCAATTCGCGACTGCAGCGCAGCTCCACCGTCCGCCAGGCGCGCCGTGTACATTTTCAGCATCAGCGGCAGCATGGCGCTGCCTTCAGAATAGTGCAGCCACTGCAGGTACTGCTCGTGTTCCGTGGTGCCGGGCTCCGGCGCCAGGCGACCATTCCCGTGACGACGCACGATGTAATCGACAATGGCCCCGGATTCGATAACCGTCTCTTCCCCGTCGGTAAGCACGGGGGACTTGCCCAGTGGATGCACGGCGAGCAGGGCCGGCGGCGCCAGGCTGGTGTCGGCATCCCGCTGGTAGCACTCGAGGTGGTAGTCGAGTTCCAGCTCCTCCAGGAGCCAGAGGACGCGCTGTGAGCGAGAGTTATTGAGGTGGTGGACAGTCAGCATGGCGTGCTCCCGGTAGTTTGTGCAGTGAGATTATTCAGTGTCAACGCCTGGCCGGCAGGCACAGAATCTGCTGAGAAGGCCGGGTCGTGAGTCTTGCTGCCGGCCGCACCCGCTGCGGATCCTGCACGGTAAAATTGAAGCGACGCGCCAGCCGGGCAATGATGAGAAGACTTTCCGCAAGGGCAAAACCGGCACCGACGCAGGTGTGAGGTCCACTGCCAAAGGGAATGTAGGTGCCCGGCTGGATGCTGTTCTCGTTTTCGGGCAGAAAACGCTCGGGACGAAAGGCATGGGGCTCGTCCCAATAACGTGAATGCCGGTGCAGCGTCCAGGGGGAAATCATGACCAGCGCCCCGCGCCGCAGCCGACGTGGGCCCACGGTCGCCGCATTCAACGCCACCCGCGGCAGGAAGGTGATCGGCGGATAGAGTCGCAGCGTCTCGCGGAAAACCGCGCGTACGTATGGCAGCTGACGGATATGCTCAAACGTGACATCGCCTTCGCCCACCACGGTATCCACTTCCGCGCGCAGTCGCTCGAGAACAGCCGGCTGCATGGCAAGAATATAGAACACCCAGGTGAGCACGCTCGCGGTAGTCTCGTGGCCCGCCAGAAAAAAGACGCCAAGCTGGTCAATGAGCTCTTCCCGGGTAAACGCTGCGCCGCTGTCCTCGTCGACCGCGGCGATGACCGCACTGGCAATATCGTTGTAGTCGGCGCCAGGCTCAAGATGCGTATCCACCAGCATGCCGAGATGGCCGCGGATGCGTCGGCATGCCGCCAGCACCTCCGGCGGCTGCGGCGGATTACTCCAGGCCGGCTCACTAATCAGTCGACGGATATCCACCTGCGCCACGGAACGCTCGAACACGGTGAAATCCTCAAACACCTCATGAGCAACCCGCGAATCCAGCGACGTGGAGAAGACTGTGCGGCAGATGATGTCGGCAGTGAGATGGCTCATGGCCAGATCAAGCGACAGGGGTTCGCCGCGAGCGGCAATACCGTCAAGATGGATTTCGTAATCGTCCACGGCAGCTCGCATGGCCGCGAAAGCGTGTCCGATACGCATCAGACTGAACGCGGGGTCGATCATCGATCGCTGCCGCCGCCAGCGCTCACCATCTGTCACGAATATCGACTGGCCGATCAGTGGCTCCAGGGCATTTACCATGAGGTCACTTTTCGGGAAAATGCCTGACGGATCTTTCAGGATTTCGCGAATCAGGTCAGGGCGGTTGAACAGCACCGTCGAGCGGCGCGAATAGCCCAGATTACCGATGTCAAAGCGATAGGCAGCCGCGGGCAGCAATTCCAGCAGATTCCCATCGCCACGCCAGAGGACCCGCATCAGGGCCGCGACCGACCACAGAGAGTTGGGTTTTGGCGGATAATAGGCTTTACTGTCGGGCATAACAGAACTGGCGGCAACGCGGGCAGCCAGTATCGGATGTAGGAATCTCGATGTCGAGTCATCAGCTGTTTGAACTTCTCGTTGCCATGCATATCGCCACCGGCAGCATCGGCCTTGCCAGTTTCTGGGTACCGATTGCCAGCCGCAAGGGCGGCAGAAATCACGCCCGCTGGGGTCGTCTGTTTACCTACATGATGCTGATCACCGGCACGCTGGCTGTCGGCATCGCAGCCACCACGCTGAGCGACCCGGTAGGCACCCATCCACAGCTGGCAACACACCCCGAATTTTCCAATCCCGCCGTGATACGCGGTATTTTTGGCTGGATGATGCTGTACCTGGCCACCCTCACGGTGAACCTCGCCTGGCAGGGGTGGCTTTGCATTAACAATCGTCGCGACCACAGCGCCAATCGCGCCTGGCACAACCTGTTGCTACAGGTTCTTCTGACCGCGGCATCGGTCAACTGTCTATGGCAGGGCTGGCTGATCCGGCAGCCGCTGATGATGGCGATTTCCCTGGTCGGCTTTGCGACTGTCGCCACCAACCTCTGGTTTCTATACAAACCCCGCCCGCGCCCTGTCGATCGCCTCAAGGAGCACATCAAGTCACTGGTTGGCGCGGGTATCTCCGTCTATACCGCGTTCTTCGCCTTCGGTGCCGTGCGCTTTATCCCGGAACTCGCGCTGACGCCGGCGCTGTGGTCAGTACCGCTCATCACGGGCCTGTTTCTGATTATCTACCATCAGCGTGCCATCACACGCAGAATGCAGCGCTCACCGGTGGCTGCTACATGAGCAAGGCACCGGTTATCGTCGTCGGTGCCGGTGTCGGCGGCCTCGCTGCGGCAGTCGACCTGGCCCGGGCCGGCAGAGCGGTGACCGTGGTTGAACGCGCTGCAGAACCCGGCGGGAAAATGCGTCAGGTGCCGGTGGCGGGACAGGGCATTGACGCCGGCCCCACGGTTTTCACCATGCGCTGGATCTTTGAAGATCTGTTCAGGGAAGCCGGCGCATCGCTGACAGACAGCCTCGGACTGGTACCAGCCCAGCGCCTGGCGAGGCACGCCTGGCGTGATGGGGGTGAGCTCGACCTGTTTGCAGATATCGAACGCAGCGCCGCGGCGATTGAGGCATTCTCGGATGCCAGCAACGCCCAGGGTTATCTTGATTTCTGTCGGCGCAGCGAAGACATCTATCGCACGCTGCGCGACACTTTCATTGCCGACCAGCGACCAACGCCCATCGGCCTGGTGCGACGGGTAGGTCTGTCGCGACTCGACGCCATGTGGCGCACTCAGCCCTTTCGAACCCTGTGGGGGGCGCTCGGCGATCACTTCAGCGATCCCCGTCTGCGCCAGCTGTTCGGACGCTACTCCACCTATGTCGGCTCTTCACCTTTGCACACCCCGGCCACGCTGATGCTGGTTGCTCATGTCGAGCAGGACGGCGTATGGCTGGTCGACGGTGGTATGCGCGCACTGGCGCTTGCGCTGCAGAGACTCGGCGAATCTCTGGGCGTTGACTACCGTTTCGATAGCGAGGTCAGTGCCATCGACATGGCCGGGGGCCGGGCCAACGGGGTGACCCTGGCAAATGGCGAAATCCTGGCCGCGAGCCATGTGGTATTCAATGGCGATGTGTCGGCACTGGCCGGCGGCCTGCTGGGGTCCAGCGCACGGCGCGCCACCCGCGGGGTCACCGCGAACAGGCGCAGCCTGTCGGCAGTGACCTGGTGCATTCATGGTCGCCCACGTGGCTTTGCGCTGGATTACCACAACGTGTTCTTCGCAAGCGATTACCCGCGCGAGTTCCAGAGTATTTTCCGGGACCGCCGGGTGACCGAGGCGCCCACAGTTTATCTTTGCGCCCAGGATCGCATGCCGGGCACTGACAGAACAGCTTTGGATGAAGGGGCAGCCGAACGGCTACTGTTGCTGATCAATGCACCCGCCGATGGCGATCGCAGCAGCCTGTCCGGGACACAGATGGATAGCCTGCGCGAACGCACCCTCGCCCTGCTGGACGATTGCGGCCTGTCTCTGGACTTCAATGAGGCACACTGTGTGGCAACGCGTCCAGAGGACTTCAACGCGCTGTTCCCCGCCTCCGGCGGCGCCATTTACGGACGAGCCTCCCACGGCATGATGGCGAGCTTCGCCCGCCCCGGCGCGCGCAGCCGGATACCGGGGCTGTATCTCGCCGGCGGCTCCGCACACCCTGGTCCGGGCGTGCCGATGGCGGCGATGTCCGGGCGGCTTGCAGCCCGCGCGCTGCTCGACGACTCTGTGGGGTCAGGTCTCTTTTTGGGGACAGGTCCCGCTGGAAGCTGACCCCCCCTTGAAAAATATCTCCGCGCCACTATCTCTGGAACCGCGGGTGCTCGACGAGGCCCGCTCACCACATATTGCTTCTCAATGGAGGATAGTGACATGCGCAATACCATCGATTTTTCACCGCTCTACCAATCGGCCATCGGCTTTGACCGCATGGCATCCCTGCTAGACAGCGTGGCACGGGACAGCAAACCAAGTTTCCCACCCTACAATATCGAGTTGGTTGAGGAGAACAAATACCGCATCACCATGGCGGTGGCAGGTTTTCGGGAAGACGAGCTGGACATTACCAGCGAACAGAATACGCTGTTGATTACCGGGCGACAGGAGTCCGCCGACAGTGAGCCGAACTTCCTGTACCAGGGTATTGCAGCGCGCAATTTTGAGCGTAAGTTCCAGCTCGCCGAGCACGTCAAGGTGAATGGGGCTCGACTCGAGAACGGTCTGCTGCATGTGGAGCTTGAGAGGGAGATTCCCGAGGCCATGAAACCCCGACGCATCGCGATTGACGGCGGACGCGGTACCGAGCGACTGGCACAGCAGGACGCCGCCTGATTTCAGGCGCTGCCAGCGCGGCGCCGTTATGTTGTTAGCCTCTGCCCGTTAGGGGTGGGGGCTTTTTAGTGCGTAGCGACTGCTCTGCCTGAGCTCGGACTTATCAGGCCACAACCGCGTCAGACAATCGCTTCACGGATTGCGCTGGCGGTAACGATTATCAGTCTTCGGCAGCCGCCGCGTTTTGTATTCGCGCCACCATTGCACGCAGGCCGTTGCCGCGAGTGGGAGAGAGATGCTGCAGAAGATCAAGCTGCTGGAAATAATGTTCGACGTCGAAATCACGGATAGTCTGACGCGTCTGGTGATTATAGGCCGCGAGCACAACACCCAGCAGACCTTTGACGATAAACGCATCACTATCTACAGCAAAATGCAGTCGCCCGTCCTGTTCCCGAATGTCCATCCATACCTGGCTCTGGCAGCCCTTCACCAGCCGGTCGGCGGTATGCAGTTCCTCGGGCATCGGCGGCAGCTCCTTGCCCAGGTCGATAATGTAGCGGTAGCGATCTTCCCAGCTGTCGAAAAAGCCCAGCGTGTCGACGATGTCGTCGCTGCTGATGCGTTGGCCAAAGGGGTTGTCCAGGGCGGGGTCTGTCATCAGAAAAATACTCGCGATCAAAAAAACATGCCGGTTTCGAGCTGCGCCTCTTCGGACATCATGTCGCGATGCCAGGGCGGATCGAAAATCAGCTCGACACTCACGTCACGCACATGCGGCACCATGCGAACGCGGTGTTCCACATCGCCTATCAGCACCGGCCCCATGCCGCAGCCGGGCGCGGTCAGGGTCATGGCAATGGCAACCTTACCCTCAGCCTGATCGATATCCACTCGGTAGATAAGCCCCAGATTAACCAGATCGACCGGTATTTCCGGATCATATACCGTGTGCAGAGCTTCCCAGACCTGCGCTTCGCTGATGCGCCCACCCTCCGGCGGCGTGAAGCATAGCTGAACAGGCTCAAGGCCCAGTGCATCGGCATCGGTGCCGTCAACACGCACCATGTTACCGTTGTAGACAACCGTATAATTACCGCCGAGTGACTGGGTCAGCGTCACGAAAGCGTGAGCCGGGATCGTGACCGGGTCGCCTACCGGTACCAGTCGAGCCGGGCAATCGCGCCGCGTTGTGAGTACTGTGCGTTCCTGTGATGACATTCGCGCTTATCCGACGCTGAAGCTTTCGCCGCAGCCGCATTCGGCGACCACGTTGGGGTTCTGGAATTTCAGGGTACGATTGATGCCGTCCCGAGTGTAGTCGATCTTCGTGCCACGCATAAAATCCACTGCATCGTGATCGAGGTACAGGCGCACACCATTGTCCAGAGCCAGCTCAACGTCGCCGTCGCGGGCATCGTCTACCTCTTCCATGACGTACTTGAAGCCGGTGCAGCCGCTTTCCTGCACGCTGATACGTACCGCCGGCAGGCCGTGCGCCGCCAGGCTGTTGCGGAAATGTTCTGCCGCCGCGTCGGTCACAGTGACCGGCTGCGACTGCATATCAAATGTCTCTACTGTCATTGCGAATCTCCCAGGGCTAGCCGAACAGGGCCTGCGCCTTGTGAATGCCGGCGAAAAGCCGCTCGACATCCTCCTCCGTGTTGTACATGGAAAACGATGCCCTCACCGTTCCTGGAACCCCCATGCGCTCCATCAGCGGCTGTGCACAATGGTGGCCAGTGCGGACCGCGATACCCTGCTGGTCCAGCAGCATGCCGACAT
Organism: uncultured Alteromonadaceae bacterium; assembly: GCA_964613795.1. GTDB lineage: Bacteria > Pseudomonadota > Gammaproteobacteria > Pseudomonadales > Halieaceae > Chromatocurvus. The sequence goes on along the minus strand of CAZTJR010000001.1, from coordinate 244,942 downwards.
CCGAGGGATGACTGCCCGCCATCACGAAACTGAAGATACCCGCATTGCGGGTCGGGCTGCCGACGCGCCGCAGGCCCTCCACGGACTCTGCATACGCTACGGCCATGGCGAGCAGGCGGTCCTCGTGGGCGGCAGCGGCGACACGGTCGATACCGTCAAGGTAGTCGATGGCCGCAGCCAGACCTATTGCCCCGGCAATGTGCGGGGTACCCGCCTCGAACTTGAACGGCAGCTGATTGTAGGTGGTGCCGGAAAAGCTCACGGTCTCAATCATCTCGCCACCGCCGAGGAACGGCGGCATGGCGTCCAGCAGGGATTCACGTCCCCAGAGGATGCCGATCCCCGTTGGCCCGAACAGTTTGTGGCCCGAGAACGTGAAGAAGTCGCAGCCCAGTGCCTGCACATCAATCGGGAAGTGTCCCACCGCCTGGGCACCGTCTACCAGGACAAGCGCGCCTACCTCGTGCGCCATCTCCGTCATGTGCTGTACCGGATTGATAGTGCCCATGGCATTGGACACCTGGTTCACAGCCACAAGCTTTACCCGTTCATCCAGAAGGTCCTGGTAGGCGGCAAGGTCTATCTCGCCCGCATCGGTGACCGGAATAGGAACGAGCTCAGCATCGCAGGCCGCAGCCGCCATCTGCCACGGTACAATACAGGCGTGATGCTCCAGCCAGGGCGCCAGGATTCTGTCCCCGGGGGACAGGTTATGTCGCGCCCAGCTGTAGGCCACCAGGTTGATCGCCTCAGTCGTCCCGCGGGTCCAGATGACTTCCCGTGAATCGCGGCTATTAATAAACGCGGCGACGCGTTCGCGCGCCTGCTCGAAGCCGTGGGTAGCGCGATCCGAGAGGGTATGTACACCGCGGTGCACGTTGGCGTTGTCATGGCGGTAATAGTCGGCAATCGCCTGTATCACCGCCTCTGGCTTCTGCGTAGTCGCCGCATTGTCGAGGTACACCAGTGGCTGGTCATTCACCTGCTGAGCCAGAATGGGGAAGTCGGCGCGCACGGCCTGCGCGTCGAAGCCAGACGTCAACGCCTCTGCCTGGGCCGTATTCATGCATCGTCCTCATCTGTCATACGCCCGCCGTCGCGGGAGAAACGTTCCGCCAGCAGGTCGCGCAGGAAATCGCGCAGCGCCTCGCTGCGAACGCCATTCACCAGCTCGTTGACAAAGCCAAAGCTGAGCAGCACCTGGGCTTCATCGCGCGAGATCCCGCGGCTTCGCAGGTAGTGCACGCTCAGCTCATCCAGCTGCGCGACGGTGGCGCCGTGGGCGCACTGCACATCGTCGGCGTAGATCTCCAATTCGGGCTTGGTGTTGATCTGCGCTTCGGCGCTGGTCAGCAAATTGCGATTATTGAGTATGGCGCTGGTTTTCTGTGCCTGCGGATGAATATGGATGCGCCCATTGAATACGGCGCTGGCGGCATCCGCGATGACGCCGCGGAAGGTTTCACTGGAGGTGCAGCGCGGCATCGCGTGCTCCATGCAGGTGTGGTAGTCAATGTGCTCACTGCCTCGCGGCAGATAGAGACCGTTCACATCGGCATGCGCACCCTCGCCGGCATGTTCGATCACGATATCGATACGCTTCAGATCACTGCCCATGCCGAGGTGAAAGCTGTTGAAGGTGGCGTCGCGATCGAGGTGAGCATGAACGCCGCCGATGTGCAGGGCTGAGCCCGTCTCAAGCTGCAGGCGGTAATGGTTGAGTGTGGCACCACGCTGCAGCACGAACTCGGACACCCCATTGGTAAAGCTCGCGGCTTCACTCTCGAAAGAAATAAAGGTCTCCACCAGCGAGGCGGCACTATTGTCTCCGGCCAGCACCAGCAGACGCTGGTTGACCGCAAAAGCCGCCGTCTGCGCAGTCGTCAGCCAGACGATCTGAACCGGCGCATGCACCGTGGCCCCGGCATCCACCTGCAGGAACACGCCATCACTCAGTGCGGCACTGTTCAGCGTGGCGAACAGATGACGATCCGTACCGACCACCGACCCCAGATGCGCCTGGATGAGCGCCGCCTGCGACTCGTCGGCATCGGCGAAACGCGCCACGCTCAAGCCGGCAGCAGCGTCCACCGAGGACAGCGCCGGGTCGTAATGTCCGTTGACAAAAACGAGCCTGGCACCGCCGCAATCGGGCACTCGCGCGTTCAGCGCCGCGGCATCCACGGAGATCGCTTCACCGGGAACAAACTCGCGATCGATAGCGCTGACGTCCGTATACTTCCACTGCTCGGTCTTGCGCGTGGGCAGGCTGGCCGCCTGCCAGCGTTCTCTGGCCTCGGCCTGTGCGGCTGCCAGCCAGTTCGGTGCGGCGGCGCTGGCTGCCGCCAGCGGCTGTTGCATCAGATTTGGCATCAGGCGACCTCGTCATCCAGCCAGGCGTAGCCGTGTTCCTCAAGGTGCAGCGCCAGGGACGCATCCCCGGAACGGACGATGCGTCCGTCGGCGAGAACGTGCACATAATCCGGCTTGATGAAGTTGAGCAGGCGCTGATAGTGCGTGACCAGCACAAAGCTGCGCGTATCGTTACGCATGTTGTTGACGCCTTCCGCGACCACCTGTAGCGCATCGATATCCAGACCACTGTCGGTCTCGTCGAGAATCGACAGCGACGGCTCAAGGAGCATCATCTGCAGCAGCTCATTGCGCTTTTTTTCACCACCGGAAAAACCCTCGTTGACGCCGCGCTTGAGGAAGCTGTGGTCGAGGTTGGCCAGGGTGCACGCTTCACGCGCCCGCTTCATGAAGGTCACAGAATCCAGCGGATCCTGGCCACGATGTTCGCGCAGGATATCCACCGAAGCCTTGAGAAACTCCATATTGCTGACCCCGGGTATTTCCACCGGGTACTGGAAGGCGAGAAATATGCCCTGCCGCGCCCGCTCCTCGGTTTCCAGCGCCAGTACATCCTCGCCGTTGTAGGTAATCGTGCCCGCCGTGACCTCGTAACCGGGCCGGCCTGAGAGCACGTGCCCGAGCGTACTTTTACCCGAGCCGTTGGGACCCATGATGGCGTGGACTTCCCCCGGCTTTACTGTGAGGCTCAGCCCCTTGAGGATATCTTCATCGCCGATGCGGGCGTGCAGGTTTTCAATCACTAGCATGAATCTTTTACTCCAGCGTGCGCGCGGCTCACGGTCCGCGCTACAGGTTATCCGACCGAGCCTTCCAGGCTGACTTCAAGTAGCTTGCCGGCCTCGACCGCAAACTCCATTGGCAGCTCACGGAACACTTCCTTGCAGAAGCCGTTGACAATCATTGACACCGCCTTCTCGGCATCCAGACCCCGCTGCTGACAGAGGTAGAGCTGATCGTCGCTGACCTTGGAAGTGGTTGCCTCATGCTCCACGACTGCCGACGGATTACGGCTTTCGATATAGGGGAAGGTATGTGCCGCACTGCGGTCACCGATCAACAGTGAGTCGCACTGGGTGTAGTTACGTGCACCCTCGGCGCGCGGACTCATGCGCACCAGACCGCGATACGCGTTGCTGCTGCGCCCCGCCGAGATCCCCTTGGAGATGATGGTCGAGCGGCTGCGCTTGCCCAGGTGAATCATCTTGGTGCCGGTATCGGCCTGCTGGCGGTTGTTGGTCAGGGCAACAGAGTAGAACTCACCCACGCTGTCGTCACCGCGCAGGATGCAGCTGGGGTACTTCCACGTAACCGCCGAACCGGTTTCAACCTGGGTCCAGGAAATTCGCGCGCGGTTATGCGCCACACCACGCTTGGTGACAAAATTGTAGATACCGCCGAGGCCATCGGCGTCACCGGGATACCAGTTCTGCACCGTCGAATATTTGATCTGGGCATCATCCAGCGCCACCAGCTCAACGACCGCCGCGTGAAGCTGGTTCTCGTCACGCATCGGTGCCGTGCAGCCCTCGAGATAGCTGACGTGGCTGCCCTCTTCGGCAATGATCAGCGTGCGCTCAAACTGACCGGTCTTGGCCTCATTGATGCGGAAATACGTGGACAGCTCCATCGGGCAGCGCACACCTTTGGGAATGAAGACGAAGGAGCCATCGGTGAACACAGCACTGTTGAGTGCCGCATAGAAATTGTCCCGCCGCGGCACAACACTGCCGAGGTACTTGCGCACCAGATCGGGATACTCGTGAACCGCTTCGGAAATGGAGCAGAAGATCACGCCAGCCTCCGCCAGCTTGGCACGGAAAGTCGTACCGATGGACACCGAATCGAATACCGCATCCACGGCGACACCTGCCAGCATCTCCTGCTCGTGCAGGGGGATACCCAGCTTTTCGTACACTTCCAGCAGCTGCGGATCCACTTCATCCAGACTCTGTGGGCGATCCTCGAAACTCTTGGGAGAGCTGTAATACGAGATCTGGTTGTAATCGATCGGCTCGTGATCCACATGAGCCCAGTGCGGCGTCGGCATCTCCAGCCAGCCGCGATAGGCCTCGAGACGCCACTCCAGCAACCACTCCGGCTCATCCTTCTTGGCCGAGATAAAACGGATCACGTCCTCGTTCAGGCCCGGAGGCAGCGTGTCGGACTCGATGTCAGAAACAAAACCCGCTGAATATTCCTTGCCGATGCGCTCGTCAATCAACTCTTGAGACATGTGTCTTACCTTCGTCAGTACGTTTTAGCGGGGCAGGCCACCATCAGACGCCGGTGGCCAGGATACGGGAGTCGTCATGCCCGCGCTGCGCAACCCGATCTTTCTGGGCCCTGGAAATCTCGCGGATCTCGTTGCGCTCCACCAGGTCACCCAGGGAGATACCCTGCAGAAAATCGCGGATACGATCCGACAGATCCATCCACAGATGATGCGTGAGGCAGGTATCGCCTTCCTGGCAATCGCCAGCTCCCCCGCAGCGCGTAGCGTCTGTATCCTCGTTGACCGCGGCTATCACCTCGGCAACGCTGATATCGCTGGCGGCGCGGTACAGCTGGTAGCCACCGCCGGGGCCGCGCACGCTCTTGACCAGCCCACAGCGGCGCAGATGCGCGAACAACTGCTCCAGATAGGACAGCGAGATGCCCTGTCGATCCGAGATGGCCGCCAGTCGTGTTGGCCCGGTGTCCTGGTTGATCGCCAGGTCGAGCATGGCCGTCACGGCATAGCGTCCCTTGGTCGTCAAACGCATGGTCAGTCCTCACTGCGGCTGTTCACCTATGGACTGGAAGTATTCCATTCCCTAGTATTTTAGTCAAGTATAGCGCCGGCTGCGATGCGGGGCCGGCGCCGCGCGCTGACAGGCCTAGACAGGACCGCGACAGCCCCGCGAGCCGGCAGTTTACCCACGGCCCTGCGCAGGCTATGTTGCATGCTCATTGCGACGCATCGGGAACCGCCCCATGGCCGGCACAGCGAAAACCTCCACCCGCGAGCGCCTTGAGCGGCGCGAGCACGACATCATGAGGGCCGCTACCGAGCTGTTCGCCAGCGCAGGATTTCACAGTACATCCACGCGCCGCATCGCTGCGCAGGCGGGCGTCTCCGAGGGCACGGTATTTCACTATTTCGGCAGCAAGCATGAGTTGATGCTGTCGATTCTGGACCGCTTCTACACAGAGACTCTGTGCAAGGGGGCAGAGGCAATCCTTGACGCCGAGATGGACACGCGCCGACGGCTCCAGGACCTGGCGATCCACCATGTCCGGTCTCTGGCGGCAGACCAGGCGCTGATGATACGACTGCTGCAAGTGTACATCGGCATCGACATAGAGCAGCTTGATCCTGCCGGACAATCGCCCGTGCGCAGCCTCAATCGCCAGTATGTCGCCTATCTCGATCGCATTCTTCGCGAGGGCATTGAGCGCGGGGAAATCGGCGCTGACACCGATCTGATCGCCTTCCGGGACCTGTTTTTCGGCGGCCTGGAATATGGCATGCGCACCTACCTGTATCGACACAAGGGCTCGGCGGGAAGCGGTCTGGGCGCCCATGTCAAAACGCTGGTCGATCCCTTGTGGGTGAGCCTGTCAGCGGCCGGTCGCGCCGAGTCACCGACAGCAGTTGACAGCCCCGAACGTCTCGAGGCGGTGGCGACGAGGCTGGAGACCGCAGCAAAGCAGCTGGAACACCTGGTGACCGCGCCCCAGCGCGAGGTTGACTAATCGGTCTTGGCGTCGGGGCTGACGCGTTTGCGGGCCGCTCGCCGGCGTGTCGGCGCGGTCTTGCGGGCACGCGCAGGTGCCTTCCTGCGCTTCGCCGGTGTTTTCGCCCGCCGTGCCGTGGTCGTCCGTTTGCCGCTTTCCGGATCAGCCCGCAGCAACTCGCCCATGGCATCGAGCGCTTCGTCGATGCAGACCATCAGCACATCGATATCCGGGACGATTTCGCGGGTCGAGATGACGTTGAAACTCACCCGCCCATTGTAGCTCGGGGTGGCGATGAACAGGCCCATACCGTCCGCCAGCGGCGCCAGCCCGAAATTCCGCACTGCACAGGCACCGTTCATATACAGCGGTATCTGGGGGCCCGGCACGTTGGAGATAAACACGTTGCAAAGACGCGCCGCGAGGCCGGTCTGCAGCACCAGCCGGCTGGCCAGCACCTGCGTGGCCGCGGGCACATGCTGGGTCAGATCTGTCATCAGTCGTGCGGGGATGCCCGCGCGGGCTTCCTTGCTGCGCCGGGTGGACTGCGAAATCCGTCGCAGCCGCTCCACGGTGTCGGCCTCGTTGGTGAAGATGGGTGCAGTCATGGCCGATATCCGGTTGCCGGCCGCGCCACTGTCGTCATCAGCCCCGGCTCGGGCGCGGGCATTGATAGGCACCCAGGCCACCAGGGAGTCCTCCGGCAGCTCGTCGTGCCGCTGCAGGTAGCGCCGCAGTGCGTCGCTGCATACGGCAAGGATAACGTCGTTCACCGTTGCACCAGGCACGAGAGCGCGCGCGGCCTGGAGGTCGACAAGCGGCACAACCCGGGCGTCAAATACCTTGCGCGGTGATACTGCAGCGTTGAAGCGCGTATGCGGCACCGGGTAACGGGGCCGCGGCGCACTGCCTTCTTTTTTTCTGGCCGCGTCGCGGGCCGTTTCCAGGAGACCAGGCACCGTGCGCAGGAGGGCGTTGCCCAGGCGCAGCGGCGAGCGCAGGTTGTTGAACAGCGCACGCCGCGCCAGCGTCCCAAGGGCCGGCATCGGGTCACTGTCCGACTCGACAGGCTGCAGGGGAATCGCCGGCGTCCCCTGTGGATCGATATCCGACAAACTGGCAAAGAAGCGTGTGAGTGACGCGCCGTCACCCGCGGCATGGTGGATCTTGGTGGCAATGGCATAGCAGCCGGCTGGCAAGCCGTCGAGGTGATCCAGGCCTTCAACCACGTACATTTCCCAGGGGGGACGACGCATGTCCAGGGAACGGGAATGGTAGCGCGCCATGTGTATGCAGAACTGTCGCCAGTCGCCGGGCTCGGGCAGGCGACCGTGCGTGACGTGATACTCGAGGTCGAAGAATTCGTCCTCGATCCAGTACGGGTAATCAAGCTCCAGTGGCAGTCGCAAGAGGCGTCGCGTCAGCAGCGGATTGACGGCAAGGCGGCGCTCTACGTGAGCCAGAATATCCTTGAAACGCACGACGCCACCACCCGGCACCGTGCCCGGATCGTAGACGGAAATGGACGTGACGTGGGCGAGATTATGCGCCGTTTCCATATACAGAAACTGCGCATCCTGCGAACTCAGCTGGTGCATGCTAGATCCATCGGTCAGGGCAGGGCCTGGGCACGAATGCGCTCCACGCGACGCTGCAGGGTACGGAACTCCTGTGCCAGTTCCAGCCGTCGCGCTGCGAGGTCAGCCTCGCCCTTGCCGGTCAGGTTGAAGTTGGCCATCAGTTTATAGCCGTTCTGGAATAGCAGTTTACCGATGGACGCCTCGGAACTGATACGTCGCTGCAGGTAGGCCTGCTTGCCATAGGCCAGGGACTGCGCGATAGCCTCCTTCTCGTCCAGTGCGGCGCCGGCTTCCTGCCGCGCCAGTACGTCCGCCATAATACGATAGGCTTCGATGTAGGGCAGCATGACGCTGTGCGCCACCAATGGCACGAACTGACCCAGCACCACCGCCGCACCGCCCTTCTCAACCAGTGCTGCCTCCCAATCTTCTCGATAGCGGTTCAACTCCTCGCGAATCTGCAGCCGGAATTCATCCCGGGGGGCATAAAAAAACTCGAACTTGAACAGGTCGCGCAGGCGCTCGGCCTCGACCCAGAATGCCTCACTGCCTTCCAGCTTGCGAAACGCCATGCGCATGAGCGCAAGCTCAGCGATCGACTTGATCACAAAGAAGTGCGCGATGGTGTTGCGATAGTAGCCGGCAACACCATGATTGTCTGCGGCGATGGCATACACCCGCTCTGGTCCGTCGTCATAGCGAGTGAGCAGACCATTGAGAACCATCTTGTCTGTCAGCGCATCCATCTGTGCATCATCTTCGGTCAGTGCATGCTTCGTGATGCGAATCCCCCGCGCCTCGGCCCACTGCGTCAGCGCCTGCAGTTCCGAGCGCAGCTCGTCGGCGGTCAGCGCCCTGGGGGCCGAGCCCAGCAAGACCATGCTGAGCAGCGAGGGCAGGGTAATGGGAGTTACCCGATTGACCTCCAGCCCCACCCGGAACGCCACTCTCTGCAGCTCGCGCTCGTCCGCTGCATCGGGGACTTCCGGCAGAATCACAGGCTCGCCAAAATCGAAGTAGATCTGCCCCATGGGCTGGCGTAGCCCGCGCAGATAGCCGATAAACCAGCGCAGACTCTCGGGCTGCTTGGTGGCACCGGCCTGCTCCACCGCGTAGTCACGCACGTCGCCGATGAGGTCGTAGCTGATGGCAATCGGGATGATATGCAGGTTGCGCGCATCCGTGGCGTGAGCCGATTCCATCACATATTTCAGCAGACCATAGCGTGGCGGCATCAGCTTGCCGACGCGCGAACGCGTGCCCTCGAATGCCCAGCTCAGCGGGAAGCGCTTCTCCATGAGGTAGCCGATATAGTGCCGCAGAACGAGCTTGTAAAGCGGATCGTCACGGAAACTGCGGCGAATAAAGATGGCGCCGGCCCGACGCGCGAGAAAGCCCAGCCCGGCAAAGGCCATGTTCACGCCGCCGAGAATATGCGGATTGGGGAAATCGTTGTCGAACAGCATGGAATTCACGGCAAAGGCGTCGACATGGGTCTTGTGGGTCCACAGCAGGGCCGCCGGATATTCCCGCGTCAGCTGGCGGATACGCTCCAGACCCTCGCGATCAATGACGACTTCGGAATCGTATCCCAGCGACATGATGAGATGATTGAGCTGCGCCATGACATCCAGCCAGAACGGCGCCGGCCGGGCGATCAGTTCGCGCATGATGCCCTCGGCCTCATGGCGCAGCTGCGGAACGCTCTTGCCGGTTTCCGCATTCAGTACATTCAGCGCTTCCTTGAACCGCGCGCTGTTGAGGATATTGACAGCAACGCGGCGAGGCACCTTGTAGCGGCTGCCCTGCAGCCTGCGCTCGGCGATATCCAGCGCCAGCCCGGCCTGAGAAGCGATAAAATCTGCCAGGCGCCTGGGATCGTTTTCACTGCCGGAGCGCTGCCGGAGCCGCTCTCGCAGCGCACCCAGCGTTGCCGGCTCACCGACGATGCACTCGCCGCGCTCCGGGTTCTGTGCCAGCATGCGCCGGGCCCGCCACGGACCGGGTCGACGCGGATTACCGAACAGCAGATCCCGGGCACGCGGCCGAATACTTTTTTCGTCCAGCGAGCAATGCCATACCACCCGTATCGGCAGGACGCAGGTGTCATCGCTCGACTCCAGCGCCGTCACCAGCGGTGTGGCGTCCAGCTTTTCCGGTGTTCGCGCAATCGGGATCACCACGCGCACGGCGTCGCACTCAAGCCCCTCGGCAGACAGGCAATCCTGCAGCCAGCCCTCCAGCAGACGCTGCTCTACTGCATGTGCAGCGTCGATGATAATAATGCCAGGCCCCTTGCCGAGTGCCTGCCAGGCCTTGTTATTCATCTTGTTATTTGACTCCCACTGGCCACTGTAACGATGGTATCACGACAGACACGCCTGTCATGCCGACAGCGCGTGGCGCGAACCGGGCGTTTTTGATTACCCTTACAGAGTCTCGGTACTGTCTTGAAGGAGGCGCAGATGGACGATCCGGTCAGGGAACAGAAGCGCCTCGGGCTTGGCATGCAGGTCATGGCGTGGCTGGTCGTGCTGGCGCTGCTGACCTACTATTTCAGCGGCGTGATTGAACAGCGTCACAACCCCAACACCTCGGTAGCGACTGACATTACCCAGGAAGGGGTGCGTGAGGTGAAGCTCAAGCGTAATCGTCAGGGCCACTACGTGGCCAGCGGCGAGATCAACGGCAAGTCTGTGGTGTTTCTGCTGGATACGGGCGCTACCGGTGTCGCCATCCCGGCGGATATCGCGGCAAAGCTGAAAATTCCGCGCGGTCGACCATTCACAACACGCACCGCCAATGGCAATACCACCAGCTATGCCACGCGGCTGGCCAGCGTGAGCATCGGCACTATCGAGCTGACCAACGTCGAGGCAGGCATTACGCCAGGGCTGCAGATGAACGAGGTCCTGCTCGGCATGTCATTCCTGCGCCATATCGAATTCACCCAGCGCGGCAGCACGCTGACGCTGCGGCAGTATCCACAGGGCGCTCCTGCCGGCGCATAAGCCGGAGCCGGCAGTGTCAGTGCTCCCAGTCGGGCAAAGGCTGGGCGGCCGCCGTCATCGGGATTTCCAGCGTGTTGTCGGCTGCCTGCCAGCCGTGTCCGATCATCTCGTCGTAAGCACTGCGCTGCCGCAGAACACAGGCATCCACACTGATGTCGGTAAAATGCCGCTTCATTCCCAGCAGGTTGCGCTCCCGAAGCGGTTTGCCGGCCTCATTCACCACCAGATGCACCGTGCCATCGATCGTTGCCTCAGCGATATAGAGGCTCAGATCGACAGACTCGATCACCAGCTTCTGGACGTGGCGGGTGCCCAACTCACGTAATGTGATTTTCATGGCACGGTCTCCTGCATGCTTTGAGGCATAGTATCCCGGAGAGCCGCAGAAGCGTTTGCCAGGACGCCGAAACGACGATGACATAACCTGGACGCCGCTGCCAATCAGCTCCACTATCCTTCATCATTTAACGCATGCGACCCAGACTGGAAACGGCCAGCCTGACCCGGCTGGGAAAACCCATCGACCGGCTGCCGGAGTGCGCCGGCGTCTATCGTTTCCTGGACGCGAATAGTCAGCTCCTGTATGTCGGCAAGAGTATCGATGTGCGAACCCGGGTACTGTCGCACTACACGGCAGCGCGGCAGCCGGGACGACAGCAGCGCATGATGAATGCGGTTGCACGCGTGGACTGCGAGCCCTGTACGGGGGAGTTTGGGGCCCTGCTGCGGGAAAATGCAGCGATCAAACGGGAAATACCCCTGTACAACCGGCGGCAGCGACGTCGACGCCATCTCTGGACACTGGCCCTGGTTGCGGGCCGTCAGGGTTTTCTGCAGGTAAAGCCACGACAACTGATGGAAAGGCAGGCGCCTGCAGATGACAGCTACGGGCTCTATCACAGCGCCTCCCACGGTGAGGACACTCTGCGACAGCTGGCCCGCGACAGCGGCCTCTGCCTGCGGGTGCTGGGCCTGGAGCATGGTCGGGGCCCCTGCTTCGCCTACCAGCTGCGGCGCTGCCTCGGCGCCTGCGCCGGACGCGAATGCGCAACCGAGCACAATAGCCGCCTGCGGGACGCGCTGCTCGACCAGCGGATACTCGCCTGGCCCTTCCCATCGGCGGTACTCATGCGCGAAAGCGCAGCGCACAGCCAGCCGGGGCAGCCTAAAGAGGATTGGCATGTGGTGGATCAGTGGCGCTATATCGGCAGTTTTGCGCGCCGCCAACGCGCCACGGCAGCAGCCCTGGCGCCGCCCGCGACCGCTGCGGACGACAGCATGATTTTCGACCGCGATGCTTACATCATCCTTTTGCGCGCGTTGCGCAGCGGCCGTGTCGACATTCACGGCGCGGACGCCCTGACTCCCCTGGAAAACCCGCTGCGGGGAGCGCGCAGCGCAGCATGAGCATCAGCGCTGTCTGGTTCAAGCGCGACCTGCGCCTGCAGGACCATGCGCCCCTGAGCGCTGCTATTGCCAGCGGCAGGCCTGTACTGTTGCTGTATTGCCTGGAACCCGCGCTGCTTGCCGACCCGCATTACCGCACTCGCCACTGGCGTTTTATCTGGCAATCGCTGCAGGACATGCAGGAAACCCTGCGCCGCTACAATACCCGCATCCTGGTGGCTCGCGACGAGGTACCTGACGTGCTGGCGGCGCTGCACCGGGAATTCGGTCTGCACGCCCTGTACTCCCATGAAGAAACGGGTCTGGCGGTGACCTATGAGCGTGACCGTGCGATTGCCGACTGGTGTACCCGGGCGAGCATCCCCTGGCACGAGTTCCAAAGCAATGGCATCACGCGCGGCCGCCGTGACCGTCGCGGGTGGAACCGCGCCTGGGCAGCCACCATGTGTGCGCCACTGGCGCAGCCATCTCTGGCCGCGGCGCGATGGCTCTGCGCCACGCGCGTCAGTGAAGTAGCGCCGTTGTCGGACGCGGCGATAGACCCTCGATGGCGGGATGAGTCGCGGTTCCAGCGTGGCGGCGAAACGGCTGCCCGGGCGACACTCCATGACTTTCTCGCGCTGCGCGGCGCACGCTACGCCGTCGATATTTCCAAACCGCAGGCCAGCCGGGAGAGCTGTTCGCGCCTGTCGCCCTACATTGCCTGGGGCAACCTCAGCGTCAGGCAGGTTTATCAGGCCCTGAAGCAGCGACAGCGTACGCCTGGCTGGACGCGCGCCCTCGCCGCCTTCGAGTCACGTCTGCACTGGCACTGCCATTTCATACAGAAATTCGAGATGGAGTGCCGCATGCAATTCGAAGACATCAACCGCGGCTACCTGGCGCACCCTCGGGGCCGCACGGACGCACTCGTTGCGGCATGGCGCGACGGCATGACCGGCCTGCCCCTGATCGATGCCAGCATGCGCTGCCTGCGAGCCACCGGCTATATCAACTTTCGCTCCCGGGCCATGCTGGTGAGCTTCCTCTGCCACCATCTCTGGCAGGACTGGCGCGAGGGCGCGACCTGGCTGGGTTCACAGTTCCTGGATTTCGAACCTGGCATTCATTACCCGCAGATGCAGATGCAGGCCGGCGTCACAGGCATCAATACCATCCGCATCTACAATCCGCTGAAGCAGTCCCGGGAACACGATCCCGACGGTGTGTTTATCCGCCGCTGGGTGCCGGAACTCGCGGCCCTGCCGGACCCGCTGATTCACGCGCCCTGGACGCTGACACCCATGGAGCGGTTGATGTACGGCTGCGAGCTCGAGCGCTACCCGGAGCCCCTCGTGGACATCTCGGAGAGCTATCGACACGCCCGCGATCGCCTATGGGCACTGAAGTCGGATGCGCGGATTGCACGTGAGCGGCAGCGTATTCTGTCACGCCACGTTGAGCGCCGCGTGATTGACGTGGACGCCTGACATCTGGCGCCAGCGGGGCGGTCCGCCCAGACCACATTTCCGCGACAGCGGTTTTGCTCTAGGATAGTGCTACACATTCCGTTTCGGGTGTCATGTATGGTACGTATCCTTCTTTACGTTCTCGCTATCCCCGTGGTGCTGCTATTGCTGGCAGCGTTACTGGTACCACTGCTGGTCACCGAGGAAAAGCTCATCAGCGTCGCCGCCAGCCAGCTGCAGAATAAGACCGGAGCGGAACTCTCCGTGTCGGGGCCCGTGTCACTGTCGCTGTTCCCCCGGCTGGGGGTGGAGATGGCCGATGTCCGCATAGACGCTCCCGACAGCCAGGCGAACCTGCAGGCAGGCGAACTGAGCACCGGGCTGGCCGTCATGCCGTTGCTGCGTGGCAGCGCGGAGATAGATTCGTTGAACCTGCGCGACCTCACTATCACCACCGTAGCGGAAGCCGAGGCCGTAGCCGCCGATATGACGACTATCGGCCTGTCGGATGAGGAGCTCGACGCACTGTATGCGAAGCGTCGCAGCGCGCGGAAATCAGGCGGTTCCGATGCCGGTGCGGCACTGGCACTACCGCTGGCGCTGAACGTCGCTCGTCTGTCGATCGAGAATGCGCGACTGCTGACCGTTGACGAAAACGGCAACACGCTATCGACCATGATACTCGAGGACCTTTCCGCCCGTGATCTCAATACGGTGGGGCGACCTGTGTCCGTGACGGCGCAGGTACGGCTGCCGGGCGCCGACAACGGGCAGGACCTGGTCATGGATATCAACGGGGAGTTCCGTCCCGACCTTGAGGCCGGCAGCGTCAGCGTGACACGCCTGGATATCGATACTGTCGGGCTGACCCAACGACCGCTGAATGCTCACATCGAGGGCAGTGTAGACATCAATGCACAGGTAGCGGACCTTACCCTGGCCTTCACCGTGGACCAGATGCTGGGCAATGGCTCGCTGCGTTACGCCGCGTTCGAGAGCCCGCAGATAGATGCCGAACTCAGCGTCAACGAATTCAATCCGGCGCTATTGGCGCTGGCCGGCCCGGAGGCCGCGGTGCAGGCCGAGCCCTCTGCCGACACAGACCCGATGACCCTGCCGTATGACGCCCTGCGCAGCATCGACACAGCCGCACGCCTGCGTCTGGATCGCGTCGTTATTGATGAACACGTGCTGAGTAACGTCACGGCCAGCCTGCGCGCGCATGAAGGCAAGCTGACACTGGAGCCGGTACAGGGCAAATTGCACGACGGCGACATTGACTTCAGCGCCGAACTCAATGCGCGCTACAACCCCGCCACCCTGAGAACGCAGGGTGGCGTGGAGAACCTGGATATCGCCAGCGCGGTACGCGCACTGGGTACCCCGGTTGCTGCGAGCGGCCGCGCGGGACTCGACTGGGAGATCTCCGCCACTGGGGACTCGTCCGATGCGCTTATCGCCTCACTTACCGGGCCAATCCGCCTGCGGACAGATAGCGTTACCGTGTCGGGCATCAATGTGCAGGAGCAGTTCTGTCAGGCCGTCGCGCTGGTGAACCAGGAGTCCCTGACCGCGACATTCCAGCCAGACACTGTTTTTTCAACGCTCGAAGCGGATATCAATCTTGCCGACGGCCAGGCGCAGCTGGACCCCCTGTCCGCCACGCTTCCGGCACTGGGTCTGACCGGGAACGGCACACTCGACCTCACGGCGAAGGATTTCAGGGCCAGTATTCGCGCGACTATCCGCGATACCGTGGGACTCGACCCCGCCTGCCGCGTGAATGAGCGGCTGGCAGATCTGCGCTGGCCAGTGGAGTGCGAGGGCAATCTGGCGGATGAACCAGGGTCCTGGTGCAGCGTCAACACCCGCGAAATTCTAAAGGATCTGGCCGAAGGAGAAGTTCGACGTCAGGTAGAGAAAGAGGCCGGCAAGTTACTGGAGAAAATATTCGGCAAGGACTCAAAAAGAGACAAGGAGTAATCATACCCGGGCCGGCAACGCCGGCCTCTGGCCGCTGTCAGTTCAGCACGCGGTAACCGCGCCCTGCAAGACAGCGCTTAATCACCCGCATCTCCTCGCGCTCGCCTGCCGACATGCCGCGAGCGCCGCCTGAAACCGCACCCACGCCAGCACCGCGTACGGCACTCTCAGTATTGTCACCCACAATAGCGCCAACGGCCGCGCCCACCGCCGCGCCCGAACCGGCGCCGCGCGCAACCATTTCGCCTCTGCGTACCTCTTGCGCGTATTCCTTGCACTCTGCCAGATCCTGACGGTAGCGGTTCATGTCGACACCCTTCTTGTCGATGATGACGTTCCTGGTGGTGGTGCACCCCACCGCAAAAATGCAGACGCCGATCAGAATGAGCGCTCCCGGAAATCTCGCGGTCGGCTGTACGGTCCTCATGCGGCTATTCCGCCTCTACCCGATTGCGCCCAAGCTGTTTGGCCCTGTATAGGGCGGAATCGGCGCGGCTGATGAAGCTTTCCACCGAATCGGTGTCCCGCTTTTCCGTCAGGCCGATTGATACGGTGATTTCACCCAGCGATTGATCATCAGATTTACGCTTGAGGCGGACCTTTTCCATTTCGCATCGAATATTTTCCGAAATGCCGCATGCCATCCTTTTATCCGTGTCGGGCATGACGATGACCAGCTCTTCACCCCCATAGCGCGCAACGTGATGATGGTCAGCGGCATGCTTGTTTACCAGAGACGCCACGTATTTTATGACGCTGTCTCCCATAGGGTGTCCCCAGGTGTCGTTGACCTGCTTGAAAAAATCGATATCAAGGATGGCCAGCGTAACAGTGGCCGGCCCATCGTGATCGACAATCTCGTCCATGACGCCCTGGAATGCGTGCCGATTAAGCAGGCCGGTGAGGCCATCTGTCGTGGCGACTTTACGAACGCTGATCAGTTCGCCACGGAGCTCTTCCATTTCCGCATTGGCGCGGGTCAGCTCGACCTGCATTGCCTGGGTTGTCGCAGCGAGAGCTCGTGTCTCACGGATGATATCCAGGATGATGGCCTTATGGTTGGCAGCGTCCGAGGTATTCTCGAGAAGCGTGGTTTTCTGTTCAAAGCCATCGCCGACCTGCTCTGCCTGGTTAAAGGTCCTGTCAACCGCATCTGAGGCACGATCGAGAACCTGGTGAATCTTTTCCTGAATGGTTTCAAAAGACTCCAGGGAAGCACTGCAGACAAACGAGGCATAAAGCTCCTGGCTCGCCTTCATTTCCAGCGTCTTGTTCTCGGCCAGCAGGGCATCAATGGCCTTGTTCAATTCCGGATTGTGGTCGGCGACGTAATCGTAAAGCAGCGCATAATTGATCGGGTTGGCGGCGATCCTGTGCCGCCTTAACAATGGCAGGATTTTCTCGCGATAGCCTTCGTTTAATGACAGCGAAAAGTCGTATACGGGAAGAACTGACTTGCTCTGTGGCATTGTTGGGTCCGCGTCGGGAGATGGCGTTGAGTGAAGTACCGCTGTTTTTCAGTTATTGACTTTAACCCGAAATGATAAATCTGTATATCCTGCGCAATCCTCACCAGAACAGGCGCCAGCCTGTACCGTTTTCGTTCAGATTTTATGCAAATTCGGTGGCTGGCCTGTATAGTGCGGCGGCATTTGAACAGCGTAGTGTCGGCCCATGCTGGTAAATGTCGCCGGCAGCAACGCATCAACGCGATAGCCTGTGACGTCACCAGAGGCTGTCGGAGGAGGCTGGCGTGTCTCAGGCGCAGGAATTATCGCCCCGCAGAGAACTGGCCTTCTTGCAGGGTATCTACAATTCGGCAGACATCGGAATCTGCGTCACCGGCTCCGACCGTCGTTTTGTTCTCGTGAACGACGCCTACTGCCGCACCTACGGTTACCAGCGCGAGGAGTTGGTGGGCGAGCCGTTTACCAAGGTGCTGCCGGAAGAGCTTCGGGACTCGGCGGCGCACCTGCACGACGCCTTTCTGGCAGGGGGCGACGAGAGCCCCGGCGAGTGGCGCGTGCTGCACAAAGATGGCCACATCCGTAATGTTTTGGTCACCGCTGGCCGCGTCTCCACCGACGACGGCGCGCATTTCAAGGTGACTACCGTGCAGGATGTTACAGAGCTCCGGGCGAAAGAGTCACGGCTTGAAAATCTGTCGCAGATTGTCGCCCGGACGCATCACGGCGTCATGTTTACCGACGCCGACGGCATTCTGACCTGGGTTAACCAGGGGACAGAGCGCATCAGTGGTTACACGCTGCCGGAGATGCGCGGTCATAAACCCGGTCACCTTCTGCAGGGTGAAAAATCGGACCCGGACACGGTGGCCCACATGCGCCGACAACTTCAGGCCGGCGAGGGCTTCCAGGTCGAAATTATCAACTACGCAAAAACAGGCCGTGAGTACTGGACTCACATTGCCTGCTCGCCGGTTCTGGACCGGCACGGGCAGCCGGACGGTTTCATGGCCCTGCAGACCGACATCACCGAGCAAAAGCATTTTCAGGAGCGCATTGAGCAGCTTTCCTTCCGCGATGCCCTGACCGGACTGCCGAATCGCCGACTGGTCGAGGATCAGCTGAGATACCGCATGACGAGTTCCCAGAGCAGCCGGCTTTACAGCGCCCTGCTCTTCCTCGATCTGGATAACTTCAAGTTTATCAACGAAACGCTTGGGCACCGGCAGGGAGATGATCTGCTGCTGCGCGTTGCGCAGACTCTGACCGACACCGTAAGCGAGAGTGATCTGGTTGCGAGACTCGGCGGAGACGAATTCGTCGTGGTTCTCGGCGACCTGTCCCAGAACCCGGTGGAGGCCGCCGGACAGGTTGAGCGCATCGCTGAAGAGATTCTGCATGCGCTCGCCAGGCCCTTCGGACAGAAACAGCTTGAGCATAGGGTCACTGCCAGCATGGGGGCGCTTCTGTTCATCGGCCGGGAACTGTCGGTCGAGGAGCTCATGCAGCAGTCGGATATTGCGATGTATCAGGCTAAATCCGCTGGCAAGAATACCTTTGCTTTCTTCGACCCTGCGGTACAGTCGGCGCTGTTGCAGCGTCACCGGCTTGAAGTAGAACTGCGCGACGCCATCCGCGCACAGCAGCTGGTGCCGTTTTACCAGGGGCAGGTCGACGCGAATGGCCAGCTGGTCAGTACGGAACTCCTGATTCGCTGGAAGCATCCCTCGCGCGGGCTCCTCTCACCGGGCGAATTCATACCGATTGCCGAGGCGAGCGGACTGATCGCGGATCTGGGAAACGAAGTCATGCGTCTCGCCGCCAGGCAGCTTTCACTATGGGCTGAGAATGAACGCACGCGGGGCCTGTCTATCTCAGTCAACATCAGCGCCAGACACTTTGAGAAACCCGACTTCGTTGAAAAAGTTGCCGCTGTGCTGGCCGAGTACCCGCTGCGGCCAACCGCTCTGAAACTGGAAATCACCGAGAGTGCTCTGGCAGCGAACCTCGAAACCATCTGCGCCCGGATGAGGGCACTGTTGGAGCTGGGCGTGAGCCTGTCGCTGGACGACTTTGGCACCGGCTATTCCTCCCTGGCCTATCTCAAGCGCCTGCCGATTGGCCAGGTGAAGATCGACCAGGGTTTTGTGCGGGATTTACTGATCGATGACAATGATCGGGGCATTACTGAAGCCATCATTGCGCTGGCGCGGACCCTGAAAATGGACGTGGTCGCCGAGGGCGTAGAGACCGCCGCGCAGCGCGATCTGCTCCAGCAATTGGGCTGCGCGGTATTCCAGGGTTATTTTTTTGATCGGCCAGCGCCGATCGCCGATTTTTCGCGGCGCTATCAGCTGATCTTCTGAGCCGCGCGCAGCGCGCGGCCGAGAGGCCGGGCCCCCAGCGAATCGCCAAACTCACCCTGACACCAGACCGCTTTGCCGCGTATGAAAACGTGCTCGACAATACCCGGCGGACGATTGACCATCTGGTGGTGCTCGAAGAGATCGCGGTAGACGTATTCGCGGGTGTCGTTGCAGTCCCAGTGGCGCAGAATATCCGGATCCATGATGACCAGGTCTGCCTGAGCGCCGATATCCAGTGTGCCGACATCCAGACCGAAGAACTCCGCGGGCTCCCGGGTCAGGCGTCGGACCATGCGGCCGACGGTTTCCAGACCCTGCTGCTGGGCCAGCTTGAGCGACATGAGATTGGTGTCGAAAAACGCCATGTTGGTGATATGCGCGCCGGAGTCATTGAAGCCGGGCAGTGCATGCTCGTGCAGCAGATAGTCCATAGTGGCCGCGTTGCCGATATTGCTCATGTCGGCCCAGAAGCGGAAGCCCTTGTCGTACTCGCGCATCATATGCAGCATGAAGTCGGCATCGTCCCGGAGCGGCATCGGGAATCGGCTGAGGGCTTCGCGCTCGGCCTCCGAACGCGCAGCCTGCTGCTCGCCGGCCTGGAAACGCAGCACACGCTCGTAGACCTGCTGCATGGTTTCACCGTTCCAGTCATCGACGGGGGCGCCATCAAAGTTCAGCCGGTCGAGATCGCGGATGACCAGATGGTCGGGCATGCCCAGTCGAGCCTTGAGACGCGCCAGATTGCGTCCCTTGCGACCATGCTGCCACTCACGTCGGAAGGCTTCGATAAATGCCGGGTCATCCAGCAGTGCACGGCGGCCCGCAACATCATCGTACTCCTTGGCGATCAGCTGGCAGGTGGAGTCGAGCTCCTCGAACAGTGGACTGACCATGCCATCGGACCATACCCGGAAATTCGTGCCCAGCGCCTGAAAATGCAGCTGCCCGCGAAAAAACCGGCTGTTCATGAGTCGTGCAAAACCGAGGAAGGCACGCGAGGCGCGGGGCGCCAACACAAACTCCATAACCGACAGCGCCGACGTTTTCAGAGGCCGGCCGAACAGGCGTCCACTGGTCAGCGTGAAATACAGCAGTGCCGTCAGGCGATTTTCGAGGATGGGCGTGGTCTGCCAGACCCGGTTGTGTTCGCGTACCACCTTGAGCAGGCGCTTGAGTTCGCCGAAACTCGCAAACTGCGTCGGAATGCGCTGGTCCTTGTGCGGCGCGTTGGCCAGGTAGTGAAACGGCAGGCCATCGGTGCTCATACCGACATAACCCTGCTGCATGGCCTGCTCCAGTAACATCGCCATGCGCTCGAGTTCTTCCGTCGTCGGTTCGCGGCTGATGCTGTCCTCAAGCCCCATGACCTCGATCCGCAGCATTGAGTGTGGAACGAATACGCCGACGTTTGGCCCCAGCGGCAGGGCCTCAAGGTGGTCGAGGTAATCGCCAGTGTTATCCCAGTGAATGGCATCCACGCACTTGCGCAGAACGCTCTTCGGAATATTCTCGACGCGAGTGAAGCAGTCCACGATGGGGTCCTGGCCGTTATCGTCCTGGCGGCCGAAACAGGTGCCAAGGCTGCAGTTGCCCACCAGCACGGTAGTGGTGCCGTGACGCACAACCTCCGGAAGACGCGGGTCGAGATCCACCTCAAGGTCGAGATGAGTATGGATATCCAGCAAGCCAGGCATCAGCCACTTGCCGCTGGCGTCGACGATCTCCGTGGCGTTATTTTCCGGCAGGGCGCTACCCTTGGCGGCGATACGACCCCGCCTCAGGGCTACGTCCAGCTGCCGGGGCGGGTTACCGCTGCCGTCGAAGACGGTGGCATTTCGAATCAGCGTATCCCAGGATTGCGCAGTAGTCATGGCAATGGCACTCGATCGATGGCAGCCCGATAGCATGGCGGTTGGGGCGGCATTGGCGATAACCGCACATGATCGCTAAGGTTAACCCTGCACGCTAACGGAATCCAACAGCAATGCGGTGACACCGCCAGAGGACAGCATGGCCACATTCGACAGCGTCATCCCCTTCGATAACAGCTACGCCCGCCTGCCGCCGCGCCTTTACGCCGCCGTCAGCGCAACCCCCGTGGCCAGCCCCGAGCTGCTACAGGTTAATGCCCCGCTGTGCGAGCAGCTGGGCATAGATGCGGACTGGCTGGGCTCTCCCGAGGGCGTTGCTATTCTTGCTGGCAATACAGTTCCCGCGGGCGCCGCCTCCATCGCCACGGTGTATGCGGGGCATCAGTTCGGACAGTTCAACCCGCAGCTGGGCGATGGCCGCGCGCTGCTGCTGGGCGAGGTCGTGGACCGCGAGGGCAGGCGCTTTGACCTGCAGCTCAAGGGCTCCGGTCGCACGCCCTACTCCCGCTCCGGCGACGGCCGCTCACCGCTGGGTCCTGTCGTGCGCGAGTATCTGGTCAGCGAGGCCATGCACGCGCTTGGTGTCCCCAGCACCCGTGCCCTTGCCGCCGTCACCACGGGCGAGAAGGTCATCCGACAGCAGGTAGAGCCCGGGGCCATCCTCGCCCGCGTGGCCAGCAGCCATATCCGCATCGGCACTTTTCAGTTTTTCGCGGCGCGCGACGACACCGAGGCGCTGCAGACACTGGTCGATCACGTTCTGGCGCGTCACTATCCAGACGTCGCTGACCACGAGAATCCCGCACTGGCGATGCTGGAGGCAGTGATTGCCCGCCAGGCGGCCCTGGTCGCACACTGGCAGCACCTCGGCTTTGTCCATGGCGTGATGAATACCGACAACATGCTGCTCTGCGGCGAAACCGTCGACTATGGCCCCTGCGCCTTTATCGAAGGGTTTCAACCGGACACCGTGTTCAGCTCCATCGATTACGCGGGTCGCTATGCCTACTGCAATCAGCCCGGTATCGCCCACTGGAACCTGGCGCGACTGGCAGAGACCCTGGTGCCGCTGATTGCGAAAGATAAGGAACGCGCGGTCGCGCTGGCGCGGGCAGCCATCGAGACCTTCCCGGGCGTGTTCTCTGATGCTCATGCGAGGGGGCTGGCGGCCAAGCTGGGCCTGTCTGCCGTGGACGCGGATGACGCCGCACTGATTGAGGACCTGTTCAGTGTCATGGCGCAGCACCGGCTGGACTTCACCCTGACGTTTCGCTACCTGAGCGGGCTGTCGGCGCCGGATACGGAAACACGTGCCCTGGAGTCGCTATACCGGCCGCCCGCCGATCTGGATGCCTGGCTCGAGCGCTGGATGGCGCGACTGGGCCACGAAAATCAGGATGCTACCGCGCTGCAGGAGGCCATGCGTCGCCGCAACCCACTGTTCATTCCGCGCAATCACCTGGTGCAGCGCGCTATTGAGGCAGCGGAGAACGGCGATCACGCGCCTTTCAAGCGCTTCGCTGCACGTTTCGTCGCGCCGTTCAGCTTCGATCACGACGACCTCGAGCTGGCAACACCCGCGGCCCCGGAAGAAGCCGTGCAGCAGACATTCTGTGGCACCTGACGCCCGTCGTCGGGACCGCTGGGAAGCCGCAGGCAACGGTGGTAGCATCGCCGCCCGACAGACAACAACCCTGCCGTGACGGCATCGCGTGAGGCCCCGATGTATACCCGAGACAACCCCAGTCCAGAGTATCTGGAAATGGTCCGCATGTACGAAACCATGCATGAAGAGGGCGAGCAATCCGCCGGCAAGTCGGGCAAGGACACTTTTCCTGGCAAGATGCTGATCAACCACGCGGCGGACATCCAGGCGATGATTGCGCACACCGGCGCCCGCAGTATTCTCGATTATGGCGCCGGCAAGGGCCTCGCCTACCAGCAGACCGATGTCAGCATCACGCCTCAGCTGACGGTAGACAGCATACAGTCCTACTGGGGCGTTGATGATATTTGCTGCTACGACCCGGGCTATGAGCCCTTCAGCACACTGCCGGATCAGCAGTACGACGGCGTTATCAGCACCGACGTCCTCGAGCACATCACCGAGCCGGACGTGCCCTGGATCATCGAAGAGATGTTCCACTACGCACGCCGCTTCGTTTTCGCCAACGTCGCCTGCTTCCCCGCCGTCAAGAACCTGCCCAACGGGCAGAATGCCCACTGCACGCTGCACCCCCCCGAGTGGTGGGCGGGTCTGGTGCATGGCATCGCTATGCGTCATACCGATATTTCCTATCGGCTGGTCATGTCGACAAAAAGCGGACCACGCAAGAAGATGGGGCTGAGCAAAAAGCGTCGCACGGTCTATCACACGGTGGAGCGCCTGCTGTGAAAATTAATGTAAGCACTGACTTCTTCGGTAAGCGCCTTTCCGGGCCGTTTACCATTCCCTCGGGCATTGTTACTACCGCAGGTCCGATCATCCAGTACGTCCTCGACCATATGCCACAGGTCGGCGTCATCACGACCAAGAGCATCGGTCTGGAGCCGCGTACCGGCAACCGCGAGCCGGTCTACAGCCAGTACGCGCCGGGCTGCTTCGTCAATGCGGTTGGCCTGACCAATCCCGGCGCCGCGGCGTCACTGGACATCCTCGGCGCATTGAACGTGCCCGAAGACCGCTTCCTCCTGACCTCTATCTTTGGTGGCAGCGTCGAGGAATTCGTGGCCGTGGCGAAACTGCTGGCCCCGGTGTCCGATGGACTGGAGCTCAATCTCTCCTGCCCCCACGCCCAGGGCTACGGCATGGCGATGGGCCAGGATCCGGATCTTGTGGCCGAGATTGTGCGCGCGGTCAAGGCCGCCGTGGCCATTCCGGTCATTCCCAAACTGACGCCGAATACCCCGGATATCGCCGCCATCGCCCGCGCTGCCGAAGCGGCAGGCGCGGATGGCTTCTGCGCCATCAACACCGTCGGCCCCGGCTACACCTCCTCTCATGGCCACTCCGTACTGAGCAATGGTGCCGGCGGCATGTCCGGCAAAGGCGTCCTGCCCATTGCCCTCAAGTGCATTCGCGAGGTGCGTGCGGTGAGCGATCTGCCGATTATCGGCTGCGGCGGTATCAGCAGCGCGGAAGACGTACGCGAAAGCCTCGCCGCCGGCGCCAGCATTGTCGGCGTGGGATCGGCGCTGACCGGGATGGACACAGCCGAGATGGCTGACTATTTCCGTACGCTGGAGAGCGACCTTGAAAGCGGCCGCGACAGCGCCGAATCGCAGGTGCAGTACGATACCGACATGCACTTCCGGCCCGTGACCCTGGTGCGCAACGAGCGCGTCTGCACGGACATCGCACTGCTCACCTTCGACCGCAAGGTCAACGTGCAGGCGGGCGAGTTTATCTTTCTGTGGATACCCGGTCTTGGCGAAAAGCCCTTCTCGGTCCTCAGCGACGATCCGTTCACCCTGGTCGCTATTGATGTCGGCCAGTTCACTCACGCCCTGATGGACCTGCCCGCGGGGACGGAGGCCTATGTGCGTGGGCCCCACGGGGTGCCGGTTGCCCCCCCCGAGGATGCTCGCATCATGGCAGTCGCCGGCGGCACCGGCCTGGCGGCGGTCTACCAGATCGCGCGGGATTTCGGCAACGCCGAGATTTTCACCGGCGCCCGCAGCGCCGAGCGTCTGTATTTTCTCGATGAATGCCGGGATATTGCCACCGTGCACGTATCTACCGACGATGGCAGCGCGGGCTTCCACGGCCGCGTGACCGAGCTGCTGCGCGAGCGTCTGGCCGGCATGTCACGTGAAGAGCTGGCGGCGCTGGTGTTCTACAACTGCGGCCCGGAGCCCATGGTCCACGCCGCCGCCGCGGTGCAGCGGGAATTCTGCGACGACAGTCAGATATTCAACGCTATCGACTACCTGACCAAGTGCGGCGTCGGCATCTGCGGTGCCTGCGCGGCGCCCGACGGCAGGCGCGGCTGCGTGGACGGTCCCTTCCTGTCGCTATAGCTAGCTGGTCGCTGCCGGCGTCAGCGCTCGGTATTTCTTTCTGCGCTGCCCTGCCCGTTGTAGCGCCTGTCGTAAATCGCCAGCGCTGTTGCTACCACCGCCTCGACGTCTGTGCGCAGGCGGCCATCGAGACGTCCTTTCCTGCGGCAGCTGTCCAATCCGCGCTGCAGCGTGCGTCGACTGCGGGCATCGAGTGACTCCAGCCAGTGATCGCTGGCCGGTGCCAGATCCAGCAGATCGCGTCCGGCATGATTGCGATGGCTGATATGCCACCAGTGGTCGACGGCGCGGCCCAGCACAACGTAGCCGAACTGGCTGTCCTGAACGGGACCGAAAGTAACGCTTTTCAAACCGTCTCGCAGAGGACCCCACTGCATGGCAGGCAGCGTAAACCGGTCCCCGAACAGATAGGCCCCGGTACCGCCGACAATGCCGCCAGCCAGGGCACCAAGGCCAAAAGATGAACCCAGCGTGAGTGCATCGAGACCCACCCCACCAATGGCGCCGGCGCCGAAGCCTGCAGTGGCCAGATAACGTCGGCTCACGCCCCAGGCAAGACGGCTATCCTCGCTGAACAGATCATGATCGCTGTGCCATTCCAGCGCCGCTTCCTGTCGCCGCAAGTGCCGATGCTGATACAGCTGCTCTATCGCGCGGCGCAGTCCCTGCTCACGCTGGCGCTGATGCTCATACCATCGCCTGCGCAGACGCTCTTCCACAATGCCCTCCTCGCCCTGCGCCAGCTGCGTTTCCGTGAGCGTGCTTTGCTCGCGGTAAGTCATCATGTCTACCAGTGCATCAGCGATCAGTGTTGCCGCCTGCGCCTGTCGCGCATGACGCTGCTCAGACAGAAACCGCACCGCGCGCGCCAGCGGTGTCTCCCATGCGGGCTCCAGTTGCCCGAAGGCGCGCAGCAGAGAAAGGTGCTGATCAAACGGCGCGCGCACGGCATCGAAACGCCGAACGACCTGGAAAAACTGCCCCAGAGCCGCCTTCCAGGCATCGCTGTAGTCATCGGGTCCGATGCTGTTGATCAGCGCCAGGCTCGGTCGCCCGGTCCAGCGCAGGATCGTCATCTCGATCTCGTCCTCGGGACTGTAGGGAACCGACCCGTCCACCACATAGATGATACCGGCGCCCTCCACCAGCGGCGCGAGCAGCTCACACTCGTCGGTAAAGCGCGCGTCATCCCGGTGCTCGTTGACAAACGCGGCGACCGTTTCGGCGCGGTCCGTTGCCGAGGCGCTGTGCGCCTCCAGCCACTCCAGCACGCGTCGCGGACGCTGGAAGCCCGGGGTGTCCTCCAGCACGTACAGCACCTCACCATCAACTGACAATGGATAGCGATGTCGTTTACGGGTCGTACCGGGCTCCAGCGCAATGGCAATAGCGTCATTCTGAGACAGCGTGGCCACGACGCTGGACTTGCCCTTGTTGGGATGGCCGACGACGGCGAAAACCGGAACTTCAGGCATCAGCTTCACTTTCAGCGGCATTTGCAGGGAGTGTCTCGATCAGGGCGACGCTGACAAAGCCCGCGGGAAAGCGCTCCTGGAGGCGCAACCACTGCGTGAGCTGGTGTTTCGGCACGGGCGCTGCAGTATCGTGGGAAACGGGCACGATCGTCAGACGCGTCCGCGGTGGCCAGAGTGATTGCGCCGCCTCCAGGAAATCCTGCAGCTCGCCGGTGGGCGGCTCCCAGCCGCGCGCGACCAGCAGCACGTCACTGCCATTGCTATCAGACATCGTGCGGGCAATCTGCTGCAGGGTCTGGCGATCGGACTCCAGCGTCGCCCGACCACCCGCCGAAGAGATGAGCCTTGCCCGCTCTCTGGCGGCGGCGGGCAGGCTGTCGTCGGCAACGCCTCCCCAGTACACCAGGACGCTGGCCTGCGGCAGCAGCCGCGGCGCCGCGCCGTGAAACTCACCGGGCGTGTCCTCAGCATCGTTGTGGCCATTGCCGGTATCGAGGGTTGGCGTTTCCATACGGTACTGCAACGCACGCCATCCCGGGTGAGCGTGCAGCGCGTGCCGCGCCCTCATCACGATATGGCCTTGCGCCACCGCCAGCAGAATCGCCCGGGGCAAAACGACGTAGGTCAGCCAGAGCATCATGATGAATGGCCACCAGTCTCCCCAGCGCGTGGGTGGAACATCGGACATACCCGTGCTCGTACGATAGAAGCGCGTTGCCTCCACCAGCGACAGGTCAGGCACGGCCGCCGGCCACAGCGCATGCCAGGGCCAGGCGAGCGACGTTGTCAGTCGGGTAAAACCAGCCGGAGCGGCACTCAGCGTCGTGCTCCAGCCGAAGGCCAGGTCCTGAATCACCAGTGCTATAAGCAACGTGATCAGCGCCGAAACGGAAAAGCACAGCCCACCGGTATGCGCCGCGCGCGCCATCAGCAAGGGCTGCATCTGCTGCAGCGCGCGAGTCGCGGGCTCTTTCTGGAAGCGCACCAACAGCGGCCGCCACGGCTGCCAGCCGAGCGACGCCTGAAGGGTCGTGAGCAAGGCGAGCAGAAGCTGCAGCAGAACAAATGCCATGAGCACGGTGACGTTAATACGCTGCCCGCCCTCATAGACCAGCAATCCCACCATGGTAACAACGCCGAACAAAGCGCCCATGATGCCAAAGCCCGCGGCAAGCCGTCGCCATTGCCGGGCAAGCTTCACACCCAGGGACTCATCCCCGCCCGCCCCGCTGAGACGATCAAGGTGCTCAAGCCAAGCCCGCGCATCGGCAGTCACGTCGCGCTCACTGCAGGTCAGCGCAAAACGTCGGTCACGCCGGTGCAGTAACTCGGCAGACTGGGACGCCTCGTGCTGTACACGGGCATCAAAGTCGAGCAATAGCTGTAGGGCGCTGTCGGTCATCCGGCAATTGTACCTTATGGGGTCAGGTCCGAATGGGACCTGACCCCGATATACTCCCATCCTGTTGGCATTCCGGAGAATGTATTGTCGCCGTCTATGAACAAGAACCCGCAGTGTGCCGAGCCCCTGCACGCCATCATCGCCGATGCACTGCGACGCGATGGCTATGCCGTATGCCGCGGCGCGCTACCCACGGCGCATTCGATCGCACTGCGCGAGCACCTGATGGGCATGGATGGCAGTCTTTATTATCCGGCCGGTATAGGTCGACAGCAGAATCACAGTCTGACACGCAGCGTGCGCCAGGACGAGATCTGCTGGATAAATGGCGAATCCGACGCCGGACGACAGTGGCTGCTGTGGGCCGCCGCGCTACAGCGAGAGCTGAACCGCGCGCTTCTCCTTGGCCTGTTTTCCTTTGAGAGCCATTTCGCCCACTACCGACCCGGGGCGTTTTACCGACGGCACCTGGATGCCTTTCGCGGCGAAGCGAACCGGGTCCTGTCGCTGGTTGCCTACCTGAATACCGACTGGACGCCGGTGGATGGCGGCCAGCTGGTGCTTTACCGCGATCACAGTGAACCCGTGCGTGTCCTGCCCGAAATGGGAACAGTGGCGGTGTTTCTCAGCGAGGAGTTTCCCCACGAAGTACTTCCCGCCAGGCGCGATCGCTACTCCATTGCCGGCTGGTTCCGGGTCAATGCCTCAACGGGAGAGCGCGTTGATCCGCCTGTCTGACGTGGCCAGCTGCGCATCATCACGATAGACAACGCCGCCCTTCATCACGAAATCGATAGTGCGCAATGCGCTGATGTCGTTGAGGGGATTAGCGGCCACGGCAACAATATCAGCGTACTTTCCTGGCTTGAGAGAGCCAATTTCATCCTCTGCGTCAAGCATGCGGGCGGTCTGGATGGTAGCGGACTGCAACGACTGCAAAGGTGTCATGCCGGCATCAACGTAGTACTCCGCTTCCCGCACCATCCAGGTCGTGCCGTCACTGGGTTCCTGGGGGAGTCCATCGGTGCCAAGAGCAATATTGACCCCCTCCTCAATCGCCATGCGCAGAGCTTCCCAGTGCTGCCGACCAACCGACTCGCGGCGCTGCATGTACCACGGGGGGGAGCCGATGCGCTCAAAGAAGGGCGTCGTAGCGGACTGGCTGACCACAATGGTGGGCACCAGCCAGGTGCCCGCACGCTTCATCTTGACGAGGACATCCCGGTCCAGAACGTAGCCATGTTCGATGCTGTCGACACCGGCATCAACCGCGAGGCTGGTTGCCGCAGAAGAGCCGGAGTGCGCCGACACCTTCACGCCAAAGCGATGCGCCGCGTCCACCACGGCGTTGATTTCTTCCGGTGTCATCAATGCATCGGCGATATCGCCACCCTCCGTCGCGATGCCACCGGAAATCAGGATCTTGATCCAGGATGCGCCCAGACTGACTTGCTGCCGCGCGGTCTTGATAAGCTCGTAGGGGCCGTCGGCGTAGGTTGTGCCCGGCTCGGTACGGTGCCCACCCGTAATCAGCACAGGCTCCCCGGCGGAGTAGATCCGTGGGCCCGCGGACTCGCCCTTGCGAATGGACCGGTCAAGGGCCAGATCGGCATGCCGTTTTTCACCGGGTATACGGATCGTCGTAATGCCCGCCTGCAGCATCCCGCGAACGGCGTTTGCCATCCGCAGGGCCAGGGCCGCATCTGTCTCACCCGCAAGCTCTGCGGTCAGCTTCCCGGGCAATACCAGGCCGGGATGAACATGCATATTCATCAGCCCGGGTATGAGCCACCTGCCCGAGACGTCGATCAGCCGCGCGTCCGCCGGGATAGCCACCTCGGCGCGGGAACCCACATCGCTAATCCGTTCCCCGTCCAGCAGAATTACCGCGTCGCGCTGCACTGCGCCGCTCTCTACGTCCACCAGGTGGCCGCCAAGCAGGGCCGTCACCTGCGCGCTCGCATTGACTGACAACATGCAGAACAAAACGGCTGTAAGCCCATCGCGTAACGTCAACATCATGGCTTTTTCCTCAGTTCGCCAACTGGCGCCTTCTGGGGTCAGGTCCGATCAGGGCCTGACCCCAGAAGGCGTGCCCGGATACTGCGCCCTTTAATTTTACCCCGGGTCATGTAGGCCATGGCCTCACGCACATGCTCGCGCGCTATTGCGACGTAGCTGCTGCGATCATGGATATCGATCTTGCCTATCGCGTCTCCGGCGAGGCCCGCATCGCCGGTGAGCGCGCCCAGAATATCGCCGGGGCGGAGTTTCTGCTTTCTGCCAGCATCGAGCTGAAGGGTGACCATAGGCGCCTGCAGCGCATACCCTGCAAGGCCTTTGGCGCGCGGCAGGGCACGACAGCTTATTCCGGTTCCCTGGTGCTCCTCGATTGCCCGCAGACGCGGGACATCCGCGGGCGTCACCAGGCTCGTCGCGCGCCCGCTTTCGCCAGCCCGACCGGTGCGACCGATGCGGTGCAGATAGATATCGGCGCTACGCGGCAGCTCGTAGTTGATGACCAGCGCCAGCGCACTGATGTCCAGACCTCTGGCGGCGACATCAGTGGCGACAAGCACTGCACAGCTGGCATTGGCAAACTGCACCAGGACCTGGTCACGATCACGCTGCTCGAGATCACCGTGAATCGCCAGCGCCTGAATAGCATTTCCGCGCAGCCATTTCGCCACTTCCTCGCACTGCTGCCGGGTCTGGCAGAACACCAGGGCATTTTCCGGCCGATAGTGAACAAACAGCGCCAGCAGAGCACTGTCGCGCTGACCCCGCTCAACGTCATAGAAATGTTGCTCAATGACGTCCGAGGCATGCTCACCTTCAACTGTTACGGTCGCGGGTTCGCGCTGGATAGACCCGCTCATGCGCCGGATGGCATCCGGGAAGGTCGCGGAAAACAGCAGGGTCTGTCGTGTCGCCGGCGTCTGGCCGATAATTGTGTCCACTGTCTCGGAAAATCCCATGTCCAGCATGCGATCGGCCTCGTCAAGCACCAGTGTTTTCAGGCCATTGAGCTGCAGTGTCTGCTTGCGCAGGTGGTCGTCAATGCGCCCCGGCGTGCCGACAACAATATGCGCGCCGTGCTCCAGTGAACCGATCTGCGGCCCCATGGGCTTACCACCACAGAGCAGCACCAGCTTGATATTGGGCATGCCGCGCGCGAGCCGGCGCATTTCACCACCCACCTGATCTGCCAGCTCACGTGTGGGGCACAGCACCATAGCCTGCACGCCAAAAAAACGCGGGTTGATGGACTGCAGAATACCAATGCCGAACGCCGCGGTCTTGCCGCTGCCTGTCCGCGCCTGGGCAATCACGTCGCGCCCGCCGAGAATCAGCGGCAGGGCCTCCGCCTGAACCGGCGTCATGCTGTGATAACCGAGAGCGTCGAGCGTCTGCAGCTGCGCCTCGGCGAGAGGCAGGGATCGGAAGCTGCTCATGATGCGGCCTTGGGGTCAGGTTCCGTTGGGACCCGACCCCGGAAGAAGAGTGGTAGGACCAGGCGGATTCGAACCGCCGACCTCTACCATGTCAAGGTAGCGCTCTAACCAACTGAGCTATGGTCCTGAAGAGCTGGCGATTGTAATACGCGAAACACGCCCGCTCAAGTAAAGCTGTCCGACACTGCGCAAGCAATGTGTACAAACATAGAAAGATGCGGCGCCGGGCCAGACACATGACAGCATATTCACGAAAACGTCATGTCGCCGTAACCGGCATGTCATTTCACTTCCTTACTGTTCGCCATCCCCTGAGCAGGGGCATCGCAACAGTACACGTTCACAGGGAGTGACACATGTCAGACATCCGCGCCTTCGCCGGCAAATCACCACGCAACGCTCGCCTTTCAGGCCGCGCCGCCTTGCTTGCCGCCATCACCTTCACACCCACGGTCACCCTCGCCCAGCAGGCTATGCTTGAGGAAATCACTGTTTACGCCCAGAAACGCGAGCAGAGCCTGCAGGACGTGGCAGCATCCGTTTCCACTATCAGTGGCGAGGATTTCGACGTACTCAACATCGACAACCCCTTTGACTTCAGCGACCGCATCCCGGGCCTGGTGGCGACAGAAGTGCAGGGCTACCGACGCACCTTCGCCATCCGCGGCATCGGCAACGAAGTCCCGGATAACGCCGCCACCAAGCCGGGGGTTGCCTACCATATCGATGGCGTGTTCATGTCCAACGACTTCGCGCTTTTTCAGGACCTTGTAGACATTGAGCGGGTCGAAGTGATTCGCGGGCCGGACGGCACCATCTACGGCAACAGCTCCTCCGGTGGAGCCGTCAACGTGATCACTCGCAAGCCAGACCCTGGCGGCGCCTCGGGCTTCATCGGCGGCGAGATTGGCAGCTACTCCACGCAGAACGCCCGCGGCAGCTTCAACGTTCCGCTGTCTGATTCGGTGGCCGTGCGCGTGAGCGCGTCACAGCGCACCCGGGACGGCTTTACCCGGAATATTCCCAATCCGCAGGCCAGCCCCGATAACGTGCTGGGCGCGTTTGATGACCTGGACGACGAAAATAACACCTCCATCAATGCGCAACTGCTGTGGAATGCCACAGACCGGTTTTCGGCACTGGTCAGCCTGCAGAGCTTCGACATGGACATCAACGGGCCGGCGCTGAAGGGTGGCTTTGATCAGGTGTCGAGTGACCCGCGCACCGTCTCCCACGATACGACCGAATTCTTCAAGGTGGATAACCAGCACGCCTCGCTGATCCTCGAGTACGATGCAGACATCGCCAACGTCCGCGGCCTGTTCAGCTACCAGAATTACGAGATGAGCCGACAGCTGGACGCGGACCGGTCCTCGCTCACTGCCAACGACCCGGCACCCCTGCCCACGCCGGCCGGTGGGGAAATCACGCTGCTGGGACAATTGCCCATTCGCCAGCACGTCGGTGGCCTGACGCAGCGCGACGAGACCTACACCGCCGAGCTCAACGTGGTGTCCAACAACAGTTCGGGAAGTCCACTGGACTGGCAGTTTGGCCTGTTTCACCTGTCCACCGACGTGGACAGCGATACCCGCAACTACGTGGACAATGGTCGCGACGGCCTGCCGGTGAACACCGCGCTGATAGGCTTTGGCAACCCGGATCGCGATTTCCAGAACTCCGACCGTCGCTCTTTCGAGTCCAGCGCCGCATTTGGCCAGGTCAGCTACCGCCTTACCGAGCAGCTCACTGCCACCGGCGGCGCCCGCTTTACCCGCAACAAGTTCGAAGACATCCGCTGCAACATTTTCAGCGGCTGTCTGACGGCCGAGGGACGCACCGGCACGCCGGCCAGACCCAGCGAAAGCTCAGACAACGTGACCTACAAACTTGCGCTCGATTACACCCTCGGCGATGACAGCATGGTCTATGCCTCGGTCGCTACCGGCATCAAGCCCGCTGCCTCCAACAACGGCTTTGTCGAAGATCCGAACGGCACCGGCTTTTTCCCCGAGGTGTTTGAAGAGGAAGAGGTCACCGCCTGGGAGATCGGCTCGAAAAACACGCTCCTGGACCAGCGCCTGCAGCTGAACCTTTCTGCCTATTACTACGACATTGAAAACTACCTGTTCAACTCCGCGGGCCTCAGCCTGACAGGCAACGGCGTCAGCGGCGGCAGCAACCTGCCGGAATCCGAGGTCTACGGTGTTGAACTCGAGACCATTGCGAACCTGAGCGACCGGCTGCGGGTGGACTTCTCACTCGCTGCGGCACAATCGGAAATCCAGCAGGGCCGGCCTGCGGTGGATCGCGCCGAGCAGGTCAACCAGACTGCGGGGCTTTCGGATCCCGCAGTCATCGAAGCGACCATCCGCGGACTGGCACAGGACCTGGACGGCAATGATCTGCCCAAGATCCCGGACCTGGTGTCCAATCTGCGCCTGACCTACACACAGCCGGTCACCGGCGCCAGCCTGCAGGGCAATCTCGTGAGCAGCCTGACCTGGACCTATCGCGGAGACTACTACAACCGCGTGTTCAACTCGCCACGGGACGAAGTGGATTCCTACAACCTGGTGCACCTCAATTTCCGCTTTCTGCCCAACGATGCCGACTGGGACCTGGAGCTGAATATTCAGAATCTGCTGGACAATGACGCCGTGGCCTCGGTACATACCGATGACTTTTTCCAGGGTGTCACCAGTTTTCAGCTGTTGCCGCCGCGCCTCGTCACGCTGGGCGCCCGCTACCGTTTCTGAGCCAGGGAAGACACAATGCAGCAAGGCTGCAATAAGGGAAGCAACCCATGAGTAGACAGCGAGAATCGCGGCGCGGCCTGTCACGCCGCCAGTTGCTGCGAGCTGGCCTGGGCGCTTCTGCGCTCGCCGGGGGCATGGCACCGGCGTTCGTGCGCGCCGCCGGCAATCGCGGCCGGACGCTGCCCGACACCGGCAGCGGTGTACAGATTGGCGACCTGCGCGGCGACAGCGCGGTCATCTGGTCGCGCACCGACCGCGATGCCCGCATGCGGGTGCGCTGGTCGACGGCGCCGGATTTTTCCAGCATCGGGGGTGAGCATCAGCTGCACACGCTGCAGGATACCGACCACACCGGCAAAGTGCTGATCAGCAATCTGCCGGCCGGGAGTGACATTCATTACACGGTGGACTTCCTCGACCTGGCCGACTACCGCAGCCGCAGCGAACCCGTGCAGGGCAGCTTCCGCACACCGCCTGAGGGCGACCGCGACATCCGCTTCCTGTGGTCCGGCGACACCGTCGGCCAGGGCTGGGGCATCAACCCGGACATCGGCGGCATGCCCATCTACCGGCGCATGGCCGGATTGGAGCCGGACTTTTTTATTCACTCCGGCGATGCGATCTACGCCGACAACCCGCTCTCCGCCCGCGTGGAACTGGATGACGGGCAGGTCTGGCGCAACCTGGTTACGGAGCCCAAATCACGCGTGGCAGAGAGCCTGGACGATTATCGCGGCCAGTATCGCTACAACCTCATGGACGAGGGGCTGCGGGACTTCTATCGCAATGTGCCGGTGATTGCCCAGTGGGACGATCATGAGGTCACCAACAACTGGTATTGGGAGATGCGCAAGAGCGAAGACCCACGCTACCGGGAGTCCTCGGTGGCGCGGCTGGCGGCGCGGGCCATGCGCGCTTTTCAGGAATACACCCCGACACGCCGCCACCCGCTGGATCCGGAGCGCCTCTACGACCGCTTCCCCTACGGCCCGGCGCTGGAGGTGTTTCGCATCGACCTGCGCTCCTACCGCGGCCGCAACAGCAACGAGCAGTTCACGACGCTGTCACCCGAATCGCGGATCATCGGCGCCGCGCAGCTGCGCTGGCTAAAGCGAGCACTGGTGGAAAGCACCGCTACCTGGAAAGTCATCGCCTCGGATATGCCGCTGGGCGTCATTATTTATGACGACTGGCAGACACAGCGCGGAGCAGAGGGCATCGCGCTCAGGGACGGCCCGGCTGCAGGACGTGAGCTGGAAATTGCCGACCTTCTCACGCACCTGCGGGACAATGCCGTGCAGAATATCGTCTGGCTGACCGCCGATGTTCACTATACCGCGGCACACTACTACGACCCCGCCAGGGCCGCGTACCGGGACTTTGCGCCTTTCTGGGAATTCGTCAGTGGCCCGCTGAACGCCGGCACTTTCGGCGGCAATACCATGGACAATACCTTCGGACCGCAGGTCGTCTACCAGCGCGGCGCGCCAGAGGGGACAGCAAATCTGTCGCCCCTGTCCGGCAGGCAGTTTTTCGGGCAGGTTGACATCGCCGCCGACACCCACGCCATGACGGTAACCCTAAGAGACACCGCCGGCAGCAACCTGTTCACGCAGGTTCTGCAGCCTGTCTGAACACGGCAGGCTCAGGCCGGCCTTCTTACCTGGAGGCATTTTTCCCCTCGCTACGCTCCGGTCGCATTTTCCCTCAGTCTGACGCAGAATAAGGAAGTTAGCAGAATGTCCGGTCGCCGGGTTAAAAAGCGGCCAACACATAATGAGGAATAGAACATGAATCTGAGCAACGTCAGAATCCTGCCGGCAGGCATTGGCTTTCTGCTGGGACTTCTCGGCCTGGTATCCGTCGCCAGCGCGCAGACCGGTGACAGCAGACCCGACAACTACGCTGCCCTGACCGACCTGTTTACGGAATGGCGCGAGTTCGAGACGCCGCCGCTGCGCGATGGCGCGCCGGATTACACGGCCGAGCGCTTCGACAGCGCCTATCCCGAATTCGAGGCCCTGCGCGATCGGCTGGCGGCCATCGAGACATCTACCTGGCCCGTTGAGCAGCAGGTCGACTGGCACATGGTACGCGCCGAAATGAATGGCTTTGAGTTCAACCACAAGGTACTCAAGCCCTGGGTCCGCGATCCGGCTTTCTACCAGACAATCTGGGACTACAAGAGCGATGTCCCGGCACACGAAGGACCGACCCATCACGCCATACTGGAGCTGTGGACCTACGAGTTCCCGCTGTCCGAGGCTGAAGAGCAGCGAATGCTGTCGGAGCTGGCGGTCATTCCACCGCTGATGCAGCAGGCCAGGCAGAACCTGACGGGTAATGCACGCGATCTGTGGCGTGCCGGCATCCGCAACATTGAGGGCCAGGGTGATCTTCTTGATAAGATTCGGGAACAGATTAGCTCGCCCAGCGAAGCGATGACTGCTGCACTTGACGAGGCCAGTGCGGCAACGACGGATCTGGTCAGCTGGCTGAAAGCAGAGCTGCCCTCAAAGAATGGCCCATCCGGCGTCGGCCGCGACAACTACAGCTGGCTTCTGCAGCAGGTTCACTATGTTCCGATGACCTGGATGGATGAGGTGCGCCTGCTCGAGCGGGAAGTCGATCGGTCCTGGTCGTCACTCAAGCTGGAGGAGCACGCCAATCGCGAACTGCCGCCGGCACGCGCGGCAGATACGAAGGAAGAGCTCGACGCGCTGGCAGACCGCAAGGCCGGCGAATTCATCCGCTGGCTCATTGACGAGGATATTCTGCCCGAAAAGAACTACCTGGAGCCCGCGCTGCGCGAACACCTGGTGGAGTACGTGCCTGCAGAGACGCGCAATTTCTTC
Organism: uncultured Alteromonadaceae bacterium; assembly: GCA_964613795.1. Lineage (GTDB taxonomy): Bacteria > Pseudomonadota > Gammaproteobacteria > Pseudomonadales > Halieaceae > Chromatocurvus. The sequence goes on along the minus strand of CAZTJR010000001.1, from coordinate 207,751 downwards.
TCCATCGGTGCTCATATCGATCCGACGCCGCTGTACTCCCACTTCTATCACTGGTTTGACCTCGCGCAGATGGAGTATGAGCCGCACCCGAGTCCGATCCGCCGCGGCCCGCTGCTCTACAACATCTTTGACAGCCGCAACGAGGGTACCGCCACCGGCGTAGAGGAAATGTTCATGCACGCGGGCCTGTACGAGGACAGCCCGCGCTCCCGGGAGCTCGTCTGGATCATGCTTGCGCAGCGCGCAGCGCGCGGCCTGGGTTCCCTGTATGCCCACGCCAACGAGATGGACATGGCCGAGGCCAGTCAGGTACACGTGAAGTGGACACCCCGGGGCTGGATGGACAATGAGCCCGAACTACTCCAGTTCGAGCAGCAGCTTTATCTGCGACAGCCCGGCTATGGCACCAGCTACGTGACCGGCAAATATCTGCTCGAGCGCCTCCTGGCACACCGTCACCGCCAGACCGAGGACCAGGACTATACGATCAAGGACTTCTTCCGCGAATTGAACAGCGCGGGCAGCGTACCGACCTCTCTGGTGCACTGGCAGCTCACGGGAGACGACACTGAGATTCGCAGGATCATGCAGAACGCCGCAGACAAGCCATTCTGACAGCGCCGGTCGACAGGAGTGCATTGACGGGAGACGACGCATGATGGGAAAGGGTACGGCACAGGTGCTGGCCTTGGCGCTGGCGAGCGTGACCATCGGCGCCGCGGCACAGATACACCTCGTCAGCGACGAGGTACGTCGCGACGCACTCGAGGATGCTTCACACATCGAGCGCGCCATCATGGTGCCGATGCGTGACGGCGTCCGCCTCGCGACGCGGGTCTATCTGCCGAAAGAGGCAGAGGGGCCGGTGCCTGCCATTCTCTGGCGCTCGCCCTACAACATCAGCGAAAAGAAGGAACCCAACCCGGACTACTCCGACGCCAACCTCAAGTTCGCCCTCGACGCCATAGAACACGGCTACGCCTTTGTCATGCAGAACGAGCGCGGCAAGTTCTTCTCGGAAGGCGACTGGGAGATCCTTGGGCGCCCGCGCACGGACGGACACGACACGCTCACCTGGATTGCCGGGCAGGAATGGTCCAACGGCAAAGTGGGGACCATCGGCTGCTCATCCACTGCGGAGTGGATCATGGGACTCGCCAGCGAGCCGCATCCGGCTCACGCCGCCGCCGTGCCCATGGGCATGGGTGCCGGCATCGGACGCATGGGCCCGCACTACGAGCAGGGCAACTTCTATCGCGGCGGGGTGGTGTCACTGCCCATGGTCGCCTGGCTCTACGGCGAGCAAAACCTGCTGCGCCCGCAGTTTCCCAACGACATGACCCGCGAGGAGCGCCTGCGTGCCGAGCGCTACTACGACCTGGTGCCCGGGCTGCCGAATCCGGACTGGGGCGAGGCGACGCGGCACCTGCCACTGACCGGCATGATCACTGGCGCCGGCGGCACTCCCGGCGTCTTCGACGAGATGATCCGCCGCGGTCCGGACCATCCGGGCTGGTACCAGGGCGGCCTGTACCACGACGACGAGGATTTCACGGTCCCGGCACTGTGGGTCAATTCCTGGTACGACCTTTCGGTGGCCCCCAACCTCGCGCTCTACAACCACGTACGCCGCAACGCCAGTTCCGCGGCGGTCCGCGACGCCCAGTACATGATTGTCGCCCCGACCGAGCACTGCCACATGTACCGCCTGCGACAGCCCCACGTGGTCGGCGAGCGCGACATGGGCATCGTGGACTTCGGCCTGGACGAGATAGTCTACGATTTCCTCGATCATTACATGAAGGGTGAGGACAACAGCTTCGCGCGTGGCGAGCAGCCGCGGGTCCGCTATTTCGCCATGGGCGAGAATACCTGGCGCAGCGCCGACACCTGGCCACCGCAGAACGCCGACACGCGCACGCTGTTCCTGTCCAGCACCGGCAATGCCAGCGGCCTTGCCGGGGACGGTCGGCTCACGGCGACGGCCCCCGACGAGGCCACAGCTGAGCGTTTCCGCTACGACCCCATGAATCCCGTGCCGTCACTGGGCGGCAACCTCTGCTGCCTGGGTGACGCCCTGCTGCCGGGAAGCTTTGACCAGCGACCGATTGAGGCGCGCGGCGATGTGCTGGTGTACACCAGCGAGCCCCTGCAGGCAGACCTGGAGGTGAGCGGACCGGTAGAAGTGGTGCTGTACGTGTCGTCGGACGCCCGCGATACCGACTTCACGGCCAAGCTCGTGGACGTGGAGCCCGACGGCACCGCCTGGAACCTGGACGAAACGATACAGCGGGCACGCTATCGCGAGGGCTATGACCGCGAGGTCTTCCTGAAGGACGACGAGGTCGTCGAGCTGCGCCTGGGGCCGATGGCCACGAGCAACGTGTTCAAGACCGGACACCGGATCCGCCTGGAGGTGTCGAGCAGCAATTTCCCGCGTTTCGCCCGCAACCTGAATACCGGCGGTGACATCGCGACCGAAACCGACCCCGTGGTTGCCATTAATGCCGTGCACTTCGGCCCCGGGTACCCCTCGCGCATCGTGCTCACCACCGTTCCCATCACGGAGACGCCCTGAATCATGCTGATGAAGTCCATGACCCTGACCAACGGCGCCGCGTTTCTGCTCGGCGCCGCGCTCGCGCCTGCCACGTTCGCGCAGGTCGGGACAATGCCCACCGGCCCCGAGCCCTACGAGCCGCACCACGATTACTACTCCTTCGCCGAAACCGGGCGCGTGGTCACGAAGCACCTGGCGCTGGATCTGTCCGTGGACTTCGAGCGCAGGCGGCTGGAAGGCAGTGCCACGCTGCACATGCGCCGCCTGGACCCGGCACTCACCCGCGTGGTCCTGGATACCCGTGATTTGAGCATCCTCGATGCCCATGTCTCGCTTCCCGGAGCGGGTCAACAGTGGCGCGCAACTTTCCACCTCGGCAATCGGCACCCGCTGCTCGGCCGGCCACTGGTGGTGGAGTTTCCCGCCGGCTTCGACCCCGAGGGCGACTTCGAGCTGACGGTCTCCTACGCCTCCAGCCCGGACGCCTCGGCCCTGCAATGGCTACCGCCCTCCCTCACCGCGGGCGGTGAGCATCCCCTCATGTTCTCCCAGTCCCAGGCCATCCACGCGCGCAGCTGGGTGCCCCTACAGGACTCGCCCGCCGCACGCATCACCTACGAAGCGACCTTGCGTACCCCGGATGACATGCGCGCGGTAATGAGTGCCGACAATGATCCGGACACGCCGCGCGACGGGGAATACCACTTCGAGATGCCCCAGCCCATCCCCTCCTACCTGCTGGCGATCGCGGCGGGCGATCTGCACTTCGAGGCGCTGGGAGAGGATACGGGCGTCTACACCGAGCCAGCGCTGCTCGAGGCCTCCGCCTGGGAATTCGCCGGCACCCAGGACATGCTGGACATGGCGGAGAAGCGCTTCGGTCCCTATGACTGGGGGCGCTACGACCTTCTCATCCTGCCGCCCGCCTTTCCCTACGGCGGCATGGAGAACCCGCGGCTCTCCTTTATCACTTCAAGCGTGCTGGCGGGTGATCGCAGCCTGGTGTCCCTCATCGCCCACGAACTGGCCCACTCCTGGTCCGGCAACCTGGTGACCAATCGCACCTGGCGGGACATCTGGCTGAACGAGGGCACCACCAGCTACCTGGAGGCGCGGCTCATGGAAGCGCTGTATGGCCAGGATCGCGCCGACGAGGAGCGCGTGCTCTCCTGGCTCGGCCTGAAGGCGGACCTCGAGCGAGTGCCAACGCACTTCCAGGCCCTGGCGCCGGCGAAGGTATTGCCGGAAGACGGCGAAAGCCCGCAGCAGGGCATGCAGTATCCCAAGGGGCAGTTCTTCCTCGAGCACATGGAGCGTCAGTTCGGGCGCAATCGCTTCGACCCCTTCATGCAGGGCTATTTCAAGGCCTTCTCCTGGCAGTCGATCACCACCGAGGATTTCCTCGAGTACCTCGACGAAAACCTGCTTTCCGCCTACCCGGGCATTTTCTCCCGGGCGCAGGCCGAGGCGTGGCTCTACGGCCCTGGCATTCCCGACGATTTCGAGCCGCCGGTCTCAAAGACACTCGAAGCCGCGACCAGGGCGGCCAGGGGCTTTGCCAGTGATAACGCGGATCTCGCCGAGTGGGACACCGGCAGCTGGAGTCCTCAGGCGCGCGTGCAATTCATCGAGGCCCTGCCAGCGGATATTACTGCCGGACAGCTGGCCACCGCCGACGCCCACTTCGGCTTCAGTGACAGCGGCAACGTCGCCATCACCCGGGCCTGGTTCACGCGCGTGGCCCAGTCCCGCTTCGAGGCCGCCTATCCGGCGCTGAAAGCCCACCTGGCGCGCTATGGCCGCATGTACCTCGTGGTACCGGTGTACCGTGCACTGGCGGAGAACGGCGTGGACGCCGCGCTGGCCAGAGACCTGTTCGCGCAGAACCGCGGCAGCTACCACCCGATTACCCGGGGCGCCGTGGCGCGCGCCATCGGCACGCAGTGACACGCATAGAACCACAGAAAAAGGACACACGATAATGAAAACCATGAGCCTGATTGCCGGAGTGGCCCTGCTCGGGGCCAGCCTTGCAGCAGACGCGGCAAGCACCAAGGGTGAGGCCCAGCGACGCTGGGAATTCATGAACCAGATCCGCCAGGAGAAGTTCGACCTGGTGCTGCCCGAGGTGATGCGCGAGAACGACGTGGACATGTGGATCACAGTGAATCGCGAGGGCTATGACGACCCACTCACCGAGGATCTGGGCAAGGGCTACACGGGGTCGTGGGGCTACTACATCTTCACTGACCGCGGTGAGGGGCGCATCGAGCGCGCCGTATTGGGCGTGGGCACGGCCCTTGTCGAGGACAACGGAGCCTACGACATCTTCGGCAGCCCCGACGATCTCAAGGCCTTCGTGGAGGCCCGTGACCCGGAGACCATCGCCCTGAACTACGCCGAGCACATCGGCGGCGCCGACGGCCTGACACACACGGCCCACATAAAGCTGACCGAGGAACTCGGCGAACGCTACGCGAGCCGCTTCGTCTCCGCGCAGAAACTGGCCTCGGACTTCCGTTCGCGGCGCGTGGCCACCGAGATCGCGGGCTTCGCCCGGGCCGGAGAGCTGTCGCGTAACATCGCCGAGCGGGCTTTCTCCAACGAGGTCATCACGCCAGGGAAAACCACCCTCGGCGAGGTGGCCTGGTGGATGCACGAGCAGCAGTTCAAGAACAACCTGGGCACCTCCTTCGGCATGCCCTCGGTGTATGTGACCGGGCCGGACGGCATCGTCGCCACCTCGGATGACCATGTGATTCAGGGCGGGGACTTCCTGTCAGTGGACTGGGGCGTGGGTTACCTGAACTTCTACACGGACATGAAGCGCCATGCCTACGTGCTGCGCGAGGGCGAGACCCACCTGCCCGAGAGCATACAGCGCGCCTTCGACAACGGCCGCAAGGTACGCGACCTGCTCAAGGCCAACATCAAGGCCGGGGTCACCGCCGGCGAGGCCTACCGGATGCTCCAGGGCAAGATCAATGAGGCGGGCTTCCGCTTCATGGATTCCTTCAACAGCCCCACGCAAGACGAGAACATCGTCGACGTGATCATCGGCTGCCACTCAGTTGGCAACCTCGGTCACGGCATCGGCCCATCCATTGCCTGGTTCAACCCGGAACGGATGACCTACATGCTGACGGAAAGCAACCTGTTGTCCATCGAGCTGTTTGCCTACACGGCCATTCCCGAGTGGGGCGGCAAGAAGCTGCGTGTACCCCTTGAGGACGACGCGGTGCTCACCTCGCGCGGTATCGAGTGGCTGTACCCGGTCAACCAGGAAGTTCGGCTGATCCGCTAGGCACAAAAACCCCGGCCGCCCCCTGTGGGGCCGGGGCCATTCCCCGGTTTTTCTCTTCCCCCGCCGTTTCTCTATGCTACCGCGAGCACGCCGAATCGATCAGCGTTGTCGGGGGATCAGCGTGATCTCCCTCTGCCGCCCGTCCAGGTAGCGCACGGTCTCGCCGTCGAAGTAGGCGTCCTCCTCGGTCATGAAACGCACCACCTGTCCCTCCCACTCCGGCACGGCTTTCTGCGCGTTCAGCTCGATGGACCAGGCCGTGTTGGCGCGTAGCGGGTAGCTGCCGCGGGCACCGGGCGTCGGCTTCTGGCTGTCCCAGGAGCCCAGCCAGGCACCGGCGCCGTGGCCGTGGAAGCCGATCGGATGCGAATAGAGCGTGCCGTCAATGCCCTCGCGGTCGATGGTGCGCCGTGCGGCGAGAAAGATCTCGTTGCCGGTACGCCCAGTGACGAACTCGCCCGTCAGCGCATCCTGCACGCGATTCGCGGCGGCCAGGCCCTCGCGCAGCCCCTTCGGCGCTTCGGTTTCGCCGGGGCGCAGTACGTAGGCGTGGTGCTGGGTATCGGTATTCAGGCGCAGGTAGGTGATGCCGAAATCCACGTGCAGGAAATCACCGGGGCGGATCACGTCGCCCTCGTCCAGGCTCATGTTGGCGATGGAGAAGGTGCCCTGCTCGGCGCGCTGGACGTGCACGCTGGGATGAAACCAGGTATCCAGGCCGAGGTCCGTCACCCGCTGGCGCAGCGCCCAGCGCAGGTCGTTGGTGGTGGTCACACCGGGGGTGAGCGTCTGTTCCGAGAAAACCTCGGCGATTATGGAGTGTGCGATGCGCACGATGTGCGGATAAGCCTGCATTTCGGACTCGGTGCGGGTCTCCAGCCAGCCGATGGCCAGGTCGTGGTTTTCCACCAGGCGCTCACTGTAGTCGCCCAGTGCATTGCGCAGCTTGCGCGACATGCCCAGGCTCAGGCCATCCGCCAGCGGAAAGTCCGGTGATACGTTCACCGCAATCGATGCCGGGTTGCGCTCGCGGACGATCTCTGCCACGCGCTCCCACTGGTCCGGCTGACTCTCCGGGTCCCAGGCAGCGGGAAAGAGATCGGCCACCGGGTAGCGGGCCACGGCCATGCGCTCCACGCCGGCCTCGCCGCCGCGGTCGTGGAAGACCAGGATTGTCGTACGCCGCGCGGCCAGCCAGGTGGCCGGCAGCATGGTGCGCACCACGGGGTCCTCGTCATATTCACCTGCTACGAGTATCCACATGTCGACACCGACTTCGCGCATCAGGGGCGCGACCAGCGTATCCAGTCGCTCCCGGAGCCACTGGTCGACGACGCGTGCGCGTTCCTCGACGGGAAGGATATACGGTATCTGCGGATCCACAACTTCCCTCACTTCTGCGGATGCGATGACGGGGGTGGCGATCGCCACAGCAAGCGCCAGTGGGGAAAGAAAATGTCGGATGCGTGCAGTCATGAAGCTGTTTCCTCTTGCTATCTATCGGTAGACCCATCGCCGTGGCGATGGCTGGGACAGGGTGCCGCCCGCGACGTATCGCGGGCGGTATCGGGGTCAGCGCTCAGCGCTGCCAGCCGTACTCGCGGGCCATACGCGTGTAGCGGTCGATGTTGTACTGGACCTGTTCGCCGGTCTGCTCCTCGCAATCACCGATGATCGGCAGCGCCCGCAGGATCGCGCTACGCGGATCGACGATGACCCGTGCATTATCCGGAATGGAGATGCTGGCGACGGCATCGCTAGTCACGGGCACGCGCACCAGTTCGCCGTCGACACTGACCGTCACCGGCATCGGGAAGGGTCGATCGCCGGGGGTTTTCCAGGCCAGGTCGAGGCGGTCGGCGCCGAGCTGGGCCTCCAGCTCCGGCATGTCCGCCTCGTAAAGATAGGTCTCCACCAGCCAGGCAATGTCCTCACCGGCTTCCTCGCTCATGATGCGGATGAAATCCTGCGTGCTGCGATAGCGTGGCTCGATCGGATAGGACAGGGACCAGGGTTCAGCCGTGCCGAACACGAGCCGGCGCGTGCCGGCCCAGAAGGCCTCTTCGCCGATGTAGTTGCGCAGCGTATGCAGGAGCCAGCTGCCCTTAGTATAGATGTCGCGATTGTCGAAGGCCTCCCCAACGTCGGCCACGGCGGGATTGACCACCGGCAGGCAGTGCTCGTTGTTCGTGTAGGCGCCGTACATGCGATCGAAGTAGCCCATGTCACCCAGGGTTTCCTCGGTATAAACGGACTGCATGTACGCCCCGTAGCCCTCGTGCAGCCAGGAATCCTGGGGCTGCTCGTGCGTCATGGCGTTGCCGAACCACTCGTGCGCCAGTTCGTGGTGAAGCAGCTGGTCGAAGCCGTGCCTGCCGCGCTTGTACTGTTCCCCGTAACCGTTGATGGTCTGGTGCTCCATGCCCAGGTGCGGGGTCTCGACAAAGCCCACCTTCTCGTCACCCCAGGGATAGGGGCCGACCATTCGCTCGAAGAACGCGAGATCCGCGAATACATCGGTGCGCACCAGCTTGCGGGCCTTGTCGGCATTCTTCGCCAGCGCCCAGAACTGGATCGGGTATGTGGTACCGTTGATGCCGGTGTACGACTCCTCCACCAGCTCGTAAGGGCCGCCGTTGATGGCGATGGCGTAGCCGGTGTAGGGATGGCGAGATACCCAGCGCCAGGTATCGAAACCGTCATCGCCTTCCTCCACGCCGGCCAGCGTCCCCACCGAGGCCACCTTCACGCCGCGGGGCGCGGTGACCGCGACCTCGACACCCTCCTCTGGCTTGTCGGCGTAAGTGTCCTTGCACGGCCACCACAGGTCGCAGCCCTCGGTCTGTACCGCGGTCGCAAACCAGGGCGTGCCATCCACTTCCGACCACACGAAACCGCCGTGCCAGGGCGGCGCCAGGGCAATGTGCGGCTCGCCGCCGTAGTTGATGGTCACGGTTGCCGTATCACCTGCATCGACTGCCGCCGGCAGCGTCACGGTAAAGCTGTCCCCGTCGCGTGACACAGCGGCCTCGAGGCCACCCACTTTGGCTCCGTGGACCGCGAGGTCGGGATCGAGATCCAGCTCGATCATGGACAGTGGCTCGCGGGCTTCGAAGCGCATCTCCAGGCTGCCTTCGATGGAACGGGTGTCCGGCATGACCCTCACGGAGAGTGTGTAGTGCCTGACGTCGAAGGCCTGCTGTACCGGCGACAACGCCTTGCCGGTCTTAGCGGTCTCCGGATTCAGGTCGTCCTTGTGGGGCTCGCCACGTGCCGCGGCCTCCAGGGCCGCGACGACGTCCGGCGGCAGTTCGCCGCTGCCCGTGCCCTCGGCAGCGCTGTCGTTTGCGCCGTTACCGGCATTGCCCTCGGTGGCAGCCGGTGTGAATTCGGATCGGGACGCCGCAGCGGGACCGCTGTCGCCCTGGTCTGCACCACAGCCGGATAGCGTTGCAACAAGTCCTGCAATAATGAGAGCGCCTGCGCGGCGCGGTAGCTCTGGAAGATTCACAAACAGTCTCCTGATTTCAGGTGGCGATCGAAGTGCTCGATCAGTTTTCCAAAAAGGAAGCGGGCGTAGGGTGATTCGCTGCGCCAGGCGTGGGTGGCACCGGGGGCTATCGCGAAATCGAAATCGCGGCCTTCACGGATGAAGGCCTCTGCGAGAATGGCCACGGTACGGAACGGCACGACCTGGTCCTGCAGGCCGTGGATCAGCAGCAGGTGATCCTCGAGGTTTGCCGCCAGTTCCGCGGCACGCCGGGCAAAGATCTCCGGTTCGTCGGCGGGGCGGCGCACGATGGCGACATCATCCGTACCGAAATAGCGCGGGTCCACCGCGGACGCCCCAGCCACACCGGCGCAGAAGAGCCCGGGCCGGGTCAGCAGCGTGTACACGGTGAGAGTACCACCGTAACTGCTGCCCCAGATTCCCAGCCGCTGCGGGTCCACATAGGGCAGCGTGCGCACGTAGCGCACCGCGCTGGCGATATCGTCGATATCCTCGCCGGCGAAGTTGGCCAGGAACTCCTCGCGGAAGGCACGTCCGTAGCCTGTACTGCCACGCACATCCACCTGGACGACAATATAGCCCTGCTGAACGAGCAGCTGCTGCACCTCGGTATATACACCCGCCCAACGATTGCGCACGGTGTTCGAATACATGGGGCCGAAAAGTACCGGGTAGCGTCGCGCCGGATCGAGCTCGGGCGGCTCGAGAATCCGGGCGTGCAGGGTGTAGTCGTCGATCTCGCTGGGAAAGCTGACGTAACGGGTCCTGGCCCATTCGTATTGTTCAAAGGCCGGCAGCGGAGACTCCGTAACCTGTCGCAGGAATGCACCGTCCGCGTCACCGACGCGGAGTTCGGGGGGATGGGCATCGTCGCTGCTGATCACGGCAATGGAACGTCCGTCCGGTGACGGATAGCCATCGTGATGGCCGGGACGTCGCGTGACACGGGCGGGCTCCGCGCCATCGAGGCCGGCGCGATAGACCTGGCGATGATGGGGAATGCCCCCGGTCGCCGGGTAATACAGGTCCCCGCTGGCTGCCACCCGCGGAAGCCCCAGAACATCGTAGTCAGGGTGGCTCAGGCGCCTCGGCTCCGGCTCCGGCGCGCGGACGTCGAGGGCATACAGGCCGTAGTGGTCCTCACGGTCACTGAGAAATACGACGTCGTCGCCGTCGGCACTCCAGACCGCGCCGAACTGCGTGTAGATGCGGCTATCGCGGCGATGATGCCATATCTGGCGCGGGGCGGCGTCCTGCGGTTGCAGCGTATACAGCCAGCGGTCGACCGCCGTGTCAGAGGCGACGTCCACCAGCAAGGTACCCTGCTCCGACCAGGCGAAACCCACGATCTGGTTGGCGCTGGCGTCCTGCATATCGAGCAGTCGCAGCTGTCGATCCGCCAGCGGGATAATACCGACCCGACGCGCCTCGTTGGGATCGCCGGGATAGCCACGGCGCACAAGGTTGGGATCGGTATCCTCGGGCGCCAGATAATCCGGAAAGGAAACGCGGCGCATACCCCGCCGGTCGACGTGGTGCACCGCGATATACCGGCCATCGGGGGACCAGGCATAGGTGGGACCGCCCCAGATGCCGGGTCCGATCTCCCGATCCGGGCGCCGGTAGCGCCCGGCATCCAGCGCCGAGATGGACGGAATCCCGACGTCGGTGAGAGCCGTCAGTCCGCCGTTGTCCAGGTCGTAAAGCCACAGGTCACCGTCGCGCAGCCAGGTGACACGACCGCCACCGGGCGCCACGGCTAGATCGGAGGCACCGTTCAGCGAGTCAGCCAGCCGCCGGCTCCTGCCGTCCAGCGTAGTCAGCCAAAGGGCGTCGCCCCGCAGGCTGAGCAGGGATTCGGCGTCGGGCAGCCAGGCGATTTCCCGGACCGAGTACGTGTCGGCCGGCTGGTCGACGTTCAGCCGCCTGAGGCCCGAACCATCCCGACTCACCACCCACAGGCCCCGTTGCGGCTGACCGGCATCGTTCCAGACAAACGCGAGGTGCTCGCTGTCCGGCGACCAAACGGGCGCGGACGGGGGCGTGCCGAAAAGGCTTGGTGAGTCGAAGATACGATCGAGCGTCAACGCCGGCGGCTCGGCAGAAAAAGCAGGCGCGGCAAGACCCAGCGCTGCAAAACCGGTCGCGAAAGCGACGTGAACCACGCGACGCAGATACCGCAATAAAGCCGGAAAAAGAAAAGGCGGGCCTTTCGGGAACAGGACCGCCTTTTCGATTGCCGGAAGAGAAAGCCTGATCGTCACGGCATCACTCCGATTGTTGTTGAGCAGCAGGTCCGGACTACGCCGCAGGCGGAGCGGTCCGGACAGTCCTGGGTCGTTTCCTTCAGAAGGTCAGCGTCGTGCCGACGAACATGAAGCGGCCCAGCGCATCGTACACACCCGGGAAGGTATTACCGGTGCCGAAGCTACCGCCCGCGCCGCCGACCTGGTTGCTTACCGGAGGCTGGCGATCGAAGATATTGTTGATACCAATCCGGAACTGGATGCCGTCCATGATCATGCCGCGGGCGGCCAGATCGATATAATCCCGCGCACCGAGGCGGTCTGCATCGACCTCACCGTCAGTGCCGAGCAGATCAGCCCCGCCAAAATGACGCCAGGTCAGCTGAGCGCTGATATCGCTCCATGGAGTGAACCAGGTGACTGGCAGCTGATGGCGGTACTCGGGCGACGAGACGCCGCAGTTGGCCGAGTTCGGAGAGAAGAAACCAGCGCACTCAAAGGAGGCCTCGCCCGGGAGCGCGACCTTCTCAAGCGTATCGACGTACGTGGCAATATAATTGATGCGCATACCACCCCAGCGACCGATGTCGAAGTCATAGGTGGCGGCCACGTCAATACCCGACGTCTCGATAGAGCCGGTGTTGACGTTGGTCGCGATGATAAACGCGTTCTCGTTGCCGCGGAGGCTACCGTTGAGCGGGTCGCGCTGGATAAGACCGCAGAAGAACGAGTCGCCGGTATCCAGACAGTTGTTGAGGGCCGTCGTCTCCGGGACGGTGCCGATAGCATCCTCCAGCTCAATCTGGAAATAGTCGATCGACAGGGTCAACCCCTCTACGACGCTGGGCGTCAAGACCACACCGAGGGTGAAGGTATCGGCCGTCTCGACATCCAGGTCTTCGTTACCACCAGTCAGGTTGTTGAACTGGCCACCGGCCACGATGATCTGGCCGTACTGCTCTTGGGTGACACCCGTTCGAGCGCATTCCTCGAAGGAGCGGAAGGGGTTGGGACCACCGCAGGGGTCAAAGGCGCCATTCGGCAATTGTGGCAGGTTGAACTCGAAGCGGTTGGTCGGTGCGAACAGCTCGATCGGGTTAGGCGAACGCGTGGCACGCTGATACTGCGCACGGACGCGGACGTCCGCGTTGGGTGAGTAGCTCAGGCCCAGTGCGTAGGTGTCCTGCGTACCCGTGGTGTCCTCAAAGTCAGAGAAGCGGTAGGCGCCTGACAGGGACAGGTCCTGGACGCCTTTCACGCCCTGCACCAGAGGCAGCTGGAATTCCGTGAAGAATTCTTTGACCGGGATCTCGCCCGCTACGTTCGCGCGCGGGTTGCCCAGTGCGCCGGAGCGGATCAGGAAATCATTGGTCTGCACCAGCTCATCCTTGCGGTACTCGAGACCGAACACCGCGAGCATGCCGTCATCCGCCATGGGGCTCTTGACACCATAGTCACCGAGATCGCCCTCGACGGAGGCCATGAAAATCGTCTGCTTGACCTTACCGGCGCGGAAGCCCGGCGCCTGGACGTAGTCCAGCGCCTCCTGGGTCACGCCACCCAGCTGGAACACGTTGTAGGGAACGCAGCTGGGATCGGAGCCATCGATGGCCGACTGGCAGGCGGGCTCGCCGGTCGCCGGATCGATACGCACTTCCAGGGCTTTTTCGACCTGGGTAATGTTGAAGAAATTCTCCGCCTCATTCTGGTACTCAACCTGTGAATACTGGGCCGATATGTCGTAGGACCAGCTGTCGTTGAAGGCACCGCGAAGACCGGCGACCGAGCGGAAAGAGGTGTGATCGATGGAATTGCGACGCCCACCACCCTCGACGTTGCGACGACCGATGTTCACCGGCGCATTGTCACTACCTGAGAAGCCGTTGTTCGTGCAGATAATGTCAAGGAGCTCGGCACTAAGGAACGGGTTGTCGCAGTTGATCGTGTCGGTTTGCCCCCCGAAGATTCCGGACGGTGCAATCTGGTCGACCATTTCATTCGTGGTAAAGCCGACTTCAGCGTAAGCCTCGACCTTGTCGTTGATGTCGTAGTGACCGGTGGCGCCGAAGGAATAGCGCTCGTTCGGCTGAATGTAGTTGTTAACCGGCGCAAAGTTGTATGTATCATTCGGGAACACAAAATCCCGTGGTCCCGATTCACTCAGAATGACGTTATAGGGGACGGCTACCGGCGCAGCGTTATTGAAGCGCGTGGGGAAGGTGGTGGAGGAGCCCGCACAGGTGAATTCCGCACCACCGGCGCGCTCACCAAAGGCGCAGGCACTGGCGACACGCTCACCCTGAATGACCTGCTCCTGCTTGCGATACGAGAAGTACGCCGTCAGGTTGCCACGGCCATCGGCTGCATTCATGCCAGCCATGACATTGACGTTATAGGATTCACCGTCAAACGTGGACCCCGGTATGGATTGATCGAACTCCCGCAGCACGCCCTCGGCCTTGCTGTTGTCATTCTCGGTCTGGTAGCCAGCGGCCTGTAAATCGACCTGGAATCCCTCGAAGTCGTCCTTGAGAATGAAGTTGACGACGCCGGCGACTGCGTCTGCGCCGTACACGGCGGAGGCACCGCCTGTCAGCACTTCCACGCGCTCGACCATTTGCGAGGGCACCTGGTTAAGGTCGGCGGCAGCGGAAATCGGCGAACCGAAGGGCAGGCGCCGCCCGTTGACCAGAACCAATGTGCGCTCGGCACCCAGGCCACGCAGGTTGACCGTTGCCGTACCGGTGGCTTCATTGGCCTTGCCTGAGGTTTCCGACGGGGACACCTGTGGCAGGGTGTTCAGCATATCCTCAACCCGGATGATACCTCGGGATTCAATGTCGGCAGAGTCGACCACGGTAACCGGACTCGGGGATACGACATTCCCACGCGTAAGACGCGAACCCGTAACGACGACCTCCTCCAGCATGGCTTCCGGTTCTGACTGCGCCACGACGCTGTTGGCGTTGACCGCCATCACGATTGCCAGGGGCAGCGGCATCAGGGTGGGGAATGCACGTTGACCGTGCCGTTTAGTGAATGCTGTGGATTTTTTGTAGGACATGGTGGATCCCTCTTGTAGACGTATCTGGTTTTCGTCACTGACGTATTGCCGTGATGTAAAACCGTGTTTTTCGTGTGGGCATCTTTCAGCATATAATTCACCGGCACCTCTCTAAATCAACCATCACGTGAATATTCACACAAATAGTGCAGAGAACGCCGGAAACGGACGGTATTCAGCCCATCGGCCGGTCGATACTCGGCGGCGGGGTCGAGAAATAACGCGGGCCATCCGCGGTAATGTACAGGCAGTCTTCGAGGCGCACGCCGTAATCACCCGGCGCATACAGGCCGGGCTCGTTCGACAGACACATGCCTGGCTCCAGCGGTGCCGTCTCATTGCCCACAAAGTTGATCGGCTCATGCACATCCATGCCGATGCCGTGTCCGGTGCGATGCGACAAACCCGGCAGCTGATAGCCGGGGCCGAAGCCCTCGGCCTCGTAAAATTTTCGCACCGCGGCGTCCACCCTGCCGGCCGCTGTGCCCGGCTGAGCCGCGGCGAAGGCGATTTCCTGACCGCGATGAACCAGATTCCAAAGGCGCCGCTGGCGCGCGTCGGCCTCGCCATAGACAAAGGTGCGTGAGATGTCGGACCGGTAGCCCCCCACCGAGCAGCCAAAATCCATGAGCACGACCATGCCCTCGGCGACGGTTTCCGGCTCGCGTGAACCATGCGGCAGTGCAGTGCCCTTGCCGACCTGCGTGCCGCCCGACGGGTCATCTGCGCCCAGCCTGGCCTGCGCGCCGTGCATCAGCAGCGTAATGTCCGGACCGGACATACCCCTGTCGACCAGCGGATAGACCGCGCTGTAGGCAGCCACCGTCACATCGTTCGCCAGCTGCATCAGCGCCAGTTCGGCCGGCGACTTGATCATGCGACAGGCGTTGACCTCTGCCGCGGCAGACCGCACTTCCCACTCCGGGGCTGACTCGGACAGGCGATAGGCAATGAAGTGGCGCACCGCCTCGTCCAGCGCGATCCGTTTCGGTCCTTGCCCGGAGGCTTTCAGCCAGTCCGCCAGGATGACGAAGGGGTCTTCATCCTCTTCCCAGGTGAGCACCTCCACCGGGACATCAACCAGTTCCCGGAGCCGCGACTCCTCGAAGGCGGGCGTGATAAAAGTCAATCCGCCCTCGGCCGTGATCAGCGCCGCGGTAATGCGCTCGCTGATCCACCACTCGACGCCGGTGAAGTAGCGCAGGCTCGACCCCGGCTCGATCAGCGCCGCGAAAACGCCGTTCTCACGCAGCAGTCGGCTGAGTTTGTCGCGCCGACTCTGCCGCTCGGCGCCAGTAATGAAGCGCGCCTCTGCGGTGATCGACGACAGATCTGTCAGTCCGGATACCGGTAGCGCCATCGAGGTGCCTGAGTCTGCGCCAGCCCGCGCCAAAAAGGGTGTGGCAACAGCAAGTGCCGCCCCTGCTCGCAGGAATCCACGGCGGGATGAGGACCTCATCGGACATCCTCCCCGCCCACGCGGCGCACCACGTAGTCCCAATAGTCCATTTCGCGGTAGAAGGACTGCAGCGGTATGCGCTCGTTGATGCCGTGGGCGCGACTGTCGTCTGGCCGCACCAGCGCCAGGCTGCCGGCACCATAGGCAGGAATGCCCGCCCGGCGATACTCCCGGCTCTCGGTGCCACCGGAGGACATGGTTGGCTGCAGGGTAATCCCTGGGTAGTTAAGCGCCACACCGGCCTGCAGGATTTCTGTCACGTCTTCACGGATGGGCGAGGCGGGGCTCTCCACGGCTTCACGCGTCAGCGACATGCTGATGGCATCGTTGCCGATCGCGCTGACAAATCGCTTACGCACGTGGTCAACGCCGCCGGTACCGGGCAGAATCCGGCAGTTGACGGCGGCGGTTGCGTCCTGGGGCAGCGCATTTTCCGTTCGGCCGGCCTCAAGCATTGTCGCCACGCAGGTCGTCCAGAGCATATTGGCGTACTGAGGATATCGCTGCATCACCGCAATCGCCTGCGCATCCTCGGGATCCTTGAGCAGCGTTCTGAGCGCATCGGCCAGTTCACCCCCCTCACGTTCGGCAATATTCTCCGCCATGGAGCGGGTGATGTCGTTGAACTGCACCGGGAACCGCAGTTCCTCGATGGCAACAAGTGCGCGAGCGAGATCATAAATGGCGTTCTGTGGCTGTGGCACCGAGCTGTGTCCGCCTGTGCCCTTCACCTTGAGTATAAAGGTGGCATAGGTTTTCTCCGCTGCCTGCATGCTGAAAGCCACTGGCGTGCCGTCGGCTTTCATGCTGCCACCACCAGCATCCGAGTTGAGGGCGTATTCCGCACTTTTCACGAAGGGATGCTTGAGAAGCTCCCGGGTGGTCTGCATCCCCGTCTCTTCATCTCCCGCAAAGGCAAGCACCAGGTCGCGATTCGGTTCGAATCCTGCCTCGCGCAGATCGGCGAAGGTGGATACCAGCAGAGCGACGCCGAACTTGTTGTCCTGCGTACCGCGTCCGTACAGGTAGCCATCGATGGTCGTGGGCGTGAACGGGTCCGTCTCCCAGTTTTCCGGTATGGCATCCACCACATCCATGTGCGCCATGAAGACAACCGGCGGCGCATCGGGGATGCCCGCCGCGGGGTAGCGCACAATCAGGCCACTGGTCATCTCACCGTCGATCGTCAGCGGCACCCGCACGATGTCCTCGTCGCTGAAACCCGCCGCGCTAAGTCGCTGCTCCAGCAGGTCGATCAGCGCGGGGATCTGTCCATAGCCCTTCGCAGTACGCAGGGGGATCATCGATTCCAGCAGCTCCCTTGCCTGCTCCTTGCCCTCCTGGGACACGGCGGCACGGATGTCTGGCGCCAGCGTGGCCGACAGGCCGATACACAGAGCCAGGGACGTCGCCGCCAGCGACCTGTTTTTTTTCAGTAAATGCATCATTCTCATCCTGTTCTCCCGCTCAGTAGCGCCAGCTGGTCAGGTCGGCGCCCTCGGGGGCAGCCTCTTGAATTCGCTCTAGAATACGCGGCAAATAGAGTGTGTTGTAGCGCAGCCGCGATAGCGCGTTGGGATTCTCGTGATCGCCATTCCAGCAGTGCTCGGCGCGATCGCCATAGTCGACAACCCCCTGGTAGGGCGGCTGAGCGCTCTGCAGGAAGTCCTCCGTCAGATAGACCGCATTGTTCAGATAGTAGTTGTCCATATCACCGACATAGAGATGGATCTTGCCCTGAAGCCTGGGTCCCAGCTCCTCCCAGTCGCGCTCCATGATATACCGCAGGTCGTAATTTTCGCGCCAGTGCTCTGCCACCTCGGGGTTTATCTCGCCGGTCCGCTTGTCCCAGATCGGCTGCGGATAGCCGTCGTCCCCGTTGGGAGAGAACACCGCCTGCCAGATGTCGTACTGCTGGCCGGAGCGGGTGTTGTCGCCAAGTACCAGTTCCCAGCGGTTCTCCATTTCCATGAAGCGCGAAATATGGCCCAGGTAATTGCGGCGCGACGGACGCTCGATCCGGCCGAAGGGGCCTTCACGGTAGTAGGCGTTGTCGTCCTCGTAGATATTGACGGTGACGAACTGGCGGAAGTCGATCGGGTCGGGACAGGCCGCGAAGGCGCCGTTGTACTCATCCGGATACTTCACCTGGACGGCCAAAGCCTCCCAGCCACCGGTAGAGCCCCCGTAAACGAAACGCGACCAGCCTTCGCCGATGCCGCGGAAAGCCTCTTCGATCGCGGGCACCAGCTCATAGGTAATGGCGTCGCCGTAGGGTCCGATGTTTTCGGAATTCACCGCATAACTGTCGTCGTAATAGGGATTGCTGTGGTCGATCTCGGTGATGAGCATGCGCGGCGCGTCGTCGGAGATCCAGTATTGGTAGAAATCGTAAGCCTCCTGCTCCTGAATGCGATTATAGCAATCCAGGTCGAAGCGCTTGCTGTAGACACACGCGGCATCCGGGTCCGGTGGTGTTGTCTGGAAACCGCCGAAATCTGCCGGGAAATGGCCGTGGAAGATGGCCAGGGGAAATTGCGCATCCGGGTTATCGTCGAAGCCGTGTGGAACAAGTACATGGGCGCGAAGATAGACATCGGTACCCCAGAACTCGGAAAGCAGCTCACTGCGGATCTTGATATGACGGACGTATTCCGTATCCTTTGGCTCCTCGATCGGCGGGTTGACCTCGCTCAGCACGATTCGCTCGATATCCTTGCTGTCCGGGCGGATGGTCAGCTTCACGGGCTTGCTGTACAGATTGCCCGGCTCCTTGCGCCAGTTCTGCCCAGCGCCCCTGGCGGCGGGCAGTTGCACCGTCTTTCCGTTACTCAGGTTGAAGGTGTCGTACTTGTGCAGCACTGCCTGCACGTAATACTCGCCCTCGGGAATATCCCTGATGCTGCGCGCGGGAAAACCGAGAACATCGCTGTCGATGCGCTCGCGACTGCCGGGCTGCCAGTCCTCGACATTAATGCCAAAGATCTGCGCCGCGTCATAATCGGGGCTGACCTGGTCGAGCGGGTCTTTGTCGTCACTCGCCGCAATGATCAGGATGAGCCGGCCGTCGTAGCTCTCTTCCGGTGCTTCCTGCGGCAGTTCCAGGTCGAAAGTGACGGCTTGTGACGCCGCCCCGGAGAGGACAAGCGCGATGGCAAGGGCCGCTTTGAAGTCGAGGCGTTTAAGTAGATTCATGATTTTTCCTCAGACATTAGTGACTGTGGAGCCCGCACAAAATGGCAGCAGCACCTGGCGCTGCGGGCAAGGCACGGAATTCTGTATTTTCAGGCATCAGACGCCATCAGCGCTATTCATATAACCACGCCGCTATCGTTTCAAACAAGTGTCAGAGCTTATCGGCTCAGGTCCCGATGGGACCTGAGCCATCTGGGGACGCTAAAGCGCTGCCCGCACGCCAGCGAAGAAGTTGCGACCCTGCGGGTCGTACAGGTTCACGTTGACGTTGAGGTCACCGGCTGCCTGGAAAGCCCAGACCGGCGGCTGCTTGTCGAGCAGGTTGTTGATCCCGAAGAACACGTTGACCTTTTCGGTAATGTCCCAGCCACCGTTCAGGTTGACGTAGACCACCGCATCCTGGGTGCCGCGCTCGTTCGGCGACGAGTTGTCAGCCAGCTTCAGATCTCCGATATAGTTGATCTCGGGGCTCAGGCGTAACGGACCGGAACGGTAGCTAAAGCGCAGCAGGCTGCGGAAGTCCGGATCAGGACGCACCGGGCCGCTGGAGCAGGTGCCGCTGTAGCGACCCGCGCAGTCGATCGGCGGCAGGCTTTCCAGCACCTGCTCCTCGTTGGTGAACTGCCAGGACGAAAAGGACTGGATATCCAGCGTTGCGCCATGGTTTGGCAGAGCGAGGAAGGACGGCAGAGCTTCGAACGCGTAGTTGATCGCCAGATCCATACCTTCCACTTCACGGCTCGCCAGGTTCAGCAGCGGGGCATTGACCTCAAAGAGGTTGCCATTCGAGTCGCGCGTAATCGACTGGCAGGAGGTGCCGTCGATTGCTCCCGTGGCGAAACAGTCGTTCAGCAGCAGCTGGCCATCGACCTGTGAGATCGCGCCTTCCAGCTCAACACGGTAGTAGTCCAGCGACAGCGAGAGGCCGGGCAGCATGGACGGCATCAGCACGAAGCCAGCAGTCAGGGTGTCTGCCTCTTCCTCTTCGAGGTTGGGGTTGCCGCCGCTGATCAGGTCGTAGCCCGAGCGCACGCTGTCAACCAGCGTGTCGACGATGTTGGCCGGCACGCCCTGCTGGACGCACAGCTGCTTGACGCTCGCCGACGGGTTGTTCACCGCCAGACAGGGGTCGTTCACCGGCCGGAAGCCGGCGCTCACCGGACGCAGGAGCTCGTCGAGGTTGGGCGCGCGGATCGCGCGGCTGTAGCCGGCACGCAGCTTGATCTGTTCGTTGATGTCCACGTCCAGAGACCCGCTCCAGGTGCTCACCGTGCCGACCGTCGAGTAGTCGGCGTAGCGCGCCGCGCCTTCCACTGCCAGGCCCTGCAACCCGAACTGCTCGCTCAAGATCGGTATGCGCGTCTCCGCGAAGAGCTCGAATATGTCATAGGAGCCGTTCACGATTTGCGGTGCGATGGACTGTGCCGCCAGGTCGTTGGTCAACTGGGCGTCGTTCGGGACCACCGAGATGGTTTCCTCACGGTACTCGACGCCAAAGGCGGTCGCCACCGTGCCCGCCGGCAGCTCGAACAGGTCACCGGCGATGCTGGCGCCGGCTACCTGGCGCTCGAAACGGTTGTCGGTCACGCTCTCACTCTGCAGGTAGTCGGCCATTGCTGGCGTCAGGGTATCCGTGCCGAATATGTTGACCGGGACACAGCCGCGTACCTGGGTGCGACAGGTGACGTTGCCGCTGTCGTCGATGACCGGGTCCAGGCCGAGCGTGATGCCGGACTTCGACAACAGGCCGACGTTGGTCAGCGTGGTTTCGTTTCTCGAATACTGGTAGAAGGTATCCCAGCTCCAGTTGCTGTCACCGAACTCCAGGTCACCGCGGAAGCCACCAGTCAGCATAAACGAATCGATATTGTACGAGAAGTTGCGCGGGCCGAATTCTTCAAAGCGGCGCCCGGTGTTACTGACCACGTAGTCGCCGTCACCGTCAGGATCCCAGAACGCAGCGTTCTGTGCCCAGAAGCTCTGCAGCTGCGGGCTGAACAGCGGGTTGGTGGCTGCCTGCGGAATCACGATCGTGCCGCCCTGCTGGCCGAAGCTGGTGGGGGCCACCGAATCGGGCGCCATCTGGTATTCCTGTTCGTACTTGTTGTAGAAAAACTGGGTGTAGGCTTCCACCTGGTTGTTGATCTGGTATTTGCCGATGGTGCTTATCTGATAGCGCTCCATCGGGCGCATCAGGAAGTTGTCCGCCGCGTAGTTGAACTGGTCTTCCGGCCGGCAGAACGGCGCCGGCTGGCCGCCGGCATCAAAGCGCACGCCCTGGATCGGGCCCGGGCAGGAACCGTCGGAATTGCTAAGGTCGACGCCGTTGATCTGCGAGAACTGAGCCGGCTGCAGCGAGATGACGGTGCCGGGAATGTTGCCAGACCCGAAGGGCACGTACTCTCCAGTTGAACTTGTCACCAGCGGGATGGCGGAGAAGTCGCGCGAGTCACCCATGATCGTGCCGCGTTCCGAATAGGAGGCGGCGAACGTGACATTGCCGCGCCCGTCGTCGGTGCCGGCGCCGAGGAGGACGTCAAAGCGCTCGGTCTCGCCGTCGCCTTCGCCCGTCTCGCCGCGCTGGTAGCGGAACTCGGTGCCCTGGAAGTCATCGCGCAGGCGGAAGTTGATGGCGCCCGCGATGGCGTCGGAACCGTAGACCGCAGAGGCCCCGCCGGTCACGATCTCCACGCTCTCGACCAGCATATCGGGAATAGTGGCGAGGTCGGCAATACCTGTGTTCTCTGCGGGGATATAGCGACGGCCATCGACGAGAACCAGCGTGCGCACTGCGCCCAAACCTCGCAGGTTCGCGCTCATGGCAGCACCACCATACTGGTTGGTGGCACTGGTGGTGTCCGGCACCAGCTGCGGCATGCGATTGACCGTCTGCTCCAGCGTCAGGTTGCCCAGGCCCTGTATCTGCTCCATGTCGACCGTGGCGACCGGGCTCACCTCTACAAAATCGCGATCGCGACGCAAGCGCGAACCCGTAATAACCACTTCTTCCAGTGCTGTGTCCTGCTGCGCGTAAGCAGATCCGGCGAAGCCTGCACCGGAACTGACCGTACCTGCTACCAGGACGCCATGTACTGCCCGCGCCATCAAAGATCGACGATGATTCATAAGCTAACTCTCCCCGCTATCATTTTTTGTGTTACTGCCGTCATCAAATTTCGGACATGACGGGGAAGATGTCAATAGAATATGGGCGTATAAAGCACCGTGGGTCGCCAAGCGAACAAAATGGGCGGGGTAGGGCCGCGCTATCGCAGCGCCGGCCCGATGCGACCGGTACCGCACGTGCCAGGGGATGGCGCGTCCGGTGCCGATCAGGAGGCGAGTCAGTCGAGGCCGAGGAGCGCCTCGGGGCGCAGCGCCGGTGCTTCACGCCGCAGGGCTTCAACCTCATCAATTTCAATCGGGATGAAGCGTGTCAGCCACTCGTAACCATCCTCCGTTACCAGGACATCATCCTCAAAGGCGACCCGCGTACCGTCAACGACCGCGCCCTGCTCGATGGCCAGCACCATGCCCGGCTGCAGTGGCTCCAGGTAATCGCCGTGCTCATGCACTTCCATGCCGATGAAATGGCCAATACCGTAGGTATAGCTTTCATCCCAGCCACCGGCCTCCTTGAGCAGACGCAGGGTCATTTCCTGCAGCTCGCTCCAGGTCACGCCGGGACGCACAGCGGCAATCACCGCTTTCTGAACATCCAGCACGCCCTGATAGACCTTTCGCTGCTCGGCGGTGAAACGCCCATCGGCGGGCACCGTGCGCTGAATGTCCGCGGAGTAGTGGTTCATGCTGGCGCCGGTGTCAAAGTGCACCAGCGACCCCGCCGTGATGCGGGCATCGCCTTTGCGCGCGGCCTCTTCCTCAGCCGTGGTCTCCCACTTCAGTGCCTCGTTCAGGTTGCTCGCCGGTGAGACACCGGTAAGAAAGCCGAGACCGGCGCCGTGCAGTCGATAGACGTAATCCACTGTGTGCATGACCTGCAGCGTGCTCAGACCCGGGCTGGCAACTTTCATGCCCTCCATCAATCCCTGTCCGGTGATCTCAATCGCACGCAGCAGATTCTGCATGGCGAAATCATCGAGAATCATGCGCATAGGGTCGAGCAGATCACCGGCATCGCGGACATCGAGCTCGGCGGTGGCTGCGCGCAGGCGGTCAACAAAGGCCAGACGCGGGTTGACGGGCTCATTCAGATTGGTGAACCGCGGGTAATTCACGTAGAGCACCTTGCTCTGATCACCCCAGCCCAGCGCATAATCAGATTCAACCTCCTTGAAACGCAGCTGGGTGATACGCAGGTTGCGATAGTCGGTCAGCGCGCTGCTCATGTGCTGCAGAAAACGCTCACGCGGAAATACATGCGCTATACCCGAAAGCCGACGCGCCTCGGCTGCGTCCATGTCGGTGTAAAGCACTTCCCGGTACTCGGTGCCACCGGGGTTCATGACCAGGATGTGCCCGGGCGGGTGCGAGTCGTAAATCCCGGTCAGAAACACAAAGTCCTTCTGCTCCGTGTCGGGCGTGTAGAACTCGTAAAGATTAGGCTGGGACCGGTCTGCGCTGGTAATCACCGCAATGCCCTCGCCCATGCGGCGCATGAAATCACTGCGCCTGGCGATCGCCGCCTCGCGATGACCCTCGCGATATTCGAGGGCAGCGAGCGAGGTATGCCCGCCGCCGTCCGCGATGGCGCTGGGAACGAGGCTGAACAGGAGGGGTATCGCGGCAATGACGGGAACGCAGAAGCGAAGTCTCGCCGTAGTCGACATCAGTTGTTGGAACACGGTCATGGTCTTGGGTACCTTCTATTGACGATAATCAGGAATCAGATTTTCCGCTGGCACCTCGGGCAGCGAATCGGCGGGCCAGGCAACATCGGCCCGTTCCGCGCTGGCGCGCAATGCCGGCAGTGCCTTTTCCAGGAACGGTTCAATTTCAGCGAGAACACGGCTCATGTCGCGATGCGCCGCCTCGGTCAGCTCACGCTGTGCCGGGGTTGGAGCGCCACTCCAGGACTCTGTTGTCATGTATAGGCGCAGCGTGAGGTCCGCCAGAGGCAATCGCGTTTCCTGCTGAGCATTGCCAAGCGCTTCGCCGCGCATCGCAACATGCAGGCGCCGCGCTTCGTCCGCTGCCGCCTGCGCCTGACGCCGCAGCGCTGGATCAGCGGTGCGCTCGTCAAGGCGCGTCAGCAGCGCCTCGGTCTGCTCGACACCGGCATCGACGGCCTTCCCGGCGTGATAAGCCGCCGTCAACAGTTGCGTTTGCAGGGCCAGAACCGTTTCCCTTAAGCGGCTGTCACGGTCTGAGACATCAACTGCCGGATCCCGGCGCACGCTCAGTGGCTGGGTATGAACCTGATCACCGACGGTCAGACGGACCTGATAATCACCGGCAGGCACGAAACGGCCCACCGGTGTGCGCCAGGATGAAGTGCTGTCACTCGGCGGCGCCTCGTGCCGCAGGTCCCACACAACACGCTGCGCACCGCGCTCGGCGGTAGACTCGGCGATGCGGCGCAGCGTGTTGCCCCGACGATCGACCACCTCGACCATTACCGCCTCACCCACAGCCGCATCACCGATCCAGTAGTCCAGAATGGTACCGCGCGGCGGGTTCTCCGCGCTCCAGTAGCTGTGGCCGAAATTCTTGCGCCCGCGGCTGACGTCACGGATCTGCGTTGCGGGCCGGGGTGTTGCCAGGTAGCTGTGACCGCTGACAACCTCGGGTGTCAGTGATTCCAGCAGGCTGAGCTCGTCCAGCACCCAGAAGCCGCGGCCATGAGTGCCAATAACCAGGTCGTTCTCACGCGGGTGGACCACCATGCCCTGAACCGAGTTTGTCGGCAGGCCGGAGCGCAGCGCCAGCCAGTGGTCGCCGCCATCGCGCGACGCGTAGACGCCGAACTCGGTACCGACGAACAGCAGATCGCCGTTGCGGGGATGCACGGCAATGCTCCGAGTGGGGCCGAACGCCGGCAAGTCGCTGGTGATGTTGCGCCAGGTCTCGCCGAAATCGTCGCTGCGCACTACGTGGGGACGGAAGTCGTTGTCCTTGTGACCATCGAACACGACAAACAAGGTGCCTTCTTCCGTCGCAGACCAGGCCAGCATGCCGACTTTCATCATGTCGGGCACACCCGGGAAGGAATCGGAGCGCTGCCAGCTCCTGCCACCATTGCGGCTGACCTGAACCAGTCCATCGTCCGTTCCGGCGGCGAGCAAGCCGCGCCGCAGCGTCGACTCTGCCAGAGCATGAAGATTGCCATACATGGCGGTGCTGGAATGCAGATCGATTGCGTCGGCGGGCTGCACACTGCCCTGCAGCGGCAGTTCGTCGCGACTGATCTGGCGCGTCAGATCCGGACTGATACGCTCCCAGCTGGTGCCCCGGTCCTTGCTGCGGAACACCACGTTGGCGCCGAAATACAGCGTTCTGGAATCATGGGGGGAAATGACAAACGGCGAGCTCCAGTTCCAGCGGTAAGGCGGGAATTCGCCGTCCTGGGGCTGCCAGGGCTGGATGCGGCGCTGCTCACCGCTGTTGCGGTCGGTGCGGTAGAGAACGCCGTACTGCGACTGGGAATAAATGATGCTGGCGTCAGTGGGATCAGCAATCGAATAGAAACCGTCGCCACCGGAGATGAACATCCAGTCTTCGTTGGTGATGCCATCGGCGTAACGCGTTCCGATCGGCCCGCTCCAGGAGCCGTTGTCCTGGGTACCACCATAGACGTGGTAAAAAGGCTCCTGCATGTCGACTGACACAGTATAAAGCTGCATGACCGGCAGATTGCTGGCCCACTGCCAGGTATCACCGCCATCACGCGACGTGTAGACGCCGCCGTCATTGCCGGACATGAGATGCGCCGGATCGTCGGGATTCACCCACAGTGTGTGGTGATCCGCGTGCACCATGGTCTGCGCAATGTTGTCGAAGGTCTCGCCACCATCCTCGGACATGAGCAGTGGCGTCATGGGAACATAGACGCGATCGGGATTTTGCGGGTCGCAGACCAGCTCACCGTAGTACCAGTGACTCTGGACTTTCGCGTTGCGACGCTCCCAGGAATCGCCGCCATTCGTGGACCGGAACGTGCCGCCATCGGGACCCACCGCCGTCGCGTAAAGGGTGTCCGGGTTACTCGGGCAGAATGTCACGCCCACGCGACCGACGGGGTCCACGGGGAAGCCGTTACCCACCCGATGCCAGTTGTCGCCGCCATCATTGCTGCGAAACAGGCCTCCCTCATCACCGCCACCGACCATGCTCCACATGCGGCGCTCGCGCTGGAAGGTCGCGGCAAACAGCACATCCGGATTTTCCGGGTGCATCTGCACCTCGACAACGCCGGTGTGCTCGCTGGGGCTGAGCAGTTGCTTCCAGGTCTCGCCGCCATCCGTCGTGCGATACAGCCCTCGCTCGGGGTTGGGGCCCCAGAGCGACCCCAGGGCCGCAACAAACACGATATCTGGATTGTCCGGATGGATCAGAATGCGCCCGATGTGTCGACTGTCTTCCAGTCCCATGTGCTGCCAGGTCTTTCCCGCATCGTCGGAGCGGTAAACACCGTTGCCGAACTGCGAGCTGCGCACACTGTTCTGCTCGCCCGTGCCAACCCAGACGATATCCGGATTGCTGGGCGCCAGAGCAACGTCTCCCATCGACACACTGGACTGCTGTTCGAAAATGGGCTCCCAGGTGGTACCGGCGTTGACGGTCTTCCAGAGCCCGCCAGAGGCTGTCGCGGTATAGATGACCCGGACATCATCGGGATGCACTGCAAAGCGGGTGATGCGGCCGCTGGTGGCCGCCGTACCGACCTCGCGCCATTGCAGTGCGCTCAGATCCGTCTCGCTGAGACCGTCAGGGGCGGCAGCAAAAGCGGCCGGCACGGGCAACAGTGCCGCAAGGCCGACCATCAATAGAGAACGCGCGCCGCGGCGCAGGGCACTGGCGGGAAGAATGACTCGAGGCATGGCGGGGAAACCCTCCGGTTTACAATAATGGGGTGCTTTTACTGATCGTACCCCATCGGTCCGTGGGTATTCCAGAAATTTGCGAACACTTGTGCGTAGACTGCAGCAATATTCTGGAACAGGCTAGCGGGGTCCCACGACAAGCTGCAAACCCTGTATGCTTTATGCTCCAACCACGCTGCGCATGGCTGGCCATATCACCTGGGCAGCGTGAATACCCATGTCGTTTCAAGGTGTTACGGCATACAACGGCATTCAGAGAGGTCGCCTTGCCTGCAGCCAACCGTCGTTCCCTGCCACGCCGAAAACCCTCACGGGCTACCCGTGCCATCACGAAAGGGATGCTCTACACCCATCTCTGGCTAGGCGTGATCGTTGCTTTTCTGGTCATCATCATCTCGCTGACCGGGATCATGCTGAACCACAAACGGGCGCTCGGCTTCATGCCCGGTACGGATGCCAGGCAGCCTGGAGCCTTTGCGCAATCGCTGCCGCTGCCGGAGCTGGCTCGACGGGCAGCTGCGGCGGTGACACCCGATGTGGCGACATCAGGCATCGACCGTATGGACGTGCGGCCCGACAAGGGCATCATCAAAGTGCGTTTCAACGACACCAGCATCACCGAAGTCACCCTGGCCCTGCATGATGGGGCCGTGCTTGTCACAGGTCTGCGCAATGACAGCTTTCTCGAGCAACTGCATTCCGGGGATGCGTTCGGCAAGGCGGGCTATCTGCTCAGCGACCTGGCGGCGGCCGCACTGATCCTGCTGCTGCTGAGCGGTTTCTGGATGTGGCTCTACCCGCACACGAGAGCACGATGAACACGCTCGGTCTCATTCTTGGCGTTTTCATCGTGCCGCTGGCGATGCTCGCCGCCTGCCACCGCTTCCGCCGGCTCTCCCGACAACAGCGGCGGATCGTCTGGGGACTGATCATCGGCTACGGCGTCGCACTGCTGCTGGTGCTGACAACACTGCTGGTGCCACCGGTCATGTGGGCACCCGATCAGCCCATTCGAACCTTTCTGGCTTACTGGGGACTGTTTCTCATGCCGGTCACGGGCGCGCTGGCCGGACGGCTGCTGCCCATGCCTGCCGACCTCCCGCCCGCAAACTCCTGACAGGCGCACCATGGAAATCGAACGTACGCTACGCGAAATCACCGACCGCCAGGCCATCACTGACCTGATCCATGCCTACTGCGAGCGCTTTGATCGCAATGACCCCGATGGAGTCGCGGAGCTGTTTACACCCGATGCCGTGATCGACTACAACCCGGATACCCCCAACATTCTGGGCGCAGACATGGCGTCAACCATTGCCGTGGGACTGCGCGATCTGTTTGCTGCCTCCAGTCACCATGTCAGCAACGTGATGATCACGCTCGAGGGCGAGGACGAAGCGCGGTCCCTGTGCTACATCGACGCCTGGCATCGCTACAGGGATGGCTCCCCGGACGGTTTTCTGTGGGGCCGCTACCTGAATCGCTACCGGCGGACGGCGGATGGCTGGCGCATCACGCAACTGTTGCTGCAGGGTGCGGGCACCATCGACTTTCACCGCGAGCGCATGCACGGCATCGGGCGCGCATAGCACCGCGGCCTGTACCGCGTTCAGGGCAGCGGATCGCCAGACCGGCCGGGCTTACTGGTTGCCGGGGAAGGGCTTGCCGACAACATCTGCCCAGACGGCGCGGGCGCTGTCGTCCAGACCCGCCATTTCCCAGCGGATCAGCGTTACCGGAATAATGCCTCGGGATAGAAAGTCGTCGTGGAACTCACCCAGGTCGAAGTCGTCGCCGAGCTGGAACGCACGCTCCGAGATCAGCTGCTCGATCTGGGTCTTGCCCAGCAGGTACATACTGCCCAAACCGGGCCGCCGCAGGTAGCCCACCAGGTCGTAACGACCGAGGTCTTCTTCCATGTACGGCACCCAGTCCATCATGTAGGCGTTGGCCTCTTCCAGCGTCATGGTGCCGGTGTGCATACCGATCTCGGCAAAAAAGCGGCTGCCGCGCTTTATCAAAGCCGCATAGAACAGTTCGCGCACCCGCGGGTTATCTTTCGCGATACCGGCCTGGATCAGCGTCTCCTCCAGGTAAGTAGCCCAGCCCTCGGCACGGGCGCTCTCGCCGTGGGTGCGCCGTATCGGGTTGGCCAGCGTCTCGCGCAGCCTGCTATCGAAGCGATGCCCCGGAATCGACGCATGTATATGGTTGTTCAGTGCATTGCGAAACTGGATCTCCTCCCAGAAATGCCGGTCGGTTTTCGCACGCGGGCTCCAGAAGACATCGGACTCGAATTCGTCGGGCATGTCGTCGGGAATGGTAAACAGCCTCAGATCCTTTACGAGCTTGCGCGTTTCGGCCTCCGCCTGCCGGGTGCGCTGGCGATGCTGCTCGGCGCTCCGGGTCAGCTCGAGCTCCTCCAGCGGGGCGTTGACGTGGCGATCCAACAGATAGTTGAAGCGGTAGCGGTGAAACTCCCGTTTGCCGATGCCGCGAAGGTCCTCCACCGTCTGCGGCAGCAGGCGGACATGCTTCAGGTACCAGTTGAAGTTGTCGGTGCCGATGGCTGCAGAGGCCTGCATGCTGTCGCGGTTGTCCGCCAGCCAGTCGCGATACCTCTGTGCCGCGGCTGCTGCCTGCCGGCACTCGACCGCGAGGCGCTCGTTCTCATCTGCCTGGCCATCAGGCCGATATTCGAGGCGATGACACAGGTCCTGGAACCAGCCGATGGTGCCCTGGGGTGGATCGTCGCGATAGGGCTCCCCCTGACCGACGCCGTCAAAATTATCCAGCAGGAATATGGCAAGCTCAGCGAGCTCCCCGGCGGGCTGAGTGAGATTGCGGATGGCATTATCCACCATGATCGGCACCGCTCGCAGCTTCGCGGACAGCGCCCTGCTCTTATCTTCTGTTGTCGGCACGTCCGCGTGGGGTATGGCACGGAACTGATACAGGTAGGCGAGCGGGTCGCGTGACCAGGGCTGCATCACGCGGTGGTTGAACACGATGGCGTTCATCTTGGACCAGACCAGCAGGTAATCCACCTGCTGGGGCACCGTCCATTCCGAGGTGTCCATATCCAGCAGGCGTATCCGGAAATCCTTCAGCGCCTCACGTTGAACAGCGACGGCCTCGGGGCTCAGATCTGGCACACCGTTCACCTCTGTCGGCCTGCCGAGCTGCAGTATTTCCTCATTCATGGTGATCAGCACATCGTAGCCCGTCTGGGCGAGCGCACCCGTGCAGAACATCAGGGCCACGAGCGCCAGCATCAGTGATCGGGGATTTTTCATTGTTTTCTTCTCCGTTTTTAACCTGGCAAACCTCGCGACGCAGTATCACCGAGACCCGCTGTGGCATCATCATGCCTGACCTCGGGAAATTTATCCCATTGTCGCCTGATCAGGCAAAGCCCTTGATCTATGTTCGCTTGACGCCCAGCCGTTCGCTTCCTGCCGGTTATAAAGAAACATGTCTGCCCGATGACAGAGCCTCCTTGAATAACGTGAATTTTTTACAAAAACCCGGAGTTTTAAGGACATCGAGTCCTGTTTAAGTATGATGCGCGAGCGATTGATAGCAATAATGTCGACGCAAGTCGCAGAGCTCAACCTCGAGGTTTGCGCACGATTGGGCGCACAGTAGCGCCCAGCCAAGTAATCAGGAGGAAGTCCATGTTCAAGAAAAAACGCATTAACCTGGCGGTGACGTCGGCAATGGGTGCTACCGCAGCATTCATGGCCGCACCGAATGTGTCCGCGCAAGGGCAGCAGATTGTCGAGGAAGTCGTGGTAACGGGTTCGCGTATTGCCCGCGCCGACTTCACCTCCAACAGCCCGGTCGCCACAGTCGGCGCCGAGCAGTTCCAGTTGACCGGTACCATCAACACGGAAAACCTGATGAACACCCTGCCGCAGGCGGTTCCGGGTTTCGACAGCTCGTCCAACAACCCGGGTGATGGTACGGCGACCGTCAACCTGCGCGGTCTGGGCGCGTTCCGTACCCTGGTCATGATGGACGGTGTCCGTGTCACCCCGTCAAGCGCACAGGGCGTTGTTGACTTGAACAACATCCCCTCTGCCATGATTGAGCGCGTGGAAGTGGTAACTGGCGGTGCATCGGCGGTTTACGGCTCTGACGCTATCGCGGGCGTTGTCAACTTCATCATGAAGAAAGACTTCGAGGGCATCGACGTGTCCTTCGGCAACCAGATCACCCAGGAAGGCGATGCCGAGAACAAGGTCTTCAACTTCACCCTCGGCGGCAACTTTGCCGACGGACGCGGCAACGCCGTCATGGCCCTGAGCTACAACGACCGCGACCCGCTGTTCGCGGGTGAGCGCGACTACTCCCGCGTTGCGAATTTTGACAATGTCGCCGAAAATCGATTCGATGCCGGCGGCTCCTCGTCAATTCCCGGCACGGCTATCCTGACCGGCAGCCGCAAATTCGAGCCGGACGGCAGCATTTCTCCGTTCGTCACCCCGGATGACCTGTACAACTATGCCCCGGTCAACTACCTGCAGCTGCCCCAGGAGCGCTTCCAGGTGTCCACCTTTGGGCGCTTTGACCTGACTGAGAATCATGAACTGTATGCTCGCGGCACGTTTGCGCGCAGCCAGGTTGATCAGCAGCTGGCACCGACGCCCTTCGGCTTTGACGGGCCGCTGGAGATCACCGTTGAGGGCAACCCCTTCATCACGCCAGAAGCACAACAGATCCTGCGCGACAACTACAACACCGCGACCGATGCGAACGGCAACGAGATCCCGAATACCGTCGCCATCCAGTCACGCAGTCGCGTAACCCGTCCTCGTCGCGCCATCAATACCCGTGACATGCTGCAGTTCGTGTTCGGCGCTCGCGGTGACATCACGGATAACCTCAGCTACGACGTGTACTTCTCCGAAGGCCGCTTCGAAAGCAACCTGACTCAGGAAGGCAACATCAGCCTGTCAAAGCTGAACCAGGGCCTGCTGCTGGATACGTCTGATCCGGACAACATCACCTGCCAGGATCAGTCGGGCGGATGTGTGCCATTGAACATTTACGGCGTGGGCAACCTCACCCCGGAAATGGAAGACTTCATCGGCATCCGCGTCAACGCGGCCACCGATATCACTCAGCGCGTGTTCCACGCATCATTCGCCGGTGATACCGGATCCTTCCAGCTTCCCGGCGGCGCCATCGGCTTCGCAGCGGGTTATGACTTCGTGCTGAATGACGTCGACTACCGTCCGTCACAGGCGCTGGCCGTGGGCGACTCCTCTGGCTTCAACGCCACGCCGCCGCTGTCCGGTGGTTACCATTCAAAAGAGCTGTTTGCGGAATTCTATGCGCCAATTCTGAGCGGTGCGAAGTTTGCCGAGGTCCTCGCGGTCGAGGGTGCTTACCGTTCTTCTGACTACACCACGGTTGGTCGCGTTGACGCCTGGAAAATCGCCGGTGAGTGGGCGCCGATTCAGGACGTCCGGTTCCGTGCCTCTTTCAACACTGCGGTACGCGCGCCAAACATCAACGAACTGTTCCGGGCGCAGGCATTTGCGGCACCGTCAGCCGTTGATCCCTGTTCAGCGGTCGCGTTGGACAACGGCCTGGCAAACCCCGATGCAGTGCGAGCGACCTGTGAAGCAACTGGCGTTCCTGCCGGGTCCGTGTTCACGGCAGACATCAACGCACCGGCAAGCCAGGTGCGCGGTCTGTTTGGCGGCAACCCCGACCTGAAGGAAGAAGAAGCTGAAACCACCACCTTCGGTGTGGTCGTCACGCCTTCCGCTGTTCCCGGCCTGACGCTCAGCGCGGACTACTTCCAGGTTGAGATCGACGATCGTATCGCCAGCTTCGGTGGCGGTGTCGCCAACATTCTGGACCTCTGCTACACGGATCAGCAAGCGGGCGGCGTTGGCTCTGCTTTCTGTAACGCAGTCAATCGCTTTGACGACGGTTCAATCCAGTTCGTCTCGGCAAACGATCAGAACATCGCGTCGTCCACCCTGAAAGGTTTCGACCTGATGGCGGAGTATGGCTGGGAAAACCGCCTCGGCACCTGGGACGTTGCCTACATGGGCACGATCACGGATGAAAACAGCTTCGTGGCCTTCCCGGGCGCAGACTCTGTGGATTGTGCCGGTAAGTTCGGTAACCAGTGTCGTGGCATTATCGGCTCACTGGATGCGGACTACCGTCATCGCACCACCCTGCGCTGGAGCAACAACAGCAACCTGACGGCTCAGCTGGTGTGGCAGCACATTGGTGAGACCAGCGATACGGCGGAGTCCGGGTTCGTGACCCTGGACATCGATTCGTACAACTACTTCGATGGCTCTCTGTCCTACACGTTCGACGACACCTACCGGGCAACCTTCGGTGTCAACAACATCCTGGACGAGGATCCGCCGCTGCTGGGCTTCAACTCAGAACAGTCAAACACCTACCCCAGCGTGTTTGACCCCTACGGTCGCATGTTCTTCCTGAACGTGGGCGCAACGTTCTGATAGCAACGACGGGCCGGCTTCTGCTCTGGCAGAGCCGATCCGACAGATTGGTAGCGGGCGGATGCCAACTGCCAGGCTGATTGCAACGGGTGGGCCCTTGGCCCACCCGTTTTTCGTTGTGGACCGGCCGTAGCCGGCGCAACGTCCCTCTACACAGGCCCGCGCTTGCACAAGCGGGGACCGCGGAGCACCCTGATCTCATCATGGACACACTGAACCGACAACTGCAGCAGGCACTGGCCCTGCATCAGCAACGCGACTACGCCGGCGCCGGCGAGTCGATACGCAACACGCTCACCGCCTACCCGGAGGCTGCCGACGCCTGGTGCATGGCAGGCAGAATAGCCCGCGCCGTGGGCGATCCACAGGCCGAAGCCTGTCTCCGCCATGCGCTCACCCTGCAGCCCGCGCATCTGGACAGTCTGAATACCCTGGGCGGACTGCTGTACGACCAGCGTCGGCTGCGCGAAGCGCAAGACTGCTATTACCAGGCCCTGGCACGGGCCCCGGAGCATACCGCCGTGCGCCAGAACCTGTGCCGACTCCTGCTGACAGAGGGGCATACCGAGCCGGTGCTGACCCTGACGCGCGGCCTCGCCACGCGCAAGGATGCGCCACTGTGGCGCCAGCGCGGCGAGGCACTGATGCGCGTCGGCCAACCGCAGGCGGCACTGGACGCGTTCGATACCAGCGCACGCCTGGCTCCCGACGACAGCCGCAGCCACCACGGCCGTCTGCGAGCCATGCTGGAACTGGGCCGTTTTGAGCAGGTGCACCGGGAAATCAGCGGCCACCCCATGCCGGATCTGTCCTTTGCCACCCTGCTCATCAAGGCGCTGGCAGGTCTGGATCGCTGGCAGGAGGCCGTCGATGGCGCACTGGATCTGGCGCGCCAGCAGCCCCAGCTGCCGGACGCCGTGTTTATCGCTGCACAGATGTGCTGGACGCAGGGCGAGGAAGCGGCGGTAGACGCCCTGCTAAAGCAGGTGCTGGCCGCGCGGGCGGGCCCTGGCAGCGACGTCATGTGCGCTGCCATACAGCGTGGCATGGCGGCAAACGACCGGGCGCTGGCAACCCTGGCTCAGGCAGAGCAGCGTTACGGACCGCAGGCCAGTATCGCCAGTGCCGTCGTCGATGTCGCGCTGGAAACCGGCGACACAGCCCTGGCCCTGAACGCCGGCAATACGGCCTTTCGACTGGACCCTCAGGGCACAGGCAGCCGCCTGGCCTGGGTGCAGTCTCTGCTGGTGAACGGTCGCGCTGCCGAGGCGCTACCGCTGATCGAGGACACGCCCATATCGCGGACCAATCAGCACTGGCTGGCGCTGTGGGGTGACGCGCTGCGTCAGCTGGGCGATTCGCGCTATCGCTGGCTGCTCAACCACCAGGACATGGCGCGGGTTTTCAGGCTGTCGCCACCCGCCGGCTATACCTCCATCGAAGCGTTCAACCGCGTGCTCGCCGCACGCCTGAGGATTCTGCACAAACTGCAGGTACACCCGCTGGACCAGTCGCTCAAGGGCGGCACCCAGACAGCGGTGGATCTGCGCTTTGTCAGGGAGCCTGTCATCGCGGCGTTTCGCGACAGTATTCAGGAGGCGATAGCGCGCTATACCGCGGAGCTGCCGCAGGATGACAGCCATCCGCTGTACCGTCGCCGCAGCGCCACGGCGGCGCCCAGCGGCATGTGGTCAGTACAGCTGCAGCCCGGCGGCAACCACGTCAATCACGTGCACCCGGAGGGCTGGCTGAGCTCGGCCTACTACGTTGACGTGCCGCCGGAAGACGCCGACGCGCCCGATGCCGGCGCACTGCAGCTGGGCCTGCCGCGCTACGCCACCCCAGGCGCAACTGTGGAGCGCACCATTCCGGCGGAAGCGGGCAATCTTGTGCTGTTTCCATCGTACATGTGGCACGGCACCGTACCTGCAGAAACCGGCAGCCGCCTGAGCATCGCTTTTGACGTCACACCCCAGGACGAGTGGCAGTGAGTTGCCAGGCGAGGGGCTGACCCTCCACCTCGATCACGTCGGCATTGCAGTTCAGCAGGCCCTGTGATGTCCAGTCTGAGAGCAGCAGCTGTATGTCCGCTGTGCCACGGGCGGCCTGAAGCATACCCTGCATGCGCTGCCGATAAGACATCAGCTCCGTACGCATGCCGTCGAGCCATTGCATGACGTCAGCCGTGGCGTAGGCGTCCGCACGCGTGTACAGACGGGCGATATCCGCGTGCATGCGGCCCACCAACTGCCGCGCCGGGCACTGAGGCGATTGCTGTAACAGGGATTCCATAGCGCCGATGGGCTCGCGCAGTTTTTCCGTGGCCTGCGAGCGCGCCAGCGGTCGCTGCCTGCCGCTGGCGCGCTGCTCGAACCAATGCCGCATCGCCTCCAGCGCACCACAGGCCAGCACACCGTCCACGATGTCCCGGTTGGCACGGCAGCTGGCAGCGACAGCTCCCTCTGCATGATGCACCAGCAGCAACAGCTCCCCTGCCGGCGTCAGCAGACGCGCGGCCCCTGACAGGGCCTCCTGGCCAGCATACTCGAGACCGAACTGGCTAAGGACCACAGTCATGCTGCCATCGACAAACGGCGGTCGCGCCGCGTCGCCGACTATCAGCTGCAGCGGGGTCGTGGCGCTTTTGCGCAGCTGCTCAAGTGCCGGACCTGCGATGTCCAGGCCGAGCAATTCCCAGTTCAGCGACGGCGCGTGGCCTGCTGCTTCGAGGTGGCGCAGGACGAAACCGCCGCCGCAGGCAAGATCAACGATACGCGCGTGGCCTCCGCGTGACGCCAGCTTTGTCGCATAGCCGCGCCAGACGCTGGCCAGCGCGCGGGTACCGGGGTTGTCATCCGGAAGCGCGTGCTCAGTATCACCCTCTCGCCAGTAATCACTCCAGGCGCCGCGCGCATCCGGGCCTGCGGCGTGGTTGTCCATGTCGTCGGCACTCACCGTCGCAGCACCTCAGCCGTCATGCGCAGGGTCATCCGACTCTTCACAGGCACCCGCGGCGGGGCCCGGGGGAACATGCAGCGTAAAGAAGTCGAGCATCTTGCGGTAGGCAAAACGGGTCTGTGCCGGGTTGTCGGCCATCCAGCCATGCGATCCGCCGGGCAGGGTTACCAGCTCTGCGCTCTTGTTCTGCTCGATCAGGCGCTCCAGCAGCGCCAGGGTGTCGCTGTAGAGCACAATGGGGTCGGTGGTGCCGTGGATGATCATCAGCGGATCGGCAAGGCCAGCGCTCTGAAACAGCGGCGACTGACGCTCATAGCGGGCGGGAAAATCCTCCCCCGCAGGCTCACCCATGACCCACATCTGACTCGGGTAGGCATGCGCCACGTTGGTCGCCGGCGCACCCGCAATCCCCGCCGCGTACAGTCCGGGCTTGCGAAACAGCGACATGACGGTCATCAGTCCGCCATAGCTGTTGCCCCAGATGCCCACGCGGTCGGCATCCACGGTACCGTCGGCAATCAGGCCGCGCACCACCGTCTCGATGTCATCGATATCAATACCACCGTAGTCGTGGAACAGTCCGCCGCTGAAGACACGACCCTGGCCGCGGCTGCCGCGGACGTTTACTTTCAGCACCAGGTATCCCTGGGAAACCAGATACTGATCCAGTGCCCAGTTAGGGCGGCGGGTCAGCCGCGCCCACTGGTTCACCACAGTATCGGAATAGATGGAACCGACAATGAGTGGATAGCAGCCGCGGGGATCAAAGTCGGGCGGTACCTGCAGGCGACCGGACACCAATTGCCCGTCGCGGTCACTGGGATAGGTGATGTAGTCGGCCTCAGCCCAGGTGTACTCATCGAAGGCGGGCGTGGGTGAATGCGTGATGCGCGTCGCGTCGGCGGCGCCGGAAAGCGATAGAGCATACAGATCCGGCGGCAGAGTATCGCTGGAGTGAGTCAATGCGACATGCGAGAAATCACCGGCAAACTGGGGGTCCCAGTGCCCGGCAGCCGTGGTCAGTCGCTCGATGTCTCCGCCGCTGACAGGTACGCGGTAGAGGTGACGCTCGGCCAGGTGATCGCGATTGGCAATGAAGTAAAGCAGACCGCTCGCGCTGTCCACGTGGAAAGACCAGATTTCCCACGCACCGGCGGTGATGGCGCGGGGTTCGGCGCCTGCCTCGGGTACATGGTAGAGATGATAGTAACCGTCGCGATCTGTCAGAATGACCAGGCCGTCGTCACCGGGCGCCCAGGCAGCGCGCCAGCCCGGCACAACATTGCCGGGATCGTTGCGCTGGTAAAACACCTCCCGGTCTCCGGTGTCGACGTGGTGAACAGAAACCCTGGGTTGCTTGACCAATGAATCGCTGGTCAGGGTGAATAGTCGCGAGCCATCAGACGACAGGCCGAAATCCCAGACGGGATCTTCCGGATCATCCCGCTGCAGCCAGCGCAGGTCGCCGCTCAGGTCCAGCACACCGACGCGGCGTCGTGTGACTGGCTCACCCGGGAAGGCGCGGGCCACCCGGTCGACCTTCAGATCGCCGTCAAGATAATAGTGGATATCGCGCTCGCGCACGGGGCGGTTGTCCGCCTCGAGCAGCGCAATACGACGACTGTCGCCGGACCACTCGTAACGCTCCACGGCAATCTTCGGATCGGCATCGCCGTGCAACTGCACGCTGGGGCTGCCGGCCGGCGCATCCGCATCACGCAGCCACAGGCTGCCATCGCCCATGAACGCATGCTGATAGCGGGTGGCCGGGCCACCGCTGGTGAACGCTAACCGGCGGCCATCGGGGGATACCTGCAGATTGCGCAGCTGCGCGATACCGGACTCCAGCTCGCGCAGCTGGGCACTGCCCAGATCGTAAGACCAGAGGGCGCCGTCGATGACCAGCGCAATACGCCGCGCATCTATCCAGTCGATCTCTGTGATACCTGCCCCCGCTGCCTCGCGTTCAGCAATTCGCGTCAGTCGCTGAGCGTCTTCTTCGCCCGTCCGATACAGCCACAGATCACGGGTAGGGCCGCCGCGGTCATTCCAGGCAAACGCCAGTGCGCTGCCGTCGGTGTTCCAGGCCCTGGCACCGGGGGCGACGCCGATGATCGGTGGCTGCACCAGTAGCGCGTCGAGATTGTCGGGGGCGCGAGCGAGTGCGGGATGGACAACACCGACCAGAAGAAACAGGCTGCAGAGCAGCCCGCAAGATTTCCGTAACAACATATCTGCGCCTCCGCTGCGCGTGCTCGAGGCTTCAGCCCCTCAACGGCCGCCCGGGCGCTGCCCAGGCGTCCACGGCGCACCCGCCTCGGCCAGCGTACGCTCTATGGCGGCCAGCTCACCGTCGCGCAGGTCCGTGACTTGCTCCTCGACAGCAGTGAGCGCGTCACTGCCCAGCCGCAGATTCTCGCGCTCGGTCTGTGTCGGGGCCATACGGGTCTCCATCACGCCCCGCGCGGCGCGGATGCGGCCGGCGACACCCGGCTCCGTCCACTCGCTCATTGCACGCTGCGCGGGGTTGCCGTCGAGTGTCGTGCGAAGATCCCCCAGTTGTGCTTCAAACGCATCCATACGACGGTGAAGGCCAAGGTCCGCCGCCGGCGTTTCATTTATGGCCTTGCGCAGATAGCGAACGCGCTTCTCCATCAGCTTCAGCGTACCGGTCACCGCGTCGAGGCGCCGCGCGGCCTGTACATAGGCTTCCTGGAACGCCGATGCCGCTTCCATGCGGGCACCGGAGGGCAGGTTATCCACGGCGCGCAGACTGAATGCCTGCGGGGAACCGAGCGCCGTAACGCCATCCGGGCCAACGCGCATCAGGCGCGCCTGATAGCTGCCGGGCGGCTGCAAGGCGCCCTGTGGCTCACCCCACCACGGCGGCCTGAAGCCCCCGGTATCGATGCTGACCGCATCCGGCGGCGCGCCACGCATATCCCAGGCCACACGATGTGTCCCGGTTGTAGCAGGCACCGGCAGGCGGCGTACCGTGTCACCCGCGCTGTTCAGAATGTCCAGATAATGCCGGGATTCACCGGGCCGACGCTCCTCCACCAGCGTTTCCCAGCCAGGGAATGACACGTCAGCCCCGCCCGCGGCAAGATCGCGCTCGCGCTCGCGGCGCGCCTCTTTTGCGGTCTTTGGCACTTCATTGATATGCAGCGTAAACACTGCGCCATGGGGCGGGTTCGGCGCGCGCCAGGAACCACTGCCCTCTTCCGGCAACCCGGGCGCCTGTCCTGTGGTCGCCGGAATGTAAGACCAGGCATCGCGCAGGCCGAACAGCGTAGCATCGGCTTCTGCCAGTGCCTCGCCATTCTGGCGCAGGCTCGCCGCCATTTCCCGCAGCGGGGTGTAGTCGTGGAGGATATAGATGCCGCGCCCGAACGAGCCGCCCGCCACGTCCAGGTCGCGGCGCTGCAGTTCCACGTCACGGAAGGCAATGGTCGGCGTGCCGGCAAGCCGATCCCAGCGCTCGCCCCCGTTCAGGCTGACATACAGGCCTTTTTCGGTACCGAGAAACAACAGGCCGGGCTCCACATCGTCCTGTTCAATGGCCCAGGTAATGATGTCGTCAGGCAGGTTGCCACTGATGTCACGCCAGCTGCGGCCAGCGTTTTCCGTGGCGAACACATAGGGACGGAAGTCACCCGCCTTGTGGTTGTCTGCGACCACGAAGGCGGCGTCTTTTGCGTGCTGGGATGCCTTGACGTCGTTGACATAGGCACGCATCGGCAGACCCTTTACCGTCGCGCGCTGCCAGCTGTCACCACTATCGGCGGTGGTGTGCACCAGGCCATCGTCGCTGCCCGTCCACAGCCGCTGACTGTCGAGCACCGACTCTGAAATGGCCGTCAGGGTGGCATAGCGCGACATCGCCCCCACGTCGATCAACGAATCCACACTGCGCACGCGCCCGGCCATGGGGAGGGTAAAGCGGTTGGTATCGGTGGTCAGGTCGCCACTGATGGGCGTCCAGCTGTCGCCGCGGTCATCGCTGCGCCAGACCCGCTGGGACCCGAAGTAAAGGCGGCCTTCCAGTGTCTGGCTGACTTCCAGTGCGGCATCCCAGTTCCAGCGCTCGGCCGGATCGCCCTCCGCGGGCTGCGGACGGATCACGACATTCTCGTAGCTCGGCGCGTGATGACGGGCGATGTTGCCGTTCTGCCACATGTGATAATTCAGGTCATCGTCAAAGGGGTCGAAGGCCACGCCGTAGCCGTCGGCACCATAGGGCACATGCCAGTCCCGATTGCGCACGCCCTCATTATTAAGCGTACGCGCGGGGCCGCGAAGCGTACCGAGGTCCTGGCTGCCCCCCAGAACGTCATAAAAAGGAAGGTGGTTGGACAGCGCAATCTTGTAGAACTGGCTCACCGGCAGATTGGCGAAGAAGCGCCAGGTGGTGCCGGCGTCAAAGCTTTCATACAGGCCGCCGTCATTGCCGACGATCAGGTGTTCCTGATCCGAGGGATCGATCCACAGCGTGTGGTTGTCCGTGTGCGACTGCACGCCGTCGCCGACCATGTTGAAACTGCGACCACCATCGCGGGTCTCGTGCAGAAACACATCCATCTGGTAAACGCGGTCAGCGTCAACCGGTGAGGCGACGATTTCCTGATAGTAGTGCGGGCCAGTGCCGCCAGAAATGTAGGTATTGCGCCGTTCCCAGCGCTCGCCGCGGTCGTTGCTGACATAAAAGCCCTGCTCGTCGTCGCTCGCCTCTATGGTGGCGTAGACACGCTCAGGATCAGCGGGCGTCACCGCAAGTCCGATCTTGCCAATCGCCACGTCATGCTTTGCGCTGGGCAGTCCGTTGCTGACTTCACGCCAGCTGCGGCCGCCATCCGTCGACTTATAGATTCCGGAACCAGCACCCCCAGCCATGAAGGACCAGGGGCTGCGCCGACGCTCGTAGGTCGCAGCGTAAACGATGGACGGCTCGCTGGGGTGAAATAACACATCGGTAGCGCCAGTATCCTCATTCACATGCAGCACTCGCTCCCAGCTCTCGCCACCATCCTCACTGCGATAGACGCCGCGGTCACCGCCCGCGGACCACAGCGGGCCCTCTGCTGCCACCAGGACCACATCCGGGTTGTCGGGGTGCACGATAATGCGGCCGATGTGCTGCGAGTCCTTGAGGCCGAGGTTGGTCCAGCTGTGCCCGCCGTCGCTGCTGCGATAGACACCATCGCCCCAGCCCACATGCCGGCCACTGACATTCTCGCCGGTGCCGACCCAGATGACCTCCGGATTGCTGGGGTCAATGGCCAGGGCGCCAATGGAGAACGAGCCCTGCTCGTCGAACACCGGCTTGAAAGTGGTGCCGGCATTGGT
This sequence comes from uncultured Alteromonadaceae bacterium, assembly GCA_964613795.1. Lineage (GTDB taxonomy): Bacteria > Pseudomonadota > Gammaproteobacteria > Pseudomonadales > Halieaceae > Chromatocurvus. The sequence goes on along the minus strand of CAZTJR010000001.1, from coordinate 165,608 downwards.
GGTTTTCCACACGCCGCCGGAGCCCGCGGCGACATACCAGGTGCGGTGATCGGGGTGCACGGCGATATCGGCGATACGTCCGCCCATGAAGGCTGGGCCGATACCACGCATGGGCATGCCCTCAAGCACTGCGTCGATGGCATCCCTCTCGCTGGATTGCCCCATCCCCGGGGCAGCACAAAGCGCCGCGCAGAGACAGACAAAAAGGAAGCGCACCGCGCGCCGGGGAACAAGCGTGGGAATGAAGGCCATGAACAGAGTCTCTCCGGATGCCGTTAGTGGTGTTTGTCACGTCCTGCCGATACCCGTCAGAACAACGTACCGCAGGATATAACGTCAGGTGGACGGCGCAGATACCAGGGTTGAAACCCGCTTTGCGCCCACATGTTCGGTTGAGTATACCCTCCCCGTTTGCGCAAGAGCCAGCCTGCGCATGCCCACGGCGACCCGAAATAGCTGGCGCGCACAGCTGTGCGCCAGTCTGGCCACGCATTCGCGCAATCGGTTAAGCTGGCTCCGATTTTCTGATAACGGACAACAATCCCATGCCTCAGTCTATACACCATCGTCTCGTCATACGTTCTCGCCTTGTGGTATCCGCGCTACTGCTGACGCTGCTTGTCACCGCCACCGCCCTGGCGGGCCGGTCAGCGCTGGCGGCGAATGACGCGGCTTCCCCAGACATTGCCCTGGCGTTGGCAGCGGAACGTTTTTTTGCCGTTAGCACGCCCGAGCGCTCCGCGGCCGAGTATCAGGCGGCCCTCGACGAGTACAAAGCCGTGCAGGCGGCGCTGGAAACCCTCAATAAGGAAGCGCTGTCACTCGACGATCAGGTGGACCACTCCCTGCTTATGGCCGAGGTCAAGAGCCGTATTTTCGAGATCGAGACCGTCAGACTGTACACCCTGCACCCCGCGTCCTACTTTGCCCTTGGCAGAACCAACCGGCTGTTCGTACGGCCCGGAGCCATTCCGGATGCCGGTGTGCGCGACGCGGTGGCAGAGCTGAAGCGTTTGCCGACCATCCTGGCAAATGCCGAGCGTAACCTGGAACGACCCGCCCGGGTGTGGACGGAAAATGCCTTGTACGAAGCCTATTACGCCCACATGCTGCTGCGCGATTACGTACCCGATGCCCGGGTAGACGATCCGGCCCTGAAAGAGGAACTGCTCGCTGCGGCAAAAACCGCGGATGACGCCGTCGCGCGCTATGCGCGCTTCCTGGAGGAGGAACTGCTACCGCGCTCCGATCGCTCGCCAGCCTGGGATCCCGAGTGGATCGAGTACCTGCAGTTCACCAAAGAGGAGCTCACGGATTGGCCAATCACGCGCATGGTCGCGTTTGCCGACCGGGATATAGAGGAAACCCGCGCGGCCATGGAAGCTCTGGCGAAACGCATCCATCCCTCAGGCGATCTGCGCACCGTGTGGGAAGTGATGCTCGAAGAGGCCCCTGCCTGGCCCGAAGTGCTGCCCATGGCCCAGCGCTTCGTCGATATTGCCTCTGACTGGCTGCGTGAAGAAGGCAGCCACGTCATCACCATTCCCGATTACATCGACTACGGCGCGCGCATCAGCCCGCCGATGTCACGCCGTATCCTGTCCTTCGGTGGCGCCACCCGTGGCCCGGATGTCGCCGGCCGGCAATCCGGTTACTACATCATCACACCGCTGGAAGACCGGCTCACCGAGGAAGAGGCCGCCAGCCGCATCCGCTCCTACAACCCCTACTGGACACACGTGATCTCCTACCACGAGTGGCTGGGCCATAACGTGCAGATAGCCGCGGCCCGCGAGCATGTCGACAGCCGCATTCGCCGCGGCCTGTCCACCGGCTACTTCAGCCAGGCCTGGTCCTTTTATCTGGAGAAGCTGCTGGAAGACGAGGGTTACTTCGATGACCGCTTCAGCCACGTCGCCGCGCTCAAGCACCGCATGGGCCGCCTGCAGATGCGCCAGTGGCGCAACGTGCGCATCACGACCAAGCTGCGCATGGCCCAGGGCGAAATGAGCTTTGACGAGGCGGTCGACGTCTATATCAATGAGATCGGCATGGAACCAACCAACGCGTTCATCGAAGTACAGCGGGATTCACAAACGCCGTACCCGCCTGGCAAGGAAATCATCGGTGAGCAGAAGGTGCTGGAGCTGCGCGAGGAATACCGGCGGCGCATGGGTGAGCACTACCAGCTGCGCAACTTCAACGACACGCTGCTTACCTATGGCGATCTGACCTTCAAGCAGATCCGGCGGCTGATGTTCCGCGACTAGTGAGCTTGCGCTAGATCAGGGGAAGCGCCAGAGAGCGCGCCAGACCACGGCCCGGCGCGCGTTAATGACGCGCGGGCCGACCCGACGCGCCATGACAGATACGGACGTGATCAGTCCGTCGGCGGGTCAGTCCTCCGGTATTGACTGCCCCCGTCCCCAGGGGGCGCCATGCTCCAGCAGCGCTTCCCGAAGCTCGGGCAGTTCTTCCGTGAGAATACTGTTCAGCCGATCACGGATCGGGGCAAAGGCCTCGGCCGCATACCGCAAGCTGCGCTCATGTGCGGGCGTGGGGCCATAGGTCGAACCAGCGACCCCCGCCGTTGCGTGCATGAGCCAGTTGCCGACCCGGTGAATCTCGTAGTCGCCAATCGCCTGCTTCGAGCGGTGTCCGGAGAGTGCCTGATCCAGGTCGTAAAGCGCCTGCCGCAGCGTGTGCAGCCGCTCGTCCAGTTCGCCCGGCACCTGTGCGGTAGCCGCCAGCATGGACTGCATGACTTCAACGTCCTCAACGGCATCATCCAGAGCGTAGCGGGCTGCGCTGAAGCGACCGGACAGTGCCGACAGCTCTCTCCAGAAAGCGTCAACCTTCTCCAGCGCCGCGCCCTGCAGGGCACCTTCATACAGGCGCTTGACCGTGACGGTCACCGGGTCTGTCAGACTGCGCGTCTTGCCATCCTTCAGCAGCACCAGCTGCGCGCTGTAATCGCCCGGCATGGCGAGGAAGCCCCTGGGCTGCTGGCCCTGCCAGTTGGGCGGAGTCTCCACCGCACCGCTGTAGGGATGACGCAAATCCCAGGCCACGCGCTGGAAGCCCTTTCCCGCAGGGGCATCGACGCGGCGGATTACCTGGTCATTGGCATCGCGGATGATCAGCTTCAGCGCCGGTGGCGTCTCGCGCCGCTCCGCCTCTACCGCATCCCAGCCGACAAAACCGACATTCTGGCCCTTGTCGAGACGTGCTTTCTCATCCTGCTGTCGCTGCGCTTCAAGAGTGCTGAAGCCCTCCGCGAGGTGATAGGTGAATACCGCGCCAAACGGGGGATTGTCCGCGGCATAGAGACCGTCACCCTGACTTCCCAGGCGCCGGGCCCCCATCACGCTGCGCTCTATGTACCACAAGGCATCGCGTGGCTCGAACAGGCTGGCTTCAGCGGCCAGGGTTTCGGCGTCCAGATCGCGGAGCGCACTGTAGTCGTCGAGAATGTAGATGCCACGACCAAAGGTACCGGCAACCAGATCATTCTCGCGTCGCTGGATCTGCAGATCGCGCACCCCGATGGTCGGCGCAGCGCCCCACAGCTTGTGCCAGCTGCCGCCCGCATCCAGTGTGAAAAATACGCCAAACTCAGTGCCTGCAAACAGCAGGTCAGCGCGCTCGTGGTCCTGCACCATGCGCCAGACCAGATGCCGGTCGGGCAGTCCGTCGCCGATGTTGCTCCAGCTGCGGCCCCGATTACGGCTCACCAGCAGGTAAGGCTTGAAGTCACCGTATTTGTGGTTGTCGAGCGCGACATAAACGGTATCCGCATCGTGCAGGTCGGCGCGAATGTCGTTGACGAACGCGGTTGCCGGAACACCGGGCAGCTTGCCCACTTCCAGCGTACGCCAACTGTCTCCACCATTGTCGGAAATCTGGATCAGACCATCATCAGTGCCGGCATACAGGAGACCTTCCACAACAGGAGACTCTGCCAGCGAAGTGATGGTGTTGTAGTCGGACATGGCATACATGTCCCAGGGGGCGTCCCAGCTCCACTGCCGGTCCATCAGGGGCAGGCGCATACGATCCTGGTTGCGCGTGAGGTCGCCGGAAATGGCCGTCCAGTCATTGCCGCGGTCCTCGGAACGCCAGACCCGCTGTGAGGCGAAATACAGGCGGGTAGGCTTGTGCGGGCTGACCAGTATCGGCGAATCCCAGTTGTAGCGCTCTGGCGGTTCACCGGGAGCGGGCTGCGGCTTGATGTAGACCGATTCGCCGGTCGTGAGATCCAGGCGCGTCAGATTGCCCTGCTGCCACTGGGCGTAGGCAATGTCGGGGTTGCCCGGCTCTGTGGCCGGCTGGTGGCCATCACCGCCGAGCACTACGCGCCAGTCGGAATTGAGGATGCCGTGGACATTGTCCGTGCGGGACGGGCCACGCTGCGTACTGTTGTCCTGGGTACCGCCGTAGATATTGTAGAAGGGCTCGGCATCATCCAGCGCCAGCTTGTAGAACTGTGTGATCGGCAGATTGGCCATGTAGCGCCACTTTTCACCAAGATCAAAGCTCTCGTACAGACCGCCATCCGTACCCATCATGATGTAGTCAGGATCAGTAGGGTGGAAGGTGATGGCATGCATGTCGCCGTGCTGGAACGGCGTGATCTGGGGCGTGAAGGTCTTGCCGCCGTCCTTCGAAACCTGCACGTTGGGTCCGACCAGATACAGCCAGTCGTGATGATGGGGGCTGGCGTACAGTTCCTGGTAGTAATGCGGCCCGGTGCCGCCACCGACAGCATCAGCGCCACGCGTCCAGGACGCACCGCGATTTGCCGAGCGGAACACGGCACCCTCGCGGCGGTTCAGCTCCAGCGCGGCGTAGACCACGTCGGGGTCGGTGGCGGAAATGGCCAGACCGATCTTGCCGATATTGCCATCGGGAAGGCCATTCTCGAGCTTCTGCCAGCTGCGGCCACCATCGAGAGAGCGGTGAATACCCGACTTGGGGCCACCGCCCATATAGGCCGCTACCGTGCGGTGATGCTGCCACGTCGCGGCGTAGAGCACGCCCGGGTCGCGCGGATCGATGATGACATCGGTAACCCCGGTCCATTCGTCATCGCCCAGCGTTTTCTCCCAGGTCTCACCGCCATCGGTGCTGAGGAAAAGCCCGCGCTCACCCCCCTTGCTCCAGAGTGGTCCCTGCGCGGCGACCCAGAGGGTATTCGAATCTTCGGGGTGAACGATGACTTTCGAAATGTGCTCGGAATTCTCCAGCCCCATGTTGGTCCAGCTGTGGCCGCCGTCGTCCGAGCGATATAGCCCATCGCCGAAGGCAACGTGGCGGCCACCGACATTCTCACCGGTACCCACCCAGACCGTTTCCGGGTTGGAGGGATCCAGGGTGACGGAGCCAATGGAGTAGGCGGTCTGCTGGTCGAAAACAGGCGTCCAGGTCACCCCGGCGTTGACCGTCTTCCAGACGCCGCCGGACCCGACTGCGACGTACCAGACGCTGCTGTCGTCCGGGTGCCAGGCGACATCGGCAATACGGCCGGACATAAAAGCCGGGCCGATGTTGCGCCATTCCAGACCATTGAAATCGGGAGCTTCCGCGAAATCATCGGCGATAACCGCCGGGCCACCGAAGCCCAGGCCGGCCAACAGCAGCACAGCCGCCATACGGGACATCCATCGTTGCATCTGGCACCTCATCATTCATTGTTGAAAAACCTTGACCCGCTTGAGTGTACGCAATTTTTCCTGTGGGGTCAGGTGCCGCCAGGACCTGACACGGGCGGTGGTACACTCGGCACCTTCATATTCAAAAAGAGTGACATACAGCCTCATGCGCCTGACCACACTTGCCGTCCTGCTCTATCTCTTCGTAGCGCACGCCGCCATGGGCGATCCTGCCCGGGAGCAGGTCGCCCCGCGCAGTATCGGCCCGGCGGGAATGAGTGGCCGCATCACCACCATTGATGTCGTTCCGTCAGACAAGACCATCTGGTACGTCGGCGCGGCATCCGGCGGCCTGTGGAAAACGACCAATGCCGGCATCACCTTCGAGCCGGTTTTCGACCAGCAGCCGACGCAGGCCATCGGCGCGGTCGCCGTGGCGCCCTCCAACCCCGACGTGGTGTACGTCGGCAGCGGCGAGGGCAATCCGCGCAACTCGCAGTCGAGTGGTAACGGCATCTACAAGAGTATGGACGGCGGCAGCACGTGGCGACACCTGGGGCTGGAGCAGAGCCGCAACGTCGAGCGGATAATCGTGCACCCGGAAAACGAGCAGATCGTCTGGGCCGGCATACTCGGCGACCCCTTCCGCGACAGTGAGGTACGCGGGTTATACAAATCCACCGACGGCGGGGAGAACTGGACAAGGGTCCTTTACAGCAATGCCAGCAGCGGTATCGCCGAGCTGGTCATCGACCCGGAAAACCCCGACAGACTCATGGCAGCGCTGTGGGAGTTCCGTCGCAGTCCCTGGGACTTTGTCTCAGGGGGTGAGGGCTCGGGACTCTTTGTCAGCGAGGATGGCGGTGACACCTGGACGGAACTCGACGACGCCGTCGGCCTGCCGGAGAAGCCCTACGGCAGGATCGGGCTGGCCATCGCGCCGTCGAACACCCGGCGAGTCTATGCGCTGATCGAATCCGCAGAAAACGCCCTGTATCGTTCGGATGACGGCGGCAGACGCTGGGAGATGGTCAACACCGAAACCATCGGCAGCCGCCCCTTCTACTTTTCCCAGATCCATGTCGACAGCCACAACGAGGACCGGGTATACAATCTGTATTCCCGACTCGCACGATCCGAGAACGCCGGCGAGGACTTCGAGGTTATCGAAGACTGGGGCCGCGAGGTTCACGCCGACCACCACGCTTTCTGGATCGATCCGGACAATCCCGATTTCATCATCGACGGCACCGACGGCGGCCTGTACTGGACCCGTGACAGGGGCGAGAACTGGCGCTTTGCAGAGGCCCTGCCCCTGGGGCAGTTTTACCACATCACCCTTGACGATGCGCTGCCTTACAACGTGTACGGTGGTCTGCAGGACAATGGTACCTGGTACGGGCCCAGCGAGGTCTGGAACCGCTCGGGAATCCGCAACAGCTACTGGCGGGAGCTGGCCTTCAACGACGGCTTCGACGTCGTGCTGGATCAGGCGGATAGCGATACCGTCTACGCGCTCTGGCAGGGCGGCATGCTGGTTCGGGCCAACAAACGCACCGGGCAGCGCAAGACCATTATGCCGGTCGAGCCGAACCGGAGGCTGCGCTTCAACTGGAATAGCGCCATCGCCAGCGACCCGTTTCAGCCGGGCACGCTATATATTGGCAGCCAGTTCGTCCATAGAAGCGATAATCGCGGTAATACCTGGCGCATCATCAGCCCGGACCTGACTACCAACAACCCGGACAAGCAACAACAGCTCCTGTCCGGCGGACTTTCCATCGACGCCACCACCGCCGAGAATCACACAACCATCACCGTTATCGCACCGAGCCAAATTCAAAAAGATCTTATCTGGGTCGGCTCGGACGATGGCCGCCTGCATCTGACGCGGGACGCTGGCGACAGCTGGCAGGACATCACCGCCAATCTCCCCGAAGCCCCGGCACAGGGCTGGATCAGGCGCATCGTGCCATCGGCGCAGGATGCCGACAGCGCCTTCGTGGTGATCGACAATCACCTACAGGGCGACTGGTCCCCCTATGTGCTGCATACCGCCGATGCCGGTCGCACCTGGACTAATCTCCTCGCGGATCAGGACATCCCGTCCTATGCGCTGTCGTTTGCACAGGACCCGAGGGAGCCGAAGCTGATGTTTGCCGGCACCGAATTCGGCCTGTACTACTCGATGGATGCCGGCGACAGCTGGTCACAGTGGACGCGGGGGTATCCGTCTGTCTCGACCATGGACATGCAGATTCACGCCCGGGAAGGTGATCTGGTGCTGGGAACTTTCGGCCGCAGCATCTGGGTGCTGGATGACCTGCAACCCTGGCGGGCGCTGGCTGCAGACCCCTCGCTGCGCGATGAAGCGCTGCACGTATTTCCGCCCGCCGACACCGTCCAGCCGGTGGTTGACCAGGCCCCCGGGCAACGTCTGTCTCCAGACCACCTGTTTGACGGTGACAACAATGCGCGACAGGCGCTGATCAGCTTCTGGGTGAACGGCCCGACGATCGAGAACGTCACGGTCCGGGTGGAAATGGCGGGCAGGACGCTGCGCCAGTGGCAGGTGCCCGCCGCACAGGGCATGAACCGGACTCACTGGGATCTGCAGCTGGACGGTCCGGAAATCTATGGTCCGCTGATGAGCCCCGACCTGGAGATGCCGCTGGCGGCACCGGGCAATTATCGCGTCACCGTCAACGCCGGCGACAGAGAGGTCCGGACCGAGCTGACCCTGCTGCCGGACCCGCGTGTGGCCTACAACCCTGATGTCTACGCCCGGAACCTGGCGTTCCGACGAAATCTGGATTCCCTGCAGCAGCAAATGGAGAATGTGAAGGCGTCGCTGGACTGCATTGAGGCGCAGCTTCCCGAAGCCGGCAACGCATTAACCCCGCGCCAGGCCGCGGCGCTCCGCGAGGCCATCGACAACACCTGGGCACTCATCGAGTTCCGTGGCATCCAGGGTGTGATCAGCAGCTCCCCGCGTTTGTCACACCAGCTGGCCAAGGCCTGGTATTTCACGCATTCTCCGTACGAGCCACTGACCGACAACGACAGGTCGCTGCTGGACGCGCTGCAGAACCAGACCCGGGACCTGGTTGATGCCTTCAATCGCGACGTAAGGCAAGGCCTCCGGGACCAGTCGGGAATGACCCTCACCTGTCTGCGGCCGGTAAATAACTGATGGCGTCCGCATGACAACTCCCGTGATTGGCCCCGACATTGAGGCTCAGCTGTGCTGGGCCGACGTCCTTGATGCGTTGAAGGCCGGACACCGGATGCCGAAGGCAGAGATCGCCGACAGCTTCCTGTATCGCGGCGCCGATACCCTGCTGTCGAGAGCAGCGTGGATCAATGGGATGGGCTCCCTGGTAAAGACTGTGCTGGTTTTTCGCGACAACCGGGCACAGGGATTGCCCAATGTGAATGGTGGCGTCTCACTGTTTGCCGACCAGAACGGCCTGCTGGAAGCACTGGTCGACTTTCACCTGGTCACGAAATGGAAAACCGCCGCTGACAGCCTGCTCGCCACGAGCCGGCTCGCGCGACCAGACAGCCGCGCGATCACACTGGTCGGTGCAGGCGCCGTGGCTCAGACCATGTATGCCGCCTACCGCTCGCTGTTTACCGATGCGCGCTTCACCGTCTGGAACCGCAGTCCCGCCGCGGCAGAGCAAATGGCCCGCACGCTCCCTGACTGCTCCGCAGCGACGGACCTGCAGGCCGCCGTGACAGGCGCCGACATCATCTGCACCGCCACCATGAGCAAGACACCCATTCTGCAGGGTAAATGGCTGCGTCCGGGACAGCACATCGACCTGATCGGCGCCTACCGTCCCGACATGCGCGAGGCCGATGACGCGGCTCTGATCCGCGCCGCGCTGTTTGTCGACAGCGTCGACACCACGCTGGATCATATCGGCGAACTGAAGGATCCACTGGCGCGTGGCGTCATTCAGCGGCAGGACATACGCGCCGATTTTTACGGTATCGCGGATGACAGCTTCTCAAGGCCTTCGCCGGACGCCATCACCCTGTGCAAGAATGGCGGCGGCGCACACCTGGACCTGATGGTGAGCCGGTATATTCTGGAGCGGTGGAGAGCGTCTCAGAACTGAACCACCCTTGTAGGTCTGCGCGCTGCAATAGCGGAGGGATGACCGCAAGGCGGCGCCACGGTACGCATCCTGGCCGGTGCAGAAGCCACGCTATTACTCTTACCTATTGAACCTATGGCGCTGTACGATATAGTAATTATTGTGCGCCAAGTGAACACGGCAGATAACAACCTCCTCACGGAAAAGGACCCCGATCATGAGTCAACTCGATGTGGCAGCCAGTACGTTTCCCTTCCTTTACTCACATACCGGCCTGGATGCCCTCAAACACCTGCGCGGACTGGGCTATGACCAGTTCGAACTGCTGATCTTCCCGCCCCACTGCTGGCCGCGTGAGCTGACCGTCGATCAGCGGCGCGATTACGTGTCATGGCTGGACGGCGAAGGTGTCAAAGTCACCTCTTTCTGCTATCCCCTGCTGGACAACAACCCCAACGGCGTTGACCGACTGATGCGCGAGTACACCCTCGACCGCTACCGGGAAGCCATCGACATGGCCGCGGAGTTCAAGTGCCCCTATGTCATTGCGATTCCCGGCCCGGTGAACAGCCTGATCAACCCGCCTCACGAGTGGATGCTGGAGTGGTTTGTCGAGGGCATGAAAGACCTGGTGCAGCACGCCAAGGGAACCGGCGTTCAGCTGCTGCTCGAGAACGTGCCCTTCGCCTTCCTGCCGACCTGCCAGGAGCTGAAGGACACGGCAGCAATGATCGGACCGGAAGTCGGCATCAATTTCGACGTGTGCAACAGCGCCTTCATCCGTGAAGACGTGCCGGGAATGATTCACCTTCTCGGCGACATGATCAAGAATGTACACATGTCCGACAGCGGCTACGAGGAATTCAAGCACGACCGGCTGGGAACGGGCATGGTCGAGACCGCACCGGCGGGCAAGGCCCTGCAGGAAATTGGCTACACGGGCACGACCGTGCTCGAGATCATTACCGACGTCCTGGCACCGGGCGCCGATCCCGATGCGGACATTATCGATAGCCATGCGATTCTGGCGCAGAGCAGCTGGAAAGCGCCGCAGGGTTGAAGTTTAGGGCTCCTGACTCAGCTTCGTAGCCCACTAACTGCCGAGACCGGCCTCAACCGGCACCACAATGCCGGTGATGCCGGCAGACGCGTCCGAAGCCAGCCAGAGTGCGGCATTGGCAACCTGCTGGGGCGTGGCGATAGCGCCCAGGGCGGTTTCCGCGTCGAGTGCGGCCAGCGCGGCCTCAAGATCCGGCCCACCCGCCGCCTGCCGCCCGATAATGCGCTGCTGCAGCGCCTCGGTGGCAATGGCACCGGGCGCGAGAGCGTTAACGCGAATTCCATGCCGACCCAGGTCCAGGGCGGCGGCGCGCATGATGCCGATTGCTGCGTGCTTGGAGGCAGAATACAGAACCTGGCGGGGATGAGCCCGGTAGCCGTTGATAGAAGCCATGACCACCGCCGTGCCACGGCCTGAGACTGCCAGGGCGTCGGCGAAGCCGCCCAGGGTGGCGGCAACGCCCCAGGTGTTGATGTTCATGACCCGCTGCCATTCGTCGGCATCCAGTTCGGCAACCCTGCGCCAGGCTGGCACGACGCCGGCATTGGCAACAACGATGTCGACCGACCCGAGACCCGCGGCAAGCCGCCGCTGCGAATCGAGGCTGTCAGCGGCGCCCAGATCCAGGGCAACGGCGTTCCAGGCAGCGGGCAGGCCCGCGACCTCGATGACGCACTCAAGATCGATTACCGTAAGGGTGGCGCCGGCATCTGCCAGTGTCTGGGCGATCGCCAGGCCGAGGCCCTGGGCCCCACCGGTAACAACCGCGTGACGGCCAGTCAGATTGTGTAAGTTTTGCATAGGGTGAAGCCTTTTCTGGAGCACTGAGTCCCTGTATTTTGCAGTACGTATGTGCGTTATGAGAACAAATGATGTCTGATCCTCTCACTTTTTCCTTCGAAGGCGAAGCGCTGTCAGCGCGAAACGGTCAATCACTGGCCGCCGCACTGACGGATGCGGGCCAGCGGGTTTTCCGGCATACCGGCAAGGGCTCACCCCGCGGCGTGTTCTGCGGCATGGGCGTCTGCCAGGATTGCCTGGTGACCGTTGATGGCCAGCCTAACCAGCGCGCCTGCATGACCCTCGCCCGCGACGGGGTTGAGGTGCGGCGCCAGATCCCGCGTCCGGACCTGGAAAACGCAACGACCGCCGCGGGCAAGCCGACGGATGCCCCCGCCGCGCGCGAGATGGAACCGGATATCCTTGTCATCGGCGGTGGCGCCGGCGGCTTGAATGCCGCCGCTGTTGCCGCTGCGGCGGGTGCTTCCGTGCTGGTGCTGGATGAGCGCAAGGTGGCCGGTGGGCAGTACTTCAAACAGCCTGCTGCAGACGCACCGCTGCTGGATGCACAGCAGTCTGACGGTGCGGACCTGCTGGCCGCTGCGCGCGAAGCCGGCGTCAAGCTGCTCGGTGGCGTCGAGATCTGGGGCGCCTTCGCCGGACCGCTGCTGTACGCAACGGCGCCCGATGACACCCCGCTCGTTCTGCGCCCGAAACAGCTGATCGTGGCTACCGGTGCCTATGAGCGTCCCCGCATGGTGCCCGGGTGGACACTGCCCGGTGTCATGACCACCGGGGCCGCGCAGACGCTATGGCGCAGCTATCGCAGCCTGCCGGGCAAGCGGGTCGCGGTTTGCGGCTCTGGACCACTCAATCTGCAGGTGGCGCTGGAACTGGCGCGCGGCGGCGCGGACGTACGCCTGGCGGCAGAATCTGCGCCCTCGCCCCTGAAACGGCCTTTATCTGCCATGGCATTGCTGCTGGCCGGGCCAACGCTGTCGCTCGCGGGCAGCGGCATGCTTCTCGGACTTCGCCGAGCCGGGATCCCGGTGCGCTACGACACCGAGCTGACTGCCATCGCTTCCGGCCCAGATAACACCCTGCGCGCCACGTTTCGCCGTGATGGCAAGGAAGAAACACTGGCGCTTGACGCACTGTGCATGAACGACGGCTTCGAACCGCAGAACGAGATCCTGCGACTGCTTGGCGTCGACATGCAGTATGACCCGGCTTTTGGTCAGCTGCGCTGCACCCGCAGCGATTCCCTGTCCACCTCCGTCGACGGCGTCTACGCCGTAGGCGACTGCTGCGGTCTTGGCGGTGCGCCCGCAGCGGCCGCCGAGGGCAGGATTGCCGGCGCCGCCGCGGCCGCCGCCTGCGGCTTTACGAGCAAAGAGAACCTGGGGTCAAGCCACCGGGCACTGGCGCGTGCGAGGCGCTTTCAGAAAAGGCTCTGGGCGCTTCACGACCCGGCGCCGCGCACGCTGGAGACACTGCCCGACAACACCCTCATCTGTCGATGCGAAGAGGTTACGCTGGGGCAGTTCCGCAGCGGCATGGCGGACGACGCAGACCACATTGGTGCGGTGAAACGGGTAACCCGGGTGGGCATGGGCTGCTGTCAGGGTCGCTATTGCGGTCCGGTAGCGGCGCGGCTGGTAGCCAATGCGACCGGCAGGTCACTCACCGATCACAGCTATTTTGCCCCCCGCGTGCCGATCAAGCCGGTGAGCATCGGCACACTCATGGCAACCCAGGAGGCGCTCGATGCCAAGGCCTGAACTGCTGATTATAGGCGGCGGCGTCACCGGACTGTGTGCCGCCATCAGCGCAGCGCGGCAGGGCGCACGGGTGACGCTGATCGATGCGGCGGTGAACGCCGGAACCACAGCCAATGCCGGCAGCCTCCACGTACAGCTGCAGAGCCGCTTCATGCGGCTGTATCCAGAGCAGGCGCCGAATGTCGAGGCATCCCTGCCGCTGTATCTCCGCGCCGTTCGGGAATGGGATGCGCTGGAGGCCAGCCACGGTCCTTTTGAAATGGTGCGCAAGGGCGGGCTTATGCTTGCCGAAGACGCAGAGCAGCTGGCGTTTCTCGAGACCAAGGCCCGCCGTGAAGCCGATAAAGGTCTGGATGTCGAGATTCTCGACCGCGCGGCGCTGGAGCGCATCGCGCCCTGGCTGGGACCACAGATTATTGGCGCCGAGTTGTGTCGCGATGAGGGCAAGCTGAATCCACTCGCAGCCAACATCCGCTTGCGCGCGGTGGCGTGTGACCTCGGCGTCAGCCTCGTGCGCGATCGCATTACATCGCTCTCGATCGGCAGCGAAGTGCAGCTGCGGGGCGAAATCGACAGTTATCGTGCAGACCAGGTCATTATCGCGGCGGCCTGGGGTGCTGGCGATCTGGTGAGCGACCTCGGCCTGAGCCTGCCGAGCCGGGCAGAACCCCTGCACATGAATATCACTGAGCCCGCTGCCGCCGGCATCGAACACCTGATCCAGCACGCCGAGCGCTCGATCACCCTCAAGCAGCTGCAGTCCGGTCAGATCGTCATCGGCGGCGGCTGGCCGGCGAAGTCACGCGGCAACCATGCGGTGCCCGAGGTACTGGCAACGTCCCTACTGGGCAATGTCGCGCTCGCCGGCAGGCTGGTGCCCGGCATCACCGGGCTGCGGGTCATCCGCACCTGGGCGGGTATGAATACCACGATCGACGGCAAGACGGCCCTCGGAAGAATGCCGGGGGCGGCGCGCGTCATTGTTGCCGTGCCCGGGGACGCCGGTTACACCCTGGGGCCCCTGGTCGGAAGGCTCGCGGCGGAACTCGCTGGCGATATGCCGCGCGATGTGGATATCGCGCCCTTTTCCCTCGCGCGCTTCGCGGCATGACGGCATCTGCGGTACGCCGGGGGCTTGGGTCGACCCCGCATTTGTGTTAATTTCGCACACTAATTCGCACTGTGAACACTCCCCGCTACGGCGCATACCCGCATGCATAATGATCACGACATTGGTGGGACACACTCACGCCGGACATTGCTCAAGGCCCTGATCGCCGCTGCTGCGGCCGGCAGCCTGCCGCTGCGGGCGCGCGCCCAGCGTACGGAGCTGCGCTGGTGGACTCCCCAGGGTGCTCCCGCGCAGCTGGATGCCTATCGCTATCAGATCGCGGCCTTCGAGGCCTTGCATCCGGGCGTATCCGTGGTTCTGGAGCCCCTGTCCGATGAAGGCTACGCACCACAGCTTGCGGCCGCCTTCTCCAGCGGGCAAGTGCCGGACGTGGTGACACATCTGCCTTCCTTCTCGGTGCAGAGCTATTACGCCAAGGGGCTCGTGGAGCCCTTCGATGACGTCATTGAGGCCATCGGCCCGGATGACTTCTACCCCGGCGCCAATGACGTTTTCCGGGCGGCGGACGGCCGCCACGTTGCCTGCGGCATCGGCAACTCTGCTGTGAATATTCTCTGGCTGCGCACCGACATCATGCAGCGCGTTGGCCTGGAGCGTGCGCCGGAGACATGGGATGAGTTCCGCAGCGCACTGCAGAAGCTCCAGGGGCGTGGCATCTACGGCACGGCGCTGCCCTACGGGCGCAACACGGCGACATCGCTGGTGTTCATCGGCTTCATTCACGGCGCAGGGGGGCAGGTATTCACTCCCGACCTGGAGGTCGCCATCGACAGCGAGGCGACCCGCAACGCCCTGGAGTTTTATCGCGAGATCCGCGATTTCAGCCCCATTGGCGCCACCAATTACAGCTGGGGTGAGGGCCTGACCGCCTTTGTCAGCGGCGCCACCGCCACCGGGCTGTATACCGGCCGCGTGCTTACCAATATCAACGAACAGAACCCCCGTCTCAGCGACCACATTACCTGCGCACTGTGGCCACGCCTGTCCCGTGATATTCCACCCTGGACCTTCAATGACTTCCCGAGCGTGTGCATACCCGCGCAGTCGCGTCACAAGGATCTCGCCAGACGACTGGCCGCGTTCCTGTTTGAGCCCGAAGGCTACATCAGGCAGCTGCATGCTGCGCCGGGCCACGTCCTGCCGGTGCTGCAGTCCATCAGCGAGGACCCACGCTACCTGGATAACGCCATTATTCGAAAATACCGCAAGGAAACGGATCTGATGGCCGAGGCTGCCGCCAGCGGTTTCAACCTGGGCTATGAATCCAGCGCGCACCGCTCCAACGAGAAAGCCGGTGAGGTCATCGCCTCCGGCGCGATTGCCGACATGGTGCAGCGGGTGGTGCTCAACCGGGAAAATGTTGACCGGGTGCTGGCGGACACCACCCGCGCGATTGCCGCGGTGATGGCGCGCTGATGGATAGCCCATTTGCCGTCGATGCCACTTCGCGACACTGAGACAACGTTGAACGACGCCAACAAGAGGCCACGCATGTCACGCTCGCCACAGGCTCTGCTTGAGCGCCGCTACGCCCGGCTCGGGCTGCTGCTGATTGCGCCGACCATCGTCGTTTTCTGCGCCGTGATCGTCTATCCGCTGCTGGCGGCAATCTACCTCAGCCTGTTCCAGCTCTACACCCCGACCCTGGAAGGCAGCTTTGTCGGCATCAGCAATTATCGCGACCTGCTGGCCCGTGGCGAGTTCTGGATATCGTTGCGCAATACACTGGTGTGGACAGCGGGCACCCTCAGCCTGCAGATCGTCCTGGGTATTGGCATGGCGCTGATGCTGCACCAGGCGGTATGGTTCCGCAGCCTTGCGCGCAGCCTGATCCTGTTTCCCTATTTTGTCTCCACCGTGGTTGCCGTTCTTGTATGGCGCTGGCTGTTCAATGATCTCTACGGCATTCTCAACCATATGCTGATTGGCTCGGGTGCGGTCGATATGCCGGTGGATTATCTCGGCAGCATGCCCAACGCAATGATTTCCATGATCCTGGTCGGTGCCTGGAAGTATTTTCCCTTCGTGGTCATTGCCGTGCTGGCGCGACTGCAGACCATTCCGGACACGCTCTACGAGGCTGCCCGCATCGACGGCGCCGGACCTGTCGCGCGCTTTTTCGATGTCACGCTACCGCAGCTGCGCGACGTGCTGGTGGTAATCATCCTGCTGCGCGCCATCTGGGACTTCAAGGAGTTCGACCTGATTTTCCTGTTGACCGGCGGTGGCCCGGTGATAAGCACGCAGACGCTGCCACTGCTGGTCTACAAAGAAGCCTTCGCACTCAACCAGATGGGCATGGCCGCGGCCTATGCCGTGGTCATGATGGCGATCATGCTGGTATTCATGGTCGTTTATATTCGCCGGACCCGGGAGAAAGATGCCTCATGATGCGCCGACTTCTGTTCAATCTCATGGTCTGGAGCGCGGTGCTGATCGTGGCATTCCCGCTGTTCTGGATGGTGGTGACATCCCTCAAGCCACAGCTGGAGCTGTGGGCCAGGCCGCCCGCTTTCCTGCCCGTTGAGCCCACGTTCGAGCACTATATAACGCTGCTGCGGGAAACAAACTTCCTGGTGTACTTCCGCAACTCTATCTTTTTGTCGACGGCCACCACCCTGGTCGTCATCGGCGTGGCGACGCTGGGTGCCTACAGCCTGGTGCGCTTTACCTATCGGGGTCGCGAGAGCCTGGCAATGCTGGTGCTCTTCACCTATCTGCTTCCCTCTGTAGTGCTGATCCTGCCTCTGTACCTGATGATGGTGCAACTCGGGCTGGCCAACACGCTGTTCAGTCTGGTGCTGGCCTATACCACCTTCGCACTGCCCTATGCCCTGTGGCTGCTGCGATCTTTCATGGCGGGTATTCCGCAAGACCTGGAGTCTGCGGCTCTGGTGGATGGCGCCAGCCGCATGGGCGCATTCCGCGACGTCATCTTTCCCCAGCTGCTGCCCGGCATTATCTCCACGGCACTGTTCACTTTCATTCTGTCGTGGAACGAGTATCTGTTTGCGCTGGTACTGGTGAACTCGGACGAGTCACGGCCGCTCACTACCGGTGTCATGAACATGCTGATCTCCTCGTTCAATATCGAGTGGTCGCTGCTGATGGCGGCGTCAGTCATGATGAGCGTACCGCTGATCATCGCTTTCGCTTTCCTGCAGAAATACCTGACGCGCGGCTTCGGCGCCGGCGCAGTAAAAGGATAGGTCCTTATGGCGGGTGTCACGTTTTCCAAGGTTCGCAAGGAATTTGCGGGGTTCCTCGCCGTCGAGGGGCTTGATCTCACGATAGAAGAAGGCGAATTTGTCTCACTGCTGGGGCCCTCGGGCTGCGGCAAGACAACGACGCTGCGCATGCTCGCGGGGCTTGAGTTCCCGACCAGTGGCGAAATCCGCATCGGCGATCGGCTGGTCAATGACGTGCCGCCAGGGCAGCGCGATATCGCCATGGTATTTCAGTCATACGCGCTCTATCCGCACATGACCGTGGGTCGCAACATGGAGTACCCGCTTAAAAAACGCGGTCTGCCGAAAGCCGAGCGCAAGGCTCAGGTCGCGAAGGCGGCAGACATGCTGCAGCTCACAGAACTGCTGGAGCGCAAGCCGAGCCAGCTCTCGGGAGGTCAGCAGCAGCGGGTGGCACTGGGCCGGGCGCTGGTCCGCGACCCCAAGGTCTTTCTGCTGGATGAACCGCTGTCCAACCTGGACGCAAAGCTGCGTGGCTACATGCGCGCGGAGCTGGTGGAGCTGCACGCGCGCCTTGGGCGGACCATGGTCTACGTGACCCACGATCAACTCGAAGCCATGACCATGTCCAACCGCATCGCCATCATGCTGGCCGGCGACCTGCAGCAGTTTGCGCCGCCACAGGAGGTCTACCACAAGCCGGCGAACCGCTTTGTTGCCAGCTTTATCGGTACCCCCTCCATGAACCTGATTGACGGCCAGCTGTCGCGTAGCGATGCAGGCTGGCATTTCACGTCACCCGGTCTGACACTGCCGGTGCCTGCACTGGACGAGACGGCACAGGCGGGGAATGCCTGTCTTGGCGTTCGGCCGGAGCATGTGCATCTGGGTGATGGTGATCTGCAGGCGAAAGTACAGCTGGTGGAACAGACAGGGCATGAGAATATTGTCGTGCTGGATGTTGCAGGCGGCAGCCGCCTGACCGGGCGCACACCCTCCTCACAGGTGCCACGCATGGGCGAGCTTATCAATTACCGCATCGACAGTGAGCAGGTCCACGTTTTTGGTCCCGGGGATACGGGACCAAGACTGAATGCGGGCCGCTGAGTCGGCCGCTTTCCGACAACCGACAGATACCCCAGGAGAACATCCTTGAATCGAGACTCAGTCAACTGGCAGGGCCCAATGCCAGCCGTCACAACGCCTTTTTGCGACGATCTGTCGCTGGACGAGGAGGCATTTTTCGGCAATGTTGCCCGTCTCTACGACGCGGGCGCAACCGGTATGGTGGCAGGCGGCTGCACGGGGGAGTTCTGGGCGCTGACCCTGCCTGAGCGCGCGAAACTGGCGCAGTGGGTAGCTAAGGCCAGTGCCGGCCGCGGCCCGGCCATTATCGGTACCGGTGCCATCCGCGCCGAAGAGGTGATCGAGCAGATCCACGCCGCCAGGCAGGCGGGCTGCGATGGCGTGCTGGTGATGCCGGCGTTTTTCGCGCACCTCACCGAAGCCGAAATTATTGCGCATTACGAGACCATCGATGCCGCCAGCGTTCTGCCCATCATTCTTTATAACATCCCGGGTAATGCCGGCAATGCATTGACACCGGCCATTGTCGACCGCCTGGCGGATCTCGACCATGTCGTAGCGGTCAAGGAGAGCTCGGGCAGCTGGACCAATTTCCACGATACTTTGCTGCGCGTGCAGGACCGTATTCGTGTTTTCTGCGGTCCCTCGTCGGTGTATGGCGTCGCCGCCGCGCTCGCCGGCGCCGACGGTCTAATCGACTGCTTCCCCAACGTCTGGGCACCGGGCTGCCTGGATCTATGGCACACGACCAAAGCCGGTCGCCTGGACGACGCCTGGGCCCTGCAACACACCGGTATACAGCTGACACAGCTGTTCACCGCAGAGGGCCGCACACTGTACCCGTCAACCAAGGCGATCATGGACCTGCTCGGCGTGCCCGGCGGCGGCCTTCCCCGACCCCCGCTGCGCGCACTGGAAGGCGATCAGCTGAGCTCACTGCAGTCGGGCTTTCGCAGAATCATGGCAGACACAGAGAACTGACACAGGGCGCCGGCTTTCTGGCAGCCATCCGCACGTTTCAATCAATACACAGGGAGAATTCACATGGATCTGGGAATCAAGGGCCGAAGCGCCATCGTATCCGCCGCGAGTCGCGGCCTGGGACTCGCCTGCGCACGCTCGCTCGCGGAAGCGGGCGTGTCACTGACGCTGAACGCGCGCTCCCCCGAGGCATTGGAAGAAGCCGGCGCCGCAATTCGTGCCGACTTTGATGTGGACGTGACTTGCGTCGCCGCCGACTTCAACAGTGCCGAGGGACGGGCGGAGATCCTGAAGGCGGCCGGCGGAAGCTGCGACATTCTGGTCAACAATCCGGGCAAGCGCCAGGTGCCAACGCCCTACAAGGACATCACATCGGCGGACTGGCGCCAGTGGCTGGACGATCACTTCCTGTCCTCTATCGAGATGATCCAGGCCGTTGCCCCCGGAATGCAGGATCGCGGCTTCGGCCGTATCGTCAATATGTCGGTGAGCTTCATCAAGTTCCCTCAGGTGGGCTTTGCCCACAGCCATTCGGCGCGCCTGGCGCTCTCCGGCGCCTCTGCGGCCATGGCACGTGAGCTGATACCGCACAACGTCACCATCAACACCGTGTGCCCCGGCCTGTTCGACACCGACGCGCTGCATACCAACCTGCATGGCCACGCCGAACGCGGCAACACCACCTATGAAGCGATTGTCGAGGACCGTAAGAAGGGCTGCCCCGCAGGCCGCTTCGCCGACCCCAGCGAGTGCGGCGACCTGGTCGCCTACATCTGCTCCGCGCAGGCGGGTTTCATGACCGGCCAGAACATCGTCAATGACGGCGGCGTGCACCAAGGCCTGTTCTGATGCGCGTAGCGATGATCTCAGGCGCCAGCCGCGGCGTTGGTGCAGCCATTGCCCAGCGCCTGCTGGACGATGGCTGGGCCGTGTCCCTGGGGCTGCGTGATACCGCGGCTGCAGCACAGTTTTCGCCGCAGGAACGCGTGTTTTCTGCGCATTTCGATGCCAACGACCCGCCCTCAGCCGCCGCGTGGGTCGAGGCGACGGTTGCGCACTTCGGCGGTATCGACGCCCTGATCAACAACGCCGGCATACTGCGTATGCTGACCCTCGAAGAGGGTGACGAATCTGAGCTGGATGAACTGTGGGCGGTGAACGTCAAGGCACCCCTCCGCCTTATCCGCGCCGCCCTGCCCCACTTGCGCAAAAACGGGCAGGGACGCGTGATCAACATGGCCTCCACCGATGCCAAGCGCGTGCGCCCCGGCGCGCCGTTGGGCTACGTAATGACCAAGCACGCGCTGCATGCCATGACGCAGGCCGTGCGCCAGGAGGCCCACGCTGACGGGGTACGCGCTACCGCGATCTGCCCCGGGGCGATCGACACCGAGATGATTGCCAGCCTGCCGGGAGTTACACCCAAAGCCGAACGTCTGCAGCCCGAGACGATTGCGAGCATGGTCGCGTTTATTCTAACACTGCCGAATCAGGCGAATGTGGCGGAGTTTATTGCCAATACGCGGCTGGAAAGCTCGCTCTAGTTTTTTTTGCGGCGGGTACAGGCACATCCCGCCAGTCCCGGGCCACACAGGTATCCAACGCCCGGCGACTATGCGTTGACGATGATCTACACTATATCATTCACTCTCTGTTGCGAGTAGCGAATGACTGTACGAAAAAAATGGCTTTTACCTCATTCGTTGCTGGTGATTTTTCTGATGCAGCCCGGCGTGCGCGCATCGGAAGAAGCGCAGGAGAATGCGGTCTGGCGCGTGGTGAATTACTGGTCCGAGTGGTGCTCACCGTGCCGCAAGGAAATTCCCATGCTGAATGCGCTGAGTCAGGCGCTTGATGCCAGCAAAGTTAAAGTGGTGGGCGTCAATTTCGACGAAGATCCACGGGAAGTGACGCTCAGGATTGCAGACGACCTGGGTATCGAGTTTCCTATCCTGACTCGCGAGGAAATCGGCAATCTGAATTTGCGGGCACCCGATGTCATGCCCACAACCTATATCCTGACGCCCGACAATGAACTCGCCGCCACGTTGATAGGGCTGCAATCACGCGAGCAGATGCGGGAACAGCTTTCGCGGCTCGGGCTGCTCCCAGCGAAGCAATAATCATGTAGAACGGAAAATTATCATGATTCGATCAGGCAGCATTTTTCCGCTTTTGCTTACGGTATTGGGCTGTTCTCACCTCACCGCTGCCAACATGGAATCGGGTGCGCCAACGGTAGAACGCCTACTCTCGCCCGCACCTGACAATAGTCATTTATCACGCATCACGAGCGATGAAGCCGGCCGGGTCTATCTGTCCTGGGTGACCGAAGAAGGCGCCGTGGCACGGCTTATGTACTCACAGTTGATCAACGACAAATGGAGTGAGCCCGCCACCATCAGCCAGGGTTCCGATTGGTTCATCAACTGGGCAGACTTTCCGGTGCTGTCTGTTCACGCCGGCAATAGGGTGGCCCATTGGCCCCGCCGCAGCGGCGGTGACACCTACGACTATGACGTGGTGGCCAGGTTTTACAATGGCGAAAGTCAGCGGTGGAGCGAGGATACACGGGTCAATACCAGCGGCATTGAAGCCGAGCACGGCTTTGTGTCCATGTTGCCCACGGGTGATGAAAGCACCCTGATCACCTGGCTAGACGGTCGCAATACCAAGCAGCAGCCGGAACGGGGCGCGATGACGTTGCGAGCCGCCGAGTTTGATGCCTCGGGCAACAACCTGCGCGAATGGGAGCTGGACAGGGGCGTTTGCGACTGCTGCCAGACGAGCTCGGCAATGACGGCCCAGGGTCCGGTGGTTGTCTACCGGGATCGCACGGTGGATGAAGTGCGTGATACCTACATCGTGCGCTTTACCGATGATGGCTGGACCGAGCCACAGCCTGTCTATCGGGATGGCTGGCAGGTTGCCGGTTGTCCGGTGAATGGTCCAGCGGTGGCGGCGCGCAATGAGGCCGTAGCGGTTGCGTGGTTCACGGCAAAAGGCGGGTCGCCAACAGTTCAGCTGGCGATTTCGTCTGACAGCGGTGAAACCTTTTCTTCGCCGAAGCCCGTTGCCGGCCCCGACACCAATGGCCGTCTCGATGCGGTTATTCTGGACAACGGCGAAATAGTTGTCAGCTGGATAGCCCTGGCTGACAACGGAGCAAAGGTTATGCTGTCACGCTTCAGCGCCGACGGGGCATTTGTGGAGACCGTGGACATGGCAGGGATCAACCCATCGCGCCGCAGCGGATTTCCTGTCATCGATAGTATCGACAATGCAGTGTACCTATCGTGGACCGATACGGCTGGCCCTCGCCGAGTGCGGGTAGCGCGCGTGACGTTTGAATAGGCAGTATGAGTAGAGCAGGCGGCTGCTTCGCCGGGCAGTCAAAACCCGCGCTGAGCCAGCGCCTGGTGCAACCGCGACAGGCCATGCGTGCCAGGGGCCTGCTGCGGCTTACGCCGCTGTCGACGTATACCGCGTCATGCTCGTCGAAAAATTCGCCGCAATACCAGAAGCACCACCACGAGCAGTGCCGAAATCACCGTACCGATCACAGCCACCGCCGGCACCAGCGGTGAGTAGTTGGTCGCCGTGCGCGAGAACAGCCACACCGGCAGTGGCGTATCTGCGCCACTGGTGAAAATCGACAGAGGCAGGTTGGACCAGGACAGCAGAAAGGCGAACAGAGCGCCGGAAAAGATGCCCGGCCAGAGAG
Organism: uncultured Alteromonadaceae bacterium; assembly: GCA_964613795.1. Taxonomy (GTDB): domain Bacteria; phylum Pseudomonadota; class Gammaproteobacteria; order Pseudomonadales; family Halieaceae; genus Chromatocurvus. Next base: position 142,119 of record CAZTJR010000001.1, on the reverse strand, counting down.
CGGGAAGGGTCACCTCCCTGGCCACCTGCCAGCGACTGGCACCGAGGTCGAAAGCCGCCTCTTCCTGGGCGACATCGTAGCCGAACAGGCGGATCGAAATTACCAGCGTCACAATGGGTACGATCCACACCGCGTGGGCGATAACGGCGGTTTTCCAGCCGGGCGTGATGCCCATTGCCGAGAACGACAGCAGCAGCGCCAGCCCGAGCACTGGCTGCGGAAAAAAGATCGGCAGCACGATCAGACGCTGAAAGACGCTGCGGCCGCGCCAGTCGTAGCGGGCAAACGCCATCGCACCGAGCGTCCCGAGCACCACCGCCATGACCACCACGCACAGAGCCATCTTCAGTGACACCAGGTGAATACTCCAGGTGGTGAAGGAGTCGACCGCCTCCCGGTACGCGTCAACGCTCCAGACCCGGTGTGGAAAGCGCATGTAGCGGGTGTTCGCCAGCGATACCAGCACCACTGACACGATGGGAATGTACAGCAGCAGGATGATGGTGCCGATCCAGACAGCCTTGAGATAGCGCACATGGCGATCGCAAATCATCGCTGGATGATCCGGTTCAGGTCGACCCGGCGCAGCACGGGCCAGACCACCGCCGCGGTCACCAGAATCACGAGCACGGTGAGCGCAGCCCCCATCGGCCAGTCCTGGGCGTAGCTGAAGCGCTGCTCAATAGCCGCCGAGATCACGGTAACCGCCCTTCCGCCGAGAATTGCCGCCTCGGCATTGGCGCCCAGACAGAGCACGAAGGTCAGCAGCGCGCCGATCATCAGGCCGGGAGCCGCCAGCGGCAGCTCGATTTCGCGGAACAGGGCCCAGCGTCCGGCGCCAAGATCGCGCGCAGCCTCCAGGCGATCCTCCGGGATCAGCGAGACGCCAAGCAGCAGCGGAAACAGCATGAAGGGAAAGTACACGTAGATCATGCCGAGCAGCGCGGCGAGGCGCGTATTCAGGATGGAACCGATCTGGATATCAAACCAGGCGTTGAGAGACCCCGCAAGAATGCCGCCCCGCGGCATCAGGAACATGGACAGGCCGAACAGTCGCACACTCTCGGAAATGAAAATGGGCAGCGCGATGAGTGCGGTGATGATGCTGGCGGCACGCCCCGCGTGCGCATGCAGAATTTTCGCCGTTGGCCAGGCCAGCACGGCACAGATCAGCGTGGTCAGGGTGGCACCCAGCATTGACCACAGAAGCGGCTTTTCATAGCCATCCGAGAACGCCGCGCCGTAATTGGCCAGCGTCGGCGTGCCCAGCATGGAAAAGGTGCGCGGCGGCATCAGACTGTACCAGCTGACAATCAGCAGCGGCATCGCGAAAAAAGCCAGCAGGAACAGCGCCGTGGGCGCGGCCAGCCAGGGACCGGGACGTACGCTCATTCGGCAACCCAGGCGATGTCGTCGGGGTCGAAGCTGAAGCGCGCGCGCTGACCCGGCTCCATCAGGTTGCCGACGCCGGCGCCAATTTCCGCTATCAGCCCGAGATCACCTACCCGCAAGTGATACTGGGTACGCGATCCGAGCATCAGACGCTGCACGACATCGGCATCAAAACGGACTCTACCGCCGTCTCCCGCCTGTAACGCCTCAGGGCGCAGCACGGCGTAGGCGCCTGCAACCTCGGGCGCAGGCAAGCCGAGTCCGGCAAACTTCGCGCTTTCCCCCCGACCGCGGATAGCCAGAATATTGACTTCACCCATAAAGCCGGCGACAAAGCGGTTGCGCGGACGCTGGTAAATATCCTGTGGCGTGCCGACCTGTACGAAGCGCCCTTCCTGCATGATGGCAATGCGGTCTGACATCACCATGGCCTCCTCCAGGCTGTGGGTGATATAGATGAAGGTCTTGCCCGTGCGCTGATGTAGCTCTTTCAGCTCCACTTCCAGGGTTTTGCGCAGACGGTAGTCAAGGGCCGACAGGGGTTCGTCAAAAAACAGGATTTCCGGATCGGACGCCAGTGCGCGCGCCATGGCCACACGCTGACGCTCGCCACCGGAGCACTGGGTAACCGCGCGGTCGTAGTAATCCTCGGGCAGTCGCAGCAGCGACAGCAATTCCAGCACACGCTCGCGCCGGGCCTGCGGTGCCACGCCCTTCATCTTCATGGCAAATTCGATGTTCTGGCCCACGCTGCGGTGATCAAACAGCGCCAGTGACTGGAAGACCATGGCAGTGGGTCGCTGGTTCGCCGGCTGTCGGGTAATGTCCTCTCCACGCAGCAGAAGCGTCCCGGCGGTCGGCACCTCAAGACCCGCGAGCAGCCGCACCAGCGTCGACTTGCCGCTGCCCGATGGACCTACGATGGTGAAGAATTCGCCTTCGGCAATATCCAGCGTCACCGCGTCGACGGCCGTCAATGCACCGAAGCGGCGGGTAATTTCCTGCAATGACAGTGCCGGCACGGCCGTGCCGCCCTCGGGTGTTACCGTTGCCATGCGCTAGCCTCGCGCGCGCAGAGCAGCGGAATAAATGTCGTACAGCCTGTCATAGTCGGGCACTACATCGAATTCCACCGCGTTACCAATACGCTCATCAAACTCGTCCCATTGAATCGCCGCGAGCTCGTCACGCGAGAAGCGGCGCATCAGTTCGGGCTGAGCCATCTGGCTGACCGGCTGCAGATTACCGTTCCCCCGCGCGATGATTTCGGCAGCATCCGTCGTGGTGATGAATTCCAGAAAGTCCAGCGCCTTGTCGTGCGGGTTCGGGTTCGCCACCGCAGAATTGATTTCAATCCAGTTGATGCCGCCCTTGCCATCTGCCGGCCCGTGGTTCGGCGTGATGGCGTGGAGTTCAGCAATACCTTCGAGACGTGCAGCGGCCGTAGTGTAGGTGCCGCCGGTAAAATACAGGTCGATTTCACGGTTCATCAGCGCGAGATTCAGCTGCACGAAATCCGTCGTAATGAACGCCGCATTATTAATCCAGCGCCGACAGGTCTCGGTAAACATCGCAACCTCGGCCTCGGTCTTGACCTTGAAGGGGTGAATACCAGCGCCCATGCAGATATCCATGACGTTCCAGTCCTCGTAAGCGAGAATACCGTAACGCTGGGCAAAATCCGGGTTGTTGAACAGGTCCCAACCCTCGTCCTTTGCCAGCTGCGGCGATATCACATCGGAATTCACGACGAAGTCGAAGGTTTCGTAGCGCTGTACAACGCCGAGCAGATCCTCGCCATCCTCACTCATCGCCCACTTATAGGGCATCTGGAACTTGTCGGTCATCTGCGAGTACAGCGGCTCGAAACGGTCGCGCGGCAGGGAGCGGATCAGCCCCGCAGGCCACAATTCGTTGCGCGCCCAGGGATTGTTCACGTTAATGAAATCCCAGATGGTGGTTTCACCCGCGCGCAGACGGTTGACCGACGTCGGGTCGGAAATATGGATTTCGTAGCGGACGTTGCCGCCGCCCTGCTCTTTCCAGAGCCTGAGCAGACGCGAATCGGCGTAGGCATCCCAGGTCAGCAGCGAGAGCGGTCGGGAGGGTTGTGCGAGTGCACCCATCGGTGAAGCTGCGGCGGCCGCGCCGGCGGCCATCGCCTGCAGAAAGCGGCGCCGACTTGCCGAGTGCTGCATGGCACCCTGCACCGGGTTGCGCGCGGCGAGAGAGTGCAAAAGCGAATCGTCGGACATAGCTACCTCGTACCGTGGTTCATGAGTGCGCCGGCTTCTGCATCCAGCGAGTGGGCGCCCTGTACGGCGTCCTGAAAAGCGCGCACATTATTGCAGACCTTCGGATTTTCTCAATGCATTACGCGGCGGCGGACAGTATTGCGGCGTCCGCCACCGAGCCGGCAACTCAGCTGGCCACGCGTGGCCCTTTAGGGCCTGAATTCCTGCTCCAGTTCGTGCATCAGTGACTCCCGCACCAGCGTGACCGGCAGGAAGCCAATCCGGTAGACGCGATCATGGAAGTCCTTCAACTCGCCTTTCTGGTCGAGTTCGCGCATCTTCTTGAAATAGTCCTCGCGCAGCAGCATCCACTCGAAGTAACCGAGCGTGGCAGGCGACATATAGCCGCCAATCTCCGTGATGGTATCGATGTTGATCTGGCCGCCCTGGCGCACAAACCCGATGCGGTCGGTCTCCAGCTCCAACGCCTCGTCGTAACTCATGCGCCCGGTGTGCAGCCCCGAATCGATAATGACGCGGCCCATGCGCCACAGCTTCAGGCGCAGCATTTCCAGCGTGTAGAGCTCCTGTTTGTCCGGCGGATAGAAGCCATAGTTGGGCGTCAGCTCCCATTCAATGTAGTAGCACCACGCCTGATTGGAATAGCTGCTCTCATAGACACGCAGTTTCCGTGGATTTTCGTTCTGATAAAGCCGCTGCAGGTGGTGGCCAGGGTACACTTCATGCGTGGCGATCGCGTACATGAAGCTGTAATCCTTCTCGCTGAGATTCGCTTCCTGAACGTCCAGGGGCCAGTCGGGATTCACCGGAATCACCGTCCATGCCGCCTTGCGCGAGTCAGAGCCGGCGGGTACGCCGGGGCCCCAGCCCCACCACTGAGTCATCCACTGGTTGGGCGCGGCTGCCACCATGATCGCGTCGTCATCATTCCAGGGGATAGAGACCAGATCCTGCTCGATAACCCATTCCCGGGATTGACGCGTCGCCTCATGGTGCGCGAAGACAAGATTCTCCGCGCTGGGATGGTCTTGCTTGGTCTCCTTGATAATATCCAGCCAGCTCTTGTCCGGATCGATCTTGCGCGCCTGTACCTCCAGCTGTTTCTCGACAATACCGAACTGGCGCCAGCCCCAGTCGTGGTAATCCGGCAAGCGCATGAAGCCGTCCTGGGCGCGGGCAATGCGCCGCATGTCCATGGTCTGTGTGAACATCTGCTTCGTCTCGAGCATGCTGTTGAACAGCTCGGCGCCGATGCGCCAGTCTCCGGTCGGCTTGTCCGGCAAGTCGTTGTTCAGGAAATCGCGAAAATCGGCGACCGCCGCGAGCGTCTTCTCGTTCTCGTCTAGCAACGCCGCTTTCTGCACTGGTGCACGCTCGGCAAATGCCGGCACCTGGGTCTCGAGAATCGCCTGAATACCATCCAGCATCGGATGCGTCAGCTCAACCCAGCGCGGAATATACTCCGACAGGTTATTCTGGCCGTTGGCCATGCGCACTCGCAGCAGCCGCAAGTCCTTCACCATTTCGGCGGCGCGCATGGCGGGCGGTCGCGGGTCGGCATCGAGGCGATAATTGAGGTTGCGGATTTCCAGATATTCGCGTGGATTCTGCTGCCAGCGTTTCACCTGCTCGCCTTCAGCAATACTGGAAACAAGAAGACTCTCGAGAAATCGATAGTCGATATCCTGCTCAAAACTCAGGCTTTTCCGCTCTATACTGCGCAGTGCCTGGAGAATCTCACGCCGATTGGCAAGATCCCTGGCAAAGCTCTGCGCACTCATGTCGCTGGGCTCACGGCCCTCAATACCTCTTATCTCAATCAGATAACGGTCGACCAGGGCCTCAAACTCGGGATTTAGCGTGTCCTGCGCGTGTGCCGGCGCCAGCGTGAAGATCAGCCACATCAGCCCGGTAATCAGCGCCGGCAAAGCCCGCGCTGGGGTGTGCTCCATCATTGTCTGGTTCATGATCTACCCCTGCTTGTTATAATAGTGAACACATGTGCGGTAACGTCCTCAAGGGAAACTTGTACCGCCAGCGGCAGGCCCTGTCAAATGTTCACCGCATTGACAGGCTGCCCGGCCAGGGTCCACCGGGGGCCTGTGCCAGTGCAGAAAAATCCACGAAACAGGAGCGTTTTCATCGTGCAGGACTTGGCAATTAACGGCGCGTCGGATGCGCTCTCATACCGCCTGCTTTCCGCAATACTGCTGTGTTGTCTTGTCCTGCCAGGCATTGCGGCAACGCCCCCGCCTGGCGACGATGCGCCACCGCGTCACGGCGCCGTGGGCCGGGAGGGTTCGGGCCCGGACATGCTGGCGGATTCACCGCAGATACTCGAGGAGAAAGACCGGAACCTCCTGGTAACGCCGCTGAAGGGTCTGGAGCGGCCCTGGGCACTGGCTTTCCTGCCCGACGGGGCGATGCTGGTTAGCGAGCGACCCGGCCGGCTCCGCCGTGTGAACGCGGACTTCACACTTGATCCGCAGCCGGTAAGTGGCGTCCCCAGCGTCCTGAATTCAGCGTACAAAGGTCTCATGGACGTGGCACTGCACCCCGACTACGCCGCCAACCGCTGGGTCTACTTCACCTACTCCAAACGCCTGCCTGGCGAAACCGACGACGACTGGGACAGACTGACAGGACCCGCCGGCACGTCGGTACTCGCACGCGGACGCTATGACGGGGCACACCGGCTTGAGGATGTCGAGGACCTTTTCATCGCCAGGGCAGCCACCAGTGGCGTCAGTTCCGCGCGGATCGTTTTCGGCAAGGATGGCAAGGTTTACATGAGCATCGGTGCACCGAGCTATGATCTGGCGCACGGCGGCACGAATCGCGTTGGCCACGTGGACGAGGCGCAGGACCCGACTTCCCACGCCGGCAAGGTGCTGCGCCTGAACGATGATGGCTCGGTGCCCGCGGACAACCCCTTCCTGAATGTGCCTGGCTATCTGCCAGAGATATTCGCCCTCGGGGTGCGCAACACCACCGGCCTCGTGGTGCACCCGGGCACCGGCGACATCTGGGAAGTCGAACATGGCCCGAACGGTGGCGACGAGATCAACATCGTCCGTGCTGGCCGCAATTACGGCTGGCCGCTGGTGTCCTATGGCCGCGCCTACAGCGGCGAACGCAGCGGCGCCGGCTCGGGCCCTACACTCCCCGGCGCCTCAGCGCCCGGCATGGAAGAGCCGCTCCTGTACTGGTATCCGAGCATTGCCCCCGGCGGCCTCGCCATCTATGGCGGCGACCGCTTCCCAGAGTGGCGCGGGCACGCGCTGATCGGCGGTCTGCAGAGCACGCAACTGCATCGCGTGGAGCTGACAGCGGAGGGACTGCCTCGCGAGCATCATTCGCTGTTGTTGCGTCTGCGCCAGCGCATACGGGAAGTGCGCGAAGGACCGGACGGACTGCTGTATCTGCTGACCGATCACGACCGGGGCGCGATACTGCGGGTAGCGCCAGTGAATGATTGAGGTCTACTATCTGCAGGAACGACCGTGACGGAAAACGGAGACAGCAAGATGCTCGAGAACCTGCGTGGAAAATCCCTGCGATCCTTCGCGGCCGCCGCCTGCCTGACAGCCATGGCCGCCAGCCCGCTACGTGCCGATATCGACTTCCTGAACGCCAGCGGCATCATGCCGGATGGCGTTCCGTTCTCCGAGGCAGTTCGCGTCGGGGATACCTACTACCTGTCGGGGCAGGTCGGCGTTGTCCCCGGCAAGCTGGCACTGGTGCCGGGCGGCATGGAGAACGAGGCACGCCAGACTCTGGAAAATATCGGCACCGTTCTCGCCCGCTACGGCCTTGGCTTTGACAATGTGGTGAAATGCACCGTAATGCTTGCCGACATGTCGGAATGGGGCGCGTTCAACGACATCTACCGCAGCTATTTCACGCCGCCGTACCCGGCACGCAGCGCCCTGGGTACAAATGGCCTGGCCCTGGACGCCCGTGTCGAAGTGGAATGCATCGCAGCTGCCGATCAGTCGCCGGCGTCGTAGACCTTTTCACCAGCTACCCAGGTAGACAGCACCTGGTTCTTCCAGATATCGGCTTGCGGTATCTGGAAATAATCATCCCGCACCAGAATGAAGTCCGCGGCATAACCGGGCAGCAGTCTCCCGACCCTGTCTTCGGCATGTCCAGCGAAGGCCGCGCCTTCCGTAAACAGCGCGAGCGCTGCATCGCGGGTCATCTTCTGCGTCGGCAGCCAGCCACCGGGAGGCTCATCCGCCTGATCCTGTCGCGTGACCGCCGAGTACAGACCGTAGAACGGGTTGGGATGCTCTACCGGAAAATCCGAGCCGCCCGCCAGGCGCGCACCACTCTCGAGCAATGACTGCCAGGCATAGGCTGCTTCCAGGCGCTCGTCTCCCAGCCGGTCCGCCGCCATATTCATGTCGCTGGTGGCGTGAGTGGGCTGTATCGAGGCAATAACGCCCAGCGCCGCGAAACGCTGCAGATCCTGCGGGCGCAGTATCTGTGCGTGCTCCACCCGGTGGCGCAGCCCGGCGTCCCCGTCCTCCGTCCGCATCTGCTCCAGCACGTCAAGCACCAGTCGATTCGCACGATCTCCAATCGCGTGCGTATTCACCTGGAATCCGGCCCGGGCTGCACGGCGCATTGTCTCTGCGAGCACCCTCTCCTCCAGCAGCAGCAGACCGCGATGGCCAGGCTCGTCGGCATAATCCTCTTCGAGCGCCGCACCGCGCGAGCCAAGGGCTCCGTCGCTGGAAATCTTCACGCTCTGCGCCGCCAGCATGCCGCTGCGGTCGACATGCGGACCCTCTGCCAGCAGCGCGTCGTTGTCGGGGCGCAGCATGGCATAGACCCGTATCGGCAGCGCCGCACGTGCCAGGAGAGAGCGATAGGCGGTCAGTTCATCGGCCGTGACGCCGGCGTCGTGAACGCCCGTAATCCCAAGCCGGGCCAGATCCTGCAGCGCCCGCGACTGATGAGTCGCGATAACCGCCGGCGCCTCGCTCGGGAATGCGCCCAGGACCAGCTGCATGGCGTTGTCGATCAACACGCCCGTGGGCTGGCCATCGGCATCGCGCACTATCTGGCCGCCAGCCGGATCCGGTGTATCGCCGTCGATATCAGCGAGTGCAAGCGCGGCGCTATTCACCCAGAGGGCATGCCGATCCACGCGGCTGAGCGCGATCGGCACGGACTCGCTGATTGCATCGAGCGTTCGGCGATGGGGGAAGCGCCTGCCGGGCCAAAGCACCTGGTTCCAGCCGCCACCGGTCACCCGTGCAGCGCCCGGCTGCGTGCGCAGGTAATCTGCCACCTGCGCCGCTGCCGCCTGCTCACTGGCGACCCCGGCCAGATCCACCGAGGCGAGCAGTCGACCGTGCCGGGTCACGTGTCCGTGGGCATCAATCAATCCTGGCAGCAGCGTGGCACCCGCGCCATCGATGCGCCGTGCCACTGTGGCCGTCGCAGCCTCCTGCGGATCGGTATAGATCGCAGTCACGAGTCCGCGGTCAAATGCCATCGCCGTGAACGTCACGCGTTCCCCGCCCTTCATCGTGTAGCCGTGGACGTTTTCAATCAACGTCTGGGCCTGGGGGGATAATGGCGAAAGCGCCACAAGCACAACCAGGGCAGTTCCCTGCCGGCGCAACCAGGTTGAAAATACACGGGACATGCGCTGTTACCTCTGCCATTGCGAAGTCGGCAAGTCTAGCAGAGCACGGGCTGACGGCGGACAACAGCGTGATAGACTCGCGGAGACCATCCAACGGCCCAGCACAGGGGTACCCAGGCCATGGCAGACGTTGTAGAACTCCTTGAACAGATTGCGTCGGCACCCGCCGGACCTGAAGTCTGCGCACTATTTGACTTCGATGGCACGGTGATCGCCGGTTACTCGGCGACTGTGTTTATTCGCGAACAATTGCGCCGCGGTGATATCACGGTGCGTGACCTGATCGACTTGACCTCGGCCATGAGCCAGTTTGGTATGGGGCGTCTGGGCTTTTCGGCGATGATGGCGGTGACCACCCAGTTCATGCGCGGTATCGAGGAAGCCACCTATCGCGACCTTGGGGAAAAGCTCTTTCGGGAGCAGATATCGCGTCTCATCTATCCCGAGTCACGACGCCTGATCGAGGCGCATCTGGCAAGGGGACACACCGTTGCCGTTGTCTCCTCGGCAACACCGTATCAGGTGGCGCCGGCCGCGCGGGATCTTGGCATAACCCGCGTCATGTGCACGCACCTGGAGGTCGAAAATGGAAAATTCACCGGCACGGTGACGCGCCCCACCTGCTTCGGACCGGGAAAGGTCGACGCCGCGGACGTCCTGGCGGCAGAGGTTGGCGGCGATCTCGATGATGCCTTTTTTTACTCAGACAGCACCGACGACCGGCTACTGCTGGAGCGCGTTGGCAAGCCCAGCGCGCTCAACCCGAGCGGCAGACTGCGGGCGCTGGCGATGGCAAATGACTGGCCTGTCGCCGACTTTGGCAGCCGCGGACGACCTACCGTCAGCCAGTTTGTGCGCTCGGTGGCTGCCACGGTAAGTCTGGTCCCCAGCTTTGCCGCGGGGCTGCCGATCTATATTCTTACTGGATCACGCCGCAATGCCCTGAATTTCTCGCTGTCCCTGTTTGCGGATACGGCCAGCGCCCTGATCAATCTGGATCTGCAGGTCAGGGGTGAGGAACACCTCTGGTCACATCGTCCCGCCGTGTTCATTTTCAACCACCAGAGCAAGGCCGACGTGGTGATCGCGGCGCGGCTGCTGCGCCAGGATCTGGCGGGTGTCGGCAAAAAAGAAATTCGCAAAATGCCGGTCATCGGGCGCGTGCTCGAGCTGGGTGGCGTGGTGATGATTGACCGCCAGAACGCATCCAGCGCCATTGAAGCCATGAAACCGCTGGTCGATGCCATTCGCAACGAGGGCAAGTCCGTCGCGCTGGCACCCGAGGGCACGCGCACCATCTCACCGCGGCTGGCGCCATTCAAGAAAGGCGCTTTCCACCTGGCAATGCAGGCGGGGGTACCCATCGTCCCTATCGTCATCCGCAATGCCGGTGATGTCGCGCCCAAAGGGGATTTCGTGTTCAGACCCGCGACCGTTGAGGTCGAGGTGCTGCCGCCTGTGGATACCAGCGACTGGACTGCCCGTGATATGTCACGGCAGGTAAGAGATGTACGCAACATGTTCCTGCGGACACTGGGTCAACCGGAGGAGGACGCGGAAACCGCCGTCAGCAAAAAAGCAAAGCCGGCTGCCAAAAGCAGAGCCACAGCCCGCAAGGCCCCCACGGGGCGAAAGACCGCCGGCAAGCGCAAGGCAGGTACAAGGAAAAAATCCGCAGCTATAGAGCCGGCATCCGGCAGGTCGACGGCCACGCCGTCGAAGAAGAAAGCGCCCCCGAAGAAGAACACCACGACCCGCAAACCGCCCGCGGCCCCCCGGGCAAAGGCAAAGACGGCGGCACGTCCCTCGGTGCGACGCGCTTCGCGGAACCAGCCGCCGTCGGTCAAACCCAAGCTGCGAGCACCCCAACAATAACGAACGGCAGGGCCTATCAGCGCCTTGCGCCGGCATCTGCCCCAGGAGGAACAGCATGAATGAACTGAATATCGGCGTACTTGGCGGGGGCTCCTGGGGAACCACCGTCGCGTCACTGGTGGCGCGCAATACGCCCGTCACGCTATGGGCGAGAAACCCCGACACCGTGGCTGAAATCAACGACAGACACAGCAACGAGACCTACCTGCCCGGGGCGAAGCTGCCCGACAACCTGCGCGCGACGACCGACATCATGGATGTGGTCTGTCACGCGGATGTCATAGTCATGGGTGTACCATCGCAGAACTTTCGCGAGGTACTCATGGACGTGCGGCGCTCTATCCGCGCCTGGGTACCCGTGATCAGCCTGACCAAGGGCCTTGAGCTGGACACGCGTATGCGCATGACAGAGATCATTAACGACGTCCTCCCGGGCCATCCCGCCGGCGTGCTGACCGGCCCCAACCTGGCGCGGGAAATCATGGCCGGGCAGGCCGCGGCCGGCGTTATCGCAATGGATGATCCGGTGATCGTGCGCGAACTGCAGAACGTGTTCAAGAGCGGTCTTTTCCGCGTCTACACCAACCCCGACGTGATTGGCTGCGAGCTCGGCGGCGTGCTGAAAAATATTATTGCGATCGCCGTGGGTATGGGTGACGGCCTGGGCGCGGGTGACAACACCCGTGCGGCACTGATCACGCGAGGACTTGCCGAAGTCACCCGGCTCGGCGTCGCGATGGGCGGACGTGCAGAAACCTTTGCCGGCCTGGCCGGCATGGGCGACATGATCGCTACCTGCACCAGCTCCCAGAGCCGCAACCGGCATGTCGGCATGGAGCTGGCAAAGGGACATAGCATGCAGTCAATTATCGATGACATGTTCATGGTTGCCGAGGGTGCCAAAAGCGCGCCTGCAGTCATGGCGCTGGCCGAACAACACGGCGTGGAGATGCCTATCGCGCGCGATGTTTATCGGGTAGTGACCGGAGAAACCAACGCTCGCGGCGTTTACCGTGGCCTGCTGCGAGTATCCGCGGGAGCGGAATCCGAGCCGGGCTGAACCCGGCACCACGTCTTTGCCAAGGAGACACAGCTTCATGCAACAGACCCTCACTGCCATCGCGACGCTCAGTATTGCACTGGCTGCCTGCGCCGGCACGTCGAGCTCGCCAAAGCCGGTAGAGCTTACCGGCGATGCCGACGTAATCCCTGCGCATCAGCGCAACAGCGACTGGTATCGCATCGGCGAGGAACACCTCGCTGCGCGGCAGACAGGCAATACCCTGCCCCGGGCGAAAAACGTGATCCTGTTCATCGGCGATGGCATGGGGATGTCCACTGTCACGGCCGCGCGCATTCTGGACGGCCAGCGCAAGGGCATGTCCGGTGAGGAAAACAGCCTGAGTTTCGAGAAGTTTCCCTTCACCGGTCTCGCCAAGACCTATAACACCGATTCACAGACGGCCGACTCCGCCGGCACCATGAGCGCGATGGTCACCGGTGTAAAAACCCGTATTGGGATATTTGGCGTTGACGAGACCGCCCGACGCGGCGACTGCGCCAGCGGCAAGGACGTGGAACTGGTCACGGCACTGGAGCTCGCCGAGCGGGCGGGCAAATCCACCGGCATTGTATCCACTGCACGCATCACCCACGCGACACCGGCAGCAACCTATGCCAAGGCGGTGGAGCGCGACTGGGAGAATGACGATGACCTCCCGCTGGCGGCGCAGGACGCCGGCTGCACCGACATTGCACGCCAGCTGGTCGATTCCGCCGCGGCAATGCAAACCCGCTTCGACCAACCCGGTATCGATGGCATTGATGTGATACTGGGCGGCGGACGCGCAAATTTCCTGCCGGGCGATGCCGGTCGACGCAGCGACGACGACAATCTCGTGGATCGCTGGCTCTCAAGGAATCCGAATGGCGTTTTTGTCGACGACAGCGAGCGCCTGCGCAACGCCCCCCTGGACGCGCCCCTGCTGGGCCTGTTCACGGATTCACATATGAGTTATGAGCAGGATCGCCCTGCCAGTGAGCCCTCACTTACAGATATGACGCTGGCAGCGCTGGAGCGTCTTCAAGACAACCGCGAGGGCTATTTCCTGATGGTCGAGGGCGGGCGGATCGACCACGCCCACCATGCCGGCAACGCCAGTGCGGCACTTCGCGATACGATTGCCTTCTCCGAGGCGGTGCAGGCAGGCGTAGAGCGTACCAACAGCGAGGATACGCTGATCATCGTCACTGCGGACCACAGTCACGTCTTCACCATTGCGGGCTACCCTCGCCGCGGCAATCCCATTCTCGGTAAAGTGGTGCCAGCAGGTGAGACTGAGCCAAGCCTCGCGGCAGACGGCATGCCCTATACCACCGTGAGCTACGCCAACGGTCGGGGATTTCGCGATCTCGGTGGTGAAACCAATGCCGACCGCGGTTACGTGGCCGCGCCGCTAAGCGGTCGCGCAGATCTGTCGGCGGTGGATACCACGCAGACCGGTTATCACCAGGAAGCCCTGGTGCCCCTGTCCGCAGAAACCCACGGCGGCGAGGATGTGGCCATATATGCCTCTGGACCGGGTGCACACCTGGTGTCGGGAACGCTGGAGCAGAATGTGCTGTTCCATATCATGGCAGCCAGCGCCGACCTGATCCCTGGAGCCGCCTCACGCTGAAACGCGGAACCGCCTGCAGCAGGTAACCCCTGGCGTCAACGGCCTGCCGCGACGCCCAGCCTGCTGCGGCGGGAGGCCTTCTGCTATGCTGTGGCGTCTGTCAGGACGTTATCGGAAGAAAAGCCATGCACTGGAAAACTGTTGTCGCAGCCGCACTGACTCTCGTCACGATAGGCGCCTGTACGACAAGCCCCACGGGGCGCAGCCAACTCATGCTCATTTCGCCGGACGCCGCCATCGTGGAATCGCGAAAGGCCTATCTGTCAACCGTGAGCGAACTGGATGCTAACGACAAGCTACTGGATGACCCGCTGGTGGCAGACCGCGTGGCGACCATCACCGGCCGACTGGTGACCGAGGCTATCGCCCAGAATCCGCGCACCCGCGACTGGGAGTGGAGCGTCGCCCTGATCGACGACCCTGATACCGTCAATGCCTGGGCCATGGCGGGTGGACGCATGGCGGTGTACACCGGGCTGCTTGAGAAACTTGAGCTGACTGACGCGGAATTTGCCCACATTATGGGACACGAAATAGCCCACGCCCTGGCCAACCACACGGCAGAGCGCATGTCGCGCGCAATGGCCACTAACCTGGGCATTGCCGTGGTTGGCGCTACCTCCAGAAGCTCGGAGATAGCCATCTCGGGAGCGGCGCTGGCCGCCAAGCTTGCGCTGCAACTTCCCAACAGCCGCACGGCGGAATCCGAAGCCGACGAAATCGGCATTGAACTGGCCACCCGGGCCGGCTACGCGCCGGAGGCGGCGGTAACGCTGTGGGAAAAGATGAGCGGCCTCGGTGGACCCCGGCCTGCGGAGTTCCTCAGTACACACCCCTCACCGGAAAACCGGCAGGCGGCGCTGGCAAAGCTGGCGGATAAAGTGCGCAAGCTCAACCCCGATGCTCGCCTGTCCGCCGTTCACCCGGTGGATATCATCCAGGACGGGGCAACTCCGGCAGGAAGCTGACGTCGCGCAGTTCGCGGGGCAGGCTCTCGCGAAGATAACGCGCCGCCGCAGACCGCACAGCGGGATCTTTCTGCAGAACGCTATCGAGAAAGGCCCGCACCGCCACCTGTGTAATCCTCTGCTGTCGCAGTACATGCATGGTGGGCGGCAGCGTATCGTCACTGCAGAGATCAAGCGCCGCGCTCTCGTCCACACCCGCTTCGGCCACATTGAGCAGTGACGACCAGCTGGCATCCTCCTCAAGGTCCAGATTGCGCTTGACGGACCAGCAACCTGCGGCATCTGTGTTGCGCATCCAGCGCAACAGGGCAGTCCCCCCGGCGAACCCCGTATGCGAGCCATCGGCCAGCGTCAGCAGCTGCGCGCCGGGAATACGGCCCAGAACGGAACGCGCGTTTGCCTCCCACGGGACAATCGCATCGGCATCACCGGCCAGCATCAGGAACGGCAATGATCGCGACTGAAAAAACGCGGGAGCCAGGAACGCCGTGGGACCGGCGATCGACACCACGGCGTCGATGCGCTCATCCATCAGCTTCGGGTGGTATCCCGCGAGCGTTGCCGTGAGCCCGCCCAGCGAAATGCCCATGACAGCAACGCGATCTGCATCGACCCTGTCCTGCATGGCCGGATCAATCGCCTCTGGTCGCGTACTCAGGATGTCGATGAGAAAACTCACATCGCCGGGCTGGTTGATCACATCGCGTGCGTTGGGGTCACCCGGAGCGAGCATCTTTGTCAATGGATGGTCCACCGCGACAACAACATAACCATGGCTGGCCAGATGCCGCGCCAGGTAGGCACCGTTACGGTGATGCGAGGTGAAACCGTGAACATGCACGACCAGCGGATAGGGTCCGCCCTCGTCCGGGTACCAGGCAGCACCCACGAGCGGGCGTGTATCGGAACCGGTAAAATCGCGGTTGGGCGGGGTAGGCCGATCGGGGTCGACAAGATCAATAGCCGCGCGGCTGACCTTGAATGGGCCCGGGGCAAGCCGCGCAAGACTCTCGCTGCCTGCGGGAAAAGGCTCTGGCTGCAGCCCAAAGGTCAGCAGCGCCCACAGCGCAAGCGTTAATAGCAGCAGAGGAGCGAACAGCCACAGCAGTATTTTCCGTATCACCGCTGCCACCACGAAAAACCGCCGCGCAGTCCACCGGCGCTATCCGGCAACATGGACTCGACCATGCCGATACCCGGAGGCGCCGCGAGCAAGCCCCCCCTGTCGGCCTTGTCGTTTATCTCTGGCATCCGCTATCTTTCTCCACCACCTCCCGGGGTACTGGTTTCGTACCCGCGCTGTGCCACACTCTACCCCGATTCGCAGTGCCACAGCCACACCAGGCGGGGTAGAAGCACCCGCTGGCTGACAGCGCCAACCGCTTTCGAGGCAACATTATGACGACATCCATGGACACCGCCACGCTGCGCCAGCTCGACCAGTCGCACCACCTGCATCCTTTCACCGATTTCGGCAATTACGCAAAGGAAGGTGGGCGCATTATCAGTCGTGCGGAACATATTTATATTTACGACAGCGACGGCAATGCCATGCTCGACGGCATGTCCGGACTCTGGTGCTGCAATCTGGGCTACAGCCAGAAAGCGATTGTAGAGGCGGTGTACCACCAGATGCAGAAGCTGCCCTACTACAACAACTTCTTCCGCTGCTCGAACCAGCCCGCGGTGGAGCTGGCCAGCCAGCTGGCCAGGCTGTCGCCGGCAAACTTCAACCACGTGTTCTTCACCAATTCCGGCTCGGAGGCCAACGACACCAACATCCGTCTGGTACACCGCTATTACGACCTGATCGGCAAGCCCGATAAAAAGCAGATCATCAGCCGCAAAAACGCCTACCACGGCAGCACCATCGCCGCCTCTTCACTGGGCGGCATGCAGGCGATGCATGAACAGGCGATCGGACTCAACTATGTGCACCACATCAACCAGCCACACTGGTTCGAGCTGGGAGGTGGCCGCCCTCCCGATGAATTCGGCATAGCGGTGGCCCGGGAGCTGGAGGCAAAGATCGACGAGCTGGGCGAAGAGCGGGTTGCCGCCTTCATCGCCGAGCCGATCCAGGGTGCCGGCGGCGTGATCATTCCGCCCGACACTTACTGGCCCGAAATACAGCGCATCTGCGACGAGCACGATATTCTGCTGATCGCCGATGAGGTCATCTGCGGCTTCGGTCGTACAGGCACGTGGTGGGGCAGCGAGACCTACGGCATCAAGCCCCACCTGATGACCTTTGCCAAGGCCATCACCAACGGCTACATGCCTCTGGGTGGCGTGCTGGTGAGTGATACCCTCAGTGATGTGCTGCTCGACAGTGGTGGCGAATTTACCCACGGACTGACCTATTCAGGCCACCCGGCCGCCTGTGCCGCGGGGCTCGCCACTCTTGCCATCCTTGAGGAAACCGGCATCGTCGACTCCGCCGCACGGCATATCGCTCCGCACTTCCAGCATCGGCTGCACGAGTTCATTGATCATCCGATTGTCGGGGAAGTGCGCGGCCGAGGCATGTTTGCCGCCCTGGAGCTGGTGCGGGACAAGGCCTCCGGAGAGCGACTGGCAGCGAAGTCCGCCGCTGCGGTCTACTGTCGCGATCAGGCCAACAACAATGGTCTGATGGTGCGCCAGACCGGCGATGCCATGATCACCGCACCACCCCTGGTGTGCAGTATCGAGGAGATCGACATCCTGGCCGACAAGCTGGGCCAGGCGCTCGATGCCACAGCCTCTCACTACGGAATTGGCGGCTAGTGGGGCATGGGGCATGCGGTCAATGGCGAATCAGGATGCTTCAAGGTCTTCGTACAACGCAGAAATATCGGCGTAAATGCGATACTCACGCACACATCCGCCGTCAATGGACAGTATGTTCGCAAAGGGTACGCTAAGCACACTGCCGCTATGGCGGGTGTAAGTCACATGACCGTGGCAGATCAGTGTGCCCGATGGCTGCCAGACCTCGCTGATCGAATGTTCAACTGCAGCTATGGAAGCAAAAAACCCCCTGACGCTCTCTGCAATGGCGTCCCGGCCGCGCACTGCAGGCGCATTGCCAAATTGAAAGGTCGCGTCTTCATGCAGTAACGCGGCAAAACGGCCGGCATCCTTGGCATCAATTGCTGCGAACAGTTGCTCGGTCGATAAGGTTTGCGGCACCGTTTACTCTACCATGTTGCGTCGAGTGTTTCAGGCTATCGCCGGTAACGGCGGATGGCAAACGGAACATCTGCGGGCGTCGCGGTGTCGTATAGCGCAATGCAGCCGTGCTTCGGTATCAACAGTTAAGGAGTCTCCCGTATGCAACGCTCAGGAAACAGCAACAACCGTTCGCGACACTGGCTGCAGGCCTTGATTACGCTGATTGCCGTCGCGCTGGCGCCTCAGCACACGCTGCTGGCAGCGAGCGAGCTGGAAAAGGTCGGTGAAGCACGCCTGCAAGTGATGTTCTGGTCTGTCTATGATTCACGGCTCTACGCCGAGGATGGGGTCTACCGGCAGGGAAAACGCCCCCTCAAGCTGGAAATCCAGTATCTGCGCGACATCAGCGCCGAGGACCTGGTAAAACGCACCGGCAAGGAGTGGGAGGAGATGGGGGTCACACACGAACGCAAAGACGAGTGGATGGACAAGCTGCTGACGCTGTGGCCCGATGTCAATAAGAACGACACGCTGACACTTGAGCTGGATACCGACAGCCATGCAACTTTCTACCGCAACGACAAGCGCCTGGGAACGATTGAGGACGGCGATTTTGGTCGCAATTTCATCGATATCTGGCTGTCGCCGGAGACCTCTCGACCCGATATCCGAACGGCCCTGATTGGCGATGAGGACAGCAGGTGACCGTCTGCTAGCCGACGTTGCGCAAACACGGCCCTGGATTCTCCGCCAGATAGGCCTGAAGCTTTTTCTCCGACTCACCGGGAAACAGGATTTCACAAGCATGGCGCAGTCCCGGCGCCGCGGCAATGGTGTCCCAACGCACCACCTGCTCAATCTTGGAGCGGCGGCGCATGAAGTCTTCGAGAGTGACAATCATCTCGCGGCGAGCCGCCAGTTCAATTTCACAGCGCGTGTATTCCGCGGTCTTTATCAGCAGCCTGACGCTGTCCCCATCTTCCCGAATTCGCTCCAGCAGTTGAAAAGCGGCGTCACCGTAGCGACGCCAGAAACGCTCTGAAAGGGGCTCGGAAGAGCCGGGGTCGGTCATCGCATCCAGGTTCATTAGACGCGCCTGGGTCATGAAGCGCTCGCGGGATTCAGCGCCGGGCTCGCCGTACCAGCGCATTTTCGGTTCGGGTAAGGACACGCCGAGATCCGCAACATGCGCCGCCACTTCATCACCTACATTGAGGCAGTCGGTCAGCTTGCCGCCAAAAATGCTGATCTGGCGTTGATTACGGTCCACCTCGATCTCGTGCTTGCGTGACAGCTGAACCCAGTCGGCATCATTCTCGCCCCCGGCCACGGCGAGCGGTCGCACACCCACCCGCTCGGCGATCACATCGGCTTCCGTGAGCGGCCGCTCCAGATCCAGCAGCGCGTTGACGTTGTCGAGCACGAACTTGCGATCGCCTTCGGTCACGCCGACGGTCGGATCCTCGACGCGGGTATCGGTAGTGCCGATGCAGGTTTTCTGGCCCATGGGAATCAGAAAGAACAGGCGGCCATCGCTGGCAAAGAACGTCAGCACGCGCTTGTTATCCGTAATGCGGTCGACGATCAGATGGATGCCTTTGGACAGAAGATGCCGCTGGCGGGTGGCTGTACCCAGCTGCCGGTTGAAGGGGTCGACCCAGGGCCCGCAGGCGTTCACCAACACCTTCGAGCGCACCGGGAAGATCTCACCGGTCAGCTCGTCACGCGCGCTGGTATGCCAGTGCTCGCCGTCAAATCTGGCTCCCTGGGCGCCGACATAGTTGGCAGCGACGCAGCCGAAATCCAGGCTTCTTCGAATGAAGTTGAAGACAAAGCGCGCATCGTTGTCGTAAAGGTAACAGTCAGAGTATTCAAGACCGCCGACAGCGTTCCGGGTATTGACCACTGGCTCTGCCGCCTTGATTGCGCGCGCCGTGAGATAGCGCGGCGGCCGTGTCTTGAATCGACCGATAATCCAGTACAGCACGGCGCCGAGAAAGACGAATAACGACCAGAAACGGAAACCACGCTGGATGGTGGTGAAAAACCGCACTTCGCGCACCGTGGACGGGTAGGCGCGCATGAGTTCGTTGCGCGACTGGCAGAGCTTATTCACCAGCAAGTATTCATGACTTTCGAGATACTTGATGCCGCCCCATGCCAGATTGCTCGAGTTGGAGCTGACACCGCTGGCAAAATCATCGCGATCAATGAGAGCAGTGTGCACGCCACGACCGGCGAGTGACGCCGCTGCAACCGCGCCATTGATGCCGCCGCCCACAATCAGGACGTCAAAGGTCTGTGCCTGCAGACGCCGTATATTGCTGCTGCGCAAAGTCGCTGACATAGTCGATGCGCGTGCCGCGTGCATGAACAGAACTGGACACGCCTCCCTCCCAGCACCCACTATAGACGCTTTTCCGCAACGAACAACCGAGCCATGCCCGCACACAACCCGGAAAACTACCGCGGATTGACCTACCCCTACGGTCGGCAGATCAACCCCGAACCCGGCATTCCCGAGCCGATTGCCGACGGCGTCTGGTGGGTGCGCTTTCGCATGCCCATGAGCCTGGATCATATCAACCTGTGGTTGCTGGAGGATGACGATGGCTGGACTGTGGTCGACACCTGCTTGAACCTGCCCGAGGCGCGTGACACCTGGCAGCGCCTTTTCGACGGCTTCATGGCGGGCAAGCCCGTGGTCCGCGTTATCTGTACGCACATGCATCCGGACCATGTCGGGCTGGCAGGCTGGATCGTCGAGCAGCACGGCTGCGAGCTGTGGATGTCGCGCGAAGAGTTCCTTATGTGCCGTGCTCTGGTGGCCGACACCGGCCGCGAGGCACCCAGGGTAGCGCTGGACTTCTACCGCCGGGCGGGCTACACGGAAGACAACCTGGCGCAGTACAGCAAGCGCTTCGGATTCTTCGGCAAGGCCATCTACACCCTCCCCGACAGCTTCCGGAGACTGGTAGACCGTCAGACCCTAACCATTGGCGGGCGTTACTGGCAGGTGATCGTTGGCAGTGGCCACTCTCCGGAGCACGCCTGCCTGTACTGTCCGGAACTGAAACTGATGATTGCCGGCGACCAGGTACTGCCGCGGATTTCACCAAACGTGTCCGTATTTCCCACCGAACCCGAGGGCGATCCGCTCAAAGACTGGCTGCGCTCCAGTGCTCGCATCCGTGAGACTCTGCCGGACGATCTTTTGGTGCTGCCGTCACATGAAGCGCCCTTCTACGGGCTGCACGTGCGGCTGAGTCAGCTGCTGGAGGGCCACAACCGTGACCTCGACAAGCTCTATGACTTTCTCGCGCAACCACGACGCGCCGTCGACTGTTTTCCGGCGCTGTTCAAGAGAAAGATAGACGGACAGTCACTGGGCCTGGCCACGGGGGAGACGCTGGCGCACCTGAACTGCCTGCTCTACCGCCGCCGTGCCCGGCGCACCCGGGACAGTAACGGCGTCCACTGGTATGAGCAGATACCGCATACGGTCGATGACGGTGAGTAATACCGCCGCAGTCGCATCGTCGCTCAGGCGTCCCGCACAGAATTCGCCTGAGCCCCGCCCGAAACCGTAGTCAGTTAGCGGCGATTTTTGCCAGTATTGCCCGCGTGTTGTGCCTGTCCAGAAGCTTCGGGACCAGATAGCCGCCGCCCTCGGCGACCGCGAGATCCACCAGATAATCGAAATCCTCTGCCCTCACCTTGTCAGATGTCTCGGCAATGCCCACATCGGACCGCAGTTGGCGAACCGCGTCGATGAACGCCAGCGTCTGCTCCGCCTGGGTCTGGCCGTCCTCCGCAACGCCGATCAGCTGTGCCAGCTCGGCAAGGCGTGGCCCGGCCTCTTCGCGGCAGTATTCGAGGACATGTGGCAGCACCAGCGCATTGGCGTAGCCGTGCGGAATACCGTACTTGCCCCCGAGCTGGTGCGCAATGGCGTGCACGCTGCCGACGTTGACCTGATTGATTGCCATACCCGCATAGTAGGCGGCCATGCTCATGCCATCCCTGGCGTCACGATTCTGGCCGTCACTGTAGGCGGTGCGCAGATGGTCGAACACCAGTTTCACCGCGCGGCGAGAGCACTCAGTGCGGGTGCCCCGATCCCAGATGGAAATATAGGCCTCAATAGCATGGGTCAGTGCATCAATGCCGGTGGCGGCTGTGATTGCCGGTGGCAGACCCAGCATCAGATCGCTGTCCAGTGCTGCCGCTGACGGCAACAGCCCCGCCCCGGAGATCACCCCTTTTTCATGGTTTTCGCTATCCGAGATAACGGCTCCCATCGTAGCCTCGGAGCCTGTTCCCGCGGTTGTCGGGATGGCATACAGCGGGAACACATCGTGTTTTACTTTACCCAGACCGATCCAGTTGCGCGGATCCTCATCGCTGCCCCCGCCTGCGGCGATCACCTTGGCCGCATCGATAGACGACCCGCCACCCACCGCAAGAACGGTATCAGCCCCCGTCGCACGTAGCGTGGCAATGCCTTCGGCAACCTGTGCAAAGGTGGGATCGGGCTCCACTCCGTCGTACCAGGCCAGTTCGACACCAGCATCCACCAGGCCCTGCACGGCCCTGTCGGCGATGCCCAGCTCACGCAGGGGCTTGTCCGTCACGACCAGAACACGCCGTGCACCACTGCGCGCAATGTGGCTGCACAGCTGCCTGGCGCTGCCGGCACCTGCAAACACGACGTAAGACAGCGGCGGCGCGAACCGCGTCAGGACACGGACAAGGGCAAAGTACAGAGAATGCTTTAATTTGGTGAGCATGATGATTAGCCTTATTGTGATCGATTAACGCGTCGCTGCGACGACGTATTGCCGTGTTGACGCGCTGACAACGCGCCGGAAAGAGTAGCAAGCCATGGCGCCAGCGGATACCCACCGCGGAGCGCGGAAACCGTAACAGGGGAAGAGCAGCATGCAACGACAGGAAACACTGCCAGCCGAGCGCTGCGTGGTCACTGTTGATCGCGATGGCGAGTCACTCGGGATGGCCCGGGAAGCCATGCCAGTACCAGCGGCAGACCAGGTTCTTATCCGTGTGGACCACGCCGGCCTCAATCGCGCTGACCTTCTGCAGCGTAAGGGGCTCTATCCGCCACCCGCGGATGCCTCACCTATACTGGGTCTTGAGGTCGCCGGCACCGTTGTCGCCCGCGGCAGCCAGGCGGGCGACTGGCAGGTCGGCGACAGGCTCTGCGCCCTGACTCATGGCGGCGGTTATGCGGATTACACGATTGCACCTGTCGGTCAGTGCCTGCCCGTCCCCACGGGTTTCAGCCTGGCGCAGGCGGCAGCGCTGCCGGAAGCGCTGCTCACCATCTGGCACAATCTTTATCAGCGATGTGGCCTGCAGGCTGGCGAGACCGTTCTGATCCACGGCGGTGCCAGCGGTATTGGCACGCTTGGGATTGGCATTGCCAGCGCCCTCGGCGCCACCGTGCTAAGCACCGCTGGCAGCGCCGCCAAATGCAGCGCCCTGCTCGACCTCGGTGCCAGCCACACATTTAATTACAGCGAGCAGGATTTCGCCGCGGAAATAGAGACACTGGGCCTAAAGGGCGCAGTCAATGTGATTCTCGACATGGTCGGCGGTGACTACATCCAGAAGAATCTCGACGTTGTGGCAGCGGAGGGCCGGATCGTATCCATTGCCTTTATTCGTGGCTTCCAGGCCACGGTCAACTTTGCCCCCCTCCTGCTGAAGCGCGTCACCCTGACCGGGTCGACGCTGCGCGCGCAGACCTTTGCCCAGAAGGCTGTGATGGTTGAGCAAGTGCTGGAGCACGTTTACCCACATCTGAACAGCGGGGCGATACAGCCTGTGATTGACAGCGTTTTTCCAATGGTGGAGGCCGCAGACGCCCATGCCCGCATGGAGAATAGCGAGCATATGGGCAAGATTCTGCTGCGCATGACGACGGACTGAGTCAAGTGACAGGCTGTCCATCCCTCCGCGCTGTTGGCAGGCGCCGCGGCCACGCGCCGTATAGACTGGCCGCGATAGCGCTTGCAGGCATCCTGACTGCCTGCGGTGGTGGCGGCGGCGGGGGGGGTGCTGCCGGCGCGCCTCCCGCCGCTGTCGCCAACCTGGTTCCCCAGGTACTCATCGAAGCGCCAGAAAGCGCCAGCTCGGGAGAGACGGTGATTCTGGATGGCGGCGCCAGCAGCGATCCCGATGGCCGCATCAGCAGTTATGCCTGGTCCCAGACCAGTGGCACCGCCGTGCCGCTGAACGGCAATACCCAGGCCACCGCCAGCTTCACGGCGCCGGCAGTGAGCGAGCCGACGCCACTTGCCTTCTCATTGAGGGTGACAGACAACGACGGGGACGTAGGTACCGGCTCCGTATCGGTCACTGTGCAGCCCTCGACGGACACCCCCCGCTTCACGGTCAGTGGTCGTCTCAATGCCAGCGCCAGCCAGTCGCTGGATCTCACCACCAATGACCCGCTCAACGCCAGCGCCGCCAACAACAGCGTCGACAACGCCCAGCCACTGCCCAACCCGACCACCGTCGGTGGCTACCTGAACGAGCCCGGCAGCGGCGCCGAAGGACGCTCGCTGGTGACAGGCGATGTCGAGGATTTTTATCGCGTCAAGCTGTTTCAGGGCCAAAGCATTACCCTGCTCGTAGCGAATGCCGCCAGCGCCGATGCCGACCTGTACCTTTACGACACCGCGGGCAGTCTTGTGGATTTTTCCATCGACACCGCGGAGATCGAGTCGGTATCGGTGCCGGCAGACGGCATTTACTTCGTCAACGTCTCGCTGTTTGCGGGCGCCACCCTCTACAACCTCGCCATTGGCAGTAGTGTTCCGGTGTTGCCGGCGGCAAAGCGCTACGCCAATGTCCTGCCGGACCAGGCCATTATTCATTACAACGCCGGCGAGACTGATCCTGCGCTCAACCCCGCTGCCTCGGAAACAGGACTATCAGACGAACTCGCTGCCCGGCGCATTGCCGGCGGCCGCGGGCGCAATGGCCTGTTCAGGCTGCCAGAGACCAGCGCGCCCAGTCGCCTTGGCCGGCTTCGCGAGCGCCGCAGGGCAATCGCGGACGACAGCCTGCGCGATATCTGGCGTACGCTGGTCAGTATCAAGCGTCTGGCGCGAGAGCCCGCCGTGGCAGCGGCCGAGCCGAACTACCGCGTGTCGGCACGGACCACACCCAACGACGAGGCCTATCCTCTACAGTGGCACTACCCGCTGATCAATCTGCCTGCCGCCTGGCAGGTCACGAACGGCAATCCGGAAGTGATCGTCGCTGTCGTGGACACGGGAGTTCTCAGCGACCATCCCGACCTAAGGGGACAGCTGGTTCCCGGCTACGATTTCATTCGCGATCCTGAAAGCGCCGGTGACGGCGACGGTATCGACCCCGACGCGGAAGACATTGGCACAGGTGATCTGAGCGGCGATTTCCATGGCACCCACGTCACCGGCACGGTGGCGGCGGCCGGCAATAACCGCATCGGCGTTGTCGGCGCGGCCTGGGGCGTTCGTGTCATGCCGCTGCGCGCACTCGGTAACGACGGCGCCGGCACCAGCTACGACATCGGCCAGGCCGTGCGCTTTGCCGCCGGCCTGGCCAACGACTCCGGCACACTGCCCGCACAGCGCGCCGACATCATCAACCTGAGTCTGGGGGGCGAGGGATTCAGCCAGTTCAATCGCGACCTGTACCGGGAAGTACGTCGCCGCGGCATCAGCGTGGTCGCCGCCGCCGGGAACGAGGCCAGCAGCGAGCCCGATTACCCGGCGAGCTATGCCGACGTGTTTTCCGTCAGTGCGATAGATGCCCAACGCAACCTTGCGCCCTACTCCAACCGCGGCAGCAGCATCGATCTCGCGGCGCCGGGAGGCGACAGCGGCAATGACGTTACCGGGGACGGCTATCCCGACGGGGTTCTCAGCACCGGCGCCGCCGACGCCAGCTTTGCCTACACCTTCATCAGCGGGACATCAATGGCCACACCGCATGTGTCTGCGGTACTGGCGCTGATGAAAAGCGTCAATCCGCAGCTGAGCGCCGACAACATCGCCAGCTTGCTGGCAGCCGGCGAACTGACCGACGATGCCGGCGACCCCGGACGCGACGATGAGTTCGGTGTCGGCATCATCAATGCCCGCAAAGCCGTCGACGCCGCCCTCTCGGCGATGGGAGACACGATTGCGCAGGCGCCTTCGATCAGCGTGTCCAGCGATGTCCTCAACTTCGGCGGCGACGCCGATACACTGCAGCTCGTTTTGGCGGGAACCGGAAAGGCGCGGGTGATGTCACTGACAACCAACGCCGACTGGCTCACGGTGCGTGCGCAGACTACCGACAGCGACGGACTTGGGCGCTATCAGGTCCGGGTGGACCGCAGCGCGCTGGACGATGGCATTTACCGTGGAGAAATCCTCGCGCGCTCTACCGCCAACACGCTGCGCATCAAGGTCCTTCTGACCGTGGGGAGCAACGAGGATGCAGAACTCGGCACCCTTTACGTGCTGCTCTATGACGCCGAGGAAGACAGCGTGATTGCACAGACGCTCGCGCGCAGCAGCGACGGCTATCGATTTCAGATGCAGCGTGTCCCTGCCGGCGACTATCTTCTGTTTGCCGGCACAGACCTCAATAACAACCTGAGAATCTGTGATGCCGGGGAAGCCTGCGGCGCATTATTGACACTGGACCAGCCACGGCGCCTGCGCGTTGACCGTGATATCGATGATGTCGATTTTCCGGTCGAATACCAGATTGCTATACCTGGCCGGCAAAGTGCTGCACCTGCAACGACGGTCACACCGACCCTCCGTCGAACGCGGTAATCACGTATCGCGACGCGGTGTCAGCAGGTGGAAGCACAGCCCGCCGACCGCACCGGCAGCGCCCTGGGACAAGAGGCCAGGCAGGGAGCGTGTCGCGGCAATCCCACTGACCCCGAGAACCGCTTTCATGATCATGTGCAGGGCCACAATCGCCGTAAAGCCCGCCAGCGCATACAACAGGGCACGCTGATGCGGCAGACGCCGACACAGGCCGGCGGCCACGGGCATTGCCAGCGCAAAGGCCGCAGCGATCAACACAAGATAACTCGACGCCAGACCCAGCAGGTCGTGAAGACTGGCGAACAGGCGATCAGCCGGGGAAACGCCGACGCCCATCGCAGAGACATGCGACAGCACCACCTGCGTAGCAGCAACGCTGGCCAGCAGATACGCGATGAAAACAGAGGCGATATAGGCTTTGAGCACACACAGCATGCGGGACAACCCCGAAATAGACCGAGGCTATAATGAACCGTCAGGCGACAGGAGAAAAGCGATGCCGATAACAGCAAGGTCGTTTCGCGCAGGCGTGCTCCTGCTACTGGTGCTGTATAGCGTGGCACCCTCGACCCACAGCGCGGAAAACTATCAACTGGAAACTGTTGCGGGGGGGCTGGACCATCCCTGGTCGATGACACAGCTGCCCTCCGGGGAATTCCTCGTGACAGAGCGCCGCGGTCGGCTACTGCATATCAATGCAGACGGCGAGACACGCGCCGTTCGAGGCGTTCCGCAGACCTATGTCGCCGGTCAGGGTGGATTCTTTGATATTGTTCTGCATCCCGCGTTTCCAGAGAATGGTCTGGTCTACCTGAGTTACGCCGATGGCAGTGCCGCCGCCAACAGCACGGCCGTGTTTCGTGCGCGACTGCAGGGCGGGGTACTGGTCGATGGCAGGCAGATCCTGAGGGTTTCGCCGCGGAAAGACACGGCGCAGCATTACGGCGGGAGACTGGCGTTTCTGCCCGACGGCACCCTGCTGCTCACCACCGGTGAAGGCTTCGATTACCGTGAGTCTGCACAGTCACTCAGCAGTGAAATGGGCAAGGTTCTTCGCATCAATGAGGATGGCCGCGTTCCCGCAGACAACCCTTTTCAAGACCCAGGCAGCGAGCGCATCTGGAGTTACGGTCATCGCAATCCTCAGGGACTCGTTGTCGATGCAGATACCGGCACCGTCTATCTCCATGAACACGGACCGCGGGGTGGTGATGAACTGAATATCATTCAACCCGCCGGCAACTATGGCTGGCCGGCTATCACCTATGGCATGGATTACAGCGGCGCTTACGTATCGCCGTTCACCGAAGCACCCGACATGCAGCAGCCTGACTGGCTGTGGACGCCCAGCATCGCACCCTCGGGCATGGCCCTGTACCGCGGCGACCACTTTCCTCAGTGGCGGGATGATCTGTTTGTGGGCGCGCTGGTAAACCGGGAAGTAAGGCGCCTCGTCATGCGGAACGGCAAGGTGATTGCCGAGCATGCCTTGTTCGGTGAGGTGAACGCACGGGTTCGGGATGTGCGCTTTGCGCCGGATGGTTACCTTTACCTGTTGACCGACAGTGACGACGGCAGGCTGATTCGCGTTATCCCGAGGGAATGAAGAAGTGAGTATTGCCCACGGTAATTCAGGACGCTT
Organism: uncultured Alteromonadaceae bacterium; assembly: GCA_964613795.1. Taxonomy (GTDB): domain Bacteria; phylum Pseudomonadota; class Gammaproteobacteria; order Pseudomonadales; family Halieaceae; genus Chromatocurvus. Next base: position 113,651 of record CAZTJR010000001.1, on the reverse strand, counting down.
GCCGCGCCTGTCCCCGAGTGGGCAGGCGCGGGCAGCTCTGTCGCTCAGCTGTCTTCAGGCCGTTTCGGTGCCGCCTTTGGCCGTCCTGGTCCGCGTCGCTTTGCCGGTGCTGCCGCTGTTGATGCAGCTGCGCTCTGCTTAACGGTCGCCGCTTTGGCAGCGGCTGTTCCTGATGCAGCTTTCTTCGCAGGCACTTTCTTCGCGGGGGTCTTTTTCACTGCCGCTTTTTTAACGGGTGCTTTTTTGACAGGTGCTTTTTTAACGGATGCTTTCTTAACAGGGGCTTTCTTCACGGGTGCTTTTTTTACAGGTGCTTTCTTGCTCACTGCGGCCTTCTTGCCGGCCGCGGTTTTTTTCGCGGGCGCCTTCTTGCGCGTTTTTGCGGCAGCGGTATCCGATGCCGCCGTGCTGCTGCGCTGACGCTTCGTCGCCTTCTCCACGACCTCGGCGGCGCGCTCTGCCGCCTGCGCCTTACGGGTTTCCAGCGCCAGATCTGCACGGATGGGCACCAGCCTCTCCGCGTAGTCGTAGGCCGCTCGTGCCATACTGCCCATGCTGTCCGTCAGTTCCTGCACCTGCTTGAGCAGATCATCAACACGGCGTTGATTCACGCTGGAAGACTTCGAGCGCATCGCAGCACGGGCCTGATTCAGACGTGTCGTCGCCTCACTGTGCTTTTTACGGGCGGCCGTCAGGTCGCGCTTGAGCCCTGCGTGGGCTTTTTCCGTTTCCTTCAGCAGCCTGCCACGCAACTTCTCAACACGCTTGTTCGCCTGTTGTGCAAGCTTTGTCGCCTGGGCCAATTCTTTATCCAGCATAATGTGTGAACTCCGTTTATTACTCTGAAACACACACATAGTTTAGGTGCTATATGCCCATAAGTAACAGTAATTTTTGTGAACAGCTCCCACCGAGCTACAGCGCTGGCTGACACTCCGGACACCAGTAAAGTCTTCGACCACCGGTTTCCGCACGGGCAATCTCAGCACCGCAGCGGTAGCAGGGCTTTCCTTCACGACCAAAGACGAAAAAGCGACGCTGCTCGCGTCGCAAACCCTGTGAAACAAGGCGTTTTGCCAAGCGAGCCGGCAAAGTGATGCCCGCCGTGGCGTAGCTGCGCCGGCTGACGTCCAGCGTTGTACGCGCCAGAGCACCTCGTTCTCCGCGGCCAAGGCTGGCAGCGTTGCGCAGCGGGTTCAGTTTGGCAGCAAACAGAATTTCAGCACGCAGGTAGTTCCCAATGCCCGCCAGGAAGCGCTGATCCAGATACAGCGCCTCGAGTCGGCGGCGACGAAATTCCGGCAACGCAAGTCGCGCCGCAACCTCGCGCCAGTGCAGATCCGGCGCAAGAATATCAGGGCCAATTCGTGACAGAAACGGATGCTGGTTTATCTCGGGCGTTGGCCAGACGCTGATGTCGGATGCACTGTAGAGCAGCGCGCTGTGTGTGCTTGTGTGCAGCGCAATGCGCAGGGAACGCCCAGTCTCTGGCAGACGGTCCCGCGCAACGATCCGCCAGACACCATAGAGCTGGTTGTGCGAATAGATCGTCCAGTCATGTTCAAAGTGCGTCAGCAGCGCCTTGCCACGCGTTTCCAGCGCCTGCACGCGCTGTCCGCGAAGAATCTTCGCATAGTGTTGCAGTCGCGGCAGACCGAAGCTGATCGATTCTATGATGCGCCCGGCGAGCACCTCCTCAATCCGGTCAGCGGCGCGGCGTATTTCAGGTCCCTCTGGCACAGCAATCCCTCTTTCTGAGTGTCGGTTTTACGCAGTGCAGGCGTCGCCGGATGCGCCTCCTCAACAGGGCTTTACAGGCAGTCCTGGGATAGCCAGACTTGGGGCGCCTGGGAAACCATTTCATGCTGACAATAAAATCCCGCGTGGCCTACGGCGCTGGCGGTGCGGTCTACGCCATCAAGGAAGCTGCGTACACTATGTTCGTGCTGCTGTTCTATACCCAGGTACTGGGGCTGAACGGCACGATTACGGGTATCGTTATCTCACTGAGCCTGGTCTGGGACGGCATTTCCGACCCACTGGCAGGCACGCTGTCCGACCGCTTGCGCAGTCGCTTCGGCCGTCGTCATCCGTTCATGCTGGCGAGCATAGTGCCCATGGGTCTGGGCTTTATCGGCCTGTTCGCACCGCCTGCCGCAGTCACCGCCAGTACGCCCATGCTTGCCGGCTGGCTGCTATTCTGGTCACTCTGGGTCCGCACCTTCATTACTACCTTCACCATTCCTCATCTGGCGCTGTCTGCGGAAATTACCAGTGATTATCACGAGCGCAGCCAGATACTAGGGGCCAGGCTGGCGTTTCTATTTCTTTTTTCGGTGCTGATCCCGGCTACCGCTCTACTGCTGATTTTCACCAGCGATGGCAGCGTGGACGGACGCTTCGAGCGCGACAACTATCCGCTTTATGGCGCGCTTTCCTGCGCTGCCGTGTGGCTCATGGCGGGCATTACCACACTCGGCACACGCCGACACATGCGCAGTTCACTGGACAATGGGAGTGCGCCCGCTACACGGGGCACTCTGCGTAATCTGACGCTGGATATCCGGCGAACCCTGGCCAATCGCTCCTTTCGCCTTGTCCTGGGCTACGAGATTGCCAACATGGTGGCCTACGGCACCGTCGCCACACTGAACATGCTGGTCTGGACCTACTACTGGGAGTTTTCGACGCGGGAAGTGTCCATCATTCTGTCTGTACCAAGTCTACTGGCGGTGGCTCTGGTGATGATGACACTGACGCCGCTGAGTCGCCGCTTCGAAAAATTTCAGCTCATGCAGCTGTCCGTCATCGGCATCATTCTCAATTGTCTGTGGCTGTATCCGCTACGTATGCTCGACCTGCTGCCGCCGAACGGCACAACCGTGATTTTCGCATTGAACTTTCTTTTCATGCTGATATTCGTGTATTGCTTTTTACTGCGCGCCATACAGACGCAGTCGATTATCGCCGACATTACCGACGAGCACGAGTTCGAGCACGAGCTGAAACAGGAAGGCGGTTTTTTTGCTGCCGCCAACTTCGTCAACAAGTTTGCATCGATCTTTGGACCGGTCTATGGCGGCGTGGTACTGGATGTGATCGGGCTGACGGGAGACATGCGCCCGGGCGATGTGCCTGCGCCTGTGCTGGACGGGCTCGCCTGGGCCTTCGGTCTCGGCACATTGCCGGGGTTCGTGATAGCGCTGCTGCTGGTGCTGCGGCTCGATCTGACGCGTGCCCGGGTGGAGGAACTGCAGCGCCGTATCCGTGAGCGCGCACCTGCCAGCGGGAGTAACTGACTCCTACCATCCGCAGTGCGGTCGTGTACGCGCCCGCGAGTGCTACCAGCGGTAGCCGATGCGGAAGCGGTAAATCTGGTTCAGCTCTTCTACATCGGCGACAGCACCCGTATCGTACTCCCAGGAGATTTCGGCAGATCCCTCAATATCGGCAATGAGCGGGAATGACATACCGGCGGTACTGTTGATCACGACATCCGTGGTGTCGTCGAGATCCCAGATACCGTTCTGACGCACAAAGACACGCAGATCGTCGCCGAAATAACGGCTGGTCGCATCCAGGGTCCATACCGCACCGGGGTATTCCTGATCCGGTGAACTGGTGAACTGCTCCGAAACATAGGACAGACCGAGCTCTGTTTCGAGAATGAAGAACGGCGTCCGGTCGAACTTCTTTCCGAGATAGGGACCGAGATAGGCCCGCAGGTCGATATTCGAGAACTGGTCACGCTCCGCCGACGCACTTAAACCCCAGTACCAGTCGTTGTCGAGAAAGCGGTCGTATTTGGACGTGAACGTCACATTTTCAGCGCGGCGTGTGCCGTTAACGTCCCGCACCTGGCCATGGACGCGTGTGGAATAGCGATCATCCAGGCCGGTCCAGCGCGACTCCACGTTATAATCCAGCTCATTGGTTTCCGTGTTGCCGCGCTGCGCGGACAGAGCACCGCTGGCAAGGCCGTTCCAGCGATAGCCTTCGCCTGTCTCCCAGGGTTCGGGGTTCACGCGCAGCAGCTGCGACAGCGCATAGCTGCCACCGCCCTCCTCGATGGCTTCCGGCAGCACCAGCCGCTCATCCTCGACCGCAAGGGGGAACGCCTCAATAATGGAGCCGTCCGCCATCTGCAGCACCATTGGCGTTTCCGTATACATGCTGGCAATCTGGTCGAGCCGCACCTGTATGGTGCCCGCGAAGTCGGTCTTTACGCTCAGCGTTCCGTTCTCGGCATCCACCACCTCGCCATACACAGTGGAGCCGTTCTTCAGCTCAACCCGGTCCATCTCCTGCGCGAAAACATTTACAGCCAGCCAGAACGTGGCCAGTGCGGCAATGACGCCCGTGCGAAGGCGGGACATGGCGGTGTTCCTCGGAGATGGTAAAAGCCCGCATGGTACCGGATGGCAACAGCCGAATAAACGCAACACTATGGCGTAGGCAGTCTCCGAGCTGCTCAGTCCAGCACGCGAACCGCATCACCCAGACGCAGGTCGCCAGTACCAGCATGCAGCAGGTTCTGGCCGAAGAGAACGACGCCATCAATACGGCGCGTTGCAGCGAGCACCCGGTTCAGGGCCGGATGTACAGTCCCCGTGTCCGGGTCCAGCGCCGGGATGGCACAGCGCGCACAGGGTTTGGCAACAGTAAAGCTGTGCTCACCGATCTGCAGGCGTCGCCAGCCGTCCTCAGCGAAAGGCGCACTGCCATGGATAACCAGGTTGGGGCGAAAGCGCCGCATGCTCACGGGCGCATCGAGCGACGCGTTGACAGATGCCAGCGAGGCGTCAGTGGTTAGCAGCAGCGGAAAGCCGTCGGCAAAGCTGACGGTCTCGCCATGCGCGGCGTAGTCTGTGTCCACCCGCCGCTGCGCGTCCTCGCCCATATATACAAGGCGACAGGGCCGACCGAGCATTGAAGAGAACCACGTCGCTGCCGTATCGCCCACATCCAATGCCTCGACCTCGTCTCCCCAGATGTCGACCCGGCACCGCTCGGCATCGGCAGCCGGCGTCTGCACCCTCACTGCATGATCTCGATAGCCCAGCGTCAGGCCGTCCGCCTGGATCGCTACCGATACCTGGCCCATTGCGGGAAGGCTACGCTGCGACAGAAAGCGGTTTCCATCATCCACCAGCAGCCAGCGCCGGTCGCCCGCGAGGCCGAAACGATCGAGAGTGGCCGCGGTGAGTGCAACCCCGGCGCAGGATTTCACGGGGTACACAAAGAGACCGCTGAGGGTCATGGGTTTCGCCATCAGCGCAACGCTCCCGCGCTGGTCCGCGTACCGACGGCCCTGCCGACGACATCATTCGTCAAGCTATCGAGCAGGGCGGAGAGAAAGGCGTGGACCCCGGTATCCACGGAGGCATCAGACAGCCCGAGGCGGACCACGACCAGCTCCTGCTCCGGCAGTACCAGCACATACTGACCAGCGTTGCCCCCGGCATAGAACAGGGTTTCCGGCAGTCCGGGAAAGGCCTCGCCCCCGATATTAAGCCAGAAGCTGCGGCCATAACTGCCATCATCGCCGCTCGGCGTCACCGCGGTGCGCTGCCAGGCCTGCGAGAGCAAGGCAGACCGCCCATGCCAGGCGTCCAGCCAGAGCTGACCGACCGTCAGCCAGTCCCGAGCGCTGAGGAAGGCGTAGCTGGAACCTACCTGCACACCGCTGGCATCGGCCTCGGCAACCAGCGATGAAAGCCCAAGCGGCAGGGAAAATGCCGTTGCCAGCCAGTCTTCATAGCGATCTACCGGTAGCGCGGACTGCCAGATAGCTGCCGTGAGATTGGCGTCGCCGCTGGAGTAATTGAAGCGCACGCCGGGCGTGTGGGCATGGCCACTGCGCGGCGCCACCTGCCACATAGCATGACGCCGATACAGCATCCGCGTCGCATCGCTGCCAGGCTCGTAGCGCTCCTCAAAATCAAAGCCGCTGCGCATGCGCAGCAGATGCTCAAGCGTCAGTTCCGGGCTCACTGCGGCAATGACGTCTTCGGGTGCACCGAGCTCGCGCAGTCTAGGTGCCACTGGCTGATCGAGACGCAGGCGGCCATCTTCCACCAGCAGCGCTACCCATGTGGCCAGCAAGCTCTTGTTCATGGACCAGCCCTGCAGGGGTGTCGCAGCGGTGACCGGTGCAGCATAGCGCTCTGCTATCACACTGCCGCGGTGCGCTACCAGCAGGGCCAGGGTCTGGCGGCCACCCTCCGCGGGCTCCATAAACGCGGCATCCAGCGCAGCCATCAGCGCCGGAGAATCAGCGAAGACAAAAGGTGAGCGAGACTGTGGCCCGCTGTGCGGATTCACAACTGACATTTCCCCAGCAGACACAGTGCCGGGAAGATGCAGGGTACAGCCCCGGGCCGGTGACTGGTAACCCGCAACGGCGCTGGCTGCCAGCAGCGACGCACGCGCCTCACCACGCGCCGTGTCCACCTCAAGGGACAGCAGTTCCAACGCGGGGCCCAGGATTGCCATACGCGGCAGGATGTCGCGCGCCACCACGAAATCCCGGGGCAGTGCCGATACAAACACGCCGGAGCACAGCTGCTTGGCGCTGTAGCCAACCGCCACCTGCGTGGCGACATGCACCTGCCATACAAGCCAGGCAAGGCCCGCCAGCAGCAGCGACAGCGAAAACATCTTCAATTTGGTCATGAACACTCCCTGTCAGAGCCCCGATGATAGACCATGCACGCGCGCAACGCCCCGAAGCTGATAGAATCGGGATTCAACATCAGGAGGACCTCATGAGCGATCTGGATTTCGATCTGTTTGTCATCGGCGCCGGTTCCGGTGGCGTGCGTGCCGCACGCATGGCGTCGTCGTTCGGCGCCCGCGTTGCCATTGCCGAGGACCGCTATATGGGCGGTACCTGCGTGAACGTGGGCTGCGTACCAAAGAAGCTTTACGTTTACGCAGCGGAATACGGCAAGGGCTTTACAGACGCCCGGGAGTTCGGCTGGAATACCACGGTGAACGGCTTCGAGTGGGCCACCCTGCGGGACAACAAGAAAACCGAGATCGCTCGCCTCAATGCCATCTATCGCAAGCTGCTCCACGGCGCCGGCGCCACGGTCTTTGAGGGCCGCGCCAGCATTGTCGATGGCAATACGGTGGCCGTGGGCGAGAAGCATTACCGCTGCGGCAAGATTCTTATCGCCACTGGTGGCTGGCCGTCGGTGCCGGAATTCCCCGGAAGTGAGCACGCACTTACGTCCAACGAGATCTTCGACCTGGAGAGCTTTCCAGAGCGCATCGCCATTGTCGGCGGCGGCTACATCGCGGTGGAATTCGCCGGCATCTTCAACGGTCTCGGCGCGAAGGTCACACAGCTTTACCGTGGACCATTGTTCCTGCGCGGTTTCGATCCCGACATCCGCGCTCACGCTGCCCAGGAAATTCGCAAGACGGGTGTCGACCTGCGCTTTGAGGTCAACGTGGAGTCCATTGAAGCGACGTCGAAGAGCTACCGGCTTACGCTCACCGATGGCAGTACACTGGAAGCCGATGCCGTGCTCTACGCCACGGGACGCACGCCGCATCTCGATGGACTGGGACTCGAGAATGTCGATGTCAGGCTGACGGCCCGCGGCAATATCGAAGTCGATCAGCACTACTGCACCAGCGAACCCAGCGTCTATGCGGTGGGCGACGTGATCGGCGGCATGGAGCTGACGCCGGTGGCTCTGGCCGAGGGCATGGCCTTTGCGCGCCGCGAGTTCGGTGACAGGAACGCCCTGGTGGATTACGAATTCATTCCCACTGCGGTCTTCAGCCAGCCGAATATCGGCACGGTTGGCTTCACTGAGGAGGAAGCCAGCGCCGAGTTCGGCGACATCACAATGTACAAGGCGACCTTCCGACCAATGAAGCACACGATCAGCGGCCGCGACGAGAAGACCTTTATGAAGCTGATCGTGCATGACAAAACCGAACGCGTGGTCGGCGTGCACATGATGGGCCCGGACGCCGGCGAGATCATGCAGGGCATCGCCGTCGCCATGAAAGCCGGCGCCACCAAGGCAGACTTTGACAATACCATCGGCATTCATCCCACGGCCGCCGAGGAATTCGTCACCATGCGCGAGCCCTGGGCGCCGGCGGTGACGACCTCGGTAGCAGAAGGATGACGCTGTCACCCCGGTGATCAGTCGAGACCCGGCGATGCACCGAGACGCAACAGGATCTGCTGCAGCTGCACATGATTGACGTCCGCTCCGTGACACGCCGCTTTGGCGATCAAATCGCGGTGGATGACGTGTCGTTCCGGATCGAGGAACGCGAAATTGTCGGCCTGCTTGGCCACAACGGTGCCGGCAAGAGCACGCTGATGCGTATGCTAAGCGGCTACCTGGAGCCATCGGCGGGCGTCCTGTTCGTCAATGGCTGTGATCTCGACACCGACGGCCCGATCATGCAGCGCCAGCTGGGTTATTTACCCGAGCATCTGCCGGTCTACGCGGACATGCGGGTTGCCGAATACCTCGATTACGCCGCTGCGCTCAAACGCATCTCCCGCGCCGCCAGACCCGCTGCAATTCGCCGCGTGCTGGCGCTTACCGACCTCGGCGATCGCCGCCTCGACCGCATCGGTACTCTGTCCCGTGGCCTGCGCCAGCGTGCGGGCGTTGCCCAGGCACTGCTGGGCAAGCCACGCCTGCTGATTCTGGATGAACCCACCAACGGTCTGGACCCGGGCCAGACCGCCCAGATGCGTGACCTTATCCGCGCGCTCGCCGACGAGGCAACGGTGATTCTGTCGACCCACATCATGCAGGAGGTAGAAGCCGTGTGTGAGCGGGTGCTAGTCCTGCACAACGGTCAACTGGTGCTGGACCAGAATCTCGCTGCCTTGCAAGACAGCCACACACTGATGGTGCGAGCCAGTGGTGACATCGCCGCCATTCGACGCACCCTGTCACAGCTGCCGCAGGTGCTGCATGCCAGAATTGAGTCGACACAGGGCCGCGCCGCCACGCTGCAGCTGGACCTCCATCCCGGGAGTGAACGCGACCGCGCGGCAGGCAATATCAGTCATGCCCTCGTGGGCACGGGTGCCAGGCTGCTGGAACTGCGCCCGCTGCTGCGCGATCTCGATAACGTGCTACAGGAGCTGATCGCAGGGAGGCCGGCTCGTGGCTGAACTCCCTGCGCTGCGCGTGGCGCAGAAGGAGCTGCGACTGTTTTTCAACTCGCCGGTAGGCTGGAGCTTCCTCGGCGCATTTCTCCTTTCAAGCCTGTTTGTTTTCTTCTGGGTAGAGGCGTTTTTTGCGCGCAACATCGCCGACGTGCGGCCGCTGTTTGAGTGGATGCCGCTCATGCTGATCTTCCTCGCCGCGGCACTCACCATGCGCCTGTGGAGCGACGAGCGCAGCCACGGCACGCTGGAATACCTGCTCACCCAGCCGGTTCCTCTGTGGCAGTTTGTTCTCGGCAAGTTTCTGGCCTGCGCCGTCCTGCTGTGTCTCGCATTGCTGGCCACACTGCCGCTGCCGCTCACCGTGGCCGCCATCGCCAACCTGGACTGGGGCCCGGTGCTCGCGGGTTACCTGGCGACCGTCCTGCTGGGCTGCGCCTATCTGAGCATCGGCCTGTTCGTGTCTGCACACAGCGCCAATGCCATGCTCAGCCTGATGGGCAGCGTGCTGATCTGCGGCTTGCTCTATCTGATCGGCAGCCCGCTGCTGACCGGCTTTTTTAATGACGACACGGCCGCACTGCTGCGTCTGCTCGGCAGCGGCTCGCGCTTTGACAGCATCACGCGGGGCGTCATCGACCTGCGCGACCTGTATTACTACGCCATGCTCTGCGCCGGATTCCTGGCACTCAATGTCTACACCCTGGATCGGCAGCGCTGGGCAACAGATGCACGGCAGCGCCGACACCGCCTCTGGCAAACCGGTATCGCACTGCTGCTGCTGAACCTCCTGCTCGCCGGTATCTGGCTGCAGCCCTTGTCTGGCCTGCGCGTGGATGTAACGGAAGGCCACCTGTATTCAATCTCCGAGCCCACCCGTGAGCTGCTTGAACAGACAGCGGAACCGCTGTTGATTCGCGGCTATTTCAGCGAACGCACCCACCCCCTGCTCGCTCCGCTGGTGCCCCAGATAAAAGACCTGCTGCAGGAGTACGCCATCGCCGGCGGCGAGCGCGTACAGGTGGAATTTGTCGACCCGGCAGACAACCCCGAGACGGAGCGGGAAGCCAGCGAGCGATACGCTATCAACGCCACACCCTTTCAGGTGGCGGATCGTTACCAGTCGGCGTTGGTGAACGCCTTTTTCAACGTGCTTGTTTCCTATGGCGGCGAGCACGAAACACTGGGCTTTGCCGACCTGATCGAGGTGAAGACCGCCAACGGCAGCCAACCCGAGGTCGCCCTGCGCAACCCGGAATTTGATATCACCCGCGCAATCCGCGATGTGCTGCACAGTTATCAGACCGGCGGCAACCTGTTTGAACAGATTGACCGTCCCGTGCAGCTGACCGCCTACGTGTCGGCCGAGGACAAGCTGCCGCCGCTGCTTCTGCGCTACCTCAGCGCCATTGAAAAAACGCTGGAAGCGCGCATGGCGCATGCCGGAGACAAGTTTAGCGTCGAGTTTGTCGAGCCCGAGGCAGGCGATGGCGCTGTCGCGGAGCGTATCGTTGACGAGTGGGGCTTCCAGCCGCTGCTGGCCTCGCTGGATGATCAGCGGGAGTTCTATTTTTATCTGACGCTGGAGGACGAGCACCAGGTGGTGCAACTGCCCACCGGCGCCTTTGACCCCGATGTATTCGAGCAGACCCTCGATGCCGGGCTCAAGCGCTTTGCCAGCGGATTGACCAAAACCGTCGCCCTGGTGTTTCCCGAAAGCAGCAGCAGACCGTTCCAGGGCATGGCGCCGGCAGTGCATACCTTCCAGACCCTGGAGCAGGCGATTTCCCGTGACTACAGCATTGTGCGCGAGGACCTGGCCGACGGCGAGGTCGACAGCAGTGCCGACCTGCTGCTGGTACTCGCTCCTGAGGACCTCGCCGACACCGCAGTCTACGCAATGGATCAGTTCCTGATGCGCGGCGGCACGGTGGTTCTGGGTACCTCCGGGTTTTCCGTCGAGGCGCGCGGCGGTAATCTGCAGATGCGCGACGTGGACAGTGGCCTGACGGCGTGGCTCTCGCATCACGGCATTGACATCGCCCCTGCCATGGTTCTGGATAGCCAGCACCGGTCATACCCGGTGCCCGTGATGCGCCGCGTTGGTGGCTATGAGTTTCGCGATATGCAGTTCGTCGATTATCCCTATTTCATTGATATTCGCGGCGACGGGCTGAACAGCGAACATCCTATTACCAGCGGCCTGCCGAGCCTGGCGCTGGCCTGGAGCTCCCCGGTGGCAATGGCGCGCGAGAACAGCGACATCAGCGTGGAATGGCTGCTGCGCTCCAGCCAAGATGCATGGCGATCCAGCGCACGCAACGTCATGCCCGGTGCTATCGAGGACGGCACCCGGTCAGACAGCGGCCGAACACCACGGCGGGAAACCCTGGCCCTCCTCCTGCAGGGACGCTTTTCCAGTGCGTTCAACAAAGCGCCCGGTGACGAGCCGGCCGACAGCGCCGGGGTTGAGGAGCGGGCCGCCACCCTTGGGCGCGGGCGAATCCGCAGCCACCTGAGACAGTCATCAGACGCGGCACGCCTGATCATTATCGGTTCCAACGACTTCGCCAGCGACCAGATAATGAGTGGACTGGTCGCCGCGAGCGGCACAGAATTCCTGAGCCCGGTGGAACTGTTGATGAACACGCTGGACTGGTCACTCACCGATGGCAGCCTGCTGCAGATACGCTCACGCGCCCACTTCAACCGCACCCTGCCACCGCTGGATAGCCGCGTTCGGTCACGCCTGGAATACGCCAACTATGCGACAGCGCTGCTCGTCCTGGCAGTTTTCGGGCTGCTGCACTGGCTGCGAGAACGCCGACGGCGAGCCTACTGGCGGAAGGTGCTCGCATGACCCTGCGCCTGGTCAGTCTACTGGCCCTGACTGCCTGCCTGCAGCTGGCAGCGGTCGCGTTTCAGCTGTGGCCCGGGGGCAGGCACGAGGCGGGTGCCGCAGGCAGCGCCGCCCCACTGCTGCCGCTGGCGCCCGAGGAGATCACGCGCATTACCATTGCCGACGCCAACGACCGTCAGGCAATTATTCGTCGACAGAACGCGCAGTGGTACCTCGACAATACTGTACTGCCAGCTGACACGACCAGGGTCGAGCGACTGCTCAATGCACTCTCTCGTCCCACCGGGTTTCCGGTCGCGCGCAGCGACAGCGCCCGCGCACGATTCGAGGTGACTGACGCGCGCTTCCAGCGACGTATCACGCTTGCCCGCGGCGACGCGCAGGCAGCGGACGCAGCGGAAAGTCCCGCATCGGTCGTGATCTACCTTGGTACATCGCCCGGGCTGCGCCAGGTGTATGCGCGCCGCAGCGACCGCCCGGCAATACGGGCCATCGCACTCAGCACCTTCAACGTACCGGCGACGCTCGACGGCTGGCTGGAGCCCAATCTGTTGTCACTGGCACCGATTGATCGCGTACGCTACCGCGACAGCGAATGGACACAATCCGAGGGCCACTGGCGCGCGACCGCATCTCGCTCAGCGTTCACAGAATCGACGCGGCAGGCGCTGGAAGCACTGGAGCAGGTACTAGGCACCTTGCAGACTTCAGGCGTTGCAGCCAACGACCGCGGAGACGCCCGTGCAGACTCAGTGGCGCACGACCTGTCCGTCAGGCACGCCAAGCAAGACATCACTCTGAGACTGGCACGGGCGCCGACGGATGGCGAAGCGCGCCTGTACCGCAGTGATTATGACCACTGGTTCACACTGAGCCGCTATGATCACGATCGCCTCGCCGAGGCACTGAATACTCTCGGCGCGCAGCCGAGCGGAGACATTTATGAACCTGATTGACGACATCCTCTTGCCAGGCTCGCTCTGGTTCATTATGTTTTCCATGGGGCTGAGCCTGACGCCACACGATTTCAGCCGCATCTTTGCCCACCGTCGCGCCCTTCTGGCCGGCTCTGCCAGCATGCTTCTCATACCACCGATCATCGGTATCGGCATTGCCATCCTGTTCGCGCCGACCCAGCCACTGGCCGTGGGCTTTGTGCTGCTGGCCACCTGCCCCGGCGGCATGCTGTCCAACCTGATGACTGACCTTTCCAAGGGCGATCTGGCCCTGTCACTTTCCATGAGCGTCGGTGTCAGCGCTATCTACATTTTCGTTGTACCGCTATACGCCTATGCCGCACTGCACTTCTTCATGGATTTCAGCGGCCCCGTCGATGTTCCTCTCGGTGGCTTTGTCTGGAAGGTATTCAGCATCACGCTGGTCCCGGTGACGCTGGGCCTGTTATTCGCGCACTACCGGGCTGGCGCGGCGGCATGGCTGCGCGGCAAGATCAAGCTGATCTCCACGGTTGTGCTGGTATCTGCCTTCATCGTCATTCTCGTCGACCAGATTGACGTACTGAGGCAGAACTTCTGGGTCCTGTTCTGGATGACCCTCGGTGCCAACCTCATCGTTCTTGCGCTGGCGTTCGGCGTCACCCGCCTGTCGCAGATGAATGCCCGTGAGACGTCTGCCGTGTGTATCGAGCACATGATCCGCCAGGAAGGTACGGCCATTTATATTGCGGTGGCGATCGCCGGCAGCCGGGAAATGTCACTGCCCATGATCATGAACACGCCGGTAGCGCTGGTGGTGTGCATTGCGCTGGTGCTGACCATGCGCAAGTATGTCGACCGGCATATCGCGACAGAACAGCTGGCGGATAGCGCCCGCGGGGCAGACAGGCTGGCGTAGTGGCTTTCAGCGCAGAGAAGCGGGATACTCTGGCGTGACGTTGGCATCACACGCGATGAACTGGCAGGTGCCGTTTTTGCCGCTGTGAGCCCAAGCCGATCCACTGATTTTACGAGACAGGTTGCCGATGACGCAGCATCAGGATTGCGACATGGCCGTGCCGTCCGAGGACGACGCCGGGGCCGAGTACCTCAGGCATGTTACCGACGTTGGTGACAGACGAACCATCACCGCTACCGAAGATATCTGCAGCACCAGTGGCGTGAAGCTGCTTGCAGCGGGTTACCAGGTCAACAGCGGCCTGCTCGACAGACTACTGCGGCATAAGCTGCTAAAGCCCATTGACCACAGCTGTATAGTGGACAACGCCGTGGACAGCGCGTACCTCGTTGCACGGGCCAGCGAACTGCTCACAGAGCACGAATCAGTGGCCGCCATCGTTGCGCGGGAAATGCCAGATGACTTCATACACATCTGCTTCGGTCACATGCAGCTTCCCACCGCCATTCGCAACAAGCTGACCGTGCTGGCAGAGCAGGCGCCGCGCATGATCGACCACAGCCTCTGGTGCACCATGGGCTCGATATTCATTGGGCATAAACTCAACATGGACAGCATCGAGCTGCGTCATCTGGCCAGTGCAGCGCTGCTGCATGATATCGGCCAATTGCATATAGACCACCGCATTCTTGACCCCAGAGAGCGCCTTGACGAAGCACTGCGGCGACAGGTGCGCACGCATCCGGTGATTGGCGGCTCTATCATTGATGCTCTGGATGTCTACGACAAAGCCGTTTCACGCGCCGTCCTCGAGCACCATGAGCGCACCGACGGCAGTGGTTACCCGGGCGGCCTCCGCGGAGACCAGATGAGCCTGGCCGGACGTATTCTGTCGTTCATCGAATTCAGTCTGGGAATACGCCAATCGGCAGGCGCACGCCACCTGGCCATCGTGATCAGAACCTATGCGCATCAGTTTGATCCGGTGATCACGCAAGTCTTCTGGGAGCACTTCAACGTCGCCGAACCCCTGGAAAAGTACCCGTTCAACACCCGGGACATCCCGGCACTGTATGCGCGCCTGAGCGGTATTCTCGAAGGCTGGGAGGCCGTGCAGGAACACGCATCGGCGCAGGCGTGGACACTCGCGAAACGGGAGTTTAGCGCCATCCGCAGGGCGTTTTCCAGCGCGGGTCTGGCGCCCGATCTGATGCAGGAACTCGCGGCGAGTGAAGGGGACTCGGAAGCGCACCTTGAAGCCTGCAGCGTGCTGCGTGAAGGTCTGCGGCAAGCGCGCGAAGCCGCGGACATTCTGTCCAGGTCCGCGCAGGACGAACCCGACATGCTTCAGGATACGGTGGTTCTTGAGTGGCTGCAAAACACCACGCAGATACTGTACGACCAATAGCCCGGCATTCAGCGAGAACCGTATCGGTCACCGCGTTTGCAGATACTGCATGATGCTGGAGAAATCCATCGCGCCCTGGCCCTCGGCCTGGTGCTCGCTATACAGCGCCTGCGCCAGCTGACCCATGCGGTTGGCAACGCCACTACTCTCGGCGATATCCATGGCCAGGCCAAGATCCTTGACCATCAGATCCACCATGAATCCCGGCTTGTAATCGTTGCTCGCCGGGGCCGCATCCATGACACCGGGATAGGGGTTGTAGACCTCCAGTGACCAGTTGCGCCCGGAGCTGGCGCTCATGATCTCCGACAGCACCTTCGGATCAAGCCCGTGGCGCGCACCCATTTCCAGCGCTTCGCAGGTGCCGATCATATGGATCGCCAGCAGCATGTTGTTGCAACCCTTGGCCACCTGCCCGGCACCGGCGGGACCGGCGTGGAAGATATTCTTCCCCATGCCGGCCAGGATCAGCCGCGCTTTTTCAAAGGTCATGGGGTCGCCGCCGCACATGAAGGCCAGCGTACCGGCAGCCGCAGCCGCAACACCGCCGGAAACCGGGGCGTCCATGAAGCCGATACCCAGCTTTTCCGCAGCAGCGCCAACATCACGGGCCGTCTGGGCATCAATGGTGGAGCAGTCGAGCACCGTCGTGTGTGGATCGAGCGTTGCCAGCAGACCGTCATCACCGAGATAGATCCCGGTCACGTGCTTGCCGGCGGGCAGCATGGAAAGCACGTAATCCTTGTCGGCAGCCGCGGCCAGTGCCGACTCCGCCACACTCGCGCCGCACTCCGCAAGGGCTGCAGTGGCCTCCGCCGACAAATCGAAGACGGTGACATCATGACCGACTTTCAGCAGGTTGCCGGCCATGGGACCGCCCATGTTGCCAAGACCGATAAATGCGACACGTGCCATGCTGTGTTCTCCGGAAGTTGTTGGCGGTTACGAGTACTAGAGATCAACCAGGGGATTGGTATCCCAGGGCGCGACGAAGAAGGCGTCCAGCACCTCGGCGGGCACGTCACGGGTGGTGGCGTACTGCCAGGCGGGATTGCGGTCCTTGTCGATCAGCAGGGCGCGCACGCCCTCGGCGAATTCCGGGTGGCGGACAATCTGAGTGGCCAGCTGAATTTCCGCCTGGAAAACCTGCTTGAGTGAACTGTGACGGGTGACAGTGAGCTGCCGGTTGATGCGCAGCGCCGCCAGCGGTGATCCGTTGGCGAGGCTGTCCCGTGCCCGGGACAGCCACTTGTCCTCGGTGTTCAGCGCGAGAATGTTGTCGACCACTCCGTGAATCGTATTGGCATCGCACAGGGTGGCAATCTGCTCGCGGTGCGCCGCGACCTGGCCCTCGGGCTGCTGCGCCGCACTCGCCTTCGCCGCCGCACGCAGCACATCGTGCACCAGGCCATGGTTCTCCTCGGGGTCCTGGGTCCAGCTCTGGGCAAGCAGCTGCTCCATGACGCTGTTGCAGCGATCGCTCGTAATGAAGCGGTCTGCCAGGCCCACATACAGAGCATCCGCGGCATTGATGTGAGCGCCCGTGAGGGCGAGAAAGCGTCCGATGCTGCCGGGCATGTGATTCAGGAACCAGCTGCCGCCCACGTCGGGGAACAGGGCAATGGTGATCTCGGGCATCGCAATACGCGTCGTCTCCGTCACCACCCGATGACTGCAGCCGGCCATGATGCCCAGGCCACCCCCCATGACGATGCCGCTGCCCCAGCAGACAATTGGCTTGGGATAAGTATGCAGTGTGTGGTTCATGCGGTATTCGTGGGTGAAGAAACTCTCTGCGTAAAGGCAGGGCCCACCGGGCTTTTCCACTGCCGACGCGTGCAGCGCCTGCACGTCGCCGCCTGCACAGAGCGCGCGGTCGCCGCTGCCGGCGATGAACACGGCGGCGATGTTGTCATCACGACGCCAGCGATTCAGTGCCGCCTGAATCAGCTCGACCATCTCCAGCGTGAGCGAGTTAAGCGTTTTCGGTACGTTCAGCGTGATGACGCCGAGCGCGCCCTGGGCGGAGTCCTGTTCGGTAATCAGCACCGGTGAATCTGACATGTCGTATCCTGTCTGCTGTTGGCGTCTATCGAAAGCTATCGGCGTGCGGGCGCTAGCGTATCACCGCCAGCGCCCCGTCCATCAACATTCGGCGGCTGATAATCACGCGCATGATCTCGTTGGTGCCCTCGAGAATCTGGTGCACGCGGGTGTCGCGCACGTGTCGCTCTATGGGGTATTCCTTGATATACCCGTAGCCCCCGAACAGCTGCAAGGCCTCGTTGCAGATGCGGAAACCAGCATCCGTGGCGAAGCGCTTGGACATGGCACAATACGTGGTCGCCTCGGGTGCCTTGTTATCCAGTTTGCTGGCGGCCAGGCGGATCATCTGCCGGGCGGCAACCAATTCGGTGAGCATGTCGGCGAGCTTGAACTGGGTGGCCTGGAAAGTGGCAATGGACTGGCCGAACTGCTCGCGCTCCTGCACATAGGCAGCGGCCTCCTCCAGCGCCTGCTGCGCAGTGCCGACGCTGCAGGTGGCAATGTTGATACGCCCGCCATCCAGCCCTTCCATGGCAATGGCAAAGCCCTGCCCTTCCTTGCCAAGGCGATAGCGCAGCGGAACGCGCACGCTGTCGAAGGTCACGGTGCGGGTCGGCTGTGCATTCCAGCCCATCTTCTCTTCCTTCTTGCCGTAGCTGATGCCCTCGGCATCCGCCGGCACCAGCACGGCGGTCACGCCTTTGGCCCCCTCATCACCGGTGCGCAGCATCACTACCAGCACGTCGGTTTCACCGGCACCGGAAATGAACACCTTGCTGCCGGTAATGACGTAGTCATCGCCATCGCGTTCGGCGCGGGTGCGGAGCTTGGCCGCATCGGAGCCGGCGCCGGGCTCGGTGAGGCAGTAGGAGGCCAGCTTTTCGCCGGTGACCAGCGACGGGCACCATTCATCGATGGTCTGCTCGTTGCAGTACTTGCCAATCATGCTGGTGGCCATGTTGTGGATGGTCAGGAAGGCCGCGGTGGTGGTGCAGCCCCTGGACAGCTCCTCCACGATCAGGCTGGCATCCAGCCGACCCATACCCAGGCCACCCGCAGACTCCGGCGTGTACATGCCCATGAAACCGAGCTCACCTGCTCGGGCCAGGACATCTTTCGGGAATACCGATTCGGCATCCCAGAGCGCGGCGTTGGGCGCCAGTTCCTTCTCCGCAAAGGCCTTGGCGCTGTCGACATAGGCCTGCTGGTCTTCACTCAATGCAAAATCCACGTATTGTCTCCCGTCCCGCCTGGTTTACCTGGCTTCAGCGCAGGTTGATGCTCATGTTCGGCTGCCCATCACCGGTCGCAGCCGGCTCCTGGAAGCTCCACTTCGCGGTAATGGTCTTGGTTTCGGTATAGAAGCGCACCGCCTGCTTGCCGTAGGCGTGCAGGTCGCCGCGGAAGGAACCGCGCCAGCCAGTGAAGGAGAAAAAGGGCAGCGGCACCGGAATCGGGATGTTGATCCCCACCTGGCCCACCAGGATCTCATGCTGGAACTTGCGCGCTGCCCCGCCGGAGGCCGTAAACAGAGAAACCCCATTGCCGACCTCAAGACTGTTGATCTGGGCGATGGCTTCCTCCAGGGTTTCCACCTGCATGCAACACAGCACCGGCCCAAAGATCTCCTCCCTGTAGATACTCATCTCCGGTGTGACATCCCGGAACAGCGTGGGGCCAACCCAGTTACCGTCGGGATAGCCCGCCACGGTGCAGTCACTGCCGTCGAGCAGGCAAGTCGCGCCCTCCTCGGTACCGGACTTGATCAGCCCCAGCACGCGCTCTCGGGCCTGAGGGGAAATCAACGGACCATAGGCGGCCGAGGCGTCGTTCCAGGCGCCCGGCTGCGCCGTGGCAAGGCGCTCGGCCAGGGCATCAATCAGCTGGCTGGAGTCGCCGACGAACATGGCGACTGAAATGCCCATGCAGCGCTGCCCGCCGGCACCCACCGATGACCCCACCAGGGCGTTCAGCACCGCGTTCGGATCCGCGTCCGGCATGATCACCATGTGGTTCTTGGCGCCCATCATGCACTGCACGCGCTTGCCCGCTGCCGTGCCGGTACGGTAAATCTGCTCGCCGACGTGGCTGGAACCGACAAAGGACGCCGCCTTTACGTCCGGGTGCTCCAGCAGCTGGTTGGCCTGGTCGGGGCCACCTTGAACCATGTTGAGCACACCTTTGGGCGCTCCCGCCTCGATAAACAGCTCCACCAGCCGCACCGGCGTCAGGGGCACCTGCTCCGACGGCTTGAGAACGAAGGTATTGCCGGCGGCGATGGCCAGCGGAAACATCCACAGCGGGATCATGGCCGGGAAGTTGAAGGGGGTAATGCCGACGCAAACGCCCAGCGGCTGTAAATAGGTGTAGGTGTCGATGCCGTTGGCGACGTTCTCTACCGTCTCGCCCATCATGTTGGACGGGATGTTGGCCGCCTGCTCCACAACTTCGATACCGCGCCACACGTCGCCCTTGGCGTCCTCGAAGGTCTTGCCCGTGTCGTGGGCGAGGATTTCGCCGAGTTCGTCGTGATGCGCCTTGAGCAGCGCCTGATAGCGCATCATCAGGCGCGCCCGCTCCGCCACCGGCACGTCTCGCCAGGTCTGGAAGGCCTCCATGGCACTGGCCACGGCCACATCCACCTCATTTGCAGTGGCGAATGGCACTTCAGCAAGCACGGCCTGCGAGGCCGGATTGACGACATTGCGCTTTTCATTGCTCGCGCTCTGGACGAACTCGCCGTTGATAAACAGCGGAACCTGACGGGTCATGCAACACCTCTGACTGACGTTATCGTGATAGTCATCCAACTCTAGCAGCTGCATCGACCCCCTGCCATTGACGAAATTGCGGGATACATGGACTATCTTGCTGACACCCACACCAGCGGGAGAGAATCCACAATGAGCGCACCATCAGACTGGCCACTGCCACCAGAAGGCATACGCTTCGTCTCGCCCGGGTTTATCCTGGCGGCCCTGCAGCGCAACCCCCTGACCCGGGATTGCTTCCCCACCGCCATGGGATTCTATCCGCATGCACACGGCCACCATATGCGCCGGGAGCAACACGACGACAATCTCGTGATCTACTGCACGGCCGGACACGGCGTGCTGCAGGCCGGTGGCTCCAGCCACCCCGCCGGTCCCGGTAGCCTGATGCTGCTGCCCCAGGGACTTGCCCACGAGTACCATGCCAGTAGCCGCAACCCCTGGCACCTGTACTGGGTACACTGCCGCGGCGACAACGCGGGTGCCTTCCTGGATTATCTGGGCTACCGCCCGGGGAAGCCGGTGGTGGAGGTAAATATGCACCCCGCGCTGAGCGCCAGCTTCGACAGCCTGCTTACGGTACGCAGCACCGGCTACAGCCTGGCCGCCTTTGTCAACGCTGCCAACCACCTGCGCCACCTGTTCACCCAGTTTGCGCTGGCCGCGAGCCAGCGTCGCGCCGCGCAGCCCGGCGAACTGGACCTCGCGCGCCTGCAGGACTACATGCGCGCCAACATCGACAAGCGCCTGTCACTAGACGATCTGGCCCGGCTTGCCAACCTGTCGCGCTTCCACTTTGCCAACCGCTACAAGGCTCTGACGGGCTACTCGCCGATCAAGCACTTCCTGCACCTGAAAATGGAGGCGGCCTGCCGCATGCTGGATACCTCGCGATGCAGCATCGGCAGTATTGCCCAGGAGCTGGGCTATACGGATGCGCTGTATTTTTCGCGGGCGTTCAAGGGGGTGGTGGGGTTGTCGCCGAGGGATTATCGGGAGTCGGTAAGGCGGTGAAGTAAGTATCACCCGGACCACAATTTCCGTGAACATCAGATGTGATCCGGTGTAAGGTTTCCGCAGCCACCGAGGAAACACGCCATGCCAGACTGCCTTCTGAAAACCGTTGCAACGGTCGCGACACTGCTCGCGACATTGCTCACCTTCCCTGCCCTCGCTCAGGTTACGGCTGACCCCC
Organism: uncultured Alteromonadaceae bacterium; assembly: GCA_964613795.1. Taxonomy (GTDB): domain Bacteria; phylum Pseudomonadota; class Gammaproteobacteria; order Pseudomonadales; family Halieaceae; genus Chromatocurvus. The sequence continues at coordinate 92,360 of CAZTJR010000001.1, read as the reverse complement.
AACGCATCCAGGCGCGCATCGACAAGCTCGCGACCTTCGGCGGCACGGCGGACGGTGGCACCTCCCGGCCGGGCTTTGGCGAAGCGGACAAGCAGGCGCGGGAATGGCTGCTGCCAGAGCTTGCAAAACTGGGCCTGAGGATTCGCGTGGATGCGGCCGGCAATATCATCGCCACGCGGCCCGGCACCGATCCCCAACTGCCCGCGGTCGCCTTCGGCTCGCATATCGACTCCGTACCCAACGGGGGCAGTTATGACGGGCAGGCCGGTACCGTCGCTGCCATGGAGGTCATGTCCATGCTCAAGGCGGCAGACATCGCCACCCGCCATCCCCTGGAGCTGATCGTTTTCGTGGCCGAGGAGGATGGGCTCTTCGGCAGCGCCGCAATGATCGGCAAGCTCACCGCGGACGAGCTCGACTTTGTCACCAACAGCGGCCGCAGCGCCGCCAAGGGCATGGACTTTGTGGGCGGCATGAGCGGGAAGGTGGCCATGGCCGAGCGCTCAGCGGAGGAGCTCGCTGCCTTTATCGAACTGCACATCGAGCAGGGTCCCTACCTCGACGATGCCGGCATCGATATCGGCATTGTGGAGGGCATCGTGGGTATCGAGCAGTGGAACATCACTGTGGAAGGTAGCGCCAACCATGCGGGCACCACGCCGATGAACGCGCGGCAGGACGCACTTCTCGCCGCCTCGAAACTGGTTGTCGCAGTGAACGACTCCGTGAACGCCGTCGGCGGGCGGCTGGTAGGCACGGTGGGTGAGCTTGCGGTACACCCGAACGTGTCGAATATCGTGCCCGGCCGCGTGGAACTGTCGCTGGAGATGCGCGATCTGGACAGCACGCAGATTGCCGACGCCTTTTCACGTATCCGCGAACGCGCCGATGCCATTGCAGAGGTCGGCCATGTGGAGATCGCCATCGAGCACGCCCTATCCCACACCGCGGCGCCGACAGACCCGCAGATTCAGGCGGCAATCCGGGCCGCGGCAGACGAGCTCGGCTACAGCAGCATGACGATGCCAAGCGGTGCAGGCCACGATGCGCAGAACATGGCCGCGCGCTGGCCGACAGGGATGATTTTTGTGCCCAGCCGCGATGGCGTGAGCCACTCACCGCGGGAATACACAAGCAAGGAGGCGCTGGCGAAGGGGGCGGAGGTACTGTACCGAGCGGTACTGTCGCTGGGCAAGTAGCGAGTAAAATGAAAGGTCGACAGACCAGCTTCGCTCTACCACTGCGCCGAGCAAGCCAGTTGCGCCAGATACGTTCCACCGCGTGCCGGAAGCGGCCGGCCATGCGTAATCCCATCACCCATAGCACATGAGAGAACTCGGCATGACTTACACTTTGATACACAACCCCGGCTGTGGATCTTCCAAGAAGGGTCTGGCCCTGCTTGAGTCGGAGGGTATTGCGCCCACGATCCGCAAATACATGAACAAGACAGAGCAATTGAGTGAAGCAGAACTGCGGGATATCGCTGTCAGGATGGGCAAGGTGAGCCCCCGGGCGTTTCTGCGTGACAAGGATGCCGCAGCTGCAGGGCTGGCCACCGATGCTGACGATGATGCGGTCTTCGCTGCCATGGCCGCCAACCCCAGGCTCATTCAGCGCCCTATCGGTATCAACGGCAAAAAGGCCGTACTTGGCCGACCTAACGAGCGCCTGCTGGAGATTCGCTGAGGCGCTGCTTGAAACCTGGTATGGCGACGGCGTCAAACCCGGCCTGCTGCAGGCGTCCAACGATGATCGCGTGCTGAATTCTGCACTGAGCGCCTGGATGCCGTGGGTAGGTGAGATGCGGTGGCTGGCCGTCGAGCCCGACAGTGGCAGCGCATTAGGGACTTCAGACAGTCTGCAGGGGTTGAGGTGCGAAAGAGTGAACGTGTGTTCCGCCCGGACCTTCCCTGACCCTGTAGACCGGGGATGCTCGGGAAACGGCGCATGAAAATCTCCGCGGAGATTGCTGGTCCCAGATCTTTGGTGGATGTCGAGCTGCCCGTCTGGTTACTCGCCCAGCGACCACTCCGCCAGCTGCTGATCCGACTTCAGCCGCGCACGCTGGTGACGCATCGCCTGGTAGATATCGTCCAGCGCCGGTGAATCCGACAGGCCGGGCAACGAGGTCACTGCCTCGAGTCGGAAGCGCTCCCGCCATTCTGTTGTCGCATAAGCCATCTCCCACCAGTCCACGATGCGCTCGCGCGCGTCGTTCAGTGTCTCGGCGGAGGGCAGGCGATCTCCCTTGCGCATATTAATCTCGGCACGCGCCGGCACCAGGTTCCACAGGTCATTGTTCAGCCAGCGCGACCAGGGAAAGCAGTGATCGATATGGGCGATGCGCAGCGGTCGATCCGACCAGACACACGACAGCCGACGGCCCGCTTCACGCAGCTGAAGTACGCGGTCGGTGGCGATTCGCGTATCGCGCCTGCCCTCCTCCCACTCGAAAACGCGGGCGTCGATGCTGCCGTCCCCGACGCCCCAGGATCCGGTGAGGGTCGTCCACTCCCGCAGAATAGCCGGCTCGAGCCAGCAGGCGTACTGGCCAAGGGTCTGCCAGATAGCCACAGGAATTCGCAGGGTGCCGAACTGCGCGAGATACTCGGGCGAAATACGCACACGCTCGCGCTTTCTGCGGAGTTTCCCGGGTTCCACCGTGAAAATCCGGTTCGAAGTGCCCGGCCAGGTGGTGTAGTGCACGGGCATTTTCCGGATAGTCGCGCAGGCGTCGCGAAGGGCCCCGGTAAGGATTTCGCCGCGCGCAATATCCAGCTCGCCGCCCACCCGCAGGTCGTAGGTAGACAACTGCCCGAGCTGGTAGAAGGCCTCACCCGCGAACCCAAGACCGCGTGACGCGTTGTTGGTCACCTGGACCCGGTGCTGCAGCACTAGCGGCCGATACTGCTTGAGCCAGTATAGGCCAACCACACCAAACGGAATCTCTACGTCGTCATCCGTGCGCCTGCTGACAATGCCGGGCAGGCCCTCGGCGATGCGCGTCAGGACTCTCAGCAGTCCGAGCTTGTAGGAAGAGGACTTGCGATCATTGACGATGACGTGGCGCAGAAGCGGCAGGCTGCCGGTACCATCATCCGGCACCGACACCACCACCGTCTCCCACTCGAGATGTTCACGTCCGCTCGTGTCCGGACGTCGCTCGCGCAGCGTGACGACCACGGCGCGGGATCGCGCGAAGTTTTCGATTTCCCCGGCAGTTACCGGATGGAAACCGCGCCGGTGATTTTCTTCCTCGTCGGAGCCGTGACGCAGGGTAATGATCAAATGCCCACCGGGCTTCAGCAGTTCGGTGAGGATGCGGAAGCTACGTTCCCGTGAGCCTGGCGCCACATGCATCCACACGGCACTCAGCAGCACCACATCGAAACGGTGCCCCATCGCCCTCAGTTTTTTCAGGTCCGGCAGGCTGTCATCCAGCCAGGTGACATTAGAATTGGATTGACTCGTGGCCTGCTCGCGCATGCCGGCGCTGGGTTCCACGGCAATGACATCCCAGCCCTTTCCCGCCAGCCAGTTGGCATCGCGGCCGGACCCGGCGCCGATGTCACAGGCAAAACCTGTGGTTCGCTCCCGCAGCAACGAGAGCCAGGGCGCGTGAACGACTTCCGGATTCATTGCGTTGTAGCGCGCAGCGCGTTCCGCTGCGTGACTGTCATAATCATCGGGCATGCGCTGGAGCATACGGTGTTTCGTCATGTGATCAAGCCTTCCGGGATCACCCAGACGCAGTCCTCAACAGGCCGGATGTCTGGGGCGAGCCATCGACAGACGCAGGGGCGTTCACAGCGACTTTTTCTGGAAGTAGCTCACTCCGGGCAGCCCCTCGAAATGATCGTCAGAAGTCACCAGTTCTACATCGTACTTGCGGGCACTGGCGTAGATGACCGCATCGGCAAAGGCGAGCTTGTGGGATAGCGACAGATCTGCGGCCATCAGCGCGAGATCGGAACTCAGGGGTACGACAAGACTGTCATGGGACAACGCAATGATATCCAGCGCCGTGTTTTCATCAGATTCCCGCTTGACCCATTTGTAAAGTTCGTACTGGACCGTGCTGGGCACCAGTAGCTCCGCGGGGTCCTGCATGTATGGAGCGAAACTCTCTGCCAACATGCCCTCGGTAAGCCACTCGATCCAGCCGCAGGTATCCACCAGGGTCATTTGTAGCGCTCCAGGCGCTCGCCGTGGTCTCGATATTTACCAGGATTGGCCCCCATCAACAGGCCCCGCACCTCGTCCAGACGTCGAATGGGTGCCAATACAATGGTGTCGCCCTTGGTAATGATCGCGAACTTCTGGCCAGCGTGCAGATGCATCTCCTCGCGAATGGCCTTGGGGATGGACAGCTGGAACTTGCTGGACAGGGTGACAGATGGCATGCCGCCCTCCTTACAAAACAATGATCGATAGAGAATACGTAAAATACAACAGTTTTTACTGTCGAGACAATGGGTTTTATGCGCCCCATCAGCCCCCTGACAGGCGCAACATCCCCTCCCGCTGAATCCGCAGTGGACGCGGCGAGCGGTCAACGGATAGCTTCACCTCCAGCCGGTAGGGCAGGCCGCTTTGCGGCGGATTGCTCATCAGGTCGCGCAGCAGCGCCAGGGAACCCAGCACGCCGGCGCTGGCTTCCAGGTCGACCACGTCCTCGCCGTAGCCGGGAATGCTCACCGGTTCGGCGCTGACACCGGACAGCACCCGCTCATCTCGAAGATACACCTGATAGTGCAGTCCATCGACATTCAGCGGCAGCGTATTCGGGTTGAGAACGCGCAGCTGTACTGCGAAGCGGGCCTGCATGCCGCGGGACGTCAGGGGCTTCAGTCCGACGAGATCGATCTCGGGCGTATCAAAATTGACCAGAGACGTGGCGCAGCCGGTCAGCAGGGCCAGCAGCGCCCCGAGGGCCAGTGGGAAAAAAGTCCGTAGCATGGTGCCATCCCGCGGGAAATTCGCGCAAAGTGTAACCCGTAAGGCTGTCACTGCGAGCAGCGCCTAAAACCCCTATACTCGCGCGAAAACGCGACGTGGTAGATGCACAATGCCCGAAGCCCCGAAAAAACTCATCCTCGAGACGCTGACAGCACACCTCCAGAATTCGCCGCTGACGGTCGTTGAATGGGACCACAATTTCCGCGTCACCTTCTGGTCCGGTCAGGCCGAGCAGATCTTCGGCTGGCGGGAAGAGGAGCTTCTCGGCAAGCATCCGTCAGACTGGCGCTTCATGCACGAGGAGGACGAAGCCGCCATCTCCAAGGTTATGCGCAACCTTGTCAGCGGCGGAGTGCCGAGAAACATCAGCAAGAACCGCAACTACACCCGCGACGGTCAGGTTCTGCACTGCGAATGGTACAACTCGGTGCTGACCGATGCGTCGGGCACTGTCGTCTCGGTGCTGTCGCTGGTACAGGATGTCACCGGAAAAGTGACGATGGAGGAGCAGCTCCGTCAGCTGCAGAAAATGGAGGCCATCGGGCAGCTCACCGGTGGCATTGCGCATGATTTCAACAACCTTCTCACCGTCATTCTCGGCAACGGCGAATTGCTGACAGAAATGCTGGAGGACCAGCCGGACATGGCTGTGCTCGCGGATACAGTGACCAATGCCGCGCGCAAAGGCGCGGACCTGACTCACCAGCTACTTGCATTTGCGCGACAGCAACCTCTGCAGCCGCAGGCAATCGACGTCAATGCGCTGCTGGAGACCACGCGTGACCTGCTGCGCAGGACGCTCGGCGAACACATAGAGCTGACGCTCGGCCTCGGGAAGGATCTGCCGCCCGCTCTGGTCGATACCGGACAACTGGAGTCCGCCATTCTCAACCTATGCCTGAATGCTCGCGACGCCATGTCGGAAAGTGGCCACCTCACGATCGAGAGCAGTTTCGTCCACCTCGACCAGGATTATGCGGACAGGCACACGGAGGTCACGCCGGGCGGCTACGTCCTTGTGGCGATCTCGGATACCGGCGAGGGCATTCCGCCAGATCGCCTCGAGAAAGTCTTTGAGCCATTTTTCTCGACAAAAGGCCCGGGCAAGGGCAGTGGGCTGGGCCTGTCCATGGTGTTCGGTTTCGTCAAGCAGTCACGCGGACACATCAAGATCTATTCTGAAGTGGGCGAGGGCACGACAGTGCGCATGTACCTGCCGCCGTCCCCGGAGAGCGCCCCACCGGCCACCCGGCGACCACCAGCCAACCCGAAGGCAGGCACGGAAACTATCCTGCTGGTGGAAGACGACGAGCTGGTACGCCAGTACGCCAGTACGCAGCTCTCGATGCTGGGCTATCGCGTCATGGTCGCAAGCAATGGTCTGGAAGCCATGGACATCGTCAACCAGCACGATGACATCGACCTGCTGTTCACAGATGTCGTCATGCCCGGCGGCATTAACGGTCCGACCCTCGCGCGCCAGGCCTGCGAGCGGCGTCCGCGGCTGAAAGTCCTGTATACGTCGGGCTACACGCAGAATGCCATCGTGCATCACGGACGTCTGGATGCGGGCGTGCTCCTGCTCAGCAAGCCCTACCATCGCGCAGAACTCGCGCGCATGGTGCGACAGGCGCTCGACACGGCGTAAGCGTAGATCAGCGCTTGTACTGCGTCGGGCAATAACCCCTACTGACTGCCGGATCGCGCAGGGCGCCGTGCTTGGTCTTGCGACCACTCACCCGCGCGCGCCACAGGCGGAAAGAACCAGGCTTGAGATGCCGGCGCATCAGCTTGATCACGCCCGCCTCATTGAGGCCATACAGGGCCTGGATGGCTTCAAAGGGCGTCCGGTCCTCCCAGGCCATTTCGATAACGCGCGATGTGTCGGCAGCTGACAGACGTTTCATGGCATTGCGTCAGTCGTAGACCGCTGCATTGGCGCAATGCCGCATGCGCTCTCCCGACAGTGCCGCCAGCGCGTTGTCCACTGCCATATCGGCCATGCGCCGTCGCGTGGCGGCTGTTGCACTGCCGATGTGCGGTGTGAGCACCACATTGGGCAGGGTCAGGAGCGGATTATCTGGCGCTGCCGGCTCACGAGAGAATACGTCGATACCCGCGGCCAGCAGGCGACCCTCGGCGAGCGCGCTGGCCAGGGCCCCCTCATCCACAATGCCGCCACGCGCTGTGTTCACCAGTACCGCATCGCTTTTCATGAGCGCGATACGGTCTGCATTGATAAGGTTGCGCGTGTCATCACTTAATGCGACAGTTATCACAACGAAATCGCTTTGTGCCAGCAGGTCTTCCAGTGCTACCTGCGCGACGCCAGGTTCATCCCGCGTTGAGCGGTTCCAGCCCAGGACCTGCATGCCGAAACCGCTTGCGCGTCTCGCCACGGCAGTACCGATGGCACCGAGCCCGACGATGCCGAGTGTCGCACCGGCAATATCCTTGCCGACAAAGAAGTCCGGCGACCAGGCATTCTCAGGCGTCCAGTGGCCCTGGCGGATGAAGCGATCGGCCTCGACCACGCGGCGCGAGGCCGCCATCAGCAGGGCGAAGGTGGTGTCGGCGGTGGTCTCCACGAGAACGCCGGGCGTATGCCCGACGGGAATGCCGCGTTCTGTTGCCGCCGCCAGGTCTATGTGGTCGACCCCCACCGACATGCTGGAGATAAAGCGCAGCGTCGGGAGCATCTCCAGCAGCGCGCGATCAATACGATCGGTGAGCAGGCAGACAACGCCATCGGCGTCGCTCAGTTCCTCGCGCAAAGCGCCACCGGGCAGCAGGCCCGGACCGAGCCAGACGTTCATGTCACTTTGCTGGCACAGCGCGTGGATGCGTTCGCCGGGGAGTTGATGAGTCACAAACACTTTATGCATGGTGGAAGCTTAGCCTATTCCGTCACGCAACATAACTGGAACCGGGCGTCTGTCGCACGGTCTCACAACGATAAATAGCGAGTTATCAACACTATGGACGACAAAGTTTTTCTCAACGCCGACTTCTCGCGGCGAGTTGCGGTAGATACCGAAGAGATGGAGTGGGTACCGAGTCCGGGTGGACATGTGCTGCGCAAGCGGCTGCACCTGGTGGGTCGTGCGGAAGCGGGGCAGGTCACCTCGCTGGTGCGCTATTTACCGGACTCTGAATTCCCCGAGCACAACCACCCGGACGGAGAGGAGATACTGGTGCTTGAGGGCGTCTTCTCTGACGAGACGGGCGATTACCCGGCAGGATCCTACCTGCTCAACCCGGAAGGCTTCTCGCACAAGCCGTTTTCCCGCGAGGGCTGCCTGCTGTTCGTGAAGCTCAGACAGTACCCGGGGCAGGACCGCGAGCGCATTGCCGTACAGACTGCCGAGCAGCCCTGGCGCTCCAGCGTACGCAAGGGTGCCAGCTGGAAAAAACTCTATGCCCAGGAGCCCTACACGGACTTCTCGCGGCTGGAGGCCTGGGACGAGCCGGCATCGCTGGGCCGCATTAACTTCCCGGGCGGCGCCGAGATCCTGGTCATTCGCGGCGAATTCAGTGACGAGCACGGCCACTATACCCAGTACAGCTGGCTGCGCGTACCGGAGGGCGGCAGCATTACGCCAACCTCTAACAGCTACTGTGAGGTATTTATCAAGGAGGGGGGATTCGCTTACCTGCGCGCCGCCTGAGATGGCCCCTGGGCAAGGGTTTGCCCGAGTCTGCTATGACGGCCTCACTCGCCCTGCCAGCGCGAGACAGCGTCACTGTGCAGACCGAACAGGTCGAGTGCGCGCCCCACGCTCTGGGTAACCATCGCATCGATGGATTCGGGCCGGTTGTAGAACGCCGGTACCGGCGGGGCAATGATCGCGCCCATTTCGGTGACCTGGGTCATGCTGCGCAGGTGGCCCAGGTGCAGGGGAGTTTCACGCACCATCAACACCAGGCGCCGCCGCTCCTTGAGCACCACGTCCGCGGCGCGGGAGAGAAGTGTGGAGGTAACGCCGGACGCGATCTCCGACAGGCTGCGAATAGAGCAGGGCGCAATCAGCATGCCCTCGGTAATGAACGAGCCGCTGGCAATGGATGCACCGATGTTCTTCACCGCATGGACTTCACTGGCCAGCGCTTTCACCTCCGCACTGGACATCGCCATTTCGTAGTGCAGCGTCAGCTCTGCCGAGCGGCTCATTACCAGATGCGTCTCCACTTCTGCGGCGCGCAGCAGCTCCAGTGCGCGAACGCCAAGCGCAATGCCGGACGCGCCGGTAATGCCTACAATGATTCTCTGGGTCATCGGAATAGGGTGTGCCTTATAGGGTCGGGGCCGGAGCGGACCTGACCCCAGAGAGGGGGCCTTCGCCCGCTAGTGTTTTCCGCCTGCGATGGATTCTAGCATCTTTGCCATGTGCGCATGCAGCATCTGCATGCCCTTGAGCGGCCGCACCATGACCTTGAACTCGCAGATACGGCCATCCGCCGCAAAGGTCATGATGTCGACGCCGTTGATCTCAATGCCGTCTACCGTGCAGGTGAATTCCAGCACCGCATGATCATCGCTGACCACCTCCTTATCGTAGCGGAAGGTGTCATTGAACACGCTCATGGCGCTGGTCAGGTACATGAGAGTGCGCGGCTTGCCGACCTGGGGCGTATGCACTACGGGTGAATGGAACACACAGTCGTCAGAGATGATCTCTCCGAGACGGGCCGTATCCTTGCTGGCGACAATCTCGTGCCAGATGTCGATGGCCTGCATGCTTGGCTCCTTGGCTCATGGATTCAGGTCCGATTGGGACCGGGTCCGATTCGGACCCGACCCCGCAAGAAAGGATTGTATCGCCTGCAGCGCCGCAGGTTCCATGAGCGTGGGCGCATGGCCGACCCGGGGTACTTCTACCACTTGAAGATCACTGTCCATGTCGCGCATGCGCTCTACGCATTCCGCCGCGAGAATGTCGGAGAGCTCGCCGCGTACCACCAGCATCGGGATATCGACGATGGCCTCAAACAGCGGCCACAGATCCGGCGGCACTGCGCCGGAATCCACGTCAGTCATCGCCTTGGCGATGGCGGGATCATAGGCAAGCACCGGCACACCATCGCGCTCCATATACAGCGCCCGGGCAAAGGTCAGCCAGTCGTCATCCGTGTAATCGGGGAAGGCCTCACCATTGATTTCGCGGGTGCGCGCCACCGCGTCGTCCCAATTGCGCGCAGGAGCGACCTTGCCGACGTAATGCTGAATGCGCGCCAGACCCCTGGGGTCGATCTCCGGGCCAATATCATTGATGACCATCGAGACAATACGCGACGGCTTCTGGCTCGCCATGATGAACGCCATCAGGCCACCCATGGAAGTCCCGATCAGCACTGCCTTGCTGATGGCCAGCGTGTCCAGCAGATGAAACATATCGTCAGCATAGGTGAGCGGGGTGTAGTTGGCCGGGTTGCTGTCGTAGTCAGAGCGCCCGCGACCGCGCTGCTCGGCCACAATCACCCGGCGTTCTGCGGCCAGGGTAGAGGCAAGCCCCTCAAAATCGGCGGAGTTGCGCGACAGCCCATGCATGCACAGCACCGGCGGCAAGCCCGAGGACGCCGGTCCCGGGTAATCCCGGGCGTACAGGCGCAGGCCGCCTGGACTCTGATACCAGACATCGCGGTATTCACTCATAAACACGCTCTCCATATTGCTGCCGCAGTTCGCGCTTGAGTATCTTGCCATTCGGGTTGCGAGGCAACTCATCCACCAGCAACAGGTCCGTCAGGCGCTGCTGCCTGCCCAGACGCTGATTGGCCCAGTGCAGCAGTTCCGCCGGCTGCAGCGACTGTGCGGCCACCACGAGCGCCAGCGGCGTCTCGCCCCAGCGACGGCTGGGCACGCCGATAACCGCCACGTCGTCAACATCTGGGTGGGCGTGCAATTCCGCCTCAATGTCCTGTGGATAGACGTTCTGGCCGCCCGAAAGAATCATGTCTTTCTTGCGATCGACGATGTAGAGAAATCCCTCGGCATCCACATAGCCGATGTCCCCGGAGCGCAGCCAGATCCTGCCATCGTCATCCCGGTAGCAGGCATCGGCATTGGCCGCGTCCCGCTGCCAGTAACCGGGCATCGTGATGCGGCCACGGGAAACGATCTCTCCCGCCGTTCCAGTGCCACAAAAACCATCATTGTCATCGATTATGGCGATATCAGTGCCGATCAGCGGCCTTCCCACCGACTGCCAGCGACCTTCGGCATCCTCCGGATCCAGCGTCGTGATAATACCCTCGGTCAGTCCGTAAAGCTCGATGATGCCGCAGGGGAACTCGGCGAAAACGGCCTGCTTGAGGCTCTCGTGCAGCGGCGAACCACAGCTCATCATGCCCTGCATGCTGGACAGATCCCGCGGCCGCTCGCGCTGCGCGGCGACCACGCGCTGGAACTGGATTGGCACCATCGCGGTGTGCGTAATACCCAGATCCTGCACCGCATTCAGAAAACGCGCCGCATCGAAGTGCTCATGCACCACCAGCGTGCCACCGGCAAGCACAGTACACAGCATCGCCACCCAGGATATGTTGGAATACAGACCAATGGTCAGCAGTGTTCTGGCCGCACCGTGGTACCGCAGGGCGATGGCCAGATCGTAAGCCCAGTCGCGCCGACCGCGATGCGTGTGCAGAATGCCCTTGGGGAGCCCGGTCGTACCCGAGCTGTAAATGATGTTGAGTGGCGCCTCCGGGTCCAGTGCGATGGCCGGCAGATGCACCGGCTGACCGTCACACAGGGCATGCAATCTTTCCCAGCCGTCGCCCACGCCGTCAGCTACAGGCTCCGTTTCAGCGTCATCACTGCACAGCAGCAGGACCAGCGACGCCGGCAGGCGGTCGCGCAGGGCATCCATCCGGCGCCGCTGGTCTGATGTGACCACCAGGGCTCGCACCCCCGCATCTTCGAGCATGGCCAGCATGGCCTCATCGGATACCGACAGATTCAGCGGCACAGAGACCGCGCCTGCAGCGAGGGTACCGAAGAGCGCCTGCACCATCGGCAGACCGTTGCTCATGACGATGCCGACACGGTCCCCGGGATGAATGCCACGCGCCGCGAGGCCGTGGGCAAAGCGGTGGTTGGCGGCACAGAAGGCACGCCAGTCAAGACGCTCATCGCCACAAATCACGGCATCGCGGCTGCCGCGCCACTTGCCGTGGAGCGCAAGGATCTCGGGCAGTAGCGGGGCCGCAGAAGGAAAGACTGTCACGGTATGGCTCATTGCGGGCTAGAAGCGGTACTCGACCGTGGCCGTCCATGTGCGCGGCGGCGCATAGAACACCGTCGTGTTGTTCTCAAGGCCCAGGGTAGACGGGCAGCCGCCCTCGCCGAAACAGTAACCGGCGGTCTTGACGTCCTCATCAGTCAGATTCTTGCCGTGCAGGCCAAGCATCCAGGCCTCATCCATGCTGGTCCAGACCACGCTGGCGTTGATCAGGTCGTAGGCATCCTGGTCGATGACGGGTGCCGGCAGCTCGAACTGGGTAATCTCGCTCTTGTAGGACCAGTTGGCCATGAGGCGCAGATCACCGTCGCGCAGCGGAGTCACGTAAGTCGCGCCGATGAAGGCCATTTCCTCCGGCGTGTTCTGGATGGCGCGCTGGTCCGATACGTCAATGCCATTTACCAGCCACTCATCGATGGAGGTGTCGAGCAGACTGGCTGAAAACTGCATGCTGAAGTTTTCGGTCAGCAGCACGTTGCCCTCGATTTCCAGACCGGCAATGGTGGACTCCGCGGCGTTGGTGACGGTGCCGACAAAGGTATCATTGACGCCATCGCCGTCGCTGTCCGCACCAACCGAGCCCGGAATCTGCATGTCCGAATACTCACTGTAGAACAGGGCGATATTGGTGATGGCGCGCCCCTGCAGCCAGGTGGCCTTGAAGCCCAGCTCAAAGGAATCCAGCTCTTCGGCGTCAAAGCCGCGCTCTACCTCGGGGGTGGCAAAGTTGGCACCGCGCGGATCGAAGCTGCCGGCCTTCCAGCCCTGGCTGTAGCCCGCATACACCGTCATATCGTCGTTCAGCAGATAGCTGATGTTGACCCGCGGAGAGAAATCGTAGAACGTCCGGCTGGCCTCGAAGTCGCTGGTTGCGGCCAAAAGAATGGCGCTCTCGTTGCCGAGGAACGGTGAACCGGTCCCGAGGTAGTTACCCCGAAAAATATCCGCATCGCGCTGATCTTCGGTATAGCGGCCGCCGACTGACACCGACAGGTGCGGCGTGAGGTTATAGGTGATGTCGGCAAACGCCGACCAGGCCTCGGTTTTCACCGTACCGCCGGTATAGGCGGTGATGCCGCCGGGGGCAAGCTGCCCGAGCACCACATCAAAGTCGTTGGCAGCCTCGACGTCGAGGTAGTAGTAACCAAGCACGGCGTTCCAGCGATCGCTGTTGAAAAGCAGCTGGAATTCCTGGCTGGTCTGCTCATTGTCGTAGATGACCGGCGCATCGAAGTCGGGTACAGCCAGGCCATCGAAGTCGATCACGGATTCGGTGTAATCCTCCCGCGCCGAGGTAATCGACCGCAGGGTAATCTGCTCGTTGAGCTGATAGTCGATCGACAGGGACCAGCCCTCGGTCTGCACCTCGTTGTTACCATTGATACCCGCAGTGGTCGGCAGGACGCTGGCCCCCGCCGTGGTGTCACGCACATTGTTCAGCACCGGCTGTCCGCTGACGGCACCCGGAAAGGGCCGATAGCCTGCAACCGGCGACGAATCGTCCTGGGTGTTGTCATAGGCGGCGCGGATCAACAGGTTTTCCGTTGGCTCGAACTCGGCGCTAAGGCGGTAGCCGAAGATGTCCTTGTCATATTGTTCGCCGCCGGTGAAGAGATTCTTGCCAAAGCCGTCGCGGTCAAACGAGGCCACGGTCGCTCCCACGCGGAAGGTGTCCGATACCGGCACGGACACCGTGCCCACAAGATCCATCTGGTCATAGTCACCATAGGAGGCACGAACACTGCCCTCCAGCTCGTTCGACAGGCGTCGGGTCACGTACTTGATGGCACCGCCGACCGCATTGCGCCCATAAAGCGTGCCCTGTGGGCCACGAAGCACCTCTATACGCTCGACATCGTAGATATCCAGCAGGGCGCCCTGGGGTCGGGCGAGATACACGTCATCCAGATACAGGGCCACGCCCTGCTCGAAGCCCGCGAGCGGATCCTGCTGGCCGATGCCGCGTATGAATGCGGTCAGCGTCGTGTTGGTGGCACGGGACGGCTCAAGCGTCACGCTCGGTATGGACTGTGCCAGTTCGGTGATGTCAGCGGCGCCGCGCAGACTCAGCTCCAGGCCCGAGATCGCCGTTACCGCAATCGGCACATCCTGCAGGTTTTCCGAGCGACGCCGCGCAGTCACCACCACTTCTTCCAGGGACAG
>CAZTJR010000001.1:44109-77894 GCA_964613795.1 uncultured Alteromonadaceae bacterium | reverse complement strand
GAGCTTGATATGGATCAGGCAAAGAGGAATCTCGACAACGTGGAGCTTCTGGCAAGGACTGAATTTTTCAATGACGATGTTGCAAAATTCCCCGCTTTACTCGAAAAATATGGTGTCCACTTTGAGTTTGCAGAAAGCGACGCCGTAAACTCCACTTCAACTGACCTTATGTCGCCCATCGACATCCGCCTGAAAAAACTCAGGGAAAGTATTGGCAACCAATCCTTTGACGAGCTTCTCGCTTTGAATCGACAAGACATGGCGCTCTATGAATACGCATGCGAGCGTCTGTCGCCTGCAGAACCGAGACCGTTTTGAACACAGACAAACGCTCATAGAGGCGATGCAGAACCCCCGTTCAATGGCCGGGTCACCAGCAAGCCGACCAGCCCGAAGGCCAGCGACGCCAGAATGCCATAGGTGGCGGAGATCGCCGGATTTTCCACGCCCAGCGCCAGATTGAACAGCAGGTGCAGCACAAGGCCAATGGCCGCCGCACCCAGCACCACCCACAGTGGAATATGCCGCCTCACCAGCACCCCGAACAGCACCGGCACCAGCGAGGCGGCTGCCAGCCCGTAGACGCCCTTCTGCGCAAACAGGCCGATCAGCGGCGGCGGATTCCACGCCAGCGCCAGTCCGATCACGCCGACCCCTACCAGCACCCAGCGCGACAGCGCCAGACCATCGCTGCCGCCCTCACGGGCAAAGGGCTTGACGATATCTGTGACCACCATGGCCGACAGGGACACCAGAATGCCGTCGAGGGTACTCATGCCGGCTGCCAGCAGCGTGACGAAAATGAAAACCAGCAGGTACTCGCCCCATATCGACGTGCTGAACTCGTGCAGCAGGTAATCGCGCACCACCGTGTCCTGGGAGTCGACCTCCAGCCCGGCCAGACGTGCGTAAAATCCGATCATGAGCATCAGCGTGAACAGCGCGCCGACGACCACCGTGGTGCCGATAAACCAGCTAATATCCCGCTCGCTGCGCAGGTACAGCACCTTGGTGAGAATATGGGGCTGCAGCATCAACGCAAAGGTCACCACGAAGCCGCTGACAAACACGGAAAAAAAATCAAAGTAGAGCGAGCTGTCCTCGTTGAATGCCGCTGCATAGTCAGCGCTCACTTGCGCAAGAGAGCTGAGAAAGCCGCCGTCGAAATACTTCACCCCCAGCACAAACAGCAGCACGGTGACCAGCAGCATCATGATCCCCTGCAGCGTGTTGGTATAAGCGTGGGCATAGGTTCCACCCATGAGCACGTAGGAAAAAACGAACAGCAGCACACCGACCAGAGCGGTCTTCTGATCCACCGGGAACAGACCTGTCACCAGCAGGCTGCAGCCGACCAGAATGAGAACCACAAAGGTTATCGACAGCAGATTGATGAATGCGAAGAACAGGCTGAACCCACGGTGGTTGTAGCGGTAAAAGATCCACTGGGGTATCGTCAGGGCCTTGTGCGTCTCACCGAGGCGCAGGAATCCGCGCGTCAGGACCAGAAAAGCAGCGGTAATGCCCAGTGAGCCGGCGACGCCAAAATGCAGGTAAGCAGACAGGCCATGCTGGTAAACAAATCCCGGGTTGATGACAAAGGTCGCGGTGGAGGCAATCGATGCCGCCAGCGTGATACCCACCACCACCGGGCTCATGTCCTTGTTGCCAATGGAAAAACCCTGCACGCTGCGGGTGCGCCGCAGCCCGATCACGGACAGCCCGTAGACCAGCAGCGCATAACCGCAGACCAGCAGATATTTGAACAATTCAGGTGTCATCGTCACGGCGCTCATGTTATTTTCCGACAGCGTATTCAACAAGTGTTGAATACGCAACCACCAATCCCGGGGGGCGGGGGCAACAGCGCATGAAGGCAGCCAGAAATCGCAGCAAGCGGGAACGCATTCTCGATGTTGCGGAGGAACTCTTTGCCCTGCACGGCTATGACGGCGTCACGCTGCGACGTATCGCCACCAGTGCGAAGGTGGACGTGGCGCTGGCGAGCTACCACTTCGGCAAGAAACTCGACCTGTTCAAGGCGGTATTCGATCGTCGCGCGGCCCACCTGAACGAATCACGACGCGAGGCGCTGCAGCGCTGTCAGCGGGAGGCCGGGCCCGAGGGGCCCAGCGTCGAGCAGATTATCGAGGCCTTTCTGCGGCCGCTGGAGCTGGCCCAGGAAACCGGCGACGCGGGCTGGCGCCATTATCTGGCGCTGATCGCCTATATCAACAACTCGCCTTACTGGGGCCCGAAGATGATGTCGTCGCTATTTGATGACCTGGTGCTGGAGTTCATCGTATCCCTGCGCAAGGCCCTGCCCGGCGCGAGTGACGACAACCTGTACTGGTGCTACAACAACCTCTCCGGCGCGCTCACGCTCACGCTGGCACAGACAGGGCGCATCGACAAACTGTCGGGTGGCACCTGCCGCTCGACGGATTTCCAGGCCGCCTACGACCACATGATTCCCTTCGTGGCGGCGGGTTTCCGGAAAGTCTGTGCACCCGTCGGCGTGACGGCTCCGGCAGAATAGCAACCGCTTCAGTCCGCGGCGCGGATGAACGCCGCCAGATCACGCCGGTACTTTTCCATTGACGGCTTGTGCAGGTACATCATGTGGCCCGCCTCATAGTAGGCCTCGGTGATGTTTGCGCGCAGTGATTCGGGCAGCTCCATGTGATCGAGAAAATAGCGCGTGGCGCCAACTGGCGTGGCCAGGTCGAAGTAACCCTGCTGGATCAGCAGGCGCATGTTCGGGTTCTGGGTCATGGCATAGGCCAGGTCCACAGCGGTGTTGCCCACCGGTTGCATGCCGACCGGTCCGGGATGACGGTGCTCCTGCCCCCAGTCGCGCCACAGGCCGGCGGAGGTGACATAGGTCATGTCGGTCTTCACGCCTAGCACTTCACGATAATAATCGTTGAAAGCCGCGACGAACGCCGGACCCACCGACGGGAAAAACGGATCGTAGCTGAAACGCTCGCCAAGATGATTCAGGGCATCGCCGACAAAGCG
This sequence comes from uncultured Alteromonadaceae bacterium, assembly GCA_964613795.1. Taxonomy (GTDB): domain Bacteria; phylum Pseudomonadota; class Gammaproteobacteria; order Pseudomonadales; family Halieaceae; genus Chromatocurvus. The sequence continues at coordinate 74,873 of CAZTJR010000001.1, read as the reverse complement.
GGAATCGATGCGTCCCACCGTCTTGCGCTGATCGCGCAGCAGTTCCTTGGCGAAGCGTGACTCGTCGATACGCAGGTTGGCGCGGTCCCAGTAGTCGGCGCTGATACCGGTCAGACGCTGCAGCCCCTCTAGCGCGGCCTGACGCTCCTCGCCACTGGCGCGGCGACCCTTCATCAGCACCGGCGCATAGGTGTCCATCGCGAAGGCTTCCGCCTCCTCCAGCATGGTCTGCAGGTCATCGGGGCGGAACTCGCTCACGCCGTGGTACCAGGCAGTGGCCGCATAGGTGCTGATGTAATTGATGTAGGGCAGGTCGTTTGCCGTGCCGGCATTGCCCGCGATGTAGTCCATGTAGGGCGATACCAGTATCACCCCCTCGAGGGCAATGCTGTGACGGGACAACAGATCATAGGAGACACCGCCGCTGCGAATACCGCCGTAGCTTTCCCCCAGCAGATATTTCGGTGACGCCCAGCGGCCCGTCTCGGTGATATAGCGCACAATGAAGTCAGACACGCTGCGGATATCGTTATCAACTCCCCAGAAGTCCTTGCTGTCGCCCTTGCCCACCGCGCGGGAAAACCCCGTTCCCACCGGATCGATCATTACCAGGTCGGCGCGATCGAGAATGCTGAACTCGTTGTTCACCGAGCGGAACGGGCCGTTGGTGGTAAAGGCGGTGTCTTCCACATCGGCACGCTGTGGCCCGAGAATGCCCATGTGCAGCCACATGGAAGCGGAGCCGGGCCCACCGTTATAGGCAAACAGAATGGGACGCTCGCCCTTGTCGACACCATCGCGGGTGTACGCGGTGTAGCCAAAGTGCGCGATCGGGTCGCCATCGTCATTCTTCATGACCAGGGTGCCGGCGGCGGCGGTGTAATCGACGGTCTTGCCATCGATGCGCACGCTGCCGCTGCTTTCGGCGTGCAGTGGCTCCGGTACGCCGGCGGCAGCGGATTCATGCGTGTCTGTGTGAGTTTCGGCGGGCTTCTCGCCATGGCTGTCGTCATGAGGATCGGCATGCAGCGGGCTGGATAACGCCAGCAGCAGTGCGAAGGGCAGGAGCGCGGAACGTCGCAGGACCGGATTCATATCGGGGTCTCTTGTTGTTGATGTCATTCTGAGTGTAGCAGGTGCTTCAATGACACTGCAGAAGGCGGCAGTCATAAGAACCCGCTGAGCCCTGGTGGCGAATTCAACGCGGTCACCCTCAGAGTTCCCGCTCAGACTGGAATTCCCGGGTGATGCGCATTTCCGCCTCAAAGCGTCGGGCACCACGGTCCCGCGACAGCGAACCCAGGCGATCGCGAAAGCGCTGTCGGCGGTAGTGCGCAACGAGCCTGGGAAAACGCTCGGTTTCTTCCTCGCCGGCAATCAGCGCCTCGATCAGGGCAATATCAATGCCAACGCGGTAGGCGATACGACTGGGACGGATCTTGTTGGCGTGGAACTCGGCGACGATGCGCACTTGCTTGTCGCGGTCGTAATGGCACTCCCGCGAGTAACCGAAAGGGGGTGACGGGGTGCGCGTATCCTGTGTCTGCATGGGTGCTATAACGATCCTTTATCGGTGCGGCAAATCAGCGCATCAAGTTAAACACAGTGGCGGGTTAACCTGCCACGCTGCAGGGCCTATACTGAAAGACTCTGTGTCAGACAAACAATCGTCATCTCCCCGACAACGGGCCCAGGAGGGCAGCCATGAACGCGCCAGCATCAGCGACCCAGGATAACGATATCGCAAACGAACTGCAGACCATGCTCAAGCGTCAGCAGGAAGCCTACCTGAACGAGGGTGCCGTCAGCGCGGAGGTGCGCATCGATCGTATCGACCGCGGCATTGACGTGGTCTATGCCAATCGTGACCGCATTGTCGAGGCGCTGAATAGCGACTTCAGCTGTCGATCCCGTGAAGTGACGCTGATGACCGACGTCGCAGCCTCCATCGGCCCCCTCAAGCATGCCCGAAAGCATGTTCGCGACTGGATGCGCGGCGAGAAACGCTCGACCCTGTTCCCGTTGAACCTGCTGGGTGGCCGCTCGCGAGTCGAGTACCAGCCCCTGGGCGTGGTCGGCGTGATTTCGCCCTGGAATTTCCCGGTCAACCTGACCTTCGGACCACTGGCGGGTATTCTCGCCGCCGGCAACCGCGCCATGATCAAGCCCTCCGAATTCACACCCGCCACGGCCGAGCTGATGGCCGAGATGGTGGCGAGCGCCTGGTCGCCGGAGGAAGTGACTATCGCTACCGGCGGGCCCGAGGTGGGACAGGCCTTCTCGGCGCTGCCCTTTGACCATCTGCTGTTCACCGGCGCCACCGGCGTCGCACGCCACATCATGGCGGCTGCGGCGAAAAACCTGGTACCCGTGACACTGGAGCTGGGCGGCAAGTCGCCGGTGATCGTCTCGCGCAGCGCGGATATCGATAGCGCCATGGAGCGCATTATGCTGGGCAAGACCCTGAATGCCGGACAGATCTGCCTGGCGCCGGATTACCTGCTGGTGCCGGAAGAGGCAATGGGGGAGGTAATAGCGGCGGCACAGGCGGCGGTCCAGCGCATGTACCCGCGCCTTCTGGACAATCCGGACTACACAGCCATCGTTAACGACCGCCACTACCAGCGCCTGGCCGGTTATCTGGCAGAAATCGCCGAGCGCGGGGGCACTACCGTGGTCATCAACCCGGCCGACGAAAACTTCGACGTGCAGCAAGGATCACGCAAAATCCCACCGACGCTGATCCCGCAGCCGCCACTGGATACCGCCGTCATGCAGGAAGAGCTGTTCGGGCCCCTGCTGCCGATCGTCACCTACAAGGAATTCGAGGAGACCATCCGCTACATCAACAGTCAGCCGAGACCGTTGGCGGCTTATTATTTCGGTAGCGATGGCGAGGAAGAGCGCGCGGTCCTGGAACGCACCACCTCCGGCGGCATCTGCATCAACGATGTGATCATGCACGTGATGCAGGAAGACCTGCCCTTCGGCGGCGTCGGCCCCAGCGGCATGGGAGCCTACCACGGCGAGGACGGCTTTCGCCGCTTCAGCCACGCCAAGGCGATATACCGGCAAACAAAGCTGAACATCGGTCGCATTGGCGGCATGCTGCCTCCCTACGGCCCTGCCACCGAGAAAACCATCAAAATGCAGGTCAAGCCCTGAGGTGAGCCCGCCATGCGATGTCACATACGGATTGCGCGCGCTGCCAGCGTGCTGCTGTCGATCGCGCTTGCTGCCAGCTTCACGGCGGCAGCAGACACAGCGCGCGAGAAATGGAAGCCCATGACAGCGGAAAGCAGGCCGATTGTCATCGCCCATCGCGGGGCCAGTGGTTATCTGCCGGAACACACCTTGCCGGCAAAGGCGCTGGCGCACGGCATGGGTGCCGATTTCCTGGAGCAGGATATCGTATTGACGAAGGACGCGGTACCAATCGTTCTGCACGATATCCTGCTGGACAGCACGACCGACGTCGCGACCATCTTTCCCGATCGCGCTCGGGCCGATGGTCATTTCTACGCCATCGATTTCAGCCTCGCCGAAATCCGGCGGCTGCGCGCCCACGAACGCCGCGCACCCGGTAGAGGCGACAGCAGCGTCTTCCCCGCCCGCTTTCCCGCGGGCCCAGGGCTGTCCGGCGTGCCGACACTTGCCGAGGAAATCCGCCTTGTCGAGGGTCTGAACCGTAGCCGGGGCATGCACACCGGTCTGTACATTGAGCTCAAGGCACCGCAGTTCCACAATGCCGAGGGCATGGACATTGCGCGGGCAGTGCTGGATGTCCTCGAGAAGGAGGGACTGTCCGAAGCCCGCGAGCACGTTTTTTTGCAATGCTTTGATCCGCCGACCCTAAAATACCTCAAGAATACACTTCAGACGTCGCTACCACTGATTCAGCTGATTGGCGACAACAGCTGGGGCGAGGACGGGGGCACCGATTATGATTATCTGCGGTCAGACGAGGGCCTGGCGGAGATCGCGCGCTACGCCGACGGTATAGGCCCGTGGATTCGGCAGATTTACACGGGCCGGGACGCGGAGGGCAAGGCCGCAGTGACCGACCTGGTAGCGCGGGCGCATCGCGCAAACCTGCTTGTGCATCCCTTTACCTTCCGTCGCGATGCGCTCCCCCCCGGCATCAGCAGCTATAGGGAACTGCTCGACCTGTTTATCGGTCAGATCGGCGTAGACGGTGTTTTCACTGACTTCCCGGACCTGACCGTCAACTACCTGGAGTCTGTTACTACCCCATGACAAGCTTATCGTTACCGCCCAGCCTGCACACAGGATCGGCGGCATGAGCCGGCCGGTCAGCCGGCGCACCAAGATCGTCGCAACTCTCGGTCCCGCCAGCGACAGCGATATCACGATCGCACAGTTGCTGCGAGCGGGCGTGGATGTATTCCGCCTCAATTTCAGTCATGGCGAGCCCGGACACCATGCCGCCAGCGCCCGGCGCATCCGTCACCAGGCGGCGCTTGCGGGCAGACACGTAGGCATTCTCGCTGACCTGCAGGGACCAAAAATCCGGATTGGCGGCTTTCGTAATGACAGTGTCGAACTGACGCCGGGACAGCACTTCCGTCTGGATGCCCGAATCGATGACGCAGCGGGCGACCAACACGGGGTTGGTTTCAGTTTTGAGACACTGACCCAGTATCTGCGCCCGCAGGACACCCTGCTGCTTGACGATGGCCGTATACAGCTGACGGTGGAGCATGTGGAGGAGAATGCCGCCGACTGCACGGTACTTCTTGGCGGACAGCTCGGTTCAAATAAAGGCATCAATCGCCTCGGCGGTGGCATTGCCGCACCGGCACTCACGGAGAAAGACATCGCCGACATCGAGTCGCTGGGCGCCGTGAATCCCGACTTTGTGGCAGTGTCCTTCGTCTCACACATCCGTGATATCGAACATACGCGGGCGCTGCTCTCGCGGCATGGGCTTGATGCCTCCATTATTGCCAAGATCGAGCGCGCAGAGGTGGTCGCTGACGACGCGATTCTCGATGACATTCTGCAGGCATCCGCCGGCATTATGGTCGCTCGCGGCGACCTCGGGGTCGAGGTAGGCGATGCGGAGCTGATCGGTATTCAGAAGGACCTTATTTCGCGCGCCAGGCGCGCCAACCGGCTGGTGATCACGGCGACGCAGATGATGGAGTCCATGATCAGCAACGCAATGCCAACCCGGGCCGAGGTGTTCGACGTTGCCAACGCCGTACTCGACGGCACCGACGCCGTGATGCTCTCTGCTGAAACGGCCGTTGGTAAATACCCCGTTGCAGTGGTTGCTGCAATGGCTGACGCTGCTATGGGGGCAGAACGTCATCCCGTGGCGCGCACATCGCGTTACCGGGTTGATCGGGAGTTCTACTCCGCTCAGGAAACCATTGCCATGTCGGCTATTTATGCGGCAAACCACTATCGCAATGTTCGCGGCATTGCCTGCCTTACCGAGTCCGGCGCGACACCAAGGTTGATGTCGAGGCTGAGCTCGGGGCTGCCAATATTCGGCCTGGCCAACAACGCGCAGACTCTGCAGCGGCTGTCGCTGTGCCGCGGCGTCATACCGCTGTATTTTCCAGCCGACGAGGCAGGCCATGGCTCTCTCGAGAGCCGCGCCATCCTCTTTCTTCGCGATCTTGATTATCTGCAGACCGGGGACGACATTCTTCTCTGCATGGGCGATGAGCATGGCCGGGCCGGCAGCACCAACATCATGAAAATCATACGCGTGAATCAGGCCATGTAAATTTTACCGCTTTTTTGGTCGACAACTACCCAGTCGGCACCGGGGTGCTACACTCAGAGTGTTGCACGCACAATTGTCAGGGTTTTATCGGACGAGTGTGCATCAGTGTGTTTATGTATGCGAGCGAAGATCAGTCCTGTTCCTCTGTTCGTCACCCATAAATAGTTAAAGCAAAGCGGCGGCCCAGGCCGTCATATACAGTTAGAAAGGTATGTATGTATGTCTACAGTAACCGGTACGGTAAAGTGGTTTAACGAGAGCAAGGGATACGGGTTTATTGAGCAGGAAGGTGGTCCAGATGTCTTCGTTCACTTCAGCGCGATTAAAGGTGATGGATTTCGTACGCTGACCGATGGGCAGAAAGTGGAGTTTACCGTGGCTGACGGTCAGAAAGGGCCGCAAGCGGAGAATGTCGTCCCTGTCTGACCTACGGTCTGGATAGTGTAGTACACACAAAAAAGGAGCCTTCCGGCTCCTTTTTTGTGTGTCATCAAAATAACACGACGTTCTCTACTGTTCTGGCAATGGAGACGCCTGGATACTGAGCTTCTGAAGGATTTCGCTCACCCAGACAGTCCGCGATCACCCTTCAGCGAGTTTCTGCTGTCGGTCTATTTCAGACTCCATGTACCTTATCCACTGCTTCGCGTACTGCTCGGAGCGCTCGTCACGGCCTGCGGCCCTGAACGCCTCGCGGGCTTTACCATATTCTTCAAGGTTGAAAAGAGCCATGCCGAGCACCAGACGCGCCGTATCAGGGCGCTTAACGCCACCCCGCTCAAGTGCGGTCTGGATGGCCTCAACGGCCTTGTCGAACTGGTCACCATCGAGGTAAATGTTACCCAACTGTGAATAAAGCTCCCCGGAATCTGACTTGGAGGCAGCCACCTCCATCACCGGAATTGCTTTATCCACTTCCTGTGCCTGTCGCCAGGAACCCGCGAGCAACTCATAATTTTTGACATCATCATCGATGAGATCATCCTCAAAGGCCTTTTCGAGCACCTTGCCCGCCTTATAAGGTACCCCCTGGCTTAGATATAGCGACGCCAGGTTACGTAGCTCCCCATCCTTGTCCAGCATGTCCTGAACGTAGGCGGTTTCCATAGAACCAAGCTGACGCTTTTCGTTGCCCTTCTCAGAATACATATAGCCAAGCTGGACCCAGTAATCCTTCTTGGGGTAATGGGTCAGTAGCTCCTCCAGTACCGCCAAGGCGCTGTCGACATCACCACGGTCGGTGTAAAGGAAGCGCGCCAGGTTGTACCACTGTTCCTTGGGTGTTTTATCCTTTTCAAGGTAAATGTCGATGGCTGTCTCGACGTTCTCCAGCGCCTTCGGGTAGTCCTCAAGCTGATAGTATCCTTGCGCGAGCAGAACGTAGGCATTGGCCGGCGCGTTCTCGCTCATCTCGAACCACTTCAACAGCGCATCAATGCCCTCACGCCAGTTCTCCTGCACAAAATGCAGCTGAGCCACCGTGTAGCGCGTATTGATTTCCATGGCGAGCGGAATATCCGGCTGGCTGACCACGTTTTCATAGGCCTCAAGCGCCCGGGCATAGTCTTCCCGCGAATAATGAATAAACGCCATAAGATTGTAGACATTGGCGAGCTCATAGCTGTTGAGCTCGTTCCTGCCACTTTCAGAAATCATTTCATTCAAGACCTGCTCCGCGGTAGCGAGATCTTTTTCTTCGGCTGCCGTCTGCGCCTCAGCGAGCTTTTCATAAACCGAATTTCGCAGCGCGGGTGTCTTGCGGGTTTCACGCTCCTCCTGCTCCTGAGCGTAGGCCGCACTTAGACCCAGGAATGCAAGAGGATTCTGGGCGGAAAGCTGACCTACGCCGGACTGAGCAGCGGTAAGTGCAACCCCCAGCGCAGTTGCTCTGACGAATGTACGTGTCCTGGTCATGCGATGACCCTCCAGCGATTAGTTCTCGAGTTCAAACGTGAACTTGTTCTGAACACCGGCAACCTCAATTGGCTCACCATCCACAACCCGGGGCTTGTATTTGAACTTCTCCGCGGCCTTGACGGAGGCCCGCTCGAAGACGCCGGACGGCGAACAATCCACAGCCTGCGGGTTCCGTATAGACCCGTTCCTGGTCACCGTGTATTCCACAATACAATACCCTGTAATCCCCCGCGACTGGGCCCGGCGCGGATAAATGGGCGCAACCTTGACGATAGGCAGATACTCACCATCTCCGCTGCCCATCCCGCTACTGGCGATATCAATCTCGACCGACGACTGTGGCGCCGTGTTGACCGCGTTGGCATCAACATCGGTGTCCATATCGGGCGTATCCAGATCCGGCGGCGGCTCTTCCGGATCCTCGATCTTGTCTGGTTTTTTCTGCTCGACGTTGGTGTCAATGTCCCGCTCAGGCATGACAATATCGGCGAGGCGTGTTCGCTCCTCCTCATCAATATCGGGATTTGCCGTAGCAATCAGATATTGCATGAGAAAGAACAGCCCTCCTGCCACGGGTAAGGCGAGGAGCGCGCCAAAAATAATCCTGGTCAGACTTTTAGGCATAATAAGGCTTCACTACTTCTTGTCGGTGGCGAGAGAGACGTCATAGACGCCAGCTTCACGGGCCGCATCAAGAACCGCCGCAACCGTCTCCGTGTTTGACTTGTTGTCGGCCTGAATGACCACAGCGCCCTTGGGGTTTTCCGCGTGCAGCCGCTCAATATTAGCCCTTACGGCGCGCTCGTCAATTCGACGCTTGTCCATCCAGATTTCATTCGTGGCATTGATCGCCACGAGGATGTTCACATTCTCCTTGGGCTGGGCGGTGGACGCCTCGGGACGATTGACCTCAACGCCTGCTTCCTTGATGAAGGTTGCGGTGACGATAAAGAAAATCAGCATGATGAAAACCACGTCCAGCATCGGCGTCAGGTCGATCTGGGCTTCGTCTTCTGCTACTACCTGCTTGTTTCTGCGCATAGCTGTGCTCTCTTAATGATCAGTAGTCAGATTGTCAGCCAGCAATTCACTTTCACGCTGGGCAATCCGCTGAACGTAGGTATTACCGAAAACGCCGGACAAGGCGGCAACCATACCGGCCATTGTAGGTATCGTGGCTCGAGATACCCCTCCAGCCATGGACTTGGCATCGCCGCCACCGGTGACCGCCATGATATTGAACACTTCAATCATCCCGGTCACTGTGCCCAGCAGACCCAGAAGGGGGCACAACGCCACCAGGGTCTTGATCACAGACAGGTTCTGGTTGATCTGGAGACGGGCTTCCGAAACCAGCTTTTCACGGACCCGGTGAGCGGCCCACGAGCGTCGCTCGGGGCGTGCCTCCCAACTACCGATGACCCGGGCGACTTCGTGCTTCCAGTTCAGCTTGAAGAACCAGATTCGCTCAAAGATCAGCATCCACATGAAGAATAGCAGGACAGCAATGAGCCAGAGGACATTGCCGCCCATGTCCATGAAGCGGTTGACTGCCTGAGTCGCATTTTCCAACCAGAACATCATGTTACTTCCCCAGGTTTGACTCGGTGTGTTCGGCAACGATACCCGTGCTCTGCTCGTTCAGGATATGGATAATCCTCTGTGCACGTCCGTTCACCACCGTATGCAGGAGCACCGTCGGAATCGCCACAAGAAGGCCAAGTACCGTCGTTACCAGAGCGCCGGAAATACCGCCAGCCATGGCTTTTGGATCACCCGCACCGAAGATGGTGATTGCCTGGAAGGTCACGATCATGCCTGTAACGGTACCCAGCAGGCCCATCAGCGGTGCGACCGCGGCAATGATCTTCAACAACGTAAGACCGCTCTCCAGCTTTGGCGTCTCCTTGAGAATCCCCTCGGACAGCTTGAGCTCCAGGGTCTCCGTATCCATGGAGGGGTTGTCCTCGTGGATCTTGATGACGCGACCCAGCGGGTTGTTGTCGTTGGCCTTGTCGTTCTTGAGCTGGGAGTTCACTTTTGAACCAACCGCAGAGAGCACAATCAATCGGAAGATCGCCAGAATGAAGGCAAAGACACCCACGGCAGTAATGGCGTAACCGATATAGCCACCCTGGTGCCAGCGCTCTTCAATCGTCGGGCTATTGATCATGGCAGCGAGATAAGAACCACCCGTGGGGCCCGTGGGATCGATACCGAAGCGCTTCATGCCGCTGTCGGCGTTTGCCAGCGTCTCTGCCAGGTCCGTGTAGTTTCCGGATGGCTGGCGCGCCAGCTCTTCCAGGGTTCCCTTGGAAGGCACATAAGTCAGATACTGCCCATCCTCGGACACCACGTTGAACACACCGACGCGGACAACATCCTGCGTAATCTTGTCGCCATTGGGTTTCGCCACTTCGGCCTCAAATCTGACCACCTTGCCCGATTCGATCATCTCTCGCTGGAGTTCGAACCAGACACGCTCAATCTCTTCGATGCTTGGCAGCTGATCGCTGGTGCTCATCTTTTGAATCAGATCGTTGAGGTATTCCTCGCGATTCGGAAACTCGGCACTGGTGATGGAAAACTCGAGGTTACTGGCCAGGTCGCCGGCAGTGGAGGTAAGGTGACCGAACAGCTCGGACAGCGTTCCCAGCCGGTCGCGCAACACTTCCTGCTTCTGGCTGATAATGAGCTCGTTTTCTTCGAATTCATTTTCCAGCTGCGAGCTGATGTTTTCCTGACGCGTGCGCTCGTTCTCTGCAGCCTGCAGCTCTTCAGCCTGATTTTCCTTGTCCCGGAGGAACCGCTGCTCGCGCTGACGGTTTTCCTGCATTTCTGTTGTCTGGCCCTGCTTCACAAACTCCAGCAGCTGCTCGAGCGACTGCGCGTCGTCCTCTTCGGGAGTGCTTGCCTCAGGCGCCGGCGCCGCAGCGTCTTCTTGCGCACTGAGAGGCCCCGCGCTGAGTGTCAAAACGCCACACAGGGTGAATGCGGCAGCGGTTACGAATTGCTTAATCATTTACTTGGCCTCCGGCGCGGGAATGGGCATGTTCATCAGATCAATGGAGGCTTCCTGGCGCGCGATGCGCAGGCCCTGCATGATGGCGGAGCGATATTCACCCCGGTCCAGGGAGACCCAGGTTCGGTTTTCCTGATCCCAGGCACCGGATAGCTCCGTATCGGTCGTCTGGTACACCAGGGCAATGCGGCCCACGCGCAGGAAGTTCACGTCCCTCTCGGCGCCGTCAATTTCGACGCTGCCCTTGTAGGCGTCCAGCTTGCGACCGTACTCGTTCTCGATCTTGTAAGCCTCAAGAACCTGGCGGAATTTCTCAGCGACGCTCACATCGGAACGATCCAGGTTATTGCGCAAGAACTCGATGCGTTGCATCCGTTCCTCCATATGGAACGGCACGTCCAACTCAACGAATCGCTCCAGTCCGTCAACCATGCGGATAACCAGCGGAGTCATCTGGCGCTGGATAACGGTAACCTGCTCAATCGACTCATCGATGTTCGCGATTCGCCTGTTCTGATTATCAATCTGACGCTGCAGGCGTGCATTGTAGACCTTGAGGCCGTCGACCTGCTTCATGACCGACTTGTAATCGCTCAACAGATCACGGGTCTCATCCGCAAGCCGATCAACCCGGGCCTGGGATTCCCGTGCGGCTTCGGTTTTCTCCTCACTCACGTTGAGGATGGAGTCCAGCGTGCTTGACTGCACAGCGCTCACCGCGCCCACGAGGGCGAGGCAGGACACTATTGTGGTCAGCAGCACATTCTTCAGTCGATAGGTAGTCATGGGAATAGTGCTTCCTATATCCATAAATGTTTTGGGGCTGATGGGGAGAGACCCGGTGACGCTCTCTTCCTACTGATCGCGCCGAGTCGAGCGAACGAGTTCAGATGAAACCAGATAACACAGATCATTTCAAACACGTCGCGCAAAGGCCTGCGAGAGAGGGTGAATGTGTGCAGTTTGGTAACACTCACTTTGTTTTTTCAAGAGCAAGGTAACAAACTCTTTTCCGTATAGCGAAAGCCGGTCCTTGCGACGCAAAGAAAGCGCCGGACTGCGGCCACCCCCGGCAAAGCCGTCAGATCCGCTGCAGAACGATAAAGCTGAAGGGAAACTCGTTTCTGCTGTCCGCAGAATGATCCTCCCGTGAGATTTCCCGCCATCGCCCCGGATCCAGCGCCGGCAGATGCGCATCCCCCGCGATATCTGCATGCACCCGCGTCAGGTAAATGCGCTGTATCAACGGCAGAGCCTCGGCGTAAAGCTGCGCGCCACCGAGCAACATAAGCTCCCCGGCGTCGGAGGAACGGGCCGACTCCACGGCCAGCCTGAATGCCTCATCAATGCCATGCGTCACCCGTACGCCCTCGGCTGCGAATGCCGGGTTCCGGGAAACAACGATATTGTCACGGCCAGGCAGCGGGCGCCCGATCGAGTCGTAGGTCCGACGGCCCATGATCACAGGCTTGCCCATGGTGACGCGCCGGAAATAACGCAGATCCTCCGACAGGCGCCAGGGTAATGCATTGTCGCGGCCGATCGTGCCATTGCGGGCCGCAGCCACGATCATGCTTGCCGTGACATCCTGCGGCCTCATATCGCCACCGGCGCGGAAATGTGGGGATGCGGGTGGTAATCGCGGATGTCAAAGTCGTCAAACTGATAATCGTAGAGACTCGCCGGGCGCCGGCGAATATGCAGCGACGGCAGGGGCCGCGGCTCACGCTGCAGCTGCGTGGCAACCTGCTCAAGATGGTTCACATATAGATGCGAATCACCGGTCGTGATCACGATTTCTCCCGGCTGCAGGTCGCTCTGCTGCGCCAGCATATGCGTCAGCAGCGCCAGACTTGCCATGTTGTAGGGCAGCCCGAGAAAGGAATCACTGGAACGGATGTAGAGCTGTGACGACAGACGCTCTCCAGCGACGTAGAACTGATAAAGCAGATGGCAGGGCGGCAGCGCCATGCGGCCGGCGCGGGCGTTATCCTGTGGACTCTGATTCTCGTCCGGCAGGTATTCCACGTTCCAGCCATGAAACAGAATGCGACGGCTGTGCGGCCGGTGTCGCAGGCAATCGAGCACGTAATCGATCTGGTTGATACTGCCGCCGTCGCGGGTGGGCCAGGCGGTCCACTGCGCGCCGTACAGCGGCCCGAGATCACCCTCTTCGGTAGCCCACTCGTCCCAGATCCTGACACCGCGCTCTTGCAGCCATGCAGTGTTGGTGTCACCGCGCAGGAACCACAGAAGCTCATTGGCAATACTGCGAAAGTGCAACTTCTTGGTGGTCAGCAGCGGAAAACCGTCGGCAAGATCGTGACGGAACTGGCGGGCAAACACCGACAGAGTGCCCGTGCCGGTGCGATCGTCCTTGCGCACGCCGTTGTCGAGGATGTCCTGGAGCAGATCGAGGTACTGGCGCATATCGTTACCGCGTTGGTCGGGCTGCAGCGCTGCCGCCCCGGTAGGCGTAAAACAGCAGATAAAGCCCGAGAAGAATCATGGGAATACAAAGCAGCTGACCGCGGGTCATCCAGCCAAACGCCTGGAAGCCCAGGTGCGCATCCGGTTCCCGGAAGAATTCCGCGATAAACCGCAGCACGCCGTAACCCAGAGAAAACACCCCAGATGCGGCAAAGGTTGGCCGGGGTCGGCGCGTAAACCAGAGCATGATAACCAGGAGCAGCATACCCTCCAGTGCAAACTGGTAAAGCTGCGATGGGTGCCGCGGGATCTGCAGCGGATCGTTCGGGAAAACCATGGCCCAGGGCACGTCCGCTGCGCGCCCCCACAGTTCCTGGCCGATGAAGTTACCGAGGCGCCCCAGGGCCAGCCCCAGCGGCGCCAGCGGGGCGACAAAATCCAGCAGATCGGGAAAGGATACCCCGTGGCGACGTGCAAACAGGAAACTCGCCGCAACCACGCCGAGAAATCCACCATGAAAGGACATGCCCCCCTGCCAGACCCGCAGGATCCAGGCCGGGTCCTGGAGCAGCCGATCACCGCCATAGAACAGGGCGTAGCCAATACGCCCCCCAAGCACAATGCCCATCGCCGCCCAGAAAATAAGATCGTCGACCTGGCTTCGCGTCAGCACCGAGTCGGGGCGCCGGCTGCGCCGCGCCGCCAGCCACCACGCGAAGGCCAGACCACCGATATAGGTCAGTCCATACCAGTGGATGTCCAGAGGCCCCAGCGAAATTGCCACGGGGTCGATATCGGGGTAAGCGAGCATGCGATCAGGCGTCCATCGGCGGCGGTATGAACTGGTGGAGTCCGCGATCCATCAGCAGTGTCTCCAGACGTCGCTGCACATCGCGACTGTTGTCGAAACCTCGCACCTCTGCCAGCACTTCAACAGCCTCGGCGTGGCTCACGCTGCGCAGGGCCTTCTTGACTCGCGGCAGGCTGGTTGCATTCATGGACAACACGTCAAAACCCATCGCAAGCAACAGCACGGATGCCAGTGGATCCCCGGCAAGCTCACCACAGATATTCACCGGCTTGCCCTCGCTCCGACCACCGGCAACCACCGCGACGAGCGCTTCGAGCACCGCCGGATGAAATGCGTGGTAAAGGTCGGACACACGGGCATTGTTGCGGTCGACCGCGAGCAAGTACTGCGTCAGATCGTTACTGCCCACCGACAGAAAATCTACGCGACGCGCAAATGCCGCAGCCTGATAGACCGCCGCCGGCACCTCGACCATCACACCGACCGGCGGCAGTGAAATATCCAGTCCCTCCTGCACAAGCTCGCGATGGCTGCGATGAATCAGCACCAGCGCCTCGTCGAGCTCAACCACATTGCTTACCATGGGCAGCATGATGCGCAGATTGCCCAGACCGGCGTTGGCCTTGAGCATGGCGCGCACCTGGGCAAGGAGAATCTCCGGATGATCCAGCGTGACCCGGATACCGCGCCAGCCAAGAAAGGGGTTTTCTTCTTCGATGGGGAAATAGCTGAGTGCCTTGTCGCCGCCGATATCCAGCGTACGCATGGTAACGGGCCGCGGCGCAAAGGCTTCCAGCTGCTCACGGTAGATCTGTCGCTGTTCCTCCTCGGTCGGGAAGCGTTCCCGCAGTAGAAACGGCACCTCGGTGCGGTACAGGCCGACGCCCTCCGCGCCGCGCTCGAGCGAACGCGCCACATCGACCATGAGGCCCGTATTGACCCACAGGCGCAGGCGATAGCCGTCCAGGGTTTCACAGACTTCGTCACGCAAGGTTTCCAGGTCACGATTCAACGCGGAGTCCTGGTCGGCGAAGGTACGGTAGCGATCGAGCGCATCTTCCGGCGGATTAAGGTGCACCGCACCGTTGTATCCGTCCACCACGACCGTCATATCGCGCAAGCGGGTATAGGGAAGATCGACCGCGCCCATTACCGTCGGCACACCCATGGCACGGGCGAGGATGGCGACATGCGAATTGCCGGAGCCGCGCACGGAGATCATGCCGGCAAGCCGGCTGCGCGGGATCTCACCCAACATTGAGGCGGTGAGCTCTTCACTGACCAGGATCGTCTGCTCCGGAAAATCGGTTTCGTCGCGTCCATCTGCCTGCAGATAGCCGAGCACTCGCGTGCCGAGGTCCTTGACGTCTACTGCACGCTCGCGAAGGTAGCTGTGCTCCATGCGCTCGAAGTGGCGGATGTGCTCAATCATGACCTGGCTGAGCGCCCCCTGCGCCCACTCGCCCGCCTTGATTCGTGCTGCCACCTCGCCGCCGATAGCCGAGTCACCGAGTATGCCCAGATACACATCGAACAGGGCGTGATCCTCGGCGCTCAATTCATCTCGCAGATTATCGGCGACGGACTGGACATCGAGCCGGACCTGCTCCAGCGCGTGCTTGAAACTGCGCAATTCGGCACGACGATTCTTTGCCTGGCGCCTTGGCACCGTATACAGATCGGCCTTCGGCGACTTCACCACCGCCACGCCGATGCCAATACCGGGCGCACCGGGCAGTCCGCCTATCCGTGTGGACATCTGTACAGCCCCGGCCACCAGCGCATCCGGCACCTCGCCGGTGACCTGGGCGTGGGCAATCACGCCGGCGAGCTGCGCCGACATCGTCACCAGGAAAGCTTCCTCGCTCTCATCAAATCGCCGGCGTTCCGACTGCTGGACAACCAGCACACCCAGCACCTGGCGTTGATGGATAATCGGCACCCCGAGAAAGGCGTGGAACGGCTCCTCGCCGATATCCGGCAGGAACTGGAAGTTAGGGTGGCTCTCGGCGTCCTCGAGATTCACGGGCTCCTCACGCTCTGCCACGAGACCGACGAGGCCTTCGCCCGGAGCCAGGCTGGCGGAGCCGATCTGCGCCGCATTGAGGCCCTCGGTGGCGCGGAAGACAAAGCGCTCGCCACCGCGATCGCGCATGTAGACACTGCACACCTGCGTGCCCATCGCGCTCTTGACGCGGGATACAATAATCTCCAGTACCTGATCCAGGCTCTCGGCGGCGTTGACCTCCTGGACAATGGCGCGCAGGACTTCCAGCACGGCGTCAGGCCTGCTCGCTGGCAGTGATCAGGCCACCCAGAGGCTGCGCGAGCTCGCGCAGCGCACGCCGGTATACTTCACGCTTGAAATACACGACCTGATTCAGCGGGTACCAGTAGCTTACCCACTGCCAGTGATCGAACTCGGGCTTGGGGTTGTCGGTGAGGCTGATGCTGGAATCGTCGGCAAGCAGCCTGAGCAGATACCATTTCTGCTTCTGGCCAATGCACACCGGCTCCTGACCTTTGCGAATATAGCGCTTTGGCAGGCGGTAGCGGAGCCAGCCCCGGGTGCAGGCGATGACATCCACGGCGGATGCCGGCAGGCCAACCTCTTCTTCGAGCTCACGATAGAGCGCGTGTTCCGGCTTTTCCCCGGGGTTGATGCCGCCCTGAGGAAACTGCCAGGCATCGCGCCCGCCAATGCGACGCGCCCAGAGTAGCTGGCCGCTGTCGTTGGCGATCACGATGCCGACGTTTGGCCGGAAACCCTCTGCGTCAATCATTACCATTGTATCCATACATCAGCCGTTCATTGTTCCATACTTTGTGCAGCCAGAGAAATTGTCTCGCGCAGCCACCCGTTATATTCTCCCGCGCCGCACTTGAGGAGAACACGATGCCACTGGCTATTTTCGATCTTGACGATACGCTGCTTGCCGGCGATAGCGATCACCTCTGGGGGGCCTGGCTGTGCGAGCAGGGACGGGCAGACGGGGCCGCGCACGCGGCTGCCAATGAGGCGTTCTACGCCGATTACCGGGCGGGGTCACTGGATATTGCGGCGTATCTGCGCTTTGCACT
Organism: uncultured Alteromonadaceae bacterium; assembly: GCA_964613795.1. GTDB lineage: Bacteria > Pseudomonadota > Gammaproteobacteria > Pseudomonadales > Halieaceae > Chromatocurvus. Next base: position 57,854 of record CAZTJR010000001.1, on the reverse strand, counting down.
GCGGCCAATCGCCGGGTATACAACCGCAGAAATCGCCGACTGGCAGGCCGCATTCCTGCGCGACAAGATCGCCCCCATCCTGCTGCCGGGGGCGCAGGAACTGATCGACAGCCATCGCCAACGGGGTGATACGCTGCTTGTCATCACCGCCACCAACGAAGTGGTGGCCGGACCCATTGTCAGACAGCTGGGCGTCGACAACCTGATCGCCTGCGGTGTGGAAGTGACTGAGGGGCGTTATACAGGTGCACCGTCAGGGACGCCAAGCTATCGCGAGGGCAAGGTGGTGCGCCTGCAGAGCTGGCTGGCGGACCGGGACGAATCACTGGCCGGTGCCACGTTCTACAGCGACTCGCACAACGATCTGCCGCTGCTGCAGCTGGTCGACAACCCGATCGCCGTAGACCCCGATCCGGCCCTCGCGGCACATGCCCGGGACAAGGGCTGGCGCATTATCAGCCTCCGCGGCGCCTGAGCTGCGCCCAAGCAGCCATTATTGCACTGCGTCTAACGGCCTCTCCGCAACAGATCAGCCCGCTTCGCTGAGGTGCTCCTGGTAGGCCTCGCCATCCATGAGCTCATCCAGCTCCGCCGAGTCCGAGGGCTTGAGCCGAAAGAACCAGCCTTCCGCATAGGGACTGCCATTGACGGTTTCGGGGGCATCCACAAGCGCCTCGTTCACGGCCAGTACCGTACCGCTGATCGGTGCGTAAACATCAGAGGCCGCCTTGACGGATTCGACCACAGCCACCTCATCGCCTGCAGCAAGGTCGCTGCCCGCCTCAGGTAGCTCGACAAAGACGACATCACCCAGCGCTTCCTGCGCATGATCGCTGATGCCGACGGTCACGCTGCCGTCGTCCTCAACGCGCACCCACTCGTGGCTCTTGGCGAATTTCAGACCTTCAGGTGCCTGGCTCATACGGGTTCCTCCATAGATTTTGCGGCGATTGTAGGCGTTGCCAGGCTATTCGGCCAGACCCATGGCCTGGCGCATAAGACGTTTTTTCACCGCCGGCAGGGCATCCACCTGCCGCAGACCGGCATTGCGCAACCAGCGAAGAGACAGGCGGCGCGAGCCGAACAGATGACGGAATCCGTCCATTGCCGCCATCATGGCCAGGTTGCTGCCCTTGCGGCGGCGCTGATAGCGCTGCAGAACCGACAGCGCTCCCAGTGGCAGTCCACGCTGCCTGGCCTCGAGTATTACCCGGGCAAGCTCATCGACGTCGGCGAGGCCAAGATTGATTCCCTGGCCGGCGAGCGGGTGAATGGTGTGCGCGGCATCAGCGATCAGCGCAACACCGGGCTCGACGTAATTGATGACGTGGCGCTGGCGCAACGGAAAAGCGGCTCGGGGCGAGCTGTCCAGAATATCGCCAAGGCAATGCTCCGCGGCATCGGCGAGCGCGACGCAGAAATTTGCGTCGGACAGCGCTATCACTGCATCCACCGCATCGTCGTCAAGCGACCAGACGATTGAGCAGTAATGACGCTCGGCGGAGTCCGGAAGCGGTAGCAGCGCCAGCGGCCCGGTGGGCAGGAAGCGCTGCCAGGCGGTATCGCCGTGATGCCGCTCTGTCTCGACGGTGGCCACGATGGCGCGCTGTCCGTAACTCCATTCGCGGGTGGTAAAACCCAGCCGCTCACGCAGCGGCGACAGCGCCCCATCCGCACCCACCGTCAGCGCCGCGGCACAGCGGGTACCATCGTCAAGCGTCACGACAACGCCATCTGCGGAGCACTGCGCCTGCTCCAGCCGCCGCGGTGCCAGCACCTGGATGTCCGGTGCCCGCCGGACCCGACTGGCGAGGGCCGCGGTGATGGCGCTGTTCTCCACCAGCGTGCCAAGTGCAGGCAGATTCATCTCGGCACTGTCAAAATCGATTCTACCCGTGCCCTCGGCGTCCCAGACCGTCATGTGGCGGTAAGGGCAGGCGCGATAGGCCTCTACCGCGGGCCAGACAGCGAGGCGCGCCAGGAGATCGACAGACCTCGGGGTGAGGGCACTCACGCGGATATCGAAACCATTCAGACCGGGATCGACAGGGCCGGGATCGGGGGGCAGCGCCCGCGCCTCGACCAACGCGATCCGCAGGCCCTGACCGCTGAGCGCTACCGCCAGCGCCGAGCCGGCGATGCCGGCACCGACAATGAGCACGTCGTAGTCCACAGGCGGTCCTGTCTCAGGCATTGCGTGCCTCCAGCGCCGCCATTCCGGCGGCGTGACGGACAAACGTAGATTTTGCACCGCGCGCCATATCCAGACCCGACAGCGCCAGATCGCGCGCCAGGCCAAAAACCGGATCCGCGCTCATGAACAGGCCCGGCAGCATATCGCTCGCGGCAATGGTGCGCTGCTGATCGGCTCGCTGGCGTGCGGCGTAACGCGCCAGAACGGCGGGATCGCCCGCGGTTTCGCCGTTTGCAAGGGCCTGCGCAAGCACCGCCGACAACGCGGCGACATCCCGCAGTGCCAGATTGAAGCCCTGGCCGGCCACGGGATGCAGGGCATGCGCCGCGTTGCCGACCACCACCACGTGGCGACGAACACATTCTCGCGCTTCCACCAGTGACAGCGGATAAGTGTATCTCTCACCGACCTGGACAGCACGCCCGAGCCGGTAGCCAAAGGTCTTCTGCAGTGCCTGTAGAAATACCGTCGGCTCCGCTGCCGCCAGCCCCTGCGCGCGCTCCTCTGGCAGCGTCCAGACCAGTGCCGCGCGGTTCGAGGTTTCTGCGGTTGGCGGTAGCGGCAGTAGCGCCAGTGGACCCGCCGCGGTGAAACGTTCGTAAGCCACACCGGCGTGGGGTGCGGCAAATGCCACATTGGCCACCAGCGCATGCTGATCATAGCGGCGGGTGCTCGTACCGATGCCGAGACCGTCACGCAGACGGGAGTGGGCGCCATCGGCAATGACCAGCAGATCGGCCGCCAGTACATCCGGCTCATCGGTATCCAGGCTGACTTCCATGCGACCGTCGCGGGGTTTTGCAGCGATTGCGCTGGCCGGACTGACCAGCTCTATGCGTGAAGAAGCGAGCAGGGCGTCCAGCAGCACGCAGCCCAGCCAGGCGTTCTCGACCACATAACCCAGCCCCGGCCATCCCTGTTCATCAGCGTCCATCAAGCTGCTGCCAAAGTGTCCCTGGCTGGATACATGTATACGGCGTATCGGCTCGGCCCAGGTCGACAGTGCCGGCCACAGCCCGAGACCTTCATAGATAAGCCGCGAGCTGTAGCTGAGGGCGGTGGAGCGCGCGTCGAAGGAAGGGTGGTAATCAGCCTTGCCGCCGCGCAGTGGATAGCTTTCTATCAAGGTAATGGAGTGCGACCGAGGCAGGGACGCAGCAAGTTGCAGCGCAAGGCTGATGCCCACCATACCGCCACCGGCAATCACCACATTCGTTGTCCGGGTCATCCGTCAGGCCACCATCAAAGCTTCGATGTCGTCCGCCGCAGTGGGCACTGCCGCCGAGAGCACTTCCATGCCGTCTGCCGTAATGGCGACGTCATCCTCAATACGTATGCCGATGCCGCGCCATTTCTTTGCCACGCTGCGATTGTCCGGCGCAATGTAGATCCCGGGCTCCACGGTCATTACCATACCCGGCTCAAGCAGGCGCGGCTCAGCGCCAACCCGATAATCGCCGACATCGTGCACATCCATGCCGAGCCAGTGGCCCGCGCGATGCATGTAGAAATCGCGGTAGGCGCCCTTGTCGATCAGCCGGTCGACCGCCCCCTTGAGCAGGCCAAGCTCAACCAGGCCTTCGGTGATGACGCGGACAGTAGCGTCGTGGGGCTGATTCCAGTGGTTACCTGCGCGGGTAGCCTCGAAAGCGGCATGCTGTGCTCGCAGAACGATATCGTAAATAGCGCGTTGTTCACGGGAAAAACGCCCACTAACCGGGAATGTTCGCGTGACATCGGCGGCATAGCCGCGGTATTCGCAGCCCGCATCAATCAGAACAAGGTCACCATCGCGCAGGCGGTCGGCGTTATCCACATAATGCAGAATGCAAGCATTGTCGCCACCGCCGACGATAGAGGCATAGGCCGGGTGACGGGCACCGCGCATGGCAAACTCGTGGTGCAGTTCGGCTTCGAGCTGATATTCATAAACACCGGGGCGGCAGAAACGCATGGCGCGACAGTGCGCCGCCGCGGTTATTTTGGCGGCCTTGCGCATCAGCCGCAGCTCCGCGGCGCTCTTGTACAGCCGAAGCTCGTGCAGCATGTGATCGAGATCGTTGAATTCGCCCGGAGGAACCGCGCCCGTGGCGGCCTTGCTGCGAATGCGGTTCACCCAGCCCATGATGCGCCTGTCGAAGTCCGAGCTGCGCCCCATGGAATAGTAGACGCGCTCGCGGCCCTCGATGAGACCGGGAAGAATCTCGTCGATGTCACCGATCGGAAAGGCGTCGTCGGCGCCGAAATACTCTACTGCCCCCTCCGGCCCGGCGCGACGGCCGTGCCACAGCTCCCGGGTGACATCCCGCTCGCGGCAGAACAGCACGAACTGTCCATGGCGTCGACCCGGTATGAGTGCCAGCACTGATTCAGGTTCGTCGAAGCCAGACAGGTAGCGAAAATCACTGTCCTGGCGAAACGGAAATTCGGTGTCGCGGCTGCGCGTCTGCTCGTTGGCGGAGGGAATGATAGCGATACTGTTCGGCACCATGAGCGCCATGAGATTGCGCCGGCGGCGGACGTATTCCGTCTTGCTGATCGTCATGAGGGTCTGATCCGGGCCTCGTTCAGTGAAGGGTGCGGTCTGCGGTAGCGCCCGCATCGGAAAACAGCTGCTGGCTGTCGGCAATCACATTCATCGCTGCCACGCGAAGATACTCCACGAGTTCAGCATAGGCGTGCTCAGCCTCATCGGGGTCATCTTCCTCTGCATCAGCGTGGGCGATAGCCGCGAAGTCACGCAGGGCTTCAGCGCTGTCAGCGGCAACGGCGGCTTCCGTCAGGCCTGCGCTGACGCGGGCCTCGGCAAAGCCAGACAGGAAACCCCGACACCAGTCAGCCAGGGCCTGGGTACGCTGCGCCAGCTCCGTTTCGTCGCCCGGCAGCAGCGGATGGAAGTGCAGGTTTTCGCTTTCCGCCGAGGCCGCTGTGCGCGCGTACATCTGTTGCAGTCCGTCGGCAAGCTCACCGTGGACATCGATAGACAGCGCCTTACCCAGCCCCGCGAGCCCGGCGCCGGGCTCGCGGCCGGCGCCACCGCCGAGCAGTCCTGCCAGACAGCCGTGCAGCTCCGAGGGCGAACTCTGTATGCCCTGCTCAAAGAGGTGGTTGGCGAGCTCATCGAAATCCGGTAGATCGCTATTGTCGCCAGGGCGCAGGTCAAACATAGTACGTCCCCCGCGAGCAGCATAGGCTGCGTGACACGCGCTCTCTAAAGTGCTGGCAGATGCTTGAATTAATTAACATTTACCTCGTTGACCTCTCTGCGGTGCGGCTCTATAGTGCAGGACACTCCGCTAAAACCCAAGTATAACGGCAATGGCAGATGACGCGCTGAAAATGCTGGAATCCAGGATCGATCAGTTGATCGCACTCTGCAGTGAACTGAACCAGGAGAACCAGCGGCTGAAGACGGAGAACCTGAACTGGCGTCGAGAGCGACAGGAACTGATCGACAACAACGAAGCGGCGCGGCAGCGGGTAGAATCCATGCTGAACCGTCTGCGTTCGACAGAGTAGAAGGCATGGCAATGACACAGCCGAACACGGTCAACGTCACGATTCTCGACAAGAGCTACCAGGTCGCCTGTCCGCCAGAGCAAAAGGCCGATCTGGTCACATCGGCCAACTACCTCGATTTACAGATGCGCTCAATCCGTGACACCGGCAAGGTCATTGGCCTTGAACGCATCGCCGTGATGGCAGCACTGAACATCAGTTATGAGCTGCTGCGAGCTACCCGCACCGATGGCAACGCAGCCTCGGAGAACGCGGAGAATGCGGAGAACGCCGACAGCGAGGCTGCTTTTCGCAGCCTCAACAACAAGCTTGAAGAGGCCCTGCACAAACTCAGACAGATCGAAATCAGCTGACGCCCGGGCACATCAGCAGTCACGGCCCTCGGTCTGTGGCGCCGCTTGCGTTATACTTATTGCCGGTTCCTGGTGTATTCGCCAGACACTCAGTCCTCGAGCCGATACTGCTGTAACCGGCGGTGACCGAATGGTGTTGTTGTGCAGGTCCGGCTTGTACCGGAAAGCCTGATACACCGCGGGAGCCACCACCTTGAACCTTTCGGTTCAAGGGCCGACCTGTCAGCGGTACCCCGGGAACCTTTATCTATTCTGGAATTTGGCTCTCATGCGAGAACCGCCCACCGCGACAGACAAGTCGGGCTTGCGTCGGCAGTTGCGCGCTCGTCGCCAACAGGTTTCCGACGATGAGCGCCAGGTCGCCGCCGCGCGCGCCGCCACTCAAATCCTGGAATTGCCTGGCTGGCGCCAGGCAAGACACGTCGCCGGCTACCTGGCAACACCGGAAGAATTTGACTGCAGCCCCTTACTGCTGGCGGCGCATAGTGCAGGGAAACAGACCTTTCTGCCAGACATGGCACCGGACACGACATTGCATTTTCGCCGATACAGCGACGGTGATCCCCTGCGGGAAGCTCGCTACGGTATCTCACAGCCCATGTCGACTGCAGCTGCCATCCCCGTGTCCGCTCTCGACATCATGTTCCTGCCGCTGGTTGCCTGGAATGCCAGCGGTGTCAGGCTAGGCATGGGTGCAGGCTATTATGATCGGGCGTTGTGCCGGGAAAAGCCAGGACTGCTGGTGGGACTCGGATACGACTGCCAGCAATATGACGCCCTGCCGTATGACAGCTGGGACGTGCCGCTGGACTATGTACTGACGGGTAGCCGCCTGGTGAAATGCATTCGGGATTGACTTACCAACGCCAGGCGACGCCCTGGCGTCACTCCAGGATAACGCCCGCCTGCAATGGCGACGCCGGCGCGGCGTTCGTCTGACTTGAGACCATGGGCAACAGCAATGTTGCGGACATCCCCAAGGCAAATACGACAATAAGCACAAACATGGTATCGGGTCGTCTATTCACGCAACACTCTCGTCATTAATGTGCAAATTAAAAACGCTGTCAGGGCGTCATTTCCCACTCGCCACTACACAGGGCCAATCACAACATGCGCCCATTAAAGACGCCCGTCATTCTGAGTGGGTCATGAGAGCTGGCTTTCTTGACAAATTTGCTTGTCCAGCTCTTAACCCTGTTTTTTTTGTAAATATGTCACAGATCTTACACGGAATATCCTGCCATGCAAGCCGTCCATGGCGGATATTTTTCGCAGCATACCCCTGAAGGGGCACAGCCATTTGCTGCGGGCTTCAGCTCGCGCGCAGCTCCTCTACGCCGTTATCACCTGCCAGCAGCAGAATATCCGCAGGGCGATGTGCAAACAGGCCGTGACATACAACCCCCGTGATGTTGTTGAGAGCCTCCTCCAGAGAGAGAGGCTGGGCGATACTCAAACGGTGCACATCGAGAATGATATTGCCATTGTCGGTGACAAAACCGTCCCGGTATACCGGCTCACCGCCCAGGCTGACCAGGCAGCGGGCCACGTGGCTTCGCGCCATGGGAATAACTTCCACCGGCAAGGGAAACTCGCCCAGCATGTGTACCAGCTTGCTGTCATCCGCAATGCAGATAAACTCCCGCGCGACGGCTGCAACAATCTTCTCCCGGGTCAGGGCGCCGCCACCGCCCTTGATCAGCTGCAACGCGCTGTTGGCCTCGTCGGCACCATCCACGTAGAAATCGACGCGATCGACACTGGTAAGTGACTGCACGGGGATGCCGTGCGACTTCAGCCGATCCGCCGACGCCTCTGAGCTCGCCACCGTGACCGCAAAACGCCCCCGCACCGGCGCCAGCGCGTCGATAAAACAATTGGCCGTGGACCCGGTGCCAATGCCGATAACGGTATCGTTCTCGAGCTGAGGCTTGAGATAGTCCAGCGCGGCTGCGGCGACCGCCTGCTTCTTTGCATCACTGTTCATGTTGAATCCTGCGCGAATGACGACTGGCGACAGGGTCGAGTGTACCGCGCGAGGCCGTCAGCCCCCAACCGTAAGCGGCGCCGAACGTACAAAAGGGGCCCGTGCTGCAAACGTGCACCTGCTGCTTTACCATGATGGTTCCGAAATGAGTGTGATCCCATGCCGCATAGCTATATCAAGCGCATCCTCGATGCCCGCGTGTACGACGTGGCGCGCCAGACACCGATAGACGAAGCCGCACTGCTGTCTGCCCGGCTGGGCAACAGGATCTGGCTCAAGCGTGAGGACCTGCAGCCCGTGTTCTCCTTCAAGCTGCGCGGGGCCTACAACAAAATGTACCGGCTGAGCGAGGCGCAGCGCAGCCGCGGGGTGGTGGCGGCATCCGCTGGCAACCATGCCCAGGGCCTGGCCATGGCAGCGCAGCGCATGGGCGTAAGGGCCGTTATTGTCATGCCCCGCACAACACCCCAGATCAAGGTGGATGCGGTGCGCGCGCGGGGCGCCCGCGTCGTTTTGCATGGCGATGCCTTTGACGAGGCTTCCGGTTACGCGAAAAAACTGGTCGCAGAACAAGGCATGACTTACGTCCATCCCTTCGACGACCCGGACGTGATCGCCGGTCAGGGCACCGTGGGGATGGAGATCGTGCGCCAGCATCAGACGCCGCTGGATGCCCTGTTTGTGCCTGTCGGGGGCGGCGGACTGCTCGCCGGCGTTGCGGCTTTTGTGCACTACGTGTGGCCGCAGACAAAAATTATTGGCGTCGAGCCGGCAGATGCCGCCTGCCTCAAGCTGGCCCTGCAGCGCGGGCGTCGCGATCGCCTGTCAGAGGTCGGCCTGTTTGCCGATGGCTGCGCCGTGGCGCAGGTTGGCAAGGAACCGTTCCGGGTGATCCGCGAAATCGTCGACGAGGTGATCACCGTATCTACCGACGAAATGTGCGCTGCAATCAAGGACATTTTCGAAGATACCCGCGGCATCGCCGAGCCGGCCGGCGCACTCGCACTGGCCGGCCTGAAGAAATATGTTGAGGAGACGGGCGCCCACGATGAAGAATTGCTGGCCATTCTCAGCGGGGCAAACACCAACTTCGACCGTCTGCGCTACATTTCCGAACGCACGGAGATCGGCGAGCGGCGCGAGGCCATCATCAGTGTCACCATCCCGGAAAAGCCTGGCAGCTTTCGGGCCTTCTGCAGCGCCCTCGGCAAGCGCAACATCACCGAATTCAATTATCGCTACGCCACTGACCAGTTTGCCCGTGTTTTCGTCGGCCTGTCGGTGGCGCCGGGCGGCAATGACCTGCAGCAGGTACTGCATGATCTGAACCGTGAGGGCTATGACACCGAGGACCTGACCGACAACGAAATGGCCAAACTGCACATCCGCTATATGGTGGGCGGGCGCGCCCCGGAGAATATGGATCCGGAGCGGATTTATCGGGTGGAGTTTCCGGAACGTCCCGGCGCGCTGCTCAAGTTTCTCGCGGCCCTGGGCCAGCGCTGGAACATCTCGATGTTTCATTACCGCAATCACGGCGCGGCCTATGGGCGCATTCTGGTGGGGATTCAGGTGCCATCGGGGCAGAAGGGCGCAATGCGGGAGGTGCTCGATGGCATTGGTTATCCGTACTGGGATGAGTCGGCGAATCCAGCGTACCAATTGTATCTGGGGAATGGGGCGGACTAGCTCTAGCTCCGAATCCGGTGTATGCATCGAGATTGGTGGCACCCACCATAAGGGCCGAGGGGCATTCCGCGCCTGGTAACAGGATCGTGAGCATTGACCTCCCGGATCGATGCCTCTACCGTAATACCAATAGGCTATCGATAGGCGTTACGGGATGGAAGTTACTGTCTCCCCCAAGTTTCAGATTGTCATTCCCAAGGAAATTCGCGATTCCATGGGCATTGTGTCAGGGCAGAAAGTCCAGATCATGGCCTATTGTGGCCGCATCGAAGTGATTCCACTGAGACCCATGCAAGAGCTACGAGGACTGCTCCGGAACATCGATACCGGCATCGCCAGAAACGACCATCGCGTGTGAACGTCGTCGATTCATCAGCGTGGCTATCCTATTTTGCCGGCGATCAGAATGCGGGGACATTCGCCGAACCAATAGAGAACATCCCCGAATTGCTGGTACCCAGCATCACCCTCGCCGAAGTCTTCAGGAACGTCCTGCACCAGCTGGGAGAGGAGACTGCCCTCGTCGTCACAGCCCACATGAAGCAGGGAAAAGTGGTTTCCCTGGATTCCCACCTGGCTAGCGACGCGGCACGGTTTGGCGCGCTTCACAAGCTCCCGCTCGCGGACAGCATCGTATTCGCCACGGCGCAGAGACATGCCGCCGTCATCTGGACGATGGACAAAGACTTCAAGGGACTCCCGAACGTGCGCTACCTGTCAAAGAAGAAAGCCAAATAGCCCCGAATCGCGCCACCTGCAAAACCTGAAGATCCTCACGGCTCTCCGTCCGCACCTATGTCAGGCCCGGGCGTCGGGCGCGGTGTGACTGGACCGTGTGCGGCCATGAATGGCCGAACCCGAGCCGCCATGGATGGCGAACTGGCGTGTCCAGTCATACCGCGCCCGACGCCCGGGCCGGACTAGCGCTCCAGACAAGCCGGCCACTAAAGATCAAAAATCTTCCCAGGATTCAGAATCCCCGCCGGGTCAAACACACGCTTGATCTGCCGCATGATCTCTATCTCCGCCACCGACCGTGTGTATGACAGGTAGTCCTTCTTGAGCAGTCCCACGCCGTGCTCCGCCGATACGCTGCCACCATAGCGCTGTACGATCTCGAACACCCAGCGGCTGACCTCGCCGCAGCGTGCCTGGAATTCCGCCATGGGCAGAGCGTCGGGCTTGAGAATATTCAGATGCACGTTGCCGTCGCCGATATGACCGAACCAGATGATCTCGAAGTCAGGATAGTTGGCGCTCACTACCGCTTCGACCTCCTGGAGAAAAGCAGGCACGTCGGATACCCGCGTTGAGATGTCGTTCTTGTAGGGAGTCCAGCGTGAAATCGTTTCTGAGATATCCTCGCGCAGGCGCCACAGCGCCCGGGCCTGCGCCACGCTCTGGCTGATACTGCCATCCAGCACCCATCCGCCCTCGATTCCGGACTCGAACAGTGCCATAGCACGCTCAAGGCTTTCGTCGCCGCCGACGAATTCCAGCAGTGCATAGTAGGGACAGGATGTGTCGAAAGGACGCTGCAGACCCTGGTGTTCAATGACGCGGGCAAGAGCGTCCTCCGAAAAGAACTCGAAAGCATGCAGCGCCAGTTCCCCGCGGAAGGCGTCAAGCACTGTCATGATCGACGGCATGTCCGGTACGCCCAGCACCATTACAGCGAGATCCCCCGGGGGCTCGCGCAGGCTGATCGTCGCCTCGACGATCATGCCGAGGGTGCCTTCCGAGCCAATCATCAGATGGCGCAGGTCATAGCCGGCATTGTTCTTGATCAGGCCGCGGTTGAGATCCAGCAGTTCGCCAGTGCCGGTCACCACCTTCAGACCGGCCACCCAGTCGCGGGTCATGCCGTGGCGGATGACCTTGATACCGCCGGCGTTGGTGGCGATATTGCCGCCAATCTGGCTTGACCCGCTGGAGGCGAAGTCCACGGGGTAGAACAGACCCTGCTCTTCGGCAAAGGCCTGCAGTCGACCGGTCACCACACCGGCCCCGCAGCGTACCGTTCGGTCAACGGCTGAAAAATCGCCAATGTCGTCCAGGCGATCGAGGGCGACCACCAATTCACCCTGTGCCGCCACGGCGCCGGCAGACAGGCCAGTGCGCCCGCCCGAGGGAACAATAGCAAGGCCGCGTTCGACGGCAAGACGAACAATCGCCTGGACTTCCTCGATACTGCCGGGCAGGACAGCCGCCACTGGTGCCGGCTCGATGGCCCGTGTCCAGTCGCGCCCGTATTGCGCAAGTGCATCGACATCGCGATGAACGTGCGCCGGACCGACGATGTCCTCCAGAGACTGCTGCAATGCTCTGTCCAGCCGGTCCAATGGCACCTCCTATATCTGTCCAATTCACAGCGCCGCGTATGCTACCATGCTGGCACGGATTTACTGCTGCATACGCCCGCCCGGGCGACGAGGTTCATCGAGACGTATGCCAAAGAACTCTCTGGATAAGAAAAAAATCCGCTTTCTGCTGCTCGAGGGCGTTCATCCGTCTGCAGTGGAGTCACTGCATAAAAGCGGCTATCAGGTCATTGAGCAGCATAAGCAGGCACTGCCCCCAGATGATCTGAAAGCAGCCCTCAAGGGCGTGCATTTTCTGGGCATCCGCTCGCGCACCCAGCTCACCGACGACGTGCTCGAGCATGCTGACAAGCTCACCGCCGTCGGGTGTTTCTGCATCGGCACCAACCAGGTAGACCTGGACGCCGCCACCCGCCGCGGGATAGCAGTCTTCAACGCGCCATTCTCCAATACCCGCAGCGTCGCCGAGCTGGTCATCGCCGAGGCCATACTGCTGCTGAGGGGCATACCGGCGAAAAACGCCGCGGCGCACCGGGGCGAGTGGCAGAAAACGGCATTGAATTCCTATGAAATCCGCGGCAAGCGGCTGGGCATCATCGGCTACGGCAATATCGGCACTCAGCTGGGCGTGATTGCGGAAGGTCTCGGCATGCAAGTGCAGTTCTACGACGTGGTCAATAAACTGCCCATGGGTAACGCGAGACAGGTGGCCAGCCTGTCACAGCTCCTCAGCAGCTCCGATGTCGTGACGCTGCACGTGCCCGAGACCGCGACCACACACCGGATGATTGGTGCGGAGCAGCTGGCGCAGATGCGGCCCGGCGCCATTCTGATGAATGCTTCGCGGGGCACGGTGGTCGACATCGACGCCCTGGCGGCCCGTCTGGAAGGCGGCAATCTGGCCGGTGCCGCCATTGACGTCTTCCCGGTAGAGCCGCGCTCGAATAATGACGAGTTCGTGTCACCGCTGCGTCGCTTTGACAACGTTATCCTGACACCGCATATTGGCGGTAGCACGGTCGAGGCCCAGGTGAACATCGGCAGGGAGGTCGCCGAAAAGCTGGCGCTTTACAGCGATAACGGCACCACCACATCGTCGGTAAACTTTCCCGAGGTCGCCCTGCCCGCCCACGCGGGCAGCCACCGCATTCTGCATGTCCACCAGAACGTCCCCGGTGTGATGAGCGCCATCAATCGCGTGTTTTCCGAGATCAATCTCAACGTCAGTGCGCAGTTTCTGCAGACCAATGAGCATATTGGCTACGTGGTGATGGACGTGGATACCGCGTCCTCGGAGATGGCCGTTGAAAAGCTCAGTACGATTGACGGCACCCTGAGGTGCCGGGTTCTTTACTGACAGTGGCACATCACTGCGGTTTGTCACGCATTGTAGGGTAACGTTTGTCACGGAAAGTGCTGGCCCTCGCGGCGTCTTTCACCCTGTGTTTAACATCGAGTACCGAACGCTACGCCATCCGCCAGGATCGCATCAAGCTCTGACCGGATTCTGTCGCTTGCGGCCTCAACAGCAGGCAAGCACCCAAAAAGCTCAGAATTGTAGAATGCGAGAGGTGGCAGCCTGGGAACCATGTGCGACATCCGCCTGTAGCTCACCCGCTCTTGCTTCTGCGCGTTTCGAGTCCGCCAGCATATCGGGTGCACACTGCGATGGCGGTATT
>CAZTJR010000001.1:0-44009 GCA_964613795.1 uncultured Alteromonadaceae bacterium | reverse complement strand
TATCTTTTCACGGGGGGAATAAATGATGTTGCATAGAAAACCGCTAACGATGGCGGTCAGCGCCGCTATCGGTGCATCTGCCTTTATGGTTGCTGCGCCTTCAAATGCACAACAAGAGCAAATGGTCGAAGAGGTTGTGGTAACCGGTTCTCGACTGCAGACCAACCCGAACCTTGTGTCTGCAACGCCAGTATTGAGCGTTTCTGGTGACGAGGCGCAGATCCGCGGTAATACCCGGATCGAGGACTTTATCAACGTGTTGCCGCAGGCATTTGCCGCACAGGCCTCGGAGACGGCCAACGGAGCAACGGGTACCGCTCAGCTCAACCTGCGCGGCCTGGGAGCGGTTCGGACTCTGGTTCTTATCAACGGGCGCCGGCTTCCCTTGGGCTCTTCTTCTTCTCCCGCAGCCAACCTCGACCTCATCCCGACGCAGCTTGTAGAGCGTGTTGACATTGTCACCGGTGGCGCCTCTGCGGTTTACGGCTCCGACGCCGTCTCCGGTGTTGCCAACTTCGTTCTCAAGAAGGATTTCGAAGGGATCGAGATCGGTGGCCAGTATGGCGCCAACTACAACGCCAACGACGATGGTCCCTGGGATCAGGTTCAGGCAGCTGCTGATTTCCCAAGCGCGGATAGCACTACCGACGGGAACGAGACGCTCTTCTACGGCATCATGGGCGTGAACACGGAAGATGGCCGCGGCAATCTGACGTTTTATGCCTCCTACGAGGATCGGGAGGAGATCCTGCAAGGCGATCGAGCCGTTTCGGCATGCGCCCTGGGCACCGGTTCGGGGCCGACGAGCTTCGCCGGTTACCAGTGCGGTGGATCGTCAAACTTCCGGTCATTCGGCGATCCGGCCGACGGGACCGGTACACGGGTGTTCCTCGAAGACGACGGTACGGCGGTGCCCTTTACGGGCGGTTCCAGCCAGTTGTACAACTTCGGCCCGGTGAATTTCTTCCAGCGTCCGTCTGAGCGGTATCAGTTCAGCCTGAGTGGTCACTACGAAGTTGCCCCCGATGTGGAGGCCTACACCGAGTTCCAGTACACGAATAACGTGTCGGACGCTCAGATCGCCCCGACGGCAACTTTCAGTCCTCTCTGGGACGTAAATTGCGACAACCCGTTCATTCAGAACAACCCCGGAATTCCGCTCACCGAAGCCTATGGCTGTACCGCTGCGGACATTGCCGAGGGCACGCTCAAGGAGAGCACCCGCACCAACTATCGAAACGTCGAGGGCGGCGGCCGCAACAGCCGCCTCACCAACACGGCATTCCGCTGGGTGGGTGGCCTGGAAGGCAGCTTTAACGATATCTGGCGTTGGAACGTTTTCGCCCAGTATTCCGAGACAAGCGACGAGTCCTTCGACAGCAACTACTTCGTAGCTGACCGGGTCAACCAGGCCCTGAACGTGGTGCTCGACGACGACGGTAATCCCGTCTGTCGGGATCAGACCGGCGGCTGTGTTCCCTATAACATCTTCCAGCGCACGCCCGATGGGCAGAGTCTCGTGACGCAAGAGGCCCTTGACTTCATCCAGGGCGTTGGAATCTCGTCGGGTTCGACCATTCAATCGGTGTTTGGTGGCGACATCCAGGTCAACCTCGGTGAATACGGCGTCAGCCTCCCATGGACGGATGCGGGTGTCGGCCTTCTCGTGGGCGCCGAGTACCGGACAGACGAGCTCGACTTCAGGCCGGACCAGGCGCTTCGGACCGGTGGCCTTGGCGGAGCACTCCAGCCGCCCGTCTCTGGTGAGGTGGACGTGAGTGAAGTCTTCGCCGAAGTCGAGGTGCCGATTATCACGGATGCGCCGTTTGCTGATGAACTCACCTTCCGCGGACAGTACCGTTACTCTCAGTACGAGGCGTTCGGTAACGACATTGGGAATGACTTCAATACCGACGCGTACGGCGCCTCTCTGTCTTGGGCACCTAGCTCCGACGTTAAGCTGCGCGTCCAGTACCAACGGGCGGTGCGTGCCCCCAACATCATCGAGTTGTACGACGGGCTTGCCAACGGCCTGCCCAACCTGACCTCGAAAGGGACGCAGATTATCAACGGTACCGAGGTGGAGGTCTTCGATCCCTGCTCCGGTCCTAACCCGCTTGCATCATTAGATGTGTGTGCCCGTACTGGCGTAACGCAGGGGCAGTATGGAAGTATCGCTGACACGGCGTCGGGCCAGGCCGGATCGATCACGGGCGGTAACCCGAATCTCGATCCGGAAGTAGCAGATACGGTGACTTTCGGTGTGGTCATCACCCCCGAGGTATTGCCGGGCCTTACGGTCAGCATCGATTATTTCGATATAACGATCGAAGATGCCATCGCCCAGGGTGTACCTGCGCAGGTTACGTTCGATAACTGTCTTGCCGGGAACCTCACGTTCTGCGACTTCATCAGACGCGGTCCTCGAGGTGACCTCGAAGGCAACCAGCCGGGCTTTGGTTTCGTGCAGACCCAGGTCAATATCGCCGAGCGTGCGACCAGCGGTGTGGACCTGCAGGCAAGCTACTCGTTTGACCTGTCCGGTGGACATACCGTGGGTTTCGATTATGCCTCGACGATCCTCGATTCGCTGACACTGACGCCATTCCCGGGGGGAGAGGACGTCGAATGCGCTGGATTTTTCGGGAATGCATGCCAGGACGGCAATATCGGCACGGGTGCCAACCCCGAGTACCGGCATCGCCTGAACGTTTCCTGGTTTACGCCCTGGAATGTTTCGGTGATCGGAACGTGGCGGTACTTTGGTGAGACGGATAACGACGATGCAACGGACGAGTTCCAGTCGACATTCGATGCCATCAATTACCTCGACCTGACTGCGAGCTACGACATCACCGATAACATCACGGCGCGTGTCGGTGCACTCAACGTGCTGGGCGAACAGCCCCCGGTGTTTACTGGAGCAGGTCCGGCCCTCGGTAACGGCAACACCTACCCCACGATCTTCGAGATCGGTACTCAGGTCTTCGGCACAGTAACCGCCCGGTTCTGAGTCGCGGAAAAGGCTGAAAGCGGCGGGTTTATCCCGCCGCTTTTTTTTGTGCGCCATGCATGGCGCTGATCGGATGAGTATGATGTTGGCGCGAGGCTGACGCGCTGTCGTTGCGTGACTGCTCGCGTACCGGAATCGGGACTGGCGCAGGCTCTTGTCGAAAAACTCGATCATTTTCCTGAACGCGAAGCGGCGAACCTCCGGTGATGCTGCATACCGGTCGTGGGCCACACCGGGCAAGGTCACCAGCTCGAAAGGACAACCTGATCGCACGTAACCTGGATAAGCATCAGCGGATCAGCCAGGCCGGCGCGGTGATAGAGCGCCGACTGAGCCTCATAGCGTCCCGGTTGAGCCTTCTATCGCTCGTCGCGTACTATTACTTCTCGATCGAATCACTTATTTCGCCGTGGCACGGAACCGTATGCCCCATGGTGTCGGAGGTCGGCGGGAATAATCCTGACTCCTGCCTGATAGCAAGGAGGTATGCCCGGAGCCATGGATGGAACGAATTCAGAAGCCTGGCAGGACTACTGGGAACGGACCCAGCAAGCCGGCATCGTGCCCGAAATCGGTGCCCGAGCCCCGGCGCTCCGCGATTTCTGGCTCGCTTTCTTTAGCTCCTGTGCACTAGCGGAGGCGGGTCACACGCGGGTGCTCGACCTGGGCTGCGGTCACGGCGCGGTGACTACGCTGGCTGAGTCCATTGCCCGTAACGACCAGCGCAACTTCCACATCAGCTCCCTCGACGTGAGTCGCGCGGCCATCGACCTGATTAGGGCACAGCATCCCGAGGTAGCGGCTATTTGTGCCAGCGCCGACAACATACCTTTGCCGGACGCTTGCTGCGAACACGTGGTCAGCCAATTTGGCATCGAGTACGCCCCGCTCAAGGCCGCCGGCGAGGCCGCCCGGGTTTTGCGCCCCGGCGGCACGGTGGCGTTTATCATGCACCTGAAAAATGGCGCCATCTGGGACGAATGCCGAGGCAATCGCGACGCCCTCGACGGCGTCCTCGGCAGCGATGCGCTGCCGGCCTTCATTCGCCTGGTCGAGGCGAACCTGGCACTTCGCCGTGGCCGCGGCAGCCGCGACGCATTTAGGCAGGCGGACCGGGACCTCGCCCCCTGCATAAAGGCGATGGAGGCGGTGATGGATGAGCACGGCAGGGACATCGGCGGCGGGCTGGTCTTCCGCACTTATGACGACATCGCCCACATGTATCGGAGGATGGCGGCCTTCGACCCCGAGGAGGTGATCGCCTGGGCGGGCGAGGTCCAGAGCGCCATGACCAGCTGGCGGGAGCGGATGCAGTCCATGCTCGACGCCGCTCTCGACGAGACCGGGCTTTTGGCCTGGCGCGAGCGCTTGGCCTCAGGGGGACTCGCTATGGATGAACCGGTCTGCCTCGCCCTGGGCGACCCCGCCCGCGACGGGGCGTGGATTCTCCGGGGCACCAGGCGGCGTTGATGATCGGTCGGCGAAGGTGCGGACCGCCTGCAGAAGCGTCCACACCCTGTGGCGCTCCGCTTCATGCGATTGTCCCGCGGAACGTGCATGACCGGCGTCTGCCTGTGTCGAGCAGCCTTTGGTCAGTTTGTGATGGCACCGTTAGCCACCTCGGTAGTCTGCAAGACTAAAACGTTAGGCAGGACGTTAACGACATCCTCTATTCGGGTATTCGGGCAAGACCGTGGTTGGGCATCTCCTCGGATCCGATCTGCACTAACACCTTGAAATCAAATCGCATCTAAGTGTGCTTCGCCCCATTTAATTTACTTGCAGGCCCTTCGAGAGCGCTTTATGCGCACGATCAAGACTACGCAAAAGAAATCGAAGTTCTGTGATTTTCTATTATAAAAATGTCGCATTCAGCTGCCGTGGGTTTCTCTACGTGATGGCTGATTTCGGTGCTTTCGTTTTGGATCCAATTGTATGCGCGATCGGCAGTTGAAGTTATTTGCAGCAGCCTGCCTCCTGTCTCGTTGCCTGCTTTCTGCATATAGCTTTCCTTAGTTGCCGTTTGAAAACAGACCTGGAAGCGTTTACTGGACCGTTAGCTGTTCCAGTTTATTCCTGTAGGACTCGCGCTGCGGTGCCTCCGCAAGCGCCAGAGCGCGCTGCAGAGAGAGTCGCGCGGCTGACGCATTACCCAGCTCCAGTTCCGCCATCGCCAGCAGGTCATGAAAACGGCGATCGCCGCCGTGTCTGCGAATGGCATCCGTGACATGCGTCTTTGCGGAACGCGCGTCGCCCGCCGCGTAAGACTGCCGGGCCAGATGATACAAGTAATAAGGATTCTTGCGTCGGAAGGTACGCACCCGATCTTCGTACCAGGCCGCCAGCTCTGGGCGGTCATAGCGCACATAAAGCTTCGCCAGATTGCTCATCGCCACCGCCTCGCCATCGCGACGCACGCCCTTGCGTAATGCGGCCTCGGCATGTGCAATATGCCCTTCGCGTCGGAAAAGGGTGCCGAGATTTGTCCAGAAGTGCCCCGTATCCGGCGCCAGCTCGATAGCCCGACGAAAATGCAGGAAAGAACGCCGCGGCTCTTGCCGGGTCATCCAGTAGACGCCCATATTGCTGTGGTAGCGCGCCTCGGCGGCGCTGTCCGGCAGCAAGCGACGTGGGTAGCTGCTGTCATAATCTTCAAGGTTGAAATCGACAACCTGGCTGGCACTGCCCGGCAGGTCCACCACGGCGTTTACATGCAGATTGTAGAGCCAGGTTGTCTCCTCATCCGTCCAGTTCGGCGGCAGCATGACCTCCTGATAGCGCACCCGCAGACCCGCTTCCCGCGCCAGGGCAATGAACAGGTTGGTGAAGCTCATGCAGTTGCCGGCGCGAGCCGCAAAGGCTTCGGGGGCCGACAGGGTCTGCAGGTTCTCGTATTCCATGCGCAGGCCATCGTCGAGAATGCCGCGCAGAATCCGCCGGATTTTATCCAGTGGCGTTGCCTCGAGGTCGACGCGCGACGCCAGAAAATCTCGCATCTCGTCATCCACTTCCAGCAGCTCCGGCAGCGGCGGCTGCTCGCCCTGTGCAATACTGAACACCGAGCCATCGAGGAGCACCCGGGTCGGGATTCCCCCGGAGAATGCCGGCCCGGGGTGAGATGCACAGCCCTGCAGGACCGCCAGTAACGCGACCAGCACTAATGGCCGAATGCGTATTGCTGTGAGCGGCATTGCTCTCTCTCGACACCTCACGCTTACTGTCATTCTAGCAGGATTGCCAGCGCTGACCGCTGGCCGACACGAGGCCTGGCCGCTATACTCCGCGGCCCCCGGGGCAGCCCCTCAACATTGACATTTTCTGGACAGCCGTCATGGAAACCATTTTCAGCGCCTTCATTACCCTGCTGCTGGTCATGGACCCGCTGGGCAATGTGCCGGTGTTTATTTCCGTACTCAAGGACGTGGACCCGAAGCGTCGGCAACGGGTGCTGGCGCGGGAACTGCTGATCGCCCTCGTGGTGCTGCTCATCTTCCTGTTCGCCGGCAGCACTGCGCTGGAAATGATGGGCCTGCGCCAGGAGTCGATCAGCATCGCCGGGGCAATCATTCTCTTTCTGATCGCACTGCGCATGATTTTTCCGTCACCCTACGGGCTGATGGGCGACACGCCGGACGGCGAACCCTTCATTGTGCCGCTGGCGATTCCGCTGGTCGCCGGCCCATCGTCACTGGCCATCGCCATGCTGTTGGTCAATACCAATCCCGGGCGCATGTTCGACTGGACCGTGGCGCTGGTCGGTGCCTGGGCCGTATCGGCAGCGCTACTGATGGCCTCACCCCTGTTGCTGAAAGCACTCGGTCACCGCGGCCTGATCGCCGTGGAGAGGCTGATGGGCATGATCCTGGTGATCATTGCCGTGCAGATGTTTTTCGACGGGGTCAGTATCGTCCTGCACCTGCAGGCAGGGGCCTGATGCCACTGGCCTGCAGGCCTGCTCATGCCCGTCAGTTAACCTTCGGATCGAGTTCGCCGGCGTCATAGGCAAGCTGCATGGCGTCGAGATTCCGCACCTTGATTTTCTCGGCGTTGCCCGCACTGCCAAAGGCCTCGTAGCGTGCCACGCAGATGGCCTTCATCGCCCGGGTACTCTCCATAAGCCATTTGCGGGGATCAAACTCCGAAGGGTTCTGGGCGAGGAAGCGACGCACCGCGCCGGTAGACGCAAGACGGAGGTCGGTATCCACGTTGATCTTGCGCACGCCGTGACGGATGCCTTCCTGTATCTGCTCGACCGGCACGCCGTAAGTTTCCGGCATGTCACCGCCAAATTCGTTGATGATTTTCAGCCACTCCTGGGGCACCGAGGATGAGCCGTGCATCACCAGGTGGGTGTCAGGGATGCGTCTGTGGATCTCGCGAATGCGATCCATGGCAAGAATGTCCCCGGTGGGTGGCCGGGTAAACTTATAGGCCCCGTGGCTGGTGCCGCAGGCAATGGCCAGGGCATCAACGCCGGTGGCCTTGACAAAGGCAGCCGCTTCCTCGGGATCCGTGAGCATCTGGTCATGCGTCAGCGTGCCCGCGGCACCGATACCGTCTTCCTCGCCAGCCTGGCCGCTTTCCAACGAGCCCAGACAGCCCAGCTCGCCCTCCACCGAGACACCGCAGGCGTGCGCCATCTCCACCACCGTGCGCGTCACGCGGACATTGTAGTCGTAGTCCATGGGGGTCTTGCCGTCATCGCCCAGCGAGCCATCCATCATCACCGAGCTGAAGCCGAGCTGGATGGAGCGCTGGCATACGGCCGGGGAGACGCCGTGATCCTGGTGCACCACCACCGGGATATGCGGGAATTCGCGCATTGCGGCCTCCATCAATGCACGCAGAAACGGTGCACCGGCATACTTTCTCGCGCCGGCACTGGCCTGCATGATCACCGGGGACCCGGTCTCATCTGCCGCCTCCATAATGGCGCGGGTCTGCTCGAGATTGTTGACATTAAAAGCGGGCACACCGTAGCCATGTTCGGCGGCGTGATCGAGTAACTGGCGCAAACTGATCAGGGCCATGCTGGATTCCTCTGCGGGCTGTTAAGGTGTAATTGCGGGTCAGCCTTCCCGGGCGCGCTGCTCGAGAATGGCGACCGCCGGCAGCGTTTTGCCCTCGACGTATTCGAGGAAGGCACCGCCGCCGGTGGATATGTAGGAGACCTTATCGGCGATGCCGAATTTGTCAATCGCCGCCAGTGTGTCACCCCCGCCGGCAAGTGAGAAGGCATCGCTGTCGGCAATGGCGCGGGCCAGCGTTTCGGTGCCGCCGGAGAATGCTTCGAATTCGAAAACACCCACCGGCCCGTTCCAGAGGATGGTGCCGGCCTCAGCAACCAGGCGGGCAATAGCATCGGCGGACTGCGGACCTATGTCCAGAATCATGTCCTCCTCGGTGACTTCATCGACGTCCTTGTGCCGGGCCTCGGCGCTCTCGTCGAAGGCCGTCGCGGTGACCACATCCACGGGCAGGGGCACATACGTGCACTCCGTCAGTGCCTTCGCGGCATCCAGCAGGTCATGTTCACACAGGGACTTGCCCACCGGGTGACCCGCCGCCGCCAGGAAGGTATTGGCAATGCCGCCGCCGACCACGAGCTGGTCGCATTTTTCCGACAGTGCCTCGAGTACGGACAGCTTAGTGGAGATCTTCGAGCCGCCAACGATCGCCAGCATGGGTCGCCGCGGCTCTTGCAGTGCCCGGGCCAGCGCCCCCAGCTCGCCTGCCAGCAGTGGCCCGGCGCACGCTGTCTTGGCGTAGCGGGCGACACCGTGGGTCGAGGCCTGAGCGCGATGTGCCGTGCCGAAAGCATCCATGACAAAGATATCGCAGAGATCCGCATAGGCCTTCGCCAGTGCATCATCGTTGGCTTTTTCACCCGGGTTGAAACGCACGTTCTCCAGCAGCGCCACAGCGCCGCGCGCGAGAGTCACGCCATTACGCCAATTATCGATCAGCGGCACGTCGCGCTCCAGCAGCGTCGAGAGATGCGCCGCCACGGGCCCCAGTGAGGCCTCCGGGTCGAACTCCCCTTCCGTGGGACGACCCAGATGCGACATCAGCAGCACGCTGGCCCCGGCATCCACAGCGGCGCGTATCGTTGGCAGCGCGGCACGGATGCGCGCATCGCTGGTAACCCGTCCCTCCTTCACCGGAACATTCAGATCTTCGCGTATCAGCAGGGTCTTGCCGTCGAGGTCGAGATCCTGCATCAGGATGACAGATTCGCTCATAGCCCCTTCTCCTCTAAAGTGCACCAGTAATGCGCGACATCCAACATACGGTTGGCGTAGCCCCACTCATTATCGAACCAGGTCAGCACCTTTACCAGATGCCCACCACTGACACGGGTCTGGCTGGCATCGACAATACTCGAGCGCGGATCGTGATTGAAGTCGCAGGACGCCAGCGGCTCCTCCGTGTAGCCGAGCACGCCGGAAAAATCCGCTGCCGCGGCGCTCTGCAGCAGGCGATTGACCGCGCGCTCGTCCGTGGCGCTGCGCACCTGCACGGTCAGGTCGAGTGCCGAGACGTTAAGGGTAGGTACTCGCAGCGCCTGTGCGGTGAAGCGTCCGGCCAGGCTCGGCAGAATGCGCTCAATCCCGCGGGCGAGGCCGGTATCCACGGGAATAATGGACTGGGACGACGCGCGCGTCTTGCGCAGGTCAGTGTTGTGATAGGCATCCAGCACCGGCTGGTCGTTCATGGCGGAATGGATGGTGGTTATGGTCCCGGCCTCGACACCCAGCGCCTCATCCAGCGCGCGGATGACCGGGACGATAGCGTTGGTGGTACAGGACGCGTTGGATACCACGCGATGATCGCTACGCAGCACATCGTGATTGATACCGAACACCACAGTGGCGTCGACGTCCGCCTGGGCAGGCTGCGAGAAAAGCACCCGTCGTGCACCCTGGGCCAGGTGTTTCTCAGCGGTTGAGCGGTCGGTGAAGGACCCCGTGCATTCCAGCACCACGTCGATGTCGTGGGAGGACCAGTCGATGTCATCGATGGTGTCACGCCGCAGCAGGCTGATCGGCACCCCGTCTACCGTGAAGCCACATGGGGTAGATTCCACCGGCGCCGGAAAGCGCCCGTGCGTGGAGTCATAGCGTGTAAGGTGGATTGCCGTCGCAGCATCTGCCAGCTCATTCACCGCCACCACACGCAGCGCGGATCGCAG
This sequence comes from uncultured Alteromonadaceae bacterium, assembly GCA_964613795.1. Lineage (GTDB taxonomy): Bacteria > Pseudomonadota > Gammaproteobacteria > Pseudomonadales > Halieaceae > Chromatocurvus. The sequence goes on along the minus strand of CAZTJR010000001.1, from coordinate 33,804 downwards.
CGGGCTTTCCATGAGCGCACGCAGGACGCAGCGTCCGATGCGACCGTAACCGTTAATGGCGAGCCGGTGCATGGATCAGATCTGCTGGCACACCTCCTCGACGACCGCCACCACATTGTCCACAGTGAAGCCGAATGCCTGCATCAACTCGCCGGCGGGCGCGGACTCACCGAAAGTGGTCATGCCGACAACGCGGCCATCCAGACCGACAAACTTGTACCAGTAATCGACATGTGCCGCTTCCACCGCCACACGGGCAAGCACATTGCTCGGCAGCACGGTCTCGCGGTAAGCCGCGTCCTGCCGCGCAAACACCTCGGCACTGGGCATGGAGACCACGCGCACGGCGAGACCATTCCGCGCCAGCTGCTGCGCCGCTTCCATCGCCAGCTGTACCTCCGATCCGGTGGCGATCAGGATGGCCTCGGGCTCACCCTCGGCGTCGTGCAGAACGTAGGCACCGCGTGCGGCCGCAGCCATCTGCGCCTCTGTGCGCTGCTGGTGCGCCAGGGACTGCCGCGAAAACACCAGGGCACTGGGACCATCGCGACGCTCAATGGCAGCCTTCCAGGCAATCGCGGACTCCACGGCGTCACAGGGACGCCAGGTGTCCAGACCGGGCGTCGCGCGCAGGGTAGTCAGCTGCTCTACCGGCTGATGCGTGGGTCCATCCTCGCCCAGACCGATGGAATCATGGGTGTAGACAAAGATGTTGCGCTGCTTCATCAGAGCGGCCATGCGCACCGCATTGCGGGCATATTCCATGAAGATCAGAAAGGTGGCACCGTAGGGCACGAAACCACCGTGCAGGGCAATACCGTTCATAATGGCGGACATGCCGAATTCGCGCACGCCGTAGTACACATAGTTACCCGCTGCATCGCCAGCGGTGATCGCCTTGCTGCCCCCCCACAGCGTCAGGTTGGAACCGGCAAGATCGGCCGACCCGCCGAGCAGCTCCGGCAGCAGTTCGCCGTAGGCATTCAGGCAGTTCTGAGATGCCTTGCGCGAGGCAATGCTGCTGCCCTCGCGCTGACAGCGGGCAATGTAGTCCGCCGCCTGCACCGAGAAATCCACCGGTAGATCTCCGGCCAGGCGGCGCTTCAGTTCCGCCGCGAGACCCGCATGCGCCTCGGCATAGGCGTTCATGGCACTGTGCCAGGCCTGTTCACGTCTGGCACCGGCCTCGCGGGCATCCCAGCCGGCATAGATGTCGTCCGGAATGGTAAAGGGGGCGTGCGACCAGCCCAGAGCTTCCCGGGTCGCCGCAATCTCATCATCACCCAGCGGCGCCCCATGGCAGGACTCGCTGCCCTGCTTGTTCGGCGCGCCCTTGCCGATCACCGTTCTGCAGCAAAGCAGGCTGGGGCGATCCGTCTCGGCACGGGCAGCGTCAATGGCCGCACGCACCGCTTCCGGGTCGTGTCCGTCGACATCGGCCACCACATGCCAGTTGTAGGCGGCAAACCGCGCCGGCGTGTCATCCGTGAACCAACCATCTACCTCACCATCGATGGAAATGCCATTGTCGTCGTAGAACGCGATCAGCTTGCCGAGACCCAGGGTACCGGCAAGCGAGGACGCCTCATGGGAAATGCCCTCCATAAGACAGCCATCGCCGAGGAAAACGTAGGTATGATGGTCGATCACGTCATGACCGTCGCGATTGAACTGTGCTGCAAGCACCTTTTCCGCCATCGCCATTCCCACCGCATTGGCCAGACCCTGCCCGAGAGGGCCAGTAGTCGTTTCCACGCCCGGTGCGTAGCCATACTCCGGATGGCCTGGGGTCAGGCTGTGCAATTGACGGAAATTGCGCAGCTCGTTCATGGGCAGGTCGTAACCGGTGAGATGCAGCAGGGAGTACACGAGCATGGAGCCGTGTCCGTTCGACATGACGAAGCGATCGCGGTTAGGCCATGCGGGATTGGCGGGGTTGTGCACGAGGTAATCATTCCAGAGAACCTCGGCAATGTCCGCCATGCCCATAGGCGCACCGGGGTGGCCGCTATTGGCCTGCTGAACAGCATCCATACTCAGTGCACGTATGGCATTGGCGAGCTCGGTTCGGGACGACATGTAAAACTCCTGATGCTGAGGCAGGGCACCCGCCTCTTTTTGAGAGGCGCGTATTCTCGCGTAAGGGAAGCCTCACGGCAAACGTGGTTTTATATATCAAATTATTTTGATATATCTTGCGCCACTGCTAGACTGCCCGTCATGACGCATTTACAGGCCATTCAGACTGCCGTGCACGACATGGCTCCAGCGGACATCAGTCACGCACTTGCCAGCCTGTGCAAAGCCTGCGCCGACCCACTGAGGCTGAATATCCTCCGCGCCCTGCACAACGACTCGCTTGGCGTTTCCGAACTCTGTGCCCTGTTCGATATGCGTCAACCGGCGCTGAGTCACCACCTGAAGGTGCTGGCGAACGCAGGTCTTGTCACCACGCGGCGCGAAGGCACCACCATTTTTTACCGCCGCAGCGAGCCGCTGGCAGGACAGGCGGGTGCAGCGCTCATTCACGCGCTGCTCGGTGAACTGGACAACGAGCCGGTCCCGCCCGCCATGCGAAACGGCCTGGACACATTACAGCGGGCGCGTGAAGAGAATTCCCGGCACTTTTTTCGCAACAACGCACACAAGTTCCGCGAGCAGCAGGATCTCATCGCCAGCTACGAGCAGTACGCCGATACCGTCGCGGCGCTTCTGGCACAGGCACCGCTGTCAAACCGGGCAGTAGCACTTGAAGTCGGCCCGGGAGACGGGCGCTTCCTCGGTGTGCTGGGCACCCGCTTTGATCGCGTGATTGCACTGGACAACGCCCGAGAGATGCTTGAAACCAGCCGGCGCTTTGCAGAGGAGCGCGCGCTGGACAACGTCGAATTCATTCTCGGCGACACCGCCAGCCCCGCCATTGCCGGCCTGCAGGCCGACTGCGTCGTCATTAACATGGTGCTGCACCACACGCCCCGACCCGCGGACACACTGGCCGAAGCGGCAGATTGCCTGGCCCGGGAAGGCGTGCTGGCTGTCACCGACCTCTGCCGCCACGACCAGGGCTGGGCCCGGGAAAACTGCGGCGACCTATGGCTCGGCTTCGAGCCGGAACAACTCACCGCCTGGGCGGGGCACGCCGGTCTTGCAGACCTGACCAGCACCTTCCTCGCCCAGCGCAACGGCTTTCAGATCCAGGTGCGCCTGTTTGGCCACCGAGATAACTAGGAACCTATTCATGAGCGATTACAGCATCTTCACTTCTGAGTCCGTGTCCGAAGGACATCCGGACAAAATGGCCGACCAGATTTCTGACGCCGTCCTCGATGCCATTCTCAAGGATGACAAGGACGCCCGGGTAGCGGTGGAGACCCTGGTCAAAACCGGCATGGTCATCATTGCCGGTGAAGTCACCACCAACACCTACGTGGACCTAGAGGACGTAGTGCGCGAAGTGGTGAAGGATATCGGCTACACCAGCTCCAACGTGGGCTTCGACGGTGCCTCGTGCGCTGTGCTCAACGCCATCGGCAAGCAGTCCAGGGATATCGCCCAGGGCGTCGACGAGGGTGAGAACAAGGAGCAGGGCGCCGGCGACCAGGGCCTCATGTTCGGCTATGCCACCAACGAGACAGACGTGCTGATGCCGGCACCTATCTACTACGCCCACCGACTGGTAGAGCGACAGGCCGCTCTGCGCAAGAGCGGTGATCTGCCTTGGCTGCGTCCGGACGCCAAGAGCCAGGTGACGCTGCGTTACGACAACGGCCGACCCGTGGCCATTGACGCCGTGGTACTGTCCACCCAGCACGATACCGACATCGCCCAGGCAGACATTCACAAGGCGGTGATGGAGCAGATCATTCATGAGGTCCTGCCCGCCGAGTGGCTCCACGCCGACACCCGCTATCACATCAATCCCACCGGCCAGTTCATCATCGGCGGCCCAGTAGGCGACTGCGGCCTCACCGGACGCAAGATCATCGTCGACACCTATGGCGGCATGGCTCGTCACGGCGGCGGCGCTTTCTCCGGCAAGGACCCGTCCAAGGTGGACCGCTCCGCGGCCTATGCCGGCCGCTACGTGGCCAAGAACATCGTTGCTGCCGGCCTTGCCGACCGCTGTGAGATCCAGGTGTCCTATGCCATCGGCGTTGCCGAGCCGACGTCGATCTCGGTCAATACCTTCGGCACCGGCAAGCGCAGTGACGCGGAAATCGCCGCGCTGGTGCGCGAGCATTTTGACCTGCGCCCCAGGGGGCTGATTGAGATGCTGGACCTGAAGCGGCCGATTTACCGGAAAACGGCGGCGTATGGGCACTTTGGGCGGGAGGATGCTGACTTTACCTGGGAGCAAACAGACAAGGCTGACTTGCTCAGGGCCGGTTGACGTTGGATGCCATCGTTGATTGGTGCTACCAATCCGGCCCGGCTGTCCCGGTCGCCTTCCCGGACACGCCAGTTCGGCATCCATGGCGGCTCGGGTGCGGCCATCCATGGCCGCACACGGTCCGGGAAGGCGACCGGGACAGCCGGACCTGACGGGAGTGGTGCATCAACGATCGCAGTCGCGAGAGGGGAGGTAGAGATGAGATCGGAGGACCATCGCAGGATTTGATGGTTCAGAGGCACCGGATAGAGAGCAGCAGCCAGGGAGTGGCGCGGCCTTGAGGCCCCTGGGGTGGCGGTGGGGCTCGCGCGACCATGCGAGGCAGGAGGGCGGGGGCGGCCTCCCGCAGCCTGAGCCCTCATGGATGAGTTCACGGCGTGTCGCGCCAGCCCCACGCCGCCCCAGGGGCCGGAAACAGTACGCAAAACCAGACAACGAAAGTAACAAGACGAAACGAACACCAACGACAGACTGGAGAACAGACATGACCACAGCGGAAAAGATCGACCTCGCACAGGACTACAAAGTCGCCGACATCAACCTCGCGGGCTGGGGTCGGCGCGAACTGGACGTGGCGGAGAGCGAAATGCCGGCACTGATGTCCCTGCGCGACAAATACCGCGGCAAGAGGCCTCTCGACGGTGCACGCATTCTCGGCTGCATTCACATGACCATCCAGACAGGCGTGCTTATCGAGACGCTGGTAGAACTGGGCGCAGAAGTGCGCTGGTCATCCTGCAATATTTTTTCCACGCAGGATCATGCAGCAGCGGCCGTTGCGGCAGCCGGCGTTCCCGTTTTCGCCTGGAAGGGCGAAACGGAAGAAGAGTACGAGTGGTGTATCGAGCAGACCATCCTCAAGGACGGTGACCCCTGGGACGCCAACATGGTGCTGGACGATGGCGGCGATCTGACGGCAATGCTGCACGAGAAATACCCGCAGATGCTGGACCGTATCCACGGCATCACTGAGGAAACCACCACTGGTGTACACCGTCTGTACGAAATGCTCGAGGCGGGCACACTGAAGGTGCCGGCGATTAACGTCAACGACTCGGTCACCAAATCCAAGAACGACAACAAGTACGGCTGTCGCCACAGTCTGAACGACGCCATCAAGCGCGCCACCGACCACCTGCTGTCTGGCAAGAAGGCGCTGGTTATCGGCTACGGCGACGTCGGTAAGGGATCGGCCCAGTCGCTGCGCCAGGAAGGCATGATCGTGCGTGTGACCGAGGTCGATCCGATCTGTGCCATGCAGGCCTGCATGGACGGCTATGAGGTGGTCTCGCCCTTTGTCGATGGCGTCAATGACGGTACCGACGCCTGCATCAATCGCGACGTCCTCGGCAACATCGATCTCCTGGTGACCAGTACGGGCAACTACGATGTCTGCGACGAGCGCATGCTGCGCGCCCTCAAGTCGACGGCGCTGGTGTGCAACATCGGCCATTTCGACAACGAGATCGACACTGCCTTCATGCGTCGCACCTGGGAATGGGAAGAAATCAAGCCCCAGGTACACCGCATCTGGCGCGACCGCGCGGCCAATGATTACCTGCTGCTGCTTTCCGAAGGCCGCCTGGTGAACCTCGGCAATGCCACGGGCCACCCCTCGCGCATCATGGACGGCTCATTCGCCAACCAGGTGCTGGCACAGATCTACCTTTACGAGCGCCGGTTCGCAGACCTCGAGGACGACCTCAAGTCGGCTGCGTTGAAGGTCGAAGTCCTGCCGAAGAAGCTCGATGAAGAGGTGGCCGCGCACATGGTGGCAGGCTTCGGCGGTGTGCTGACACGTCTCACCCCGGAACAGGCGAAGTACATCCACGTTACCGTGGACGGTCCATTCAAGACCGAGAGCTACAAGTACTAGGAGGCCCTCATGGCAGGCAGCAGCCCGATCAGCTTTGAGTTCTTTCCGCCGAAAACCGAGGAGGGTCGCGAGCGGCTGCTTGAAAAAACCACGCCCCGGCTGCAGCAGCTGCAGCCGGAGTATTTCTCGGTGACCTACGGTGCCGGAGGCTCGACCCGGGACAACACGCTGGACGTTGTTACGGCGCTGACCGAAAGCGGCTACCGCGTGGCCCCCCACCTCAGTTTCGGTACGGATGACAACGACGCCATTACCTCGCTGCTGGACCGCTATCGCGATCTCGGCGTGGACCGGGTTGTCGCCCTGCGCGGTGACATGCCTTCAGGTGTCGGCGGCGGACGGCTGGTGTATGCCAGCGAGCTCGTGTCCTTCATCCGCAGGCACAGCGGCGATCACTTCCATATCGAGGTCGCCGCCTATCCCGAAATCCATCCGCAGGCGGAGAGCTACGACAGCGACATAGAACACCTCAAGAACAAGCTGGATGCGGGCGCCGACAGCGCTATCACCCAGTACTTCTACAACGTGGAATCGTATTTCTACTTTCTCGACCGCTGCGCCGCCATCGGTATCGACAAGCCGATCGTCGCCGGCATCATGCCAATCACCAATTACGAAAACCTCGCACGTTTTTCACGCAACTGCGGCGCTGACATTCCGCGCTGGATCAGCAAGCGTCTCGAAGGCTTTGCCGGCTGCAAGGAAAGCGTCACCCACTTTGGTATCGAGGTGGTAACACAGCTTTGTCAGACCCTGCTCGATAACGGTGCGCCGGGCATTCACTTCTACAGCATGAACCAGGTCGAGCCGACCCGACAGATCTGCAAAAACCTGGGCCTCTAGGCGAGGCGTAGGCACACGCCATGGAGCGTCCCCGTTTCTTCACCCGCCAGGTCCTGGCCGAGGGCAGCGAGATTGAGCTGGAGGCCGAGCCTGCCCGGCACGTTGCCCGCACCCTGCGCATGCAGCCTGGCGACAGACTGGTGCTTTTCGACGGCAGCGGCGACGAATACCCCGGCGAGCTGGTGGCGGCCGACAAGCGTCGCGTTGCCATACGCTGCGGACCGGCCAGAGCCATTGATCGCGAGTCCCCCCTCGCAGTAGAACTCGGTATCGCCATTTCGCGTGGCGACCGGGTGGACTGGGTAGTGCAGAAGGCCACGGAACTCGGCGTCGCGCGCATCACTCCCCTGCTGACTACCCGTGGCCTCAACCTGCCTGCGGACCGGCGCGAGAAAAAGCATGGGCACTGGCAGCGCATTGCCGAGAGCGCCTGCGAGCAGTGCGGACGCAATCGCGTGCCGGAGATTGCACTACCAGAGCCGCTCGACAACTGGCTGAACACCGTCGACGCCCCACTGCGCCTCGTTCTCGACCCCCGCGCGGAGCCCCGCGACCTGCCTGCGCACGCCGGCGCCATCGCGCTGCTATGCGGCCCCGAAGGCGGCTTGGATGAGGAGGAGGTCACCCGCGCCCAGGCCGCCGGATTCGGACCCCTGGCGCTGGGCCCGCGCGTGCTGCGCACGGAGACCGCGCCCCTGGCCGCGCTAGCGGCGCTGCAGGCGCGCTGGGGAGATCTGCGCTTTTAAGCAGGCTCTCTCAACAACCTGCTTTACCCTGCTGGCGGTGTCGTGCCAGCGACGTGTTATCCAGGCTTACGCTAACTTCTCCTCACACAGCCGGAGCGGGAGGGTAACACCCTTGCGCCAGCGCGCCACACGACGTAGCTTATCCGCACCCCAAACAGGCAGGCCCCCGCATGACAATCCGCATAGGCGTGGTGATGGACCCCATCGCCAACATCTCCTACAAAAAAGACAGCACCCTGGCCATGCTCTGGGCGGCCCAGGATCGGGACTGGGAGCTCTGGTACATGGAGCCGAGGCACCTGTCGCTGGTGCAGGGTGTGCCCCGGGCTTTTATGACACCGCTTGAAGTGCACCGGGATTCACATCACTGGTTCGACCTCGGCGCCGGCGAGGACCGCAATCTCGCCGATCTGGACATCATCCTTATGCGGCGGGACCCCCCCTTCGACAGCGAGTACGTCTACAATACCTACATTCTCGAGGCCGCGGAGCGTCTTGGCACACTGGTGGTAAACCGCTGTCAGTCCCTGCGCGACTGCAACGAGAAAATATTCGCCAACCAGTTTCCAGAGTGCTGCCCACCGGTGCTGGTCAGCGGTGACATGGCCCGGCTGCGGGCTTTTTACCACGAGCATGATGACGTCATCTACAAGCCCCTGGACGGCATGGGCGGCGCCTCGATCTTCCATGTCAGACCCGGTGATCCCAACCTCTCGGTGATTCTGGAGACGCTCACCGAGCACGGATCGCGCACCATCATGGCCCAGCGCTACATCCCCGAGATCACCGAGGGCGACAAGCGCATCCTCATGATCAAGGGCGAGCCCGTGCCCTGGTGCCTGGCCCGGCTGCCGTCCCAGGGTGAAACCCGTGGCAACCTCGCCGCCGGTGGCACCGGGCGAGCACAGCTGCTGAGTGATCGCGACCGCTGGATCGCCGCACAAGTGGCCCCGACCCTGCTGGAAAAGGGGCTGCTCTTCGTCGGCCTGGACGTCATCGGTGACTATCTCACGGAAATCAACGTAACCAGCCCCACCTGCATTCGCGAACTCGACAGCGCACAGGAGCTCGACATCGGCGGCCAGCTGATGGATTGTCTGGAAAGGGAGCTGCAGGAGAGGAAGCGTAGCTGAGCATGCCCACACCATCGGCAGCGGATGCCACGCGCGACCGCCTCGGGCTGGCCTTGCTGGCAGCGGCCTCGCTGCACGCCCTGATTATCTTCGGCATTACATTCCAGTCACTGGCCGCCAGCGAGCCGAACACAGCCATGGAAGTCACGCTGGTGCAGACAGCATCGAGTCGTCAGGTTGAGGCGACCCATATAGCACAGGCGAACCAGCAGGCCTCCGGTAATCGGGGTGAACGCGAGCAGGCGCCATGGACCGCCCCGTCTCTGACGCCAGCCCTGCGCGCGCCGCGGGACCAGCAGGCCGCATCGGCGGGCTCTGCACGGCAGATGAATACGACGCCAATGCTAAGCGCCTCGCGCAACAGCCGCTATCGTGCAGAACAGTCGGACAACTCCCCCGGCGAGGCAGCACCCTCGCCATCCGAGGATCGCCTGCAGCAACTGCAGGAACGGCTGGCGGCCCTCGAAGCCTCCCTGCACGATCGCGAAGAAGCCTCATCCCGCGCACCGCGGGTGCGCCGATTGACGTCGGTGGCCGCGCAGAGTGCCACCGATGCGGCCTATCTCCAGGACTGGCGGCGTCGCCTGGAGGCGGTGGGAAACACCTATTATCCGGAAGCGTCCGTGCGTTACGGCATGTATGGCAGCCTGCGTCTGCTGGTCGTGATTCGCAGTGATGGCAGCCTTGAGGACGTGCAGCTGCTGGCGTCTTCCGGCTACGCGGTACTCGATGAGGCTGCCATCCGTATCGTCCGCATGGCGGCTCCCTACGCGCCGTTTCCACCCGAGCTTGCGGCCACGGCAGACAAACTGGAGATCCTGCGGACGTGGAAATTCGAGCGAAACGCGCTAAGCTCGGGTTAAGCCTCCAAAGACGGTAACAATGCCTGCAAGACACATCATTAATCACAGCAGTCACTGCCTGCGCGACCACTTCCTCCTGGCCATGCCGGGCCTGGATGAAGGTATCTTCGCGCAGAGTGTCACCTATATCTGCGAGCACGGCGAAGCGGGTGCCATGGGTATTGTGATCAATCACGAACTGGATCTGAACCTGGCGGAAATCCTCGCGCACCTCGATATTGACGCGGACGCACGCTTCCACGACGTGCCGATAATGTCCGGCGGACCGGTGCAGACAGACCATGGCTTCATTCTCCACAGACCCTGTGCCAACGAATGGGATGCCACGCTCCGGGTAACCCCGGAAATGCTGCTGACCACCTCCCAGGATATCCTGCGCGCTATCGCAGCCGGTGAAGGACCGGGGGAGTACCTGATTGCCCTCGGTTACGCCGGCTGGTCCGCCGGGCAGCTGGAAGAGGAGATCAGTCGCAACAGCTGGCTGACCCTGCCCGCAGACCACAGCATCCTGTTTCACACACCGCCTGAGCAGCGCCTGCAGGCGGCCGCTGCGGCGCTCGGCATCGACATGAACCTGATCAGCGCCCAGGCCGGGCACGCCTGACGGCCATCAACCTCTGAAAACCCATCGCAGCGTCATGGCCTTTGACTTCGGCCTTCGCCAGATCGGCGTCGCGGTGGGGAACTGCCTCCTGTTCACAACGCAGCCGCTTGTGGTCCTGCGCGCCAGGGAAGGGCAGCCGCAATGGGACAGCGTGGCCAGCCTGCTCGGCGAATGGCAGCCAGATCTGCTGTTGGTGGGCGAGCCGCTGAACATGGACGGCAGCCGCAGCGACATGGCCGAACGTGCCGGACGCTTTGCGAGGCGACTGCACGGGCGATTTGGTCTGCCGGTGGAGATGGCGGACGAGCGCCTGACCAGCTTTGCGGTCAAGCAGGAACAGCGCGAGCTGGGTCACCGCGGCGATTATCATCGCCAGCCTGTAGACAGCCTGGCTGCCGAACTGATACTTCAGGGCTGGATGGCTGCCCGACAGGAGTGACGGGCACGCAGACCGCCGGACACTGATCAGCCATCAGCTGTCATCGACGCTAAAATCCACGCTGGACAGGCCGCCGCTGCCCTTGTCCTGCATCTTGATACCAAGGCGCACATCATTGGCGGAGTCAGCCGAGCGCTCCGCCTCCTCAGCGCTGATCAGCCCCTCCCGGTAGGCCGCAAGCAGAGACTGGTCCAGCGTTTGCATACCCTGTCGGGTCGACTTGCTCATCACTTCCTTGATGAGGTGAACCTTGCCGTGGCGTATGTGATCTGCGATCAATGGCGAGTTCAGCATGACTTCCATGACCGCCACACGCCCCTCGCCGGTTTTACGCGGCAGGAGCTGCTGCGCCACCATCGCCTTGAGGTTGAGGGACAGGTCCATCCACACCTGGTTGTGCATCTGTGGCGGGAAGAAGCTCATGACCCGGTCAAGCGCCTGGTTGGCATTGTTGGCGTGCAGAGTGCACAGACAGAGATGCCCGGTCTCGGCAAAAGTGATCGCGTGCTGCATGGTCTCGGCGGAGCGTACCTCGCCGATCATGATCACGTCGGGAGCCTGACGCAGTGCGTTCTGCAGACCGACCTCAAAGGATTCGGTATCCAGGCCGACCTCGCGCTGGGTGATCAGGCAGCCCGCATGGTCATGCAGAAACTCGATGGGATCCTCGACGCTGAGAATATGCCCCCGGGAATGCCGGTTGCGGTGCCCCACCATGGCCGCCAGCGAGGTGGATTTGCCGGTGCCGGTGCCGCCGACAAAGATCACCAGGCCGCGCTTGAGCATCGACAACTCCGACACAATGGGCGGCAGGCCCAGCTCATCGATCCGCGGGATACGCGTCTGGATGCGGCGCACCACAAGGCCGACGCAGCCGCGCTGCATGAAGGCGCTGAGGCGAAAGCGTCCGTGTTTCTCGGACTGCACCGCGTAGTTGCACTCGCTGTGCCTGAGGAACTGGGCCCGCTGCGTTTCAGTCATGGTCGCTAGAACGAGGTCGCGAACTGCCTGCTCGTCCAGCGCCTCTGCCTGCAGCGCAAAAATCTCGCCATCTATCTTGATCGAAGGTGCGGCGCGGGCGGTGATGAATCCGTCAGATGCACGCCGCTCTATCATTTCCGCCAGCAGATTATCGAAAGTCATGGCAGTGCCTCATATCGATCACATGCGTAAAGCGATCAGAAGTCCTCAGGGATACGCGCCTTCTCTTTGGCGATATCGCGACTGATTACCCGCTTGTTGACCAGCTCCCTGAGACACTGATCCATTGTCTGCATACCCACGGCCTGTCCGGTCTGGATGGCCGAGTACATCTGCGCCACCTTGTCCTCGCGGATGAGGTTGCGAATAGCCGACGTCGCCCGCATGATCTCATGCGCCGCTACGCGGCCGCCGGTCGCGCGCTTGAGTAGCGTCTGGGACACCACTGCCTGCAGCGATTCCGACAGCATCGAGCGCACCATGGACTTCTCCGCTGCAGGGAAAACGTCGATCACCCGGTCAATGGTTTTTGCCGCCGAGGTGGTGTGCAGTGTGCCAAATACCAGGTGGCCCGTCTCTGCGGCCGTCAGCGCCAGACGGATGGTCTCGAGGTCACGCATTTCGCCCACCAGGATGATGTCCGGGTCCTCGCGCAGCGCCGATCGCAGCGCCTCGGCGAAGCCGAGAGTGTCGCGGTGCACCTCGCGCTGGTTCATCAGGCACTTGCGGCTCTCGTGCACGAATTCGATCGGATCCTCGATGGTGAGGATGTGCTCGTACTTGTTGTCGTTGATGTAATCGATCATCGCCGCCAGCGTGGTCGACTTGCCGGAACCGGTGGGCCCGGTGACCAGTACCAGCCCCCGCGGCATCATGCAGATATCGCGGAATACCTGGCCCATCCCCAGGTCCTCCATGGACAGCACTTTAGAGGGAATGGTGCGGAAAACACCGCCGGCGCCGCGGTTCTGGTTGAATACATTGACGCGGAACCGGGCGACGCCCGGGACCTCGAACGAGAAGTCGGTCTCGAGGAACTCTTCAAAGTCCTTGCGCTGCTTGTCGTTCATGATGTCGTAGATGAGATCGTGCACCTGCTTGTGCTCCAGCGGCGGCAGGTTGATACGACGCACGTCGCCATCGACACGGATCATGGGTGGCAGGCCGGCAGACAGGTGCAGGTCTGACGCGCCCTGTTTCGCACTGAAAGCGAGCAGTTCGGTGATATCCATTTCCGTTGTTTTCCCCTTTTCAGACAGGCCGGGTGACGCGATGGCTGCGAAGACAGCGCGAAACGACACGCTCACCCAACAGGGGCGTCGCCCGATGTGCCGCTATCCGCTATTATTCCGGCATGGACGCAGAACGCATTCGCCTCAATATAGCAAACGTGCACCACAGGGTAAGCACCGCCGCGGAAAAAGTTGGTCGCCGCGCCGATGATGTCACCGTGATGGCCGTGAGCAAGACCCGCAGCAGCGATGAGGTGCGAACCGCCGTTGCCGCTGGCCTGCGCGACCTCGGTGAAAACTATCTGCAGGAGGCGCTGGAAAAGCGTCAGGCCACGGCCGATCTTGACGCCCGCTGGCATTTCATCGGCCCGATTCAGTCAAACAAGACCCGCGCCATCGCCGAGCACTTCGACTGGGTGCACAGCGTCGACCGGGAAAAGATCGCCCGTCGCCTGAACGAGCAGCGCCCCGACAACCTGCCGCCGCTGGACATTTGCCTGCAGGTGAATGTCTCCCTGGAGGACAGCAAATCCGGCGTCGCACCCGAAGACCTCGCGGCGCTGGCGCAGGCGATACGTTACCTGCCGCGCCTTCGCCTGCGCGGACTGATGGCCATTCCGGCGCCAACGGACGACGTGGCCGCCCAGCGCGCGGCCTTCGCGCGCGTCAGGACGCTGTTCGGGGCTCTGCAGGAGACGGTGCCCACGATGGATACCCTGTCCATGGGCATGTCGGCCGACCTCGAAAGCGCCATTGCCGAAGGCGCCAATCTGGTGCGCATCGGCACCGACATCTTCGGCCCGCGCAGCGGATGATTTAACCGGCAACGCCCGTGTATACTCGCGGGCTTTCCCGACCTATGGGAGCACCTCGTGTCCGATTTCAGCATTGCCTTTATCGGTGCCGGCAACATGGCATCGAGCATTATTGGCGGACTCACCGCCAGCGGCCACCCGGCACAGTCCATCCGCGCGGCCGACGTCTCCACAGAGAGTCTTGAGCGTCTGACCCATGTGGCGCCGGTAGCAACGGGAACCGACAATGCCGTGGCCGCATCGGGGGCCGACGTCATCATCCTCGCGGTCAAGCCGCAGGTGATGGCAAACGTCTGCGCCAGTATCGCGCCGGCTGTTGCCAAGGGCGACTCGCTGATCCTGACGATCGCGGCCGGCGTACCTATCGCCAGCTATCAGCGCTGGTTGCACAGGCGAGTCCCTGTTGTACGCTGCATGCCCAATACACCATCACTGCTCGGCAGTGGCGCCAGCGGGCTGTTCGCCAGCCCCGAGGTGACCAGCGTGCAGCGTGCACGCGCCCAGGGCATCATGGACGCGGTCGGTACCAGCGTATGGGTCGAAGAGGAGCAGCATCTGCACGCGGTAACAGCGGTTTCCGGCAGCGGACCGGCGTACTTTTTCCTGTTCATGGAGAGCATGGTCGATGCCGGCGAGCAGCTCGGGCTGGATCGCGACACCGCGACTGCCCTGGTTCAGCAGACCTGCCTCGGTGCCGCACGCATGGCGCTCGAGAGCGGTGTGCCCCTGGACGAGCTACGACAGCGGGTGACCAGCCCGAAAGGTACCACCGAGCAGGCCATCGCCAGCTTCGAGGCGCAGGGACTACGCGACGTCATACACCGCGCGCTGGCTGCCTGCAGCGCACGATCTGAGGAGCTGAGCGATGAACTGGGCTGATCATTCACTTGACAAGAGATCCCCGAAGGCATGAGTGCACTGAACGAAATAGTCGGCTATCTGATCCAGACCGCCCTGAGCCTGTACCTGCTGGTGATGCTGCTGCGCTTCCTGTTGCACGCATCGCAGGCTGATTTCTACAACCCGGTCAGCCAGTTCGTAGTCAAGGCCACCAACCCGGCGCTGGCGCCATTGCGTCGACTGCTGCCACCCGTGGGGCGCTTCGATCTGGCCGCTCTGGTCGAGTCGGTCCTGCTTCAGGCCCTGGGCATTGTGTTGCTGCTGCTCCTGAATGGCGTCGGGCTGCCCAACATCACGCTCATCATCGCCTGGTCGGCGGTGGGCGTCATCGCACTGCTGGTAAATATCTATTTCTTTGCGCTGCTGGCCATGATTATCCTGAGCTGGGTGGCGGGCGGCAGTCGACATCCGGCCATTCTGCTGATCTACCAGATTACCGAGCCGGTCATGGCACCCGTGCGTCGGTTGCTGCCGCCTATGGGCGGCATCGACTTTTCGCCGATCCTCGTCTTCATCCTCATCAATGTCGTGCAGATAGCACTGCGACACGTCGCCGCCGGTATCGGTCTGCACCCGGCGCTGGTGATGGGTCTCTGACCGAAGCACCATGACCACCACGGCAACAGCGGGCTCGGTCGGGCTGGTTACCGCACAGACGCTACATTTTGACGAGCCGCTGGCGCTGGCCTGCGGTCGCAGCCTGGATAGCTACGACATCGTCTACGAAACCTATGGCGAGCTGAATGCAGATCGCAGCAACGCGGTGCTGATCTGCCATGCACTCAGCGGCCACCATCACGCCGCCGGTCGCTACCGCCCTGATGACCGCAAACCGGGCTGGTGGGAAGAGTGTATCGGCCCGGGCAAGCCTATCGATACCCGGCGCTTTTTCGTCGTCAGCCTGAACAATATCGGTGGCTGCCACGGGTCCACCGGGCCGGCGAGCATCAACCCGGCAACGGACCAGCCCTGGGGACCGGATTTCCCGCACCTGCGCGTGCGCGACTGGGTGCACAGCCAGGCACGCCTCGCCGACCGACTCGGCATTGACTGCTGGGCCGCAGTCATCGGCGGTAGCCTGGGCGGCATGCAGGCAATGCGCTGGGCGCTGCTCTATCCCGATCGGCTGCGTCACTGCGTGGTGATTGCTGCGGCCCTGCGTCTGAGCGCGCAGAACCTCGCCTTCAACGAAATCGCCCGGCATGCCATCGAAGCAGACCCAGACTTCGACAATGGTCATTACCTGCGCAATGGCAAGGTCCCGGCGCGCGGCCTCAGCCTCGCGCGCATGATCGGGCACATCACCTATCTGTCGGACGACGCCATGGCGGACAAGTTCGGCCGTGAACTGCGCTCAGGCAGTCTCGACCAGGGCGCGGCCGGGGCGGCGGAGTTCCAGGTGCAGAGCTACCTGCGCTATCAGGGCAGTCAGTTCTCCGGCAGCTTCGATGCCAACACCTACATCCTCATGACGCGGGCGCTGGACTACTTCGACCTGGCCCGGGAATACGGCGATGATCCCGTTGCCGCGCTCAAGAACAGCCGTTGCCGCTTCCTGGTGATATCGTTCAGCACAGACTGGCGCTTCTCGCCGGCGCGCTCGCGGGAGATCGTAGATGCGCTGATTGCCGCCAGGCGGGATGTCACCTATGTCAACATCGATGCGAGCGAGGGCCACGACGCTTTCCTGATGCCAATACAGCGCTATCTCGACATGTTCAGCGCCTATATGCAGCGCGTGGAGGCGGACTGCTGATGCGCCAGGATCTGGCTCACATCCTGCGCTGGATCCGGCCCGGCGCCCGCGTCCTCGACCTGGGGTGCGGCAACGGCGAGTTTCTTGAGCTGCTTCGCGAGCGCCGACAGGTTACAGGCACCGGTATCGAAATCGACGGTGACAACATCACCGCGGCAGTGGCGCGCGGCCTCAGCATCCTGCAACAGGATCTCGACGCTGGTCTGGACAACTTCCCGGACCAGAGCTTCGATACGGTGGTCATGGCCCACGCCCTGCAGGCTGTGCATTACCCTGACCGGATACTCGACGAGATGCTGCGTATCGGCCGCGAGGGAGTTGTCACCTTCCCCAATTTCGGCCACTGGCAGTGCCGTCTGCACCTGGCGTCACGGGGACGTATGCCAGTATCGCGCTTCATGCCCTATACTTGGTACGACACGCCGAATATCCACTTCTGCACCGTGCGCGACTTTGAGATCCTCTGTGAACAGAAGGGCATACACATTCTGGCCCGGGACATGGTGGGCAATTCGGCATCCCATGCACTGTTTGCCAACAGCTGGCCGAACCTCTTCGCGCTGACGGCGATCTACCACATAACGCGCTGATATGACTAGTTTATTCAAGAACGCCACCGTACTGATCTGCCTCCTGCTGCCGCTGGTGGCGATAGCGGTGCAGGCCCAACAATCCAAGCGATTCGACGACTATGAGCTGCACTTCAGCGTGGTCAATACGACCTTCCTCGATCCCGAGGTGGCGTCACATTACGGCATTATCCGCGGCAAACGGCGCGGCATCGTCAATATCGCCGTGCGGGAACACCAGGAGGGCAAAGCCGATGCAGAGGCCACTACGGTGCCCATGGAGCTGAAAGGCCGAACCTGGGACCTGATTTCCGAGCAGCCGATGGACTTCATTGAGATCAATGAAGACAGCGCGGTGTATTACATCGGCGACTTCAAGTTCATCAATCGCGAGTGGCGCTGGTTCGAGCTGACATTCCGCCCACAGGGCGCCGATCGTACCTATACCCACAAATTCAAGCATCAGCTCTTCATCCACTGATATGGCAGCGCTTGCGGGAAGGGTGGTTGTCGCCAGCGGCAACGCAGGCAAGGTCGGCGAGCTGGCGCGCACGCTGGCGCCGCTGTCGCTCGAGCTGGTGACGCAGGACCGCCTCGGTGTAGCGGAGGTCGCGGAAACCGGCGCCACCTTTGTGGAGAATGCGCTTATCAAGGCACGGAACGCATCTCGCCATACCGGTTTGCCGGCAATCGCCGATGATTCCGGCCTTGAAGTGGCCGTACTGTCAGGTGCTCCCGGCGTGCACTCGGCGCGCTATTCCGGAGAGGGCGACGCCGGCAACAACGCCAAGCTGCTGCGCGCACTCGCAGCCGTTGACGACACACAGCGGCAAGCCCGCTTTTACTGTGCCCTGGTGCTACTGCGCCATGCGGATGACCCCACGCCCGTGATTGCGCTGGGTAGCTGGCGCGGCCGCATTCTGCGCGCATGCCGCGGCGAGGGCGGGTTCGGCTACGACCCTCTGTTCTGGGTCGACTCCCATCAGTGCAGTGCTGCGGAGCTGCCGCGGGACGAGAAGAATCGCATCAGCCACCGCGGCAAGGCCAGCCTTGCGCTGCTCGACGCGCTGCGGCAAGAAGGCAGGTGAAGCCTGCGGCGGATGCCCTGGGGCTGTATATACACCTCCCCTGGTGCGAGAAGAAATGCCCGTATTGTGATTTCAACTCCCATGAGCGCCAGGACCTGCCCGAAGAGCACTATGTCGACGCTCTGCTGCGCGACCTGGACCACGATGTCGCGCTGGCGGACGAACGACGGATCACCAGTATTTTCATCGGCGGTGGCACGCCCAGCCTGTTTTCTGCCAGCGCCATCGACCGGCTTTTGCAGGGCGTGTCGGTCCGTCTGCGGCTGACCGGGGATATCGAGATAACGCTTGAGAGTAATCCCGGTAGCGCGGAAACGGGCAAATTCGCCGGTTTTCGCGCTGCCGGCGTCAATCGACTGTCACTGGGCGTCCAGAGCTTCCACGATGCCTCGCTGCAGGCACTGGGACGGATTCACAGTGCGGCGCAGGCGCTGCGGGCCGTGGACGCGGCCCGCGATGCCGGCTTTGACAACCTGAACCTGGACCTGATGCACGGTCTGCCGGGCCAGAGCGTGAAGGAGGGTATGGATGACCTGCAGCGGGCAATGCAGCTTGCACCGGAACACCTGTCCTGGTATCAGCTCACCATCGAAGCCAATACGCACTTCTACAGCGCACCGCCGCTGCTGCCCGTTGAGGACAGTCTCGCCAGGCTGGAGGAGGAAGGCGGTGCGGCGCTGACGGCCGGCGGCTTCATGCGCTACGAGGTCTCTGCCTACGCCCGCGGTGACCGCTGTCGGCACAATCTCAACTACTGGCAGTTCGGGGACTACCTGGCGCTCGGCGCCGGCGCGCATGGCAAGATCACGCAGTCGGACGGCAGTGTCTGGCGCTATGCAAAAACCCGGCAGCCGGACGCTTATATGGCCGCAGTTGCCGGAGCACACACCAGCCAGCAACGCCTGCTTGGCGCGCAGGACCTTGCCGGAGAGTTCATGCTCAATGGACTGCGCCTGGATGCCGGCGTGCCGGTGCAGCGGTTCAGCGAGGCGACAGGGCTGGCGTACGACGCCGTACAGACAACGGTGGCGCGTCTCGCCGAAGAGGGTCTGCTCAGGACAGACCCCGATGTTCTGTGCACCACACCCCTGGGACGGCGTTTTCTGGACAACGTTGTAGCGCGTTTCTTTCCCGATTGACCCGCGCACCGGGAGCGGAAATACACTGGGCTTTAACTGATCATATCCTGGCGACGGGTGAATACCAGATCACGGACGCCATGACCCAGGCGCGTCCCACGCTGTTCGAAGCGGGTCAGGGGTCGGCTGTCGGGGCGAGGCACAAAGCCCCCGTTCTCTGCGCTGTTCTGCAGCCGGGGATTGTCCGATAGCACGTCGAGCATCTGCTCTGCATAAGGCTCCCAATCCGTTGCCAGGTGCAGACGACCGCCCGGTCGCAGTCGACTCACCACCAGATCGACAAACCCCGGCTGGATCAGTCGGCGTTTGTGATGGCGCTTTTTATGCCAGGGATCGGGGAAGAATATCTGCACCGCATCCAGCGCGTCCACGGCAATACAGTTGCGCAGAACCTCTACCGCATCGTGGCAGAACACCCGGACATTGCCGAGCTCCCGTTCTGCCAGCAGATGCAGCAGCCGGCCTACACCGGGCCGGTGCACCTCGATACCAATAAAGCCCGTTTCCGGACTCGCAGCGGCCATGTCGGCAAGTGACTGCCCCATGCCAAATCCGATTTCCAGCACCCGTGGTGTTTCCGCGCCGAAGGTCGCGTCGAGATCGAGTTCCTGTACAGCGTAATCCACCCCCCAGCGACGCCATTCACGATCAAATGCTCGCTGTTGGGCATCCGTCATGCGGCCAGCGCGCAGCACGAAACTGCGTATGGGTCGCCGTGGGTAGGTGTCGCTCATGGGGAGGCGAGAAAAGCCGGTATCAGGGCAGCAACTTCCAGCCGACCGCCGCAAGGCAGCCCCAGCCGGCCATAAAGGCGAGGCCACCCAGCGGGGTGATGGCACCGAGCCATTTCACACCGGTGAGGCTGAGCGCGTAAAGGCTGCCGGAAAACAGGAAAAGTCCGATCACGAACAGCCAGCCGCCTGACCTGAGGAGACTGGCATCGGGCGCAGTGATCGCGAGCAGACCTACCGCAAGCAGCGCCAGGCTGTGGTAGAAGTGATATTGCACCGCCGTCTCGAAGATGTCGCGGGCGTAATCGTCAAGGCGCCCACGCAGAGCATGGGCGCCGAAAGCGCCAAAGGCCACGGCGAGCAGACCGGCGAATGCGCCGAGGGTAATGAACAACCTTGCCATGGCGCTGGTGGACTCCGTCAGGCGGCGATAGTGGCGCGCAACTTTTTCATTGCTGCCTGTTCAAGTTGGCGAATGCGTTCTGCGGAGACGCCATACTCGGCAGCCAGCTCGTGCAGCGTGGCCTTGTTTTCAGCGAGCCAGCGGCGGGCCAGAATGTCACGACTGCGCGCATCGAGCTCTTCCAGTGCGAGATACAGACCATCTTCGCTGCTTTGCTGCCAGTTCTCGGACTCGACCGCCTGCGCCGGATCACCGGAATGATCCTCCAGGTAGTACTGCGGAGACTGCCAGACATCATCGTCGTCGCTGTCGGCAGGCGCATCAAACGCCAGATCGCGATTGCTCAGGCGACCCTCCATGCGCTGCACTTCCTGTACGTTGACACCAAGATCAGCGGCAACTGCCTGCGCCTCGTCGGCGCTCAGCCACGCAAGGCCTTTTTTGGCACTGCGCAGGTTAAAGAACAGCTTACGCTGTGACTTGGTGGTTGCCACCTTGACGATGCGCCAGTTACGCAATATGAATTCGTGAATCTCTGCCTTGATCCAGTGCACCGCGAAGGACACCAGCCGCACGCCCTTATCAGGGTCAAAGCGCTTCACCGCTTTCATCAGGCCGACATTCCCCTCCTGAATGAGGTCGGACTCGGCCAGGCCGTAGCCGCGGTAACTGCGGGCGATGTGCACAACAAAACGCAGGTGTGACATCACCAGTTCGCGGGCAGCCTGCACATCATTGTCGAAGTACAGCTGCCGTGCCAGCTCCTGCTCACGATCGACGGTGAGTATGGGTATGCGGCCAATGGCCTGCACGTAAGCGGCCAGATTGGCCCCCGGCACCAGCTGATCTATCGGCTGAATGGTCGTTGTCATGTTTGTCCCCTCCACCACATCGCGAAGTTTAGCACTCCAAAGATTAGAGTGCTAACACCCGGAAAGTTCCCGCTCGCCAGCCCGGAGCAGGCGCGTTTGACGCCTGGCGCCATCAACGCGGGACATCATGCCGGCTCAATCGCACGCAAGTGTCGGGATACCGCGAGCCAGGCACCGATCAACCCCAGCACGCCACCGGCCAGCACCAGTTGGCAACTGCCGACAACGCCGAGCCCACTGAGGCGCCACTCGGCATTGTAGGCGGCGGCCAGCGCCGATACCGGTCCGGCCAGCGACCAGATACCCAGTCCGGTCAGCATCGCGGCCGCGACACCGCCGCCAACGCCGTACCACAACCCGGTATAAAGAAAGGGCCGGCGCACGAAGGCGTTGCTGCCGCCGACCAGCCGGACCACACGGATCTCCTCACGGCGATTCTCTATTGCCAGGCGAATGGTATTCCCGAGGATCAGCACTACTCCCATGCTCAGCAACAGCGCCAGCGTCAACACGATACGCTGGCCTACGGCGAGCAGCCCCTGAAGTCGCCGCAACCACACACTGTCCACAACCACCTCCGCTACCGCCGGCAATCCGGACAGCGCCGCAGCAAGCGCTTCGCTCGCCGCCACAGCCTCCCGGTCACGGGGAGTAACCAGAAGCAGGTGGGGTAGTGGATTGCTCCCAAGACCGTCAATAATGTCGGCAAAACCCGACTGTTGCCGAAATTCTTCCAGCGCCCTGTCACGCGAATGGTAGCGAACGCCGGCCACGTCATCCCGCTCACTGAGGGTCTGCGCCAGCGCACGGGCGCCAGCCGTATCGACCGACTCGGCGAGAAACAGCGACAGGCTCGCCTCATCCGCCACATTACCCTCGAGGCCGCGAAGATTATTCAGGCTCAGCATCAGGCTGACCGGGAGGGCCATGGCGATACCAACGACCAGCCAGGTGAGCATGCTGGACACGGGATGATCGAGTATTTTCAGCAGGGAGTCGGCGGCGGAGGCACGGTGATGCCGCACCCAGGCCCGATAGCGGGTAACCGCGCCGCGGCGCGCAACACGCGCACCCTCGGGAGGTCGTTTTTTTAAACGCGGCATGTTAGTGAGTACCCACAAGCCTGCCCTCACGCAAAGTGACAATGCGATGCCGCAGCCGGGAAATCAGAGACAGGTCGTGGCTGGCAATCAGCACCGTGAGACCGACGCGGGCAAAGTCGGCGAACAACTGCATGATTTCCGCCGACAGCGCCGGGTCGAGGTTACCGGTGGGTTCGTCCGCCAGCAATACCGGCGGCCGGCCGACGACCGCCCGGGCGATACCTACCCGCTGCTGCTCGCCGCCGGACAGCGTGACCGGCATAGCGCGCTCGTGATCCAGCAGGCCGACTTTGTCCAGCGCCGCACGCACGCGGCGCCCGACCTCGCGATCATCATAGCCGGCGATGGTCAGCGGCAGCGCTACATTATCGAACACCGGGCGATCAAACAGCAGCCGGTGATTCTGGAACACCACGCCGATGCCGCGCCGGTGTGCCGGCACACCGCGACGGCCAATACGCGACAGATCATTGCCATTCACCACGACCCGACCCCGCGTGGGCTGCTCCATGAGCATTATAAGGCGCAGCAGCGTGCTCTTGCCCGCCCCCGAGTGTCCGGTAAGAAACACCAGCTCGTCGCGGTTCACGTCAAAGGACACTTCACGCAGTGCGTCATGACCGTTGTCATAGCGCTTGCTGACCCGCTCGAAGGAGATCACGCGCGCTACTCGCGATCGAACAGGGCGTCAATGAACTCGCGTGCGGCAAACGGCCGCAGGTCCTCGGCCGTTTCGCCGACGCCAATATAGCGAATAGGCAGTCCGAGCTTCTGTGCGATGGCAAAGATGATTCCGCCCTTGGCCGTGCCATCGAGTTTGGTCAGCGTGATGCCGGTTACGCCCACGGCGTCGGTAAAGTGACTCGCCTGAGCCAGAGCATTCTGTCCGGTGCCAGCATCCAGTACCAGCATCACCTCGTGCGGCGCCTGCGAATCCTGCTTGCGCAGCACGCGCACCACCTTGCGCAGCTCCTCCATCAGGTTATCCTTGTTGTGCAGACGTCCGGCTGTATCCGCAATCAGCACGTCCACCTCTCGCGCCCTCGCCGAAGCCAGCGCATCGAACAGCACAGAGGCACTGTCGGCGCCGGTATGCTGGGCAACCACCGGAACCTGGTTGCGCTCACCCCAAACCTGAAGCTGTTCGACCGCGGCGGCGCGGAAAGTATCGCCTGCCGCCAGCATGACCGACAGACCCTGATCGCGATAGCGGTTGGCCAGCTTGCCTATCGTGGTTGTCTTACCCACGCCGTTCACGCCGACCATTAGAATGACATAGGGCTTGTGTCCGGTGACCTCCAGCGGTTTCTCGCAGGGCTCGAGAATGGCAAACAGCTCTTCGCGCAGAGCGTCACCCAGCGCATCGGGCTGCAGCAGCTCCTTGCGGGACACGCGCTGGGTCAGGCGCTCAATGGTCTGCATTGTCGCCTCAACGCCGAGGTCGGCCATCAGCAGCCTCGACTCCAGCTCCTCGAGCAACTCGGCGTCGATTTCCTTGCGACCGAGGAACAGGTTACCCACACCGGCGACCAGGTTGTCGCTGGTGCGCCCCAGCCCGCGCCGCAGGCGGGCGAAGAATCCGTCACCATCCGCTTTCCGTGACGTCGGCCGCTCCGCCGGCGCCGGCTGAGGCGCAGGACTGGCTACTGCCTCATCGGACGACTCGGGCGGGGTTGCGGCGGTGGCATCATCGGGCGCGGATTCGTGTTTCTTGCGTTTGAAGAACTTCATAGTGACCGTGATAAAGTGAAGGCTGGCGCCCGGGACAACGTATATCCTACCATCGCGGCGGAGAGTGAAGAAATGGCGACAGGTCGCAGGCGACCCACACCTCGGCATCAGGCAAGCGGCGACATCCGTATTATTGGTGGTCGCTGGCGGGGCCGTCGACTGCCGGTTGCCGATGCGCAGGGACTCCGTCCCACCGCCGACCGCATTCGGGAAACCCTGTTTAACTGGCTGCAGTCCGATATCGCGGGCGCCCGCTGCCTCGACCTGTTTGCGGGCAGCGGCGCGCTGGGTATCGAAGCACTGTCGCGCGGGGCCGCCCACAGCACCTTTGTCGACAGTAACACGGATGTGCTGCGCGGGGTGGCTACCACCCTGGCTGCATTGGAGGCCAATGGTGAGACCGACTGTCATGCAATGCAGGCCTCGGCCTTCATTGCCAGCTGTGAACGCCGCTACGACGTCATTTTTCTCGATCCGCCCTTCACACAGAATCTGCTGGGGGATCTCTGCCAGCAGCTTCAGGTCAGTGCGGTGCTGGACACAGACAGTCTGATTTACATCGAAAGCGGACAGGCGCCTGAAGCGTGGTTCCCTGGCGGAGCATGGCAGGCATTGCGACAGAAACGTGCCGGAGCGGTTCATTACGGGCTTTACCGCTATGCGCCAGAGCGCTGATCAGTCCGGACACTGAATTGAATTGTGGGACGACGGTGAATTGTTTACCATCGCGGCTCGCAGCGGCAGGGGGTATGGCCATGAGTCGCGAGACGGTTATCTATCCGGGCACCTTCGATCCAATCACCAATGGACACGTGGACCTGGCTGAGCGCGCGGCACGCCTGTTTGATCGAGTTGTCGTGGCGATTGCCTACAGTGAAAAAAAGACGCCGCTGTTTGAACTGGAGCAGCGGGTCGATCTCTGCCGGACCTCGCTGTCACACCTCGATAACATAGAGGTCGTGGGCTTCAGCAACCTGCTGACGGATTTTGCCAAAAGCCAGAGCGCCCGCTGCGTGCTGCGCGGCCTTCGCGCTGTCGCGGATTTCGAGTACGAGTTTCAGCTGGCAAATATGAACCGGGCGATCTACCCGGCCTTCGAAAGCATATTTCTGACACCCTCGGAGCACCTGTCCTACATTTCTTCGTCCCTGGTGCGCGAAATTGCTGCCCTCCACGGCGATGTCACGCCATTCGTACCGGCGGTAGTGACGAGGGCCCTCACAGAAAAATTCTCGCAATGAGCGTCACTCCAGGGTGCTGCGCGCGTCCCTGAGCTCTTTGTCCTTGTAGCTGTAGCCAGTGTTCCGGCAGCCGAGGCAGCGCATGAAGGTGGTTTCCGCAGGACCGAGAACCAGGGTTTCCGCCGACTCGCTTACATGCCCCGCCATAGCGGTAAACGGCAGACTGACCACAAACGCTGCTGCACCCACCGCTGTCATCACCAGGCCTATCGGCCGCGCGACAACAAGATCACCGACCATGGCAAAAGGATCAGGAGTTTCATCGACCGCCTGCGCAATCGCGCGGGGCACTGCCAATGACATGACCATGAGCGCAGCGAGGGCAGCGCTCCCCAGACAGTGTCGCAATCGCCGGTGTTGCATACCAGTCTCCTGTGGAATCGGTCCACCAGTGCTCTTTGACAGGCTAGTGTATCCCCTTCAACGCTGGCAGGCTACGCAGTAAACACTGCTGCGCTGCCCCAGGCGCCTCTCGCGCAACAGCGCGCCACAGCGCTTACAGGGCTGTCCATCCCGTCCATAGACCCAGAGCTGCTGAGCGAAGTAACCCGGCTTGCCGTCGCCACCGACAAAATCGCGCAGTGTCGTGCCACCTTGCGCTATCGCAGCACCAAGCACCTGCCTGATGGCGCTGGCCAGTCGCTCGTAGCGCGCCAGTGAAATGCGACCGGCAGGACGCGATGGCGAGATACCGGCGAGGAACAGGGCTTCGGAGGCGTAAATGTTTCCCACGCCCACCACGATGCGGCCGTCCATGATAAAGGGTTTCACGCCCGCACGACGCCCACGCGACAGGCGATACAGGTAAGTTCCGTCAAAGGCGTCATCCAGAGGCTCGGGGCCGAGGTGTGCCAGAAGCGGGTGAGGCGCCTCGCCAGTGGGCAGCCAGTGAAAGCTGCCGAAGCGTCGAGGATCATTGTAGCGCAGCCAGAGATCGCTCTCCAGCCTGAGGTCAATGTGGTCATGCAGCAGCAGTGACGTGGACGGCTGCACCATGCGCAGCGAACCGGACATTCCAAGGTGCACCATGAGATGACCGTGCGCGGTCTGAAATAGCAGATACTTGGCCCGACGCTGAAGGTCGTCAATAGTACTGCCCACCAGGCACGCCGCCAGATCCGACGGCACCGGCCAACGCAGCCGCGACTCGCGTACTACCACCGCGTCTATACGACGTCCCACCACGTGCGGCGCAAGGCCGCGACGCGTCGTCTCCACTTCAGGCAGCTCAGGCACTGCCCGGATCTGCCGTCGTTAAACGCAGGGGCCATTCACATGCCGGGCAGGCAAAAAAAACCCCGGCACAGGCCAGGGCTTCCCCACGCCAGTACACGGCGACTTACTTGATTTTGCCTTCCTTGTACATGACGTGCTTGCGCACCTTCGGATCGTACTTTTTCATTTCCAGCTTGTCCGGAGTGGTGCGCTTGTTCTTGTCCGTAGTATAGAAATGCCCTGTTCCAGCGGACGAAATCATGCGAATCTTTTCTCTCATGCTTTAGCTCTCCAGGCGCTGCTAGCGCTAGAATTTCTCGCCACGGGCACGCAGTTCACCCAGGACCTGATCGATACCTTTCTTGTCGATGATGCGCATGCCCTTACCCGACACACGCAGGGTAACAAAGCGCTTCTCTGCCTCCACCCAAAAACGGTGGTGATGCAGATTGGGCAGAAACCGACGACGCGTGCGATTCTTCGCGTGCGATACATTGTTACCGGTGACCGGACGCTTGCCGGTAACCTGACAGACTCTTGCCATTGCTCTCTCCTTGGAGGGACGACGCACCGGTTGTGGCCGTACCCTGGCTCCCCATATTCCACTGCAGCGGACCATTCGGGAAGACGCTGTTTGTTCTGGGCGGATTGCACCTTTTCAGGACGCCAGGCAGCCCGTAAAGGGAGTGCCCGCCGCGCGGAGCGCGACTTTATACCAGAACACCCGAGGCCGCGCAAGCCATTTATCGCCGCTCCGCCTGGCCCGCCGACATCTCTTCCTTATTTATGTCTGATTGCCCAACTGTTCGCCTGAGCCTCAAACCGGGCGTCGGCTACGAGGCCCGCCCAGCTCAGAGTAGACCGGACTCAGCGAAGGAATAGGCCTGCCCGCGACCGATGATGATATGGTCGAGTACGCGGATATCCAGAAGCCCCAGCCCCGCCTGCAGCCGCTCGGTAATGCGCCGGTCCGCCGCGCTGGGCTCGGCGATTCCGGAGGGATGGTTGTGCGCAAAAATGACCGCGGCGGCGCGATACTGCAGAGCGCGAACAGCCACTTCCCGCGGATAGACGGCGGCGCCGTCCAGCGTGCCGAAAAACAGGTCCTCGCAACGCAGCAGACGGTGCTGACTGTCGAGAAACAGGCAGGAAAAAATTTCTCTCTCCCTCGCTGCCAGATGATGCTGCAGAAACTGCCGCGTGCGACGGGGACTGGACATGACATCCGCCTGTTTGAGGTGCTGCTCCACCGAGCGTCGGGCCAGCTCCATGGCGGCCTGCAGCATGGCGTACTTGCCGGGCCCAACACCCGGTTCATCGGCCAGCGAATTGGCGTCCATCGCCAGCAGCGTGGCCAGATCACCGGCACGCTGCAGCAGTGCCATCGCAAGATCCAGGGCAGAGCAGCCGGCACGACCGGTGCGCAGCAGCACGGCCAGCAACTCGGCGTCAGAAAGGGCTGCCGCGCCGCGCTGCAGGAGCTTATCCCGCGGCCCTTCGCCGTGCGGCCAGTCACAGATCGCCATGATAAGCTCCTCCCTGAGCCTTTACGGGGACAGTGTGAAAACCGTTGTCAGAATGCTATCTTCAGCGTTTTGGTACCGCCCCATTCTCCCAGCCCGAAGGCGCAAATGGCACATCTTTTCAATCGCAATGTCCTGCTGGGCGTGTGTGGTGGCATCGCCGCCTACAAATCTGCCCAGCTGGTGCGGGATCTACAGGCGCTGGGCGCCAACGTCCGCGTAATCATGACGCGCGGGGCGGAAGCCTTCATCACACCGCTGACGCTGCAGGCGCTGTCCGGAAACCCCGTACACAGGGAGTTGCTGGATGAGCAGGCCGAGCGCGGTATGGGGCATATCGAGCTCGCGCGCTGGGCCGACCTGCTGCTGATTGCGCCGGCCACGGCCGACCTGATGGCGCGCCTGGCAAGTGGCCGCGCAGATGATCTGCTGAGCACCGTGGCGCTGGCAACTCCGGCGCCGAAGATGCTGGCACCGGCCATGAACCAGCAAATGTGGCGGGACCCTGCCACGGCCTCCAATACCGATACCCTGACCGCCCGGGGCATTCTGCTGGTAGGGCCCGATGCCGGCGATCAGGCCTGTGGCGATATCGGGCCGGGACGCATGAGCGAGCCGTCGGTCATCGCCGGCCGCGCTGCTGCACTATTCACCTCCGGTGCGCTCGCCGGCCTGCGCGTGGTCATTACCGCCGGACCGACGCGGGAGGCACTCGACCCGGTTCGCTACCTGAGCAATCACAGCTCCGGCAAAATGGGCTTCGCGCTGGCGGAAGCCGCGGTCGACGCCGGAGCCGTCACGCAGTTGATCAGCGGCCCCGTAACGCTGGATACCCCGGCCCACGTCAGCCGTCGCAACGTCGAGAGTGCCCGCGACATGCTGGCCGCCAGCGAGGAGTTGGCGGCACACTGCGACATCTTTATTGCCTGCGCGGCGGTGGCGGATTACCGGCCGGTTCAGGCCGCGACCACCAAGATAAAAAAGAGGCACGCTGACAGCATGGAACTGGCGCTGGTGCGTAATCCGGACATCGTGGCAACGATTGCAGCGCTCCACCCACGACCGTTCACCGTGGGCTTCGCCGCGGAAACCGGCGACCCAATCGATTACGCGCGGGACAAGCTGCAGCGCAAGAACCTCGACCTTATCGTCGCCAACGACGTTTCACGTGGCGACATCGGTTTCAATAGTGACAGCAATGCCGTGACCCTGATCTGGCCCGACGGCAGCAGGGTTCTCGATTTTGCGTCAAAGAAGACCATTGCCCGCGGCGTTATCGCCGGCATCGCTGACCTGTATATCCACAGGGGCCCGGAGGAGGCCGTTCCACAAAGCCCGCTACCGTAATACACTGGCGGACCAGGCCACCAGCGCCGGAAAGCAGGGCACTATGCTGAAAAAACAAGCAAAAAAGCACCAGACAGCGCGGGATGCCCCCGGTATTACTGCATACGGCAATGGCCTGCACACAATGACGCGCAACAGTCTTGCGCTGGTGGCTGTTACCCTGGCGGGCGTTGTGGCATTCCTGCTGATGGTGCGCCAGCCACTGGTGGAGCGCGAGCTTGTGGCCCGTGTCACCAACGGCTTTGCGGAGCAACGCGCGCAGGCCATCGCGGGCAGTATTGCATCACTGAGTGAGCGGGTGACCAGCGCATCGCGGGGTGCCCTGGTGAGTGAGGCCCTGGCGGCGGACTCCACAGAGGCGATCACCAATGCCGAAGTCTATCTGCGCGACGCCTTCCCCGAGGCTGTCAGCCTGCGCTTGCTGCCGCTGTCTGATATGGGCACCGCCGAGCGCTCAAGCAACGGGCTGGGCCTGCGCAATCATATCGAAATCGACCTGGTGCGGCGCGCGAGCAACGGTCAGCGAGCGGGGCCCGAGGCGTATCAGATCGACGATCAGTGGCTGATCTCCATCGCCGTTCCCGGCGCCGAAACCCGCGGCGCAGATGCCGGCCGTCAGGCGGTGCTTCTGTTAACCCTGTCACAGGCATTTTTCGACGCCGCGCTCGCCATCGGAGACGACAGGCAGGGCGAGCTGGCAATCGAACAGCGCTACGTCGGCGCGCGCAGCAATAGCAGCTCGGTCATTGCCGGCAGCCCCACGGCAGAGCCCGATACCGCGCGCGCAACGATCGCGGACACCTCGTGGACGTTACTGTTCACACCTTCCAACTCGCTGCTGGAGGATCTGCGCAACAGCGTCAGCGCCCCGCTCACCAGCCTGGGATTGCTGGGACTCGCCGGTATTGCAGGCCTGCTGCTGGTCATGCTGCGCTATCCCACCTTTCTCAGAGCAGAAGTTGCACGCACCCTGTCAGCCGCCGAGCACCGCAAGCCCTTTCGGCTGCGCGCGCCGGAGCTGCTGCCGCTGGCGCGCGAGCTGCGTAAGCTGACGCTGCGACGGGCACGGCTGGACGCCGGCGGCGTCCCCCGCGTTGCGCCCGCCATCACCGCCGACGATACCCCACTCAGCGCCCCGGCACTCACCAGCGTCAGCGGCCCGACAACATCGCTCCCCGAGCATATTTTCCGGGCCTACGACATCCGCGGGCTGGCCGAGCAGGAGCTGGATGACGAAACGGTCTACCGGATCGGTGCCGCCATAGGAACCCTCGCCGGCAGCATGGACGAGCAGACCCTGGTACTGGGCTACGATGGCCGGGCAAGCAGCGGACGCATCAAGGCGGCGCTGGAAAAGGCGCTGCTGCAGTCCGGTCGGGATGTCATCGATATTGGCCTGGTGCCGACGCCCCTGATGTATTTCGCCACGCACCACACAAGCACCCGATCCGGCGTCATGGTCACCGGCAGCCACAACCCGGCAGACTACAACGGCCTGAAAATCGTCCTGCAGAAGCAGACGCTGGCAGAAGGCAGCATCGAAAAAATCCGCCGCCTGGCCCTGTCAGGCAAGTTCAGCCGCGGCAATGGCCACATGATTCAGCAGGACATCATCCCCGATTACCTTGACGAGGTGATTGGCGACATCGCCATCGCCATGCCGCTCAAGATCGTTATCGACGCCGGCAATGGGGCAACCGGCCACATCGCACCGATGCTGTTTGAGGAACTGGGCTGCGAAGTTGTACCGCTCTACTGCGAGGTGGATGGCCGCTTCCCCAATCACCCGCCAGACACCGGCAACGAAAGTAATCTGCACGACCTCGCCGCCGCCGTCACCCGCGAATCCGCCGATTTCGGCATTGCCTTCGATGGCGATGGCGATCGCGTGGCCGCCGTGACCGGCACGGGTCGCATCGTCCGCGCCGATTCACTGCTGATGCTGTTTGCACAGGATGTAGTAGCGCGCAACCCGGGGGCAGACGTGGTGTACGACGTGAAGTGCAGCAACAACCTGGGACAGCTCATCACCCGCCTCGGTGGCCGCGGCGTCCTGTGGAAAACCGGACACGCGCTGATGAAGCAGAAGATGGTCGAAACCGACGCCATTCTCGGCGGCGAATTCTCGGGCCACCTGTTTTTTGCAGACCGCTGGTTCGGGTTCGACGATGGCATGTATGCAGCCGGGCGGCTGGCAGAGATTCTAAGCAGCGGCGACGGCACGCTGGATGAGCTGGTCAGCGCTCTGCCTTCCGCCTCCAGCACCCCCGAATTTATACTGCCGGTGGATGAGGAGAAAAAATTTGCCATGGTCGATCAATTCCGAGAACAGGCGCGCTTCCCCGATGGCCGGGTGAACGACCTGGACGGGATTCGCGTTGACTTCAGTCACGGCTGGGGCCTGCTGCGCGCTTCCAACACATCCGCCGCCTTGACAGCCCGCTTTGAGGGCAGCGATGACCGCGCACTGGAAGACGTCATTAGCGTGTTCCGCGAGCAGCTCGGCATTGTCCACCCGGACCTCGAGATCACTTTCTAGGAGAACCAGGCGCCATCCGAGCGCCGCACTGCCATGTCACTATCCCCCGACGCCGCGATGAACGTCGCCAAGGTTCTTACCGAGGCACTTCCCTACATACAGCGCTTCACCGGCAAGACCATTGTGGTCAAGTTCGGCGGTAATGCCATGGTCGATCCGCTGCTTCACGAAAGTTTCGCCCGCGATATTGTTCTGATGAAGCTGGTTGGCATGAACCCGGTTGTCGTGCACGGTGGCGGGCCGCAGATTGGCGCGCTGCTGGAACAGCTGAGTATTCCCAGCCAGTTTGTGGACGGCATGCGGGTAACCGACGCGCAGACGATGGACGTGGTGGAGATGGTGCTCGGCGGGCGCGTCAACAAGGAGATCGTCACCTCGATCAATCGCGCCGGCGGCAAGGCGATCGGGGTTACCGGCAAGGACGGCGGCCTGATCCGCGCAGAACGCCTGCAGATTACCCGCCAGGGCCCGGAGCTGTCGGCGCCGGAAATCATCGATATCGGACACGTCGGCGACGTCCGCCAGATCGACACCGAAATGCTGAACGTCATTCTCGACAGCAATTTCATTCCAGTCATCGCACCGATTGGTTCCGACGACGCCGGCAACACCTATAACATCAACGCGGACCTGGTGGCGGGCAAGATTGCCCAGGTGATGCAGGCGGAAAAGCTCATGCTGCTGACCAACGTTGCCGGACTGATGGACAGCCAGCAGAAAGTACTGACCGGCCTCAGCACGGCCGAGGTGGATGCGCTGATTGCAGACGGGACCGTGCACGGAGGTATGCTTCCCAAGATCAGCTGTGCTCTGGACGCGGTCAAATCGGGTGTTGGCAGCGCACATATCGTCGACGGCCGGGTAGCACATGCCGTGCTGCTGGAAATCTTCACCGACGAGGGGCTGGGCACGAAGATCACCCGACGCGGCACCTGAGCGCCGGTTACCCATGGCTGCCGAGTTGCGGCAGCATCACTCCGTGGCTACGATGTAGCTTCCGCAAAACGAGCCTTTTTTCATGGTGCAGAAAAAATCCCAGCGTCGCCAGGACATCCTCGAGGCGCTGGCAGAGATGCTGGAGTCCAGCCCCGGTGAGAAAATCACCACGGCGAAGCTGGCGGCGCGCGTAGGGGTCTCGGAAGCTGCGCTATACCGACATTTTCCCAGCAAGGCCAAGATGTTCGAGGGGCTGATCGAGTTCATCGAGGACAGTCTGTTCCAGCGCGTCGCCCTTATTCTGCGCGAGGAAAACACGGCGTCGGAACGCTGCGGCAACATGCTGATCCTGCTGCTCAGCTTTGCCGAGCGAAATCCCGGCATGTCACGCATCATGAACGGGGATGCCCTGGCCGGAGAAACGGAGCGCCTGCATCAGAGAGTACTGCAACTGTACGAGCGTTTTGAAACCCAGATAAAACAGGTGCTGCGCGAAGCGGAACTGCGCGAGTCGCTGCGTCCGGTGCTGCCCCTTCCGGCGGCGGCAAATCTGCTGGTGGCGGCGGCCGAAGGGCGTATCACCCAGTTTGTACGCAGTAATTTCCGCCGCTCACCGACGGAGGACTGGCCGCTGCAGTATCAGTTTCTGATGCAGAATTTTTTCCGCGAGGCGGTAGCGGCTAGGCCGGGCCTTGGCGCGGCGTCAACGCTCAGGGAGTCGACCGGATAGGTGCTGCGGCCGGCGAGGTGCGGCCGGCGAGGTGCGGCCGGCGAGGTGCGGCCGGCGAG